>NZ_JBNBBL010000006.1:0-289318 GCF_050031945.1 Plantibacter sp. 2H11-2 | reverse complement strand
TCCCTCACGCGGCGTTGCTGCATCAGGCTTTCGCCCATTGTGCAATATTCCCCACTGCTGCCTCCCGTAGGAGTCTGGGCCGTGTCTCAGTCCCAGTGTGGCCGGTCACCCTCTCAGGCCGGCTACCCGTCGTCGCCTTGGTGAGCCATTACCTCACCAACAAGCTGATAGGCCGCGAGTCCATCCTTGACCAAAATTCTTTCCAGCAACTCACCATGCGGTGGAAGCTCGTATCCGGTATTAGACGTCGTTTCCAACGCTTATCCCAGAGTCAAGGGCAGGTTACTCACGTGTTACTCACCCGTTCGCCACTAATCCACCCAGCAAGCTGGGCTTCATCGTTCGACTTGCATGTGTTAAGCACGCCGCCAGCGTTCGTCCTGAGCCAGGATCAAACTCTCCGTAAATGTTGAATTGCACGACCACCGAAGCAGCCGGCACATTTCGCGCACCATGCCACCGGAATAGGTGAACACGATGCAAGTTTGAAACTGACAGAACAAATCATTACTGACTTGCTTTGTTTTGTTTAAATGTTTTCCAAAGGAATCTCTTACAACATCAACCAACCGAAAAGGAAGGCATCAATTGCACGAGGTTTTTGGCATTTGACATTGTGCACGCTGTTGAGTTCTCAAGGATCGGATGCTCCTGCCTTTGGCCATCACGACCGCCCTGCAGGGCAACTTCTCTAACTTACCACTTCTTCGGTTCTTGTCAAGTCGAACCAGGAGCTGATCTGAGTGGACCGGAGTCCGTCTGATCCTCACCGCTTCGATGACCCGAGAGCTGGGAAGTTCCAACCTAGTCTTGAAGTGAGACGATCTCAAGTGTGAGTTTGACTCACGTGGAGATGCTCGGCTTCTGGCTGGGTATCAGTCCCACTTGAGGCCGGGAAGCTCTTCCGCTTCCCGCACCTTTGGGGTGACGAGTGATTACTTTACGCAGACCGCCAGGGGCTGGCAAATCATCGCTGCATCCCGGGCGTGTCGCCCGGATCCACGCGCTTCAGTCCCGATCAGCGTCACCGATGCCGAGGACGGCCGCTGAGCCGGAACCGGCCGCGACGACCGTCGCGACGGCGAGTGGGCTTCCGCCCCAGGCGGTGAACGAGTACTCGTCTCCGGCGGAGTCGACCGACCAACTGCGCTCGCCCGTGGTCGCGTCGATCCCGACGAGCGTGCCGTCGAGCGTGAGCAGGAGGGCCCGATCGCTGTATCCGACGAGGCTGCCCTCGGCGTCCTGCTCCTCGTATCGGATCTCACCGTCGCGAGCGCCGACCCCGGTGTATCCGCCTTCGCCGTCACCGAGCATGATCGTGTCGCCCACGGTGTAGGCGCCGTCCCAGGTGCTCGTCAGTCCGCTGCGCCACTCGACCTCGCCGGATCGCGGGTCGAGGCGGCGGACCCGCTCCCCCGACTGGTCGGCGACGACCAACAGCCCGCTCGCGTCGAGCACCACCGGCAGCGCCCCGGTCGCCTTCCAGCGCTCGGCGCCGGTGCGGTCGTCCACCCCGCGGATCGTGGTGTCGTTGCCGGAGTAGTCGATCGCGACGAGATCGCCGCCCACCTGCTGGTAGTACCAGGAGAGGTCGCCCTGCCAGTCGATGGTCGATCCGTCGTCGAGCGAGTAGACCGCACCGTCGTAGAAGAGCTTGTCGCCCGCGGTGGTCGCCCGCTCGCCGGCGTCACCGCTGACCTCCCAGACCGGGTCGGTCAGGTCCGTCGACCGGTAGCGGCCGACCGTCCCGGTGCCGTCGGCCGTGGTCGACGAGATGAGCAGGTCACCCTCGAGACCCGGGACGAACGCCGCCGGCGCGGCGAAGTCGGCGAAGCCGATCCCCTCGACACTCGAGTGCTCTTGCGAGGTGGACACCACGTGCCCGTCGCGACGGCTCACGGCCACCATGAGGTCGCCCTGACTCAGCACGATCGCGGCCGCATCGGGTGGGGAGACGACCACCGGTGCGTCGAAGCGGTCGAACTCCGGAGAGAGCTCGGTGACGCGACGGTCCCAGAGGGTGTGGCCGTTCGCCGTGTTCACCAGGGAGACCACCGTCTCGCCCGGAGCGTCGTCGAGGGCCGTCTGATCCAGTGGCCGGTCGGTCGACCACACGAGCAGCGCAGTGTTGGGGCTCGCGGTGTACCCGTTCAGGTAGAGCTCGTCGCCCGCGGCCACCTCGTCGTCCAGCGGATGCGCGAGTTCCCATGTTCCGACGGTCGGCTTCGTCGGGAGGTCGCGGAGGAGCGCGAGCCCCTCGACGCGGTGGGGAACGGCCGCGACCACGATGAGCACGACCGCGACGATCGCAGCGACCACGGCGAGTGCGAGTCCGCCGAGGAGGAACCATCGTCGGCGCGAGGGGGTCCGCTTGGCCGTGGTGGGCAACGAATCAGGGTGCCAGAGGGCGCGGGGCGCGGTCGCGGTCGCGGTCTGTTCCCCCGGTGCCTCCCCCGCGGCGCTTGCCGAAGCCGGCCCGGCCGCAACGGCTGTCGCCGCATGCAGAGCCGACGCCGGGGCCGGGTTGGTGGACTCAGCATCTGGAACCGGTGTCGGCACGGCGATCGCCGGGATCGACGTCGCGGTATTGGCGGGCGTGGGCTCAGTGGTGTCGACGTCCGGCGACGGCAGCCGATCGGCTTCACCCGCGGGGGCATCGGTCTCGACGTGGGGTGCATCGGTCTCGACGAGGTCGCCGTCGTCGGCCGGCGTTGGCCGGTCGTCCGTCGACTCCGACTCGGGCTCGTCCGCCGATTCGTCCACGGGCTCCGGCTCTGCCGCCTCGGCCTCGGCCTCGGCCAGGGTCTCCACCGTCGACAGCTCGCCCGTGCGCAGCGGCAGCATGGCTCCACAACTCGGGCACACACCGTCGCGACGGTCGACGATCTCGGTCCCGCACGCCTCGCAGAGCTGCACTCGGAGCATCCCCTTCAGGTTCGGTGACGACGACGATGCCGTCGTCGGCGGATCAGGCGGGTGCTCCGTCGAGGAACAGCCCGGCGAGGGTGCGCTTGCCGCGGCGCAGCACGGCCACCCCGCCCGTCAGGAACCGGTCGTCCAGGGTCGCGTCGACGTCGTCGATCTTGCGGTTGTTCACCGAGACGCCTCCCTGGGCGACCGCGCGTCGAGCCTCACCGAGGCTCGAGCACAGCTCCGTGTCGACGAGCGCCTGGATGACGAGCGTCTCCGCGGCCACCCGGGCGTTCGGCAACTCCGTGACGGCCGACCGCAGCGTGTCCGCGTCGAGTGCGTCCAGATCGCCCTGACCGAAGAGCGCGGCCGACGCGGCGATGGCCGCATCCGTCGCGGCGACGCCGTGGACGAGCGCGGTGACGGCGTAGGCGAGGGTCTTCTGCGCCTCCCGCTTGAACGGTTCCGACTCGGTCGCGGCCGCCAGTCGCTCGATCTCCACCCGATTGAGGAACGTGAACACCTTCAGCCGGGCGATGACGTCCGCATCGTCGGTGTTGACCCAGAACTGGTAGAACGCGTACGGGCTCGTCATGCTCGGGTCGAGCCAGACCGCGTTGCCTTCGCTCTTCCCGAACTTCGTGCCGTCCGAGTTCGTGATCAGCGGGGTCCCGATCGCGTGGACGGTCGCCCGCTCGACCCGGTGGATGAGGTCGGTGCCGCTCGTGAGGTTGCCCCACTGGTCGCTCCCGCCGGTCTGCAGGACGCAGCCGTATTCGCGGTACAGCTCGAGGTAGTCCATCCCCTGGAGGATCTGGTAACTGAACTCGGTGTAGCTGATCCCCGCCTCCGAGTTGAGGCGGGCACTGACCGCGTCCTTCTTCAGCATCGTGCCGACGCGGTAGTGCTTGCCGATCTCCCGGAGGAAGTCGATCGCGGAGAGCGGTGCGGTCCAGTCGAGGTTGTTGACCATGCGCGCGGCGTTGTCGCCGTCGAAGCTGAGGAAGCGTTCGATCTGCGCGCGGAGCGATTGCACCCACTCGGCGACGGTGTCCGGCGTGTTCAGCGTGCGCTCGGCGGTCGGTCGTGGGTCGCCGATGAGGCCGGTCGAACCGCCGACGAGCCCGAGCGGGCGGTGTCCGGCCAGCTGCAGCCGACGCATGACGAGCAGCTGGACCAGGTTGCCCAGGTGGAGGCTCGCAGCCGTCGGGTCGAACCCGCAGTAGTAGGTGATCGGCGCTCCACCGAGCAGACGCTTCAGCTCCTGCTGATCCGTCGACACGTGGACGAGCCCGCGCCAGACGAGTTCGTCCCAGACGTCCTCGAAGGTCGGATCGTTGCGCTGGTCAGGAAGAGCGAGGTTCGACACGCTTGCAAGGCTATCAGCGCGGCATCGGCTGCTGGATCGGGCGCATCGGCACCGGCGCGATCGCGGCGACCACGACGTGCAGGAATTCCTCTCATTCGTCAGAGTTGTGGAAATACCTGCACGTTGCGACTAGGGTGATCGAGCCGACCCACCGCCGAGAGGAGAGCCGTGTACGTGCTGACCGTCGATCAGATCGCGAGCCGGACCGGCCCTGATCGCGCCGCCGGTGTCATCGAGTCGATCAACGAACGGTTCTCGGAGAGCCTGCTCCTCCAGGCCGAACGCACGGCGGGCGACGAGTTCCAGCTCGCCACCGAGGATGCCGAAGTCGCGCTCGCCATCGCCCTCGACCTCCTCCGCGATCGCGGCTGGAGCGTGGGCATCGGACAAGGCGACGTCCGGCGTCCGCTCCCCGATTCAACCCGAGCCGCGACCGGTCAGGCCTTCTACGCCGCGCGGGAGGCCGTCACGCGGGCCAAGCGGGCGCCCTTCCGGTTCGCGCTCGAGGCGGCCGACCAGCAGGGCGGCGCCGACGTCGAAGCGCTCATCGTACTCCTCCTCCACCTCCGCGACCGGCGGACCGCCGGCGGATGGGAGGTCGCAGACCTGCTCGCGGCCGGCGTGACCCAGTCCGAGGCCGCGGCACGACTCGGCATCACCGAGAGTTCGGTCAGTCGCCGGGTCGCGGCCGCCGGAGTCCGAGCCGAAGCCGCGGCGACCACCGCGCTCATCCGCCTCCTGGCGAAGCTCGACCAGGACGCCTCCGTGCACCACCCCGACGACCGAAAGGACGAGCGATGAACCTCGTCACGCTCACGCCCATCACCTGGCCGACCGTCATCGGCCTCCTCGGAAGCGCGCTCGTCTTCCTCCTGCTGGCCCGGGTGCTGAGCGCGCGTCTCGCGGATCGTCTCATGGTCGTGGCGGCTGCCCTCATGGTGATCGGGGCCCTCCTGGTCGCGCTCGTCCCCTCGGTTCCGCCGACCGGTCCGGCACTCGTGCTCCTCGGCGTCTTCGTCCTCGCCGTCGCGGTCGCCGGCGGTGGTCCGATCGCCTCCTTCGTCCTCGCCCTCGCGACGAAGGGCAGCGTCGCCCCCGGGATCCACGGCGGCATCCTCGTGGAGCACCGGAACCCGAGCGCCTCGCAGGTCGTCGGACGTCCGATCGAAGTGCTGCGCGGCGGGACCGCGATCGGGATCCTGGAACGGCTCGCCCTCGTCGCCGCGTTGTTCTCCGGCTATCCGGAGGCGATCGCGGTCATCGTCGCGGTGAAGGGTGTCGGACGCTTCACCGAACTCGACTCGGCCGAGGCGCGCGAGCGGTTCATCATCGGCTCGCTGGCCAGCCTCCTCTGGGCTGCCGGGGTGGCGTCGATCCTGCTGCTCGCGCGAGGCTGAGCCGGCGGGTCAGTCCACGGCCCTGGGCGAGCGGCGGTAGGGCGAGACGGTCGTCTCGCCCGGGAGCACGAACCGCCACGGGTAGGCGGCTCCCCCACCGACCCCGCTGACGCCCGTCCGCGGACCGGTCGCCGAGGCGAGCGGGCGCTCGGGCAGGAGCAGGTCGAAGGGCGGCTCGGCGAGGTCGTCACCCGACTGGTCGAGCGCGATCCCGAGCGCCACGGTGAGCCGCGCCGGTCCTCTGGCCAGGTCGCGATCCGGCACCCGTTCACCGCGTCGCAGCCGCGCGAGCTCCAGGCCCGCGACGACCTCGCCGGCGCGCAGGAGGACGGCCGACGCCGTGCCGACCGGTGAGCACACGACGTTGATGCAGACGTGCATGCCGTAGCTGAAGTACGCGTACAGATGCCCGGGCGGACCGAACATCGGACTCGTGCGCGGGGTCGGACCACGGTGCGCATGGGATCCGGGATCCTCGCCGACCCCGAGGTAGGCCTCGACCTCGGTGAGACGGACCGACACGGTGCCCTCGGGCGTCGTGTGGGACAGCACCGCTCCGAGCAGCGCGGGCGCGACCTCGACGGCCGATCCCGAGGTCAGCGCCCGCAGCGGACCGGCCGTCGTCATCGGACCCCGCCCCGTCTAGAGCGAGAGGGCCTGCGACAGCGCGCCCACCCGCCCGACGAGCGTCACGAGCTGGTCCTGGACCCGCTCCGGCGCAGTCCCACCGGCGCCGAGTCGGCTACCGATCGAGCCGTCGACGGTCAGGACGCTCCGCACGGCCGGCGTGAGATGTTCCGAGACACCCGCCAGTGCGGCGTCGTCGGGTTCGTCGAGTGCAAGGCCGCGCTCCTCGCAGTACCGCACGAGCTCGCCGCTGATCTCGTGAGCGTCGCGGAAGGCGACACCCTGCTTGACAAGCCACTCGGCGACGTCCGTCGCGAGGGAGAACCCCTCCGGTGCGAGCTCGCGCAGCCGTGCCGTGTCGAAGCAGAGCGTCGCCACCATCCCGGTGAACGCCGGCAGTAACACCTCGAGCTGGTTCACGGAGTCGAACACCGGCTCCTTGTCCTCCTGCAGGTCGCGGTTGTACGCGAGCGGCAGCGCCTTCAGCGTCGCCAGCAACCCGGTCAGGTTCCCGATGAGTCGCCCGGACTTCCCGCGGGCGAGCTCGGCGATGTCGGGGTTCTTCTTCTGCGGCATGATGCTCGAGCCGGTCGAGTAGGCGTCGTCGAGGGTCACGAACCCGAACTCGCGGGTGTTCCAGACGATGATCTCCTCGGCGAACCGGGACAGGTTGATCCCGATCAGCGAGGTGATGAACGCGAACTCGGCGACCACGTCGCGGCTGGCGGTGGCGTCGATCGAGTTCTCGGTCGGCCGGTCGAGCCCGAGCTCGTGCGCGACGAGCACCGGGTCGAGACCGAGGGAACTGCCGGCGAGCGCTCCGGAACCGTACGGCGAGGCGCTCGCCCGGGCGAGCCAGTCGCGGAGCCGTTCCAGGTCGCGGGTGAGCGGCCAGGCGTGCGCGAGCAGCTGGTGGGCGAGCAACACCGGCTGGGCGTGCTGCAGGTGCGTGCGGCCGGGCATCACCGCGTCCGGGTGTGCTTCGGCCTGGGAGACGATCGCGTCGATCAGGTGGATGACGTCGCGGGCGATCACCCGTCCGTGATCGATGAGGTAGAGGCGCACGAGCGTCGCGATCTGGTCGTTCCGGCTTCGTCCGGCGCGCAGCTTCCCACCGAGTTCCTTGCCGGCCCGTTCGACGAGCCCGCGTTCCAGCGCCGAGTGGACGTCCTCATCGCCCTCCGCCGCGACGAACGTCCCGTCGGCCACGTCGGCGTCCAGGACGTCGAGGGCGGCGAGCATCCCGCGAAGCTCGTCCTCGTCGAGATACCCCGCCGACGCGAGCGCCTTGGCGTGGGCACGGGAGCCCGCGATGTCGTATGCGGCGAGGACCCAGTCGAACTGTGTGGACTTGCTCAGACGGGCGAGTTCCGGCGACGGTCCGCTCGCGAAGCGTCCACCCCAGAGGGCCCCGGATTCGCCTGCTCGGTTCTGCTGATCTGCCACGATGGGCCTCCTGTACTGCTGACGTCCGGAGTGCTCCGGACTGGTCGGTCGGCCGCAGCCGGGGAAGGGTCAGGCCGCGGAGCCGGCGTGCTGCTGCTCGAGCAGCCACACGAGCAGGGCCTTCTGCGCGTGGAGGCGGTTCTCCGCCTCGTCCCAGATGATGCTCTGCGCACCGTCGATGACCTCGGCCTCGACCTCGAAGCCGCGATCGGCGGGCAGGCAGTGCATGAAGACGGCGTCGGACGCTGCGAGCCCCATGAGCCTGCGGTCGACGCGGTAGCCGCCGAAGATGGCGACGCGTTGCGCCTTCTCGTCCTCCTTGCCCATCGACACCCAGGTGTCGGTGATCATGACGTCGGCATCCGCCGCCGCCGCGTCGGGGTCGGTGGTCACGAGCACGGAGCCGCCCGTCGTCGCGGCGATGCGCTCCGCGTCGGCGACGACGTCCGCAGCCGGGGCGAACTCGGCCGGGGCGGCGATGCGGACATGCATCCCCGCCGTCGCGCCGGCCAACAGGTAGGAGTGGGCCATGTTGCTCGCACCGTCGCCGAAGAACGACATCGTCAGACCGGCCAGTTCGCCCTTGTGCTCGCGGATCGTGAGGAGGTCGGCGAGGAGCTGACAGGGGTGGAAGTCGTCGGACAGCGCGTTGACGACGGGCACCGTCGTCCCGGCCGAGATCTCCTCGAGACCGGACTGGGCGTAGGTCCGCCAGACGATCGCCGCGACCTGACGTTCGAGGACACGAGCGGTGTCGGCGGCCGTCTCCTTGCCGCCGAGCTGGCTGTTGGCCGTCGAGATGATGAGCGGTGATCCGCCGAGGTCGGCGATCCCCACGGCGAAGGAGACGCGTGTCCGAGTCGAGGACTTGTCGAAGATGACCGCGACGGTCTGCGGGCCTTCGAGCGGCTTGCGCGACCAGCGGTCGCGCTTCAGCTCGGTGGCGAGGTCGAGGATCTCGGCCTGCTCGGCCGGGCTGAGGTCGTCGTCGCGGAGGAAGTGACGGGTCATGGCTGGTGGTCCTGTTCGTGTGGGTCGATGGCCGGTCAGGCCCGGACGGCGTCGAGCGCCGCGCGGAAGAGGGAGGTGAACTCGTCGATCTCGGCGTCGCCGATGATGAGCGGCGGCGCGATCCGGATGCTCGTCGCGTTCGGGGCGTTGATGATGAGCCCTCGGTCGAACGCCGCGGCCGACAGCTCGGCCGCCACCGGGGCGCTCAAGCCGATGCCGATGAGCAGCCCGTGTCCGCGGACCTCCTCGACGAGCGGGGAACCGATGGCGGTGATGACGGCCCGCAACTGCTCACCGCGCGCAGCGGCGTTCTGCACGAGACCGGCGTGCTCGATCTCCTCGAGCACCGCGTTCGCCGTCGCGGTCGCGAGCGGGTTGCCGCCGAAGGTGCTGCCGTGCTGGCCGGGTCCGAACAGCTCGGAGGCGGCGCCGAAGGTGATGAGGGCGCCGATCGGCATGCCACCGCCGATCCCCTTGGCGACGGTGATCGCGTCCGGGACGATGCCGTCCCGCTGGAACGCGAACCACTCCCCCGTCCGACCGGCCCCGGTCTGGATCTCGTCGATGATGAGCAGCACGCCGTGCGCCTCGGTGAGTGCCCTGGCACGGGCGAGGTAGCCCTCCGGCAGGTCGATGACGCCGGCTTCGCCCTTGATCGGTTCGAGGATCAGCGCGGCGACCCGGTCGTCGATCGCCGCCTCGAGTGCCTCGATCGTGGTCGGGATGTGCTCGACGCCGCCCGGGAGCGGGTGGAACCCCTCCTGCAGGGCGGGCTTGCCGGTCAGGGCGAGCGCGCCGAAGGTCCGCCCGTGGAAGGAGTTCTCCAGGGTGAGGACCCGGGTCCGCGATCCGTCGCCGTGGTTGAGTCGGGCGAGCTTGAACGCCGCCTCGTTCGCCTCGGCACCGGAGTTCGCGAAGTACACCCGACCGCCCTCGTCCGCTCCGGCGAGACGCTTCAGCCGGGCCGCGAGCTCGAGCTGCGGCGGACTCGAGAAGTAGTTGGAGACGTGCGCGAGCGTGCTCGCCTGTCGCGTGATCGCACCGACGAACGCCGGATGGGCATGTCCCAGTGCGTTCACCGCGATGCCCGCGAGGAAGTCGAGGTAGCGGTTGCCCTCGGCGTCCCAGACATGGCATCCCTCACCGCGCGTCAGCATCGCGATCGGCGTGTTGAACGTGCGCATCATGTCGCGGTCGACGCGGCTCTTCCAGTCGCTCATGAGTCCTCCGGGACGACCTCGGTGCCTGAGCCGTTCTGGGTGAACACCTCGAGCAGGATGGAATGGGGTACGCGGCCGTCGATGATGGCAGCCTTGGCGACCCCGCCGTCGACGGCGTCGAGGCAGGCGGTCATCTTCGGGATCATGCCCGATTCGAGCGAGGGCAGCATGGCTCGGAGCTCACTCGTCGTGATCTGCGAGACGAGCGAGTCGCGGTTGGGCCAGTCGCTGTACAGCCCGGCGACATCGGTCAGGATGACGAGCTTCGCGGCACCGAGTGCCACGGCGAGCGCCGCGGCGGCCGCATCGGCGTTCACGTTGAGCGTCTGGCCGGGCTGGTCGAGGTCGGGGGCGATCGAGGAGACCACCGGGATGTTGCCGGCGTCGAGGTAGGCCTGCACCGAGGTGGGGTCGACGCTGACGACGTCGCCGACGAGCCCGATGTCCACGGTCTCACCGTCGACGACGATCGAGCGACGACGCCCGCCGAACAGGCCCGCGTCCTCGCCGGACAGTCCTGCGGCGAGCGGGCCGTGTTCGTTGATCCGCCCCACGAGCTCGGGGTTGACCTGACCGGTGAGGACCATGCGGACGACCTCCATGGCCTCGGGCGTCGTGACCCGGTACCCGCCGCGGAACTCGCTGTGGATGTCGAGCCGCTCGAGCATCGCGGAGATCTGCGGGCCGCCACCGTGCACGACGACGGGCTTGAGCCCCGCGTAGCGCAGGTAGACCATGTCCTCCGCGAACGCCTGCGCGAGCTCGTCGCTCACCATCGCGTTGCCGCCGAACTTGACGACGATCGTCTGGTCGCGGAAGGTCTTCAGCCAGGGAAGCGACTCGATGAGGGTGGCGGCCTTGATCGCCGCCTCCTCGGGAGAGTTGTCTCGATACTGGGTCATCATCAGCTCGCGTACGCGCTGTTCTCGTGCACGTAGTCGTGCGTGAGGTCGTTCGTCCAGATGGTGGCTCCCGTGTCACCGGCGTGGAGGTCGATGAGCACGTGCACGGCGCGCGGTGAGAGGTCGACGAGGTCGCGCGACTGATCCGGCTCGCCGGCGGTGCACACCTGGACGCCGTTCATGGCCACGTCGATCCCGTACGGGTCGAACTCGGCGCCCGTGGTCCCGACGGCCGCGAGCACCCGGCCCCAGTTCGGGTCGTTGCCGAAGATGGCCGCCTTGAAGAGGTTGCTGCGGGAGACCGCGCGGGCGACCTCGACCGCGTCGTCCTCGGACACCGCGCCGACGACCTCGATCGCGACGTCGTGGGCCGCGCCCTCGGCATCGGCTTGCAATTGCAGGGTGAGGTCGCGGCACACCTCCGTCAGCGCCTCGGTGAAGGCGGACAGCTCCGGGGTGACGCCGCTCGACCCGGACGCGAGGAGCGACACCGTGTCGTTGGTGGACATGCAGCCGTCGGAGTCGAGGCGGTCGAAGGTGACACGGGTCGCGCTGCGGAGCGCCTGGTCGAGCTGCGCCGGCTCGAGCACAGCGTCGGTCGTGATGACGACGAGCATCGTCGCGAGCCCGGGGGCGAGCATGCCCGCACCCTTCGCCATGCCGCCGACGGTCCATCCGTCCGCGCTCCGATCGGCCTGTTTCGGCTTCGTGTCGGTCGTCATGATCGCGGTCGCCGCGGCGAGGCCGGCCGCTTCGCTCGCACCGTCCTCGTCGGCGACCGCGCGGGTGGCGTCCCAGACGCCCGCGGTCAGCTTGTCGAGGTCGAGCTGTTCGCCGATGAGCCCCGTGGAGCAGACGAGGACGTCGCCGGCCGAGATCGCGAGTCGCTCTGCGACGGCCTCCGCGGTCGCGTGCGTCGTCTGGAAACCGCGCGTCCCCGTGTAGCAGTTCGCGCCGCCGGAGTTCAGGACGATCGCCGAGACGATGCCGTCCTGCATGACCTGCTCGCTCCAGAGGATCGGGTTGGCCTTGCACCGGTTGCTCGTGAACACCGTCGCCGCGTGCTGCAGCGGACCGACGTTGTGGACCACCGCGAGGTCGAGGCCCCCGGAGGTCTTGAGGCCACAGGCGACGCCCGCCGCGAGGAACCCTGCTGCTGCTGTCACACTCACGGTGCCACTCCATTCACACTCAAGCCGGTCGTCTCGGGGAGCCCGAGCGCGATGTTCGCCGATTGGATCGCCGCGCCGGCGGTCCCCTTCACGAGGTTGTCGACGGCGGTCACGACGACGACCCGTCCCACCGTCTCGTCGACGGCGAGTCCGATCAGCGCGGTGTTGGCGCCGAGGACGTCGGCCGTCCGGGGGAACGAGCCCTCGGGGAGCACCTGGACGAACGGCTCGTCGGCGTAGGCCGTCTCCCAGGCCTCGCGGACCGCCGCCGCGGTGGTGCCCGGGACGATGCGTGCCGTCGAGGTGGCCAGGATGCCGCGCGACATCGGGACGATGACCGGGGTGAACGAGATGGACGCGCGATCGCTACCGGCCGCCCGGAGGCTCTGCGTGATCTCGGGGATGTGCCGGTGGGTACCGCCGACGGCGTACGGGTTGGCCGTGCCGAGCACCTCGCTCGCGAGCAGGTTGACCTTCAGGCTCTTCCCCGCGCCGGACGGCCCGACGGCGAGCACGGAGACGAGGTCGAGCGGCTCGATCACCCCCGCGGCGATGCCGGGCGCGAGGGACAGGGCGACGGTGCTCGCGTTGCATCCAGGAGCGGCGATCCGCTTGGTGCCCACGAGAGCGTCGCGCCCCCGACCGGTGGACGTCTGGAGCTCCGGCACACCGTAGGCCCAGGCGCCGAAGTAGTCGCCGCCGTAGAAGGCGTCCCAGTCGGCTTCGTCGACGAGCCGGTGGTCGGCTCCGCAGTCGACGACGAGGGTCTCCGGTGCAAGCGATGCCGTGACCTCTCCCGACTTGCCGTGCGGCAGGGCGAGGAAGACGACGTCGTGTCCCGCGAGCACCTCCGGCGTCGTCGCCTCGAGGACGAGATGCCGGAGTGATCGGAGGTGTGGCTGGTGGTCGACGAGCGGTTGACCGGCGTTCGCGTGCGCGGTCACCGTCCGGACGTCGAAGTCGGGGTGGTCGGCGAGCAGCCGAAGCAGCTCGCCTCCTGCGTAGCCGGATGCTCCGGCCACCGCTACAGAGAAGGACATGGCTCTACCTTATTGAGTGGACGCTCGAGGGGCGGAGGCGGCGACTCCTGGACGACTGCACGGTCACCTGGACCGTGCGAGCACCGGGGTCGCCTATCGTCGCTCTGCGGTAGCGCGTGCGGACACGGGACGGCGGAGGGCGCGGAGCGTGATCGCCCGCGAAGAACCCTGTGCCTGGAAACGTGCCATGTCGAGAGCGTACTACGACGACGAGGATGCCGACGAATCCGCGCCCGGAGCAGCCCGCTCCGCGATGAGCGCGGCCTGGACCCGCGACCGTGCGTCGAGCTTCACAAGGATCCGGGACACGTGCGTGCGGGCCGTCGCCTCGGACAGCCCGAGCGCGGTCGCGATCCCCGCATTGCTCAGCCCCTCGCGCAACTGCTCGAGGACCTCACGCTCCCGCGGTGTCAGCGTAGCCAGACCGGGGTGCGCCGGCGCCAGCTCCGGCACGACCGGGGGTCTGGCCGCGGCGAGACGTTCGAGGACTCGGCGGGTCACCTCAGGGGCGAGCACCGCCTCGCCCGCGTGCACTCGTCGGATCGCATCGACGAGGCCGGCAGCGGAGACCGTCTTCACCAGGAAGGCGTTCGCCCCGGCCGCCAGTGCCTCGTCGACGTACCGGTCGAGCGCGAAGGTGGTGAGCATGATGATGCTCGGCGGTGGGGTGACCGCGGCGAGGATGGCCGGGATCGCGTCGATCCCGGAGGCACGCGGCATCTGGACGTCGAGCAACACGACGTCCGGTCGGTGTCGCACGGCTTGCGCGACGACGGCCTCCCCGTCCGCCGCCTCGGCGATGACCAGGATGTCGTCCGGCTCGTCGAGCAGCGCTCCCAGACCCGCTCTGACGGCGGCATGGTCGTCCGCGATGAGGACCGTGATGGTCATGACGCCCCTCCTGCGGTGACGACCGCGGGGGTGGTCGGTGACACCGGGCTCGGCACGGTGAGCGCCGTCCGCCAGTCCGGACCGTCCGGCCCCGCGACGAGGTCGCCTCCGACCAGCCGTGCCCGCTCGGCCAGGCCGACGAGGCCGACCCCACCGGACCCGGCGAGCACCGAAGACGAGGTCGCCGTCGGCAGCGGGTTACTGAGCGTGACGGACAGGGCACCGGGCGGGAGCGAGACCTCGACCCGCACGGAGGCACCCGGTGCGTGCTTCGCGGTGTTCGTCAGGCCTTCGACGAGCGTGCGGAGCCCGACGATCGAGGTCTGCGCGGGGACCTCGGCGAGCGCCGCGTCGTCCGGTGCCCGTACCTCCACCTCCAGTCCGTTGGCACGGGCGACCTCGACCGCGCGGCGGACCGACTCGGCCGTGAGTCGGTCTGGTGCCTGGGTCGGGTCGTCGGCCGACTGGTCACCGCGGAGCACGTCGATCATGGTGCGCATGTCGGCGAGCGCGTCGAGACTGCTCGTCCGGACGAGTGCGAGGCTGCGCCGCAGCGCCACCGGGTCGGTGCCGTCCCGTCGTTCCAGGGCCGCCGCCGACTGCATCGCGATCGCCGAGAGGTGACCGGCGATGACGTCGTGCAGCTCCCGGCTGAGCTCGAGCCGTTCACGGGTCACGGCGTCCTGCCGGAGCGCAGCCGCCGCCTGGGCGATCGTGTCCGCGCGCTCGCGCTGGCGTTCGGCCTCGAGACGGGGGTACCGGACCATCCTGCCGTACCAGATCGAGCTCGCCAGGATGACCGGGACGATGATGAGCGAGCCGAGGACCACGCCGCGACCGAGCCGGGTGACGGCCTCGACGTCGTCGGTGAACCAGATCACCGCGAAGACACCGACGGACACGACGGCGAGCGCGGTGCAGGCGAACGCGGCGACGTCCATGACCCGGGACCGCGAGTAGAGCGCCGCCGCATAGGCGAGGTCGGACACGACGATGAGCATCCCGAGGCCGCTGCCTCCGGTGGTGAGCGCCTCGGCGAGGGCGATCAGGACGCCGACGGCCAGCGTGGTCAACGGGCGTCGACGGCGGAGCAGGTGCACCGCCAGGATGGCGGCGAGGAAGACGAGGGTGAGGAGGAGCGGCGGTTCCGACACGGTCGTCCCCCAGGGGACATGGATCCCGAGGAGGGCGAACAGGAGTCCCATGGCCGCGCACACCGTGGTGATGACCGGCTCGCGGTGTCGATCCACCCATGCGCGCGGTCCTTCGAGAGCAGCCATACCTCCATCACACCAGCTCGCGCCACACGGCGCGAGCGCCGGAGGGACGAGCCCGCGTACGCAGTTCCGCTGACCCCGTCGCCGGAGGATCAGCAGCACGGTCGATGTGGCACGGCATCACCCCGCGACACCATCGGAACATGGACAGCTTCACTGAACTCTTCGGCACGAGCCCACTCATCTGGGCCATCCTCGGCGCGGAGGCCGCGTTCTGGATCCTCCTTTTCGGCGGGCTCGCGGTCCGCTACCTCCTCCGGCGACGCCGGCTCAGCGCGATCATGTTGATCAGTGTACCGGTCGTGGACCTCGTCCTCCTGGTCCTGACCGCGACCGACCTCGCGTCCGGCGAGGAGCCCAACGTCACGCACCTCCTCGCGACCATCTACCTGGGCTTCACGGTGGCGTTCGGCCACGCGCTCGTCACGAAGGCGGACGTCTGGTTCGCACACCGGTTCGCCGGCGGTCCAGCACCGCGGCCGAAGCCGAAGTCCGGGCCCGCGTACGTCCGGGCCGCCTGGTCGGAGTGGCGTCGGGTGGTCCTCGCCGTCGCGATCGCGGTCGCCGGGCTCCTCGCGATGCAGACCATGGTCGGCTGGACCGTCCCCGCGTCCTTCGCCCTCGCGAACGAGGATGTCATCTGGGGCATGATCATCAAGCTCGTCGCGATCTCCGGCATCTGGTTCGCCGCAGGCCCGGTGTATGCCGTCCTCTTCCGGAGTTCCGCGCCCGCGCCTGACACCACGGAGCGGGTTTCAGATTCCGTTCCGACATCTCAGGGGCGTCCCCAACGGCGCTCTATCTCATATCTGAGATAGAGTGACGACATGGAAGACACGGCAACGTTTGAACGAACGGACCCTGCGGCACCGCTCCGGCAGGTCGGAGCACTCATCCGCGGCGCCCGTCAGGGACGCAAACTCACCCAGGCCCAGCTGGCGGAACGCGTCGGCACGAGCCAGAGCGCGATCAACCGGATCGAGCAGGGCAGTCAGAACATCAGCATCGACCTCCTGAGCCGGATCAGCACCGCGCTCGAGAGTGAGATCGTCAGTTTCGGCGAACAGAAGAAGAACTCGCACCTCCGCGTCCAGGGCGGCCGACAGCTGCACGGGACCATCGCGGTGCGTTCGAGCAAGAACGCCTCGGTCGCGCTCCTGTGCGCGGCGCTCATGAACCGCGGCCGCACCACGCTGCACGGCATCGCCCGGATCGTCGAGGTCGACCGCATCATCGACGTCCTGCGCAGCCTGGGCGTCTCCGTGGTCTGGTCGCCCGACGGCCAGGACGTCGAGATACACGTCCCGGACGACCTCTCACTCGAGAGCATCGACGAGGACGCCGGTCGCCGGACCCGCAGTGTGCTCATGTTCCTCGGCCCGCTGCTCGGCCGCTACGACACCTTCGCCCTCCCCTACGCCGGTGGTTGCGACCTCGGGACCCGGACCGTCGAACCGCACCTCATCGCGCTCCGGCCGTTCGGCTTGTCCATCGAAGCGACCGCCGGCTGGTACCAGGCCACCGTCGCCCCCGACGTGCCCGAGGAGCTGAGCGTCGTGCTCACCGAGCGCGGCGACACCGTGACCGAGAACGCCATCATGGCCGCCGCGGTACGCGACGGCGTCACGACCATCCGCAACGCCAGCCCGAACTACATGGTGCAGGACCTGTGCTTCTACCTGGAGCTCCTCGGCATCACCATCGAGGGCATCGGGAGCACGACGCTCCGGATCACCGGCCGCAGCGTCATCAACGAGGACGTGGACTACTGGCCGAGTGAGGACCCGGTGGAGGCGATGAGTCTACTCACCGCCGGGATCGTCACCGACTCGGAGATCACCGTCACGCGCGTGCCGATCGAGTTCATGGAGATCGAGCTCGCGACGCTCGGCGAGATGGGACTGCGCTACACCCGCTCCCCCGAGTACGCAGCCGCGAACGGTCGGACCCGTCTCGTCGACGTCACCGTGCACCCCTCGAAGCTGCACGCCCCGATCGACAAGATCCACCCCATGCCGTTCCCGGGGCTCAACATCGACAACCTCCCGTTCTTCGCGGTCATCGCGGCCTGCGCCGAGGGCGACACGCTCATCCACGACTGGGTGTACGAGGGCAGGGCGATCCACCTCACCGACCTGACGCGACTCGGCGCGAACGTCCGCCTGCGCGACCCGCACCGCATCGACGTCTCCGGGCCGACCCACTGGTCCGGCGCCGAGGTGAGCTGCCCTCCTGCGCTGCGACCGGCCGTCGTCATCCTGCTCGCCATGCTCGCCGCGAAAGGTACGAGCGTGCTCCGGAACGTCGACATCATCGCTCGCGGGTACGAGCAGCTGCAGGAGCGGCTCATCACCCTGGGTGCGTCGATCGAGACCTTCCGCGACTGAGTCGTCCCGTCCGACGGACGCGGCCCCGCAGATCGTCGATCCGCGGGGCCGCTGTCGTCCGGTACGACCGGCTCAGTCCCGGATGCTCGCGCCGAAGCGCTCGGCCGCCACTGCCGCGCCGGCCAGCTTCGCGTCGCTCGCCTCCGCCGCGGTGAGCGTGCGGTCCGGCGCGCGGAACCGCAGGGCGAAGGTCAGGCTCTTGCCACCCTCGGGCACGCCCGAACCGCGATAGTCGTCGACGAGGCGGATGTGCTCGAGCAGCGAACCGGCTCCGACCCGGACGGCGTCGAGGACCTCACCGGCTGAGACCGTCGCCGGGACGAGCAGCGAGAGGTCCTGCGTCGCAGCGGGAAGGGTTCCGATGCCGACGGCCTCGGGCAGTGCGTCGCCGAGCGCGATGATGCGATCCAGGTCGAGTTCCGCGACCGCCACGACGCGCGGCAGGTTCGCCTCCTCGGCGACCGCCGGGTGCACCTCCCCCGCGTACCCCACCAGGACGTCGCCGACATGCAGCGCCGCAGTCCGTCCGGGGTGCAGTGCCTGGTGGCTGCCCTGCGAGACGGTGATGCCGACACCGGTCGCCACCGCGACGGCCTGGACGGCCTCGAGCGCGTCCGCGATACCGGCCGCGACGGCGGGCTGGCCCGGCTGCTTCGCGACGGCGTTGCCGACCGCGAGGAATCCGATATGACGTGGTTGGGACGGGACGCCCGCCTCGAGCTCCTCGAGCTGGGCCTCGCTCGGACGGACCGCCGCCTGCGGGAGTTCGGCCTGGCCGAACGCGCCGTGACGGGACGGACGGAACACCGCGCCCACCTCGAAGATCGAGAGGTCGGTCAGACCGCGCGAGACGTTCCGGTGGGCCACCGCGAGGAGACCGGGCAGGATCGACGCACGGAGGAAGGGGGCCTTCGCGTCGAGCGGGTTCGCGAGCTTCACGGCTGGGAACGCACCCGGCTGCGGAGCGCCGAACCGCGCGTTCTCCTCGGCGGAGACGAACGGATAGGCCAACACCTCGGTCGCGCCGCCGTAGGCGAGCGCATCGGCGACCCCACGGCGCAACCGCTGCGAACGCGAGAGCCCACGTCCCGGAGGCGCGACGGGGAGCACCGACGGGATGCGGTCGTATCCGAGGATCCGCGCCACCTCCTCGGCGAGGTCCTCCTTGCCGGTGATGTCGTGGCGCCAGCTCGGCGGCGTCACGAGCAGGCCGCCATCGGTCGCCTCGACGGCCGCGCCGATCTCGGCGAGCGCGGATCGTGTCTCGTCCGCTCCGAACGTGACGCCGATGAGGCCGTTGATGTAGTCGTCGGGGAGCAGGATCGGCTCGCGATCCGGCGCCGTGGTGACGGTGGAGCCGAGGTCGTCCGTCCGGCCACCGGCCAGGTCGACGAGCAACTGCGCGACGCGACCGGCGGCCGCGACGGCGATCTGCGGATCGACACCGCGCTCGAACCGCTTCGAGGCCTCGCTCGGCAGCTTGTGGCGGCGCGCGCTCCGCGCGATGGACACCTGGTCGAAGTTCGCGGCCTCGATCAGGACGTTGCGCGTGGCATCGGTGATCTCGGTGTCGAGGCCACCCATCACGCCCGCGAGCCCGATCGGGCCCGAGTCGTCGGTGATCAGCAGGTCCTCGTCGTGGAGCTTCCGCTCCTGGCCGTCGAGCGTGACGAAGGTCTCGCCGGACCGCGCGCGCCGGACGACGATGCCGCCCGTGAGCTTGTCGAGGTCGTACCCGTGGATCGGCTGCCCGAGCTCGAGCATGACGTAGTTCGTGATGTCGACGACGAGCGACAGCGAGCGGATGCCGGCGAGCTTCAACCGCGCCACCATCCACGGTGGGGTCGGCTTCGTCGGGTCGACGTCGCGCACGACGCGGGTGACGAAGACGCTCGACCCGACGCGATCGCGGATCGGCGCCGCATCCTCGATCGTGACGGGGAAGCCGTCGAGTGGTCCGGTGAAGGCTTCGGGAACGCTCGCCGCCGGGTCGCGGAAAGCCGCCCCGGTCGCGTGCGAGTACTCGCGTGCGACCCCTCGGATCGAGAACGCGTACCCGCGATCGGGCGTCACGTTGAGCTCGACCGCAGCGTCGTCGAGACCGAGCAGGCTGATCGCGTCGGTGCCGACGGGTGCCTCGACCCCGATCGTCGAGAGGCGCAGGATCCCGTCGTGGTCCTCACCGAGACCGAGCTCGCGAGCCGAGGCGATCATGCCGTCCGACACGTGGCCGTAGGTCTTGCGAGCGGCGATCGGGAACGGACCGGGCAGGACGGCACCGGGCAGGGTGACGACCACCTGGTCGCCGACGAAGAAGTTGCCGGCGCCGCAGACGATGCCCCGCACGGCGCCCTCGGCGTCACCCTCGGCGACGCGGACCTGGCACCAGCGGATGGTCTTGCCGTTGGACTGCGGCTCCTCGACGAACTCGAGGACCTCGCCGACCACGATGGGACCGGTCAGCTCGAAGCGGTGGACGTCCTCCTCCTCGAGCCCGACGCGCACGAGTGCCGCGTGGACGTCTTCAGGGGTGGTCCCCGGGGCGAGTTCGACGAACTCCCCGAGCCAGCTCAATGGAACACGCACGACTACACCACCATCCCGAACTGCTGGGAGAAGCGGACGTCGCCCTCCACCATCTCTCGCATGTCCTGCACGCCGTCGCGCAGCATCAGACCGCGCTCGACGCCCATCCCGAAGGCGAAGCCCGAGTAGACCTCGGGATCGATACCGGCGGACCGGAGCACGTTCGGGTTGATCATGCCGCACCCACCCCACTCGATCCAGCGCGGTCCGTCCTTGAAGGTCGGGTGCCAGAAGTCGAGCTCGGCGCTCGGCTCGGTGAAGGGGAAGTAGCTGGGACGCAGGCGGACCTTCGCGTCGTCACCGAAGACGCTCTTCACGAAGTGGTCGAGCGTTCCGCGCAGGTGCGCCATCGTCAGGCCCTTGTCGACGGCGAGACCCTCGAACTGCATGAAGACGGGCGTGTGCGTCGCGTCGAGCTCGTCCGTGCGGTAGACGCGCCCGGGGGCGAGCACGTACACGGGGAGCTCGCGCTCGAGCAGCGAGCGCACCTGGACCGGCGAGGTGTGCGTCCGCAGGACGAGGTGCGACTCCAGCGGCTCCACGAAGAAGGTGTCCTGCATCGCGCGGGCCGGGTGGTCGGCGTCGAAGTTCAGGGCGTCGAAGTTGAACCACTCGCTCTCGACCTCGGGCCCCTCGGCGATCTCCCACCCCATGCCGACGAAGATGTCGGACACGCGGTCCTGGAGCAGCGTGAGGGGGTGCCGCGCACCGGGCACGCGTCGCAGTGGCACGGCGGTGACGTCGATCGCCTCGGCGGCGAGGCGTGCCTCCGTCTCGGCGGCGACGATCTCGCCCTCGCGCTCGCTCAACGCCTTCGAGACGCGCCCGCGGGCCTGACCGACCAGCTTGCCGAGCGCGGCCTTCTGGTCGTTCGGCACGCTGCGGAGCGATCCGTTGAGGGCGGCGAGCGGTGACGCTTCGCCGGCGTGGGCTGATCGGACCGCTTTCAGGGCGGCCGAGTCGGTGGCTGCGGCGATCGCTTCGAGAGCGGCGTCGACCGCGGCGTTCACCGCTGGTTCGGAGATTGGGGATGCGTCGGACACGAGAGCCAAGTCTACCCAGGCGGTCGGCCCACATGGGCGACCGTCCTCGCCCCGACGGCGGCCCGATCGCCCGGGCTCCGTCGGGACGACGTCAGATGCTCGCGCCGGACGACTGGTTCCCCGCCTGGATGCCGAGGATCTTGGTCGTCGTGTCCTCGGTCACGGCCTGTTCCTTCGGCGTCCGCGGCGACCGTCGGGTACGCACCTCGACGATCTTCGCGACGCCCGAGAGGATCAGGCAGAGCACGATGTAGATCGAGCCCATCACGATGATCGAGGGGATGATCGGGCTGCCGTAGAGCGCCTGCGACCCGAACTGCTTCGCGAGGTAGAGGAGCTCCTGATAGGTGATCAGGAAGCCGAGTGCCGTGTCCTTGAGGGCGACGACGAGCTGGGCGATGATCACCGGCAGCATCGCGCGGATCGCCTGCGGGAACAGGATGAGGCGCAGGACGGCGGACTTCCGCAGGCCGATGGCGTAGGCGGCCTCGCCCTGCCCCTTCGGCAGCGACTCGATGCCCGCTCGGAAGATCTCGGAGAACACCGCGCCGTTGTACAGCGTCAGCGCGATGGCGACGGCGACGAACGGCGTCACGAAGGTGAAGCCGAGGGGCGGCAGCCCGTAGTACATGAGCATCATCAGGATGAGGACCGGGACCGCCCGGAAGAACTCGATGAAGATCGTGAAGGGGACGCTGATGATCTTGTGGTCGGACAGTCGGCCGATCGCCAGCACCAGTCCGAGGACGACGCTGCAGACGGCGGCGACCGCGAACGCGGACAGGGTCGCACCCGTCGCCTGGAGGATCTGCTCCCAGACGCGCGGGAAGGTGAAGAGCTTCCACTTCGAGGCGGTGAACTGTCCGGTCTCGATGAAGCGGAAGACGACGAAGGCGAGGATGCCGGCGACGACGAGCACCGTCGCCGCACCGATCCAGCGATAGCGGACGATGGCCTTCGGGCCGGGGGTGTCGAACAGGACGGAGCTCATCGCGCGATCCTCCACTTCTTCTCGAAGGCCCGTTGGGCGAGGGACAGGAGCGACACGAGCGCCACGAAGATGAGGGCGACCCACAGGAGACCGACGAGCAGCGGCTCACCGCGCTCTGACAGGTTCGCGCGGATCGCGCCCGCTTCGGCGACGGAGAAGCCGGCGGCGACCGTCGTGTTCTTGAGTAGGGCGATGAGCACGCTGAACAGCGGAGGCAGCACGGCACGGAACGCCTGCGGCAGGATGACGAGCGTCATGGTCTGTCCGAACGGCAGCCCGATCGCGCGTGCGGCCTCGGCCTGACCGATCGGCACCGTGTTGACGCCGGACCGCAGGACCTCTGCGACGTAGGTCGCGGTGTAGAGGCTCAGCCCGATGATCGCGAGCGTCGTGTAACTCACTTCGGGGAGCCCGAGCTTCGGGTAGCCGAAGGCGAAGAAGAAGAGGATGAGGGTCAGCGGGGTGTTGCGCACCGTGTTGACGTACACGGTGCCGAAGAGGCGCATCGCCGGGACCGGCGAGACCCGCATGGCACCGACGATGGTGCCGAGGATGAGCGCGAAGAACCCCGACACCACGAAGAGCAGCAGGGTGTTGCGGAAGCCCGTGACGAAGAGGTCGAGGTTGTCGAGCAGGACGTTCATGTCGCGCACGCCTTTCGGGAGGGGGACGCCCGTGGCGGGCGCCTGGGCGGAGTCGACGGGACAGCTCCCCCGGACGGCCGCTGGTCGGCGGCCGCCCGGGGCGCTGCTTAGTAGTCGTCGACCGCCGGCTGGGTCACCTTGGTGCCGGAGGCGCCGAGGGTGGCGTCGTAGATCTTGGTCCAGGTGTCGCCGCCATCGGTGAACATCGTGTTGATGAAGTGGCGGAGGGCGTCGTCACCCTTCGGCAGACCGATGCCGTACAGCTCGGTGCTGAACGGCTCGCCCACGACCTTGAGGTCGTCCGGGAACTGCGCCGCGTACCCGATCAGGATCGCCTGGTCGGTCGTGACCGCGTCGACCTTGCCGTCGTTCAGGGCCTCGACACACTGCGAGTAGGTGTCGAACTCCTCCGTCTTGGTATCGGGGAAGTTGTCCTTGATGTTCTGGATGGGCGTGGAGCCCGTCGCCGAACACACGGTCTTGCCGGCGAGGTCGTCCTCGCCCTTGATGTCGTCGTTGTCCGCGGCGACGAGCAGGCCCTGGCCGGTCTCGAAGTACGGTCCGGCGAAGTCGATCTGCTCCTTGCGCTTGTCGGTGATCGAGTAGGTGCCGACGTAGTAGTCGATGTCACCGTTCACGATGGCCGATTCGCGGTTGGCGCTCGGGATCGCCTTGAACTCGATCTTGTCGGCGTCGAAGCCGAGCGACGCGGCGATCCAGGTGGCCATCTCGACGTCGAAGCCGGAACGCTCGCCGGTGGCGGCGTCGAGGTATCCGAGACCGGGCTGGTCCTCCTTGACACCGATGTGGACCTTGTCGGCCTTCACCATCGCGTCGTACGTGGGGCTACCCTCGAGCTGGACGTCGGAGGCGACCTCGAAGAGTGCGCCGCCGTCGGACGCGCCGTCGGTCGATCCGGTGCCGGCGTCGCCGCCGCTGCACCCGCTGAGCGCGAGCGCTGCTGCAGCGACTCCCGCGGTGATGAACATGAGCCTCTTGCGCATGTTTTCCTTCCTTCCTTGGTGCCCGGGACGGGCCGATCGGTTGGTCAGTTCCAGGTCGCCGCGCGGGTCGCGCGATCCGGAGTCGGATGGGTCAGTGGGTGAGGAGCTTCGACAGGAAGTCCTTCGCCCGCTCGGATTGCGGGTTCGTGAAGAACGACTCGGGGTCGGTGTCCTCGAGGATCTCGCCGTCGGCCATGAAGACGACGCGGTCGGCGGCCTTCCTGGCGAAGCCCATCTCGTGGGTGACGACGATCATCGTCATGCCCTCGCTGGCGAGCTGCACCATGACGTCGAGGACCTCGTTGATCATCTCGGGGTCGAGGGCCGAGGTCGGCTCGTCGAACAGCATGACCTTCGGCTTCATCGCGAGGGCGCGGGCGATCGCCACGCGCTGCTGCTGCCCGCCGGACAACTGTGCCGGCAGCTTGTCGGCCTGCACGCCGATGCCGACGCGTTCGAGCAGCACCTTCGCCGCATCGTCGGCGTCGCGCTTCTTCTGCTTGCGCACCTTGATCGGGCCGAGGGTGACGTTCTCGCGGATCGTCTTGTGCGCGAACAGGTTGAACGACTGGAACACCATGCCGACGTCGGCGCGCAGCTCGGCGAGCTGCTTGCCCTCCTCCGGCAGCTTCTTGCCGTCGATCCGGATCTCCCCCGAGCTGATCGTCTCGAGCCGGTTGATCGTCCGGCAGAGGGTCGACTTGCCGGACCCGGACGGTCCGATCACGACGACGACCTCACCCTTGTTGACGGTGAGGTTGATGTCCTTCAGGGCGTGGAACTCGCCGTAGTGCTTCTCGACGTTCTCCATGACGACGAGGGGCTCGCCGCGCCCGGCCTGGATCGGGTTGCTCGTGGTCTCGTATGCGCCGGCGGCACCATGCGCGGCTGCTGCATCGGGTTCCGTCGGGCCGGAGTTCGGGGACACTGTTGGCTCCATGTAACCCAAACTAGGTGACCGTGTGTTTCGTGCGCATGACGGAAGCGCTACGGTTACCGTTTCGTAACCTCGACGGTAGACGCCTCAGGCGCTCACGCGTGCTGCGCGAACGCGCTCTCGAAGACGCACACCGATGCCGCCGTGGCCAGGTTCATGCTCTCGGCACGGCCGTAGATCGGTACCGTAACCGCACGGTCGACGAGCTCGAGGTGCTCGTCGGTGAGTCCCCTGGCCTCGTTGCCGAACACCCATGCCGTCGGCTGCGCGAGCACACCTTCCGACCGGGCCACGAGGAGGTCCTCGCCCTTGATGTCGGCCGCGAGCGTCTGCAGTCCCGCTGCACGGGCGCGTTCCAGCACGGCGGGCAGCTCGACACCGACCGCGACGGGCAGGTGGAAGAGCGAGCCGGTCGTGGAGCGCACGACCTTCGGGTTGTAGAGGTCGACGGTCCGTCCGCTCAGGACGACGGCGTCGGCGCCGGCGGCGTCGGCGGCTCGGATGATCGTCCCGAGGTTGCCCGGATCGCGGACCTCCTCCAGGATGACGACGAGCTGCGGCTCTCCGGCGAAGATGTCCTTGATCGAGGTCGGGAACTGCTGCGCGACCGCGATGAACCCCTGCGGGGTGACGGTGTCGGCCATCGACTCGAGGACCTGCTCGGTGACGAACTCGATCTCGAGTCCCGCATCGGTGGCGGCTGCCCCGATGTCGGTGTAGCGCTCGAGGGCCGTCGGCGTCGCGTACAGCTCGAGGATCAGGTCGGGCCGGAACTGCAGGGCCTCCGAGACCGCCTGGGGTCCTTCGAGGAGGAACAGGCCGGTCTCCTGTCTCGCCGGACGCTTGGCGAGTTTGGCGACGGAACGGACGCGCGGTGACCGCGGATTGTCAAGCACGCACCCATCCTATGGGTCGCACTCCGGACAGACGAAACGGCCCGATCCCTGGTGGGATCGGGCCGTTCGAACACGTCGTCCGGGCGGACGCAGGGCTTCCGACTACGCGGAGACCTTGGGCGCCGAGGTGTCGGCGGGCAGCGCGGCCTTGGCCGACGCGACGAGTGCCGCGAAGGTGGCGGGCTCGTGCACCGCGAGGTCCGCGAGGATACGGCGGTCGACCTCGATCCCGGCGAGGCCGAGACCCTGGATGAAGCGGTTGTACGTCATGCCGTTGGCACGCGAAGCCGCGTTGATGCGCTGGATCCAGAGGCGACGGAAGTCACCCTTGCGCGCACGACGGTCGCGGTACGAGTAGACGAGGGAGTGAGTGACCTGCTCCTTGGCCTTGCGGTACAGACGCGAACGCTGACCGCGGTAACCGGCGGCGCGCTCGAGGATGACGCGACGCTTCTTGTGAGCGTTGACCGCCCTTTTGACTCTTGCCATGTTCCTAGTTCCTTACGGGTAAACGGTCTAGCGACCGAGCAGCTTCTTCATGACCTTGGCGTCGGCGGGCGCCAGCACCTGGTCCTGGTTCAGGCGACGGGTGCGACGGCTGGACTTGCTCTCCAGGTTGTGTCGCATACCGGCCTGCTGCTTCATCAGCTTGCCGCTGCCGGTGACCTTGAATCGCTTCTTGGCCCCGGAGTGGGTCTTCTGCTTCGGCATGGGATTCCTCGTTTCTTATCGGTTCTCGTCGGTGGATGACTCCACCGGAGCAGCCTCGTCGGCTTCGTCGGCTTCAGCCGGACGTGCCTTGGATGCCGCACGTTGTGCGTTGGCTTCGGCTTTCGCCTCGGACTTGTTCTTGAGTGGACCGACGACCATCACCATGTTGCGACCGTCGACCATGGGGGTGGACTCGACGGTGCCCCACTCGGACACGTCCTCGGCGAACTTCTGGAGCAGGCGGACGCCCTGCTCTGGGCGGGACTGCTCGCGGCCGCGGAACTGGATCATGGCTTTCACCTTGTCACCGGCCTTGAGGAAGCCCTCGGCGCGCTTGCGCTTGGTCTCGTAGTCGTGCTGATCGATCTTGAGGCGGAACCGGACCTCTTTGAGGATCGTGTTCGCCTGGTTGCGCCGGGCCTCTTTGGCCTTCTGCGCAGCCTCGTACTTGAACTTGCCGTAGTCCATGATCTTCGCGACGGGCGGCTTGGAGTTTGGTGCGACCTCGACGAGGTCGAGATCCGCTTCCTGCGCGAGGCGAAGGGCGACCTCGATTTTGACGACGCCGACCTGTTCTCCGCCGGGACCGACGAGTCGGACCTCCGGGACGCGGATACGGTCATTGGTACGGGGATCGCTGATGCGGAGCTCCTCTGACTTGGTGGGATGCCACGCGACCAGGTCCGATACCTGCGACGCGACGAAATCGGTTCACCACACACCCGTACCCTCCGCCGGTGTTCAGAACACCTGTCGGAAGGCACCACGCCCGACGACCCGAAGCGGTGAAGCGACAGGCGGAGCGTGACAACCCGGTAACCTTGTGAAGCGGTCAAGCGCGGGTGGGAGAATCTCCTCTTTCGTACCGAGACATGTCTCGGAGCACCGCACGAGTCTAACAGAGGATCCACGTGAACAACACCACCAGCCCGTACGACCACGACGACGAGTCGGGAGGGGCCGAGCAGGCCACCCGGGACATCGCCGACGTCCCCGCCGTCGAGGTCATCACCACCACCGCCGTGCACCTCCTGAGCGCCGCAGCGGTCAAGTGCGGCCTCGCGGACGCCCCCGACGCCCAGACGGACCTCGACGAAGCCCGCAAGCTCATCAACGCCCTCGCCGGTCTCATCACCGCGGGCGCCCCGGAGATCAGCGACATGCACGCCCGGTCGCTGCGCGACGGCCTGCGATCCCTGCAGCTCGCTTTCCGGGAGGCGTCCACCATCCAGGATCCCATCGGCAAGGGTCCCGGCGAGAAGTGGACCGGCCCGGTCACCTGATCGCAGCGCGGCGCTCCGCCTCGCCGATCAGTCGGCGGGGCGGAGCGACACCGCGAGCGAGTCGACGCGCGTCGCGATGACCTCGTCCGCGGCCCAGCGCTGAGCCAGCCGCGCGAGCACTGCGTCGAGCTCCTGCTGGGTCAGTCCCTGCAGCAGGCCGAGCTCGACCACGAGCTCGGATCCGGCGAGCTTCGCCTCAAGATCTCCGGCTCGCAGGCGCACACTCACGACCGCGAGCTCCTGCTCGATCGACCGCTCGAACGCGTCGCGCACCAGCGGGTCCGCGAAGCTGGGCGTCCACGGCTGCGACTGCGCGATCGCCCACAGCGCGGGGCGGCGTACGGCGAACTCAGTGCTCGACGTCGGATCGAGGACCACGACGTCCGTCTGCTCGCTCGCGGCCGCCAGTGCGACCCGGACGCCGTCGGCCGGGATCGGCCTCGCCGTCCGGTTCCACGCGGACATCGCCTGCACCGAGCTGAACACCGGGAGCACGGTGCGGCCGTCCGGACCGGTCACCGTCACGATGGACAGCTCCTGCGACTTGTCGACCAACTGGCCGTGCTCGTTCTCGCCGGCCTCACCGAGGTGGGCCACGAGCGGGATGAGCAGGCGGGAGTCCCGGAACGCGTCGACGACCTCGGCCTCGCCGACCTCGCCGGCCCGGAAGCGTCGGAGGGACTCGATCAGCCGCTCGGGCGCACTGCCGTCGTCACCGGAACTCGCGTTCGGCTGGAAGCTCCGACCGGCCCAGGGCTGGCCGGCCGAATCGGCACCACCCATCGCACGCTGGGCATGCCCGCCCGACGGACCGTGCCGGTCGGGCGCGGAGGAGTCGTCAGCGGCCCGAGACATCCAGCGCCTCGGCCAGGGTGAACGCGCCGTTGTAGAGCGCCTTCCCGATGATGGCGCCCTCGAGCCCCAGGGGGACCAGCTCGCGCAGCGCGACCAGGTCGTCGAGGCTCGAGATGCCGCCGGAGGCCACCACCGGCCGCTCCGTGCGCTCGAGCACCTGTCGGAGCAGTTCGATGTTCGGCCCCTGCATCGTGCCGTCCTTCGTGACGTCCGTCACGACGTAGCGTGCGCAGCCCGCCTCCTCGAGACGGTCGAGGACGGTCCACAGGTCGCCGGCGTCCTGCGTCCACCCGCGAGCGGCGAGCGTCGTGCCACGGACGTCGAGGCCGACCGCGATCGCCTCGCCGTACTGGGCGATGACGCTCGCGGCCCACTCGGGGTTCTCGAGCGCCGCGGTCCCGAGGTTCACGCGTGCGACGCCCGTCTCGAGCGCCTGCTCGAGGGAGGCGTCGTCGCGGATGCCGCCCGACAGCTCGATGTTGACGCCGCGCGCCTTCGAGATGACCTTGCGGATGATCGACCGGTTGTCGCCACGACCGAACGCGGCGTCGAGGTCGACGAGGTGGATCCACTCCGCCCCCTGACGGGCCCAGTCCAGGGCCGCGTCGACGGGCTCGCCGTAGTTCGTCTCCGAACCGGCCTCGCCGCGCGTCAACCGGACGGCTTTGCCGTCCACGATGTCGATCGCGGGGAGCAGCGTCAGTCCGGCCGTCGTGTTGAACTCGTTCATGATCCACCGTCTCTTCGGGAGCTGCGAGCCCCTCGGTTCCCGGCGCACAGCATGCCTCGTGGCACAAGCACCTGATCCTAGTCGGCTACAGGGTGCCGAGCCAGTTGGACAGCAGACGGATACCGGCGTCGCCCGACTTCTCCGGGTGGAACTGCGTCGCCGACAACGGACCGTTCTCGACGGCCGCGAGGAACGGCACGCCGTGGGTCGCCCAGGTGAGGCGTGGCTCTGGGAACGGCGGCATGACCTCGAGGGTCCACTGCTGTGCGGCATAGGAGTGGACGAAGTAGAAGCGCTCGTCGGCGAGGCCGTCGAAGAGCACGGACCCCGCGTCCGGCGACACCGTGTTCCAGCCCATGTGCGGCAGGACGGGAGCCTCGAGTTCCGTGACCGCGCCTGGCCACTCCCCCAGGCCGTCGGCCTCGGAACCGCGCTCCAAGCCGCGCTCGAACATCACCTGCATCCCGACGCAGATGCCGAGGACCGGACGGCCTCCTGCGAGACGGCGGTCGATAACCTCGTCGCCGTGCGAGGAACGGAGGGCGCCGATCACCGCGTCGAAGGCGCCGACCCCTGGCACCACGAGACCGTCGGCGGCCTGGGCGGCTTGGCGATCACCCGTCAGCACGACGTCGGCGCCGGCGAGCTCGAGGGCCTTGACCGCGGAGTGCACGTTGCCGGAGCCGTAGTCGAGGACGACCACCGACGGGCGTGCACTCACAGCGCGCCCTTCGTCGACGGGATGCCCTGGACCAGGGGGTCGAACGCCTTCGCCTGCCGGAAGGCCCGCGCGAACGCCTTGAACTCCGCTTCGGCGATGTGGTGCGGATCGCGACCGCCGAGGACGTTCACGTGCACGGTGAGGCCCGCGTTGAAGGTGATCGCCTCGAAGACGTGACGCACCATCGAACCCGTGAAGTGCCCGCCGATGAGGTGGAACTCGAATCCGGCCGGTTCCCCGCCGTGCACGAGGTACGGACGACCGGAGATGTCGACCACGGCCTGCACGAGGGCCTCGTCGAGCGGGACCAGCGCGTCCCCGTATCGCGAGATGCCGGCCTTGTCGCCGAGCGCCTGACGGATCGCCTGGCCCAGGACGATACCGACGTCCTCGACCGTGTGGTGGACGTCGATGTCGACATCGCCCGTCGCACGGACGGTCAGGTCGGTCAGCGAGTGCTTCGCGAAGGCCGTGAGCAGGTGGTTGTAGAACGGGACGGAGGTCTCGATGCTGCTCGTGCCGGTGCCGTCGAGGTTCAACTCCAGCTCGATGCTGGACTCGCTCGTCGCGCGCTGGATCCGGGCCGTGCGCTGCTGGGTGGTCATGGGATCCAGTGTATCGAGCGCACCGCCGCTGCACGCCGCGTGTCGACGGGTGGGCATCGTCGCGTCATGCGGCTGCACCAGGCCGTGCCGACGCCTATCGTTGAGAGGTCATGACTTCCACACCCAGCATCGCCCCGGCCGTCCCACTCGACGCGACGGAGATCGCCGCTCTCCGTGAACGGTTCCCGATCCTCGCCCGGGAGATGAACGGACACCCGCTCGTCTATCTGGACTCCGGAGCCACTTCGCAACGCCCGATCGAGGTCATCGACGCGGAGCGTGACTACGCGACGCACCAGAACGCCGCCGTCCACCGTGGCGCCCACCTCCTGGCCGCCGAGGCGACGGAGCTCTTCGAGGACGCTCGCGCCACGGTCGCCGCGTTCATCGGTGCCGACGAGCGGGAACTCGTCTGGACCTCCGGCGCGACCGCAGCCCTCAACCTCATCGCCGGGGCCATCGGGAATGCGAGCGCCGGCCTCGGTGGTGCTGCCGCCGAGCGGTTCCGACTCGGTCCAGGCGACGAGATCGTCGTGACGGAACTCGAACACCACGCGAACCTCATCCCCTGGCAGCAACTCGCCGCACGTACCGGTGCGACCCTCCGTCACCTCCCGGTCGACGACCACGGCGTGCTGCGCTTGGACGCCGTGGACGACATCATCGGCGAACGCACGCGCATCATCGCCTTCGCGCATGTGTCCAACGTCACCGGGGCGATCGCGCCGGTCTCCGAGCTCGTCGCCCTCGCCGAACGCGTCGGCGCGCTGACCGTGCTCGACGCCTGCCAGTCCGTGCCGCACCTGCCCGTCGACGTCGCGTCCCTCGGCGTCGACTTCCTCGTGTTCTCCGGCCACAAGATGCTCGGTCCGAACGGCATCGGGGCCCTGTGGGGTCGCCGCCGGCTGCTCGACGCCCTTCCCCCCTTCCTCACCGGCGGGTCGATGATCACGACCGTCACACTCGACGGCGCCGACTTCCTGCCCGCTCCGCAACGGTTCGAGGCCGGGACCCAGCCGGTGTCGCAGGCGATCGCCCTCGCGAGCGCCGTCCGGTTCCTGCAAGCGGTCGGCATGGACCGTGTCCACGCCACCGAGGCGGCCTACGGACAGCGTCTCGCGGCCGGACTCGCCGCCATCCCCGGCGTCACGCTCATCGGGCCGCCACCCAGGACGCCTCGCGCCGGGCTGGCGAGCTTCGACCTCGCCGGTGTGCACGCCCACGACGTGGGTCAGTTCTTCGACGACCGGGGCATCGCGGTCCGCGTCGGTCACCATTGCGCGCAACCACTCCACCGCCGGTTGGGACTCACCGCGTCCACCCGCGCCAGCAGCTACCTCTACACGACGGAGGCCGAGATCGACGCCTTCCTCCACGCGGCCACCCTGGTCGGTCCGTTCTTCGGGGTGTCCCGATGAGCGGCCTGGAGAGCCTCTACCAGGAGCTCATCCTCGACCACGCCCGCCAGCGCCACGGCTTCGGGCTGCGGGACGCGCCCGCCGCCGAGTCGCACCAGCTCAACCCCACCTGCGGCGACGAGGTCACCCTGCAGCTCCATCCCGGGCCCGACGGTCGTCTCGCACCGATCGCCTGGGAGGGGCACGGCTGCTCGATCTCGCAGGCGTCGAGCTCCTGCCTGAGCGACCTCGCAGCAGGCCTCACACCGGCCGAGCTCCAGGCCCTGGTCGACGAGTTCCGGACGGTCATCCGCTCGCGGGGCACGCTCGAGTTCGACGAAGAACGGTTCGGAGACGCCGCGGCGTTCAGTGGCGTCTCGCGCTACATCGCCCGCGTGAAGTGCGCCATGCTCCCGTGGGTCGCCGCCGAGGAGGCCATCTCCCGCCTGCCGTGAGCAGGCGCCCCACCTCCGCCCGGCTGAGTGCTGGTCAGGCGGGGCTGATCGCCGCGAGGGCCTCGAGGAACGCGGTCGTCTCCGCTTCGGTGCCCGCGGTCACGCGCAGGTGGTTCGGGATACCCACGTCACGGATGAGGATCCCCCGCGCCAAGAGCGACTCGAACGCCGCGTGCGGATCGGCGACGCCGCCGAACAGGACGAAGTTGGATCCGCTCCGCTTCGGGTCGTAGCCGAGACGCCCGAGCTCGACGACGAGGCGATCGCGCTGCGTCCGGATGTCGTCGACCATCGCCAGCATCTCGTCGGCGTGCCGGAGCGCGGCGGTCGCGGCCGCCTGCGTCAGGGCGCTCAGGTGGTACGGGAGCCGGACGAGTCTCAGCGCGTCGACGACCGCGGGGTCGGCCGCAAGATACCCGAGACGGACCCCGGCGAAGGCGAAGGCCTTGCTCATCGTCCTGGAGACGATCAAGCGCGGACGCCCCTCCAACAGCGTGAGCGCGCTCGCCTCGTCGTCGGGAGCGAACTCCGCATACGCTTCGTCGACGATCACCATGCCCCGCGACGCCTCGTACACCGCGGTGACGGTCTCGAGCGACAACGGTGTTCCGGTGGGGTTGTTGGGCGAGCAGAGGAACACGAGGTCGGGATCCGCCTCGGCCATCTGACGCGCGGCGGTCTCGGGCGAGAGCTCGAACTCGGCGTCACGCGTCGCAGGGATCCACCTGGTGCCGACACCGGCGGCCAGGAGCGGATACATCGAGTACGTCGGCGTGAACCCGAGGAGCGATCGCCCGGGACCGCCGAAGGCCTGCAGGATGTGCTGGAGCACCTCGTTCGACCCGTTCCCCGCCCAGATCTGCTCCGGGACCACCCCGTGACCCAGGTATCCCGCCAGCGCCTCCCGGAGTTCCGTGAACTCGCGATCGGGGTACCGGTTCACCGTGAGGACCGCGGAGGCGAGCGAGGCGACGATGTCGTGCGCGACCGCCTCGGGGATCGGGTGCGTGTTCTCGTTCACGTTGAGCGCCACCGGCACCAGGGCCTGGGGAGCGCCGTACGGGCGCTGTCCTCGGAGGTCGTCGCGGATGGGGAGGTCGTCGAGAGCGGTCACTCCACAATGCTAGCCACTCCGACCGGCGCACTCACTCCGCCTGACGCTCCCGACGAAGGACCTCGTGCCGGGGGCTCGCCGGGTTCAACAGCGAGTGGCGTCGCCCGTAGGCGAAGTACACGATGAGACCGACCACGAGCCAGACCCCGAACCGCAGCCAGGTCTCCCAGTGCAACTGCAGGATCAGGAAGCCGGACGCCAGGACGCCGAACGCCGGGACGAACGGCATCAACGGCAACCGGAAGGAGCGGGGCTCGTCCGGCTTCGTGTACCGGAACACGATCACCGACACGCAGACCACGATGAAGGCGGCCAGGATGCCGATGTTCGTGAGGTCGGCGACCTGCTTGATCGGGAACACCCCGGCGAAGACGGCTGCCGCGCCGCCGGCGATCCAGGTCACCCGCTGCGGCACACCTCGCCGATCCGTGCGCGAGAACCACCGCGGAAGGAGACCGTCGCGACTCATCGAGAACCAGACGCGGGTGACGCCCAACAGGAACGTCAGCATCACGGTGAGGATCGACAGGACGGCGAACACGGAGATGATCGTCGCCACCACGGGCAGGCCGACGCTCTGGAACGCCGATGCGAACCCGGCGGTGGGGTCGATGTCGGTGTAGTTCTGCATGCCGGTCAGCACGAGGGTGGCCGCGACGTACAGGAGCATGGCGATGATGAGGGAGAGGATGATCGCCTTCGGCATGTGCTTCTTGCCGTCCTTCGCCTCCTCGGCCGCCGTACTCATCGCGTCGTATCCGAAGACCGCGAAGAAGACCGTCGCGGCACCGGCGAACACCGGCCCGAACCCGCTGGGGAGGAACGGGTCGTAGTTCTCACCGTCGATATAGAAGACACCGAGGCCGATGATGAACAGGATGAGCAGGACCTTGATCCCGACCGCGACGAGCTCGAATCGACCGAAGGCCTTCGTCCCGCGGCTCAGGATGAAGGTCACGAGGAGACAGACGAAGATGGCGGGGAGATTGACGAGGCCGCCCTTCCCCTCGTCGGCGGTCGAGGTCATCCAGGCCGGCATGTGGATCCCGATGCCGGACAGGAAGGCGTCGAAGTAGCCGGAGATCCCGATCGCGACCACCGCGACGATCGCGATGTACTCGAGCAACAGGTCCCAGCCGATGAACCAGCCGATGATCTCGCCGAGCGCCACATACCCGTAGGTGTAGGCGGACCCGGCTCTCGGGATCATGCCGGCGAACTCCGCGTACGACAAGGCTGCGGCCGCGGAGGCGAGACCCGCGATCAGGAACGAGAAGAGGACGGCCGGCCCCACAGCGGGCGAGGTCTCGCTCCCATGAGCGACGAGTCCGGCAAGTGAGAAGATCCCCACCCCGATGATGCCGCCGACCCCGATGGCCGTGAGTTGCCAGAGCCCAAGGCTCTTGAACAGCTTCGAACCGGAGGTCTCATCCTCGATCTCCGCTATCGGCTTCTTCCGGAGCAGCGAGCGGCTCCGATCGTCTGTACTCATGCTTGCCTCCGACGATGCTGCGGGCGTCGTTGCACCGCGCCATCGACGATAGCTGAGAACCAGCGCGGAGTGACCCGCCGATTGTCGGCCTACTCGGCCGCGTAGCGCTGCGGGATCGCCAGGCGCTGCCCGGGCTCGACACCGGCGGTGCTGAGCTGGTTGAGGTTCATGATCTCGGCGATGACGTCGCGCGGGTCGGCGTCGGGCGCGATGGACTCGGCCAGCTGCCAGAGCGACTCGCCCGGGTCGACCGTGATGTACGTGAACGTGGCTCCCGCCGCCGCCGTGTTGGCCGCGGCACCGCCTGCGGAGAGTCCGACGACCGCGACGCCGATGACCAGCGGGATGGCGGCGAGCGTGGTGAAGACGACGCGACCGCGCTTCGTCAGGCGGAGTCGGCGTGTGGACGGTGCGTCTGACGTCGGTACCTGCGCCGTCCGTGCGGGAAGCGCCCGGTGGGACCCGATCAGTGCTGCGCTCATGTCAACCCTCCAAGAGTGTGCTCATCGTGTGATGAGGACTCGTACCCGACACTCGACCAGGAGTGCCGGATACGAACCTGTGTTCCGAATATATCTTCGATTGTTCGAATACTCAACCCTGTCTTCGTACCTGCGACGCGCGGGATCGGCGACACGCTCGAACAGATGTTTGTCTGGAGGAGCTGGTGCGGATACAGTTTCGAGTGTTGGAAGCAGTACACCACCACCCACCGACATCGGTCACCGACAGCCGATCAGGGCAGGAGCGAAGATGGCAGCGAACACGGCGGGCGACGGAGCCCGGGAGCGCCAGATCGGCGGCACCCGGCGACGGAAGAGCCTGAGCGACAAGCAGCTGGCGATCCTCGACGTCATCCAGCGTTCGGTCTCACAGCGCGGATATCCGCCGAGCATGCGCGAGATCGGCGACGCCGTCGGGCTCGCCTCCCTGTCGAGTGTCACGCACCAACTCGGACAGCTCGAACTCAGCGGATACCTCCGACGCGATCCCAACCGTCCCCGCGCCATCGAGGTGCTCATCGACCTGCCGAGCGCCGTCGAGGGCAGCGATCCCGACTCCGCTCCCCCGGTCGGCGACGCCGCCATGGTCCCGCTCGTCGGTCGCATCGCCGCCGGCATCCCGATCACGGCCGAGCAGCAGGTCGAGGAGATCTTCCCCCTGCCCCGCCAGCTGGTCGGCAAGGGCAGTCTGTTCATGCTGAAGGTCGTCGGCGACTCGATGGTCGACGCCGCGATCTGCGACGGCGACTGGGTCGTCATCCGCGAGCAGAAGACCGCCGAGAACGGCGAGATCGTCGCGGCGATGCTCGACGAGGAGGCGACCGTGAAGGTGTTCCGCCAGCGCGACGGTCACACCTGGCTGCTCCCCCGGAACTCGGCCTTCGAACCGATCCTCGGCGACCACGCCGAGGTCCTCGGCAAGGTCGTCGCCGTGCTCCGGACGGTCTGACCGACCGGACCATTCCGCGACACCGACGAGGGCCGGGACGATCCGTGGATCGTCCCGGCCCTCGTCCGTGCAGGCCCCTCGACGTCAGCCGGTCGCACCGACCCGTGCGCGGACCGCACGCGTCGCCTCGACGATGTTGGCGAGGGAGGCGACCGTCTCCTCGTAGCCTCGCGTCTTGAGTCCGCAGTCCGGGTTCACCCAGACCTGGCGCTGCGGGATCCCCTCCAGCGCGATCTCGAGCAACGCGGTCACCTCCGCGACGCTCGGCACCCGAGGCGAGTGGATGTCGTAGACGCCCGGGCCGATGCCGTGGTCGAAACCACTCGCCCGGATGTCGGACACGACCTCCATCCGAGACCGTGCCGCCTCGATGCTCGTCACGTCGGCGTCCAGTCGTCGGATCGCGTCGATCACCACACCGAACTCGGAGTAGCAGAGGTGGGTGTGGATCTGCGTCTCGGCGCGCACGCCCGCGGTCGCCAGCCGGAAGGAGCCCACCGACCAGTCGAGGTACCGCCCCTGGTCGGCCCGCCGGAGCGGGAGCAGTTCGCGGAGTGCGGGTTCGTCGACCTGGATGATGCGGATGCCGGCCCGCTCCAGGTCGGCGATCTCGTCACGCAGGGCGAGGGCGACCTGGTTCGCCGTCTCGGCGAGCGGTTGGTCGTCGCGCACGAACGACCAGGCGAGGATCGTCACCGGGCCCGTGAGCATGCCCTTCACCGGCTTGGTGGTCAACGACTGCGTGTAGGCCGACCACTCGACCGTGATCGGCGCCGGCCGCGAGACGTCACCCCACAGGATCGACGGACGGGTGCATCGCGAACCGTAGGACTGCACCCACCCGTGCTCCGTCACGGCAAACCCGTCGAGGTGCTCGGCGAAGTACTGGACCATGTCGTTGCGCTCGGGCTCACCGTGGACGACGACGTCGATGCCGAGGTCCTCCTGCAGCGCCACGACGCGCCCGATCTCCGCGCGCATCGTCTCGACGTAGGCCTCCTCGTCGAGCGTCCCGGCGACCCGCTGCGCGCGGGCGCGACGGATGTCGCCGGTCTGCGGGAAGGAACCGATCGTCGTCGTCGGGAGGAACGGCAGGCCGAGCGCCTGCTCCTGCGCCGCGGCGCGCTCCTGGTAGTCGCCTCGGGTGAAGTCGGCTGGTGCGAGCGCTGCCGTTCGTGCGCGGATGGCGGCATCGACGACGCCGGGCGCGGCCAGCCGATCGTCGAGCGCGGCCGACGCTGCGGTGAGCTCGGCCGCGATGGACGCACGCCCCCGGGTGAGGCCGCGTGCGAGGACCGCGATCTGATCCACCTTCTGGTCGGCGAAGGCGAGCCAGCTCCGGAGACGGGGGTCGAGCCTCGTCTCCACCGACACGTCGTGCGGGACGTGCAGCAGGGACGTCGAGGTGGACACCGCGAGCTGTGGGAAGCGCTCCACCGCGCGCGCCAGGAGATCGGCCGCGGCCGCCAGGTCGCCACGCCACACGTTGTGGCCGTCGATCACTCCCGCGACGACGGTCTTCGTGGCGAGTCCGGGAGACGACTCCGGCAGGCCGCCTCGGACGAGGTCGACACCGACAGCCTCGACGCCCGAGGCGGCCAGCACCGGGAGGGCGTCGCCCAAGGCGCCGTAGGGAGCCGCGACGAAGATCGCCGGTCGGTCCGACACGGCGGACAGGACGGCCGTCGATCGTTCGAGCGCCGCGAGGACCGTCGACCTCGGCACGTCGAACGTCTCCGACACCAGTGCGGGTTCGTCGAGCTGCACCCAGGGCGCGCCGGCAGCGGCGAGGCGCTGGAGGAGTTCCGCGTAGACGGGCAGCAACGCCTCCAGTCGATCGATCGGGGCGAATCCTACTGAGGCCCCCTCGGCCGCCTTGGACAGCAGCAGGAACGTCACGGGGCCCACGATGACCGGCCGCGTCACGTACCCCTCGGCGAGGCCCTCGCGGAACTGCTCGACCACTCGGTCGTCGGAGAGCGCGAACGGGGTCGACTCGCCGATCTCCGGGACGAGGTAGTGGTAGTTCGAGTCGAACCACTTCGTCATCTCGAGCGGGGCGAGGTCGCCGGCGCCACGAGCGATCGTGAACGCCCCGGCGAGGTCGACCCGGCCGTCGGCCCCGACGAGCGACGAGAAGCGCTCCGGGACGGCGCCGACGGTGAGCGCGGCGTCCAGGACCTGGTCGTAGAACGAGAAGCTCTCGGGGATCGCGGCGTTCGTCGGATCGAGGCCGAGCCCCGCGAGGCGGGCACGCGTGGCGGCGCGCAGCTCGGAGGCCGTCCGCTCGAGCGCTTCGGCGTCGATCCGGCCGGCCCAGAAGGACTCGACGGCGCGCTTCAGCTCCCGGTTCGGCCCGATGCGCGGGTAGCCGAGGATGGTGCCGACGGGGAATGCGGAGGTGGGGATCATCGTGCGTCCTTGCTGGTGAGTGGATCGGGGATGGGATGGCGGACCGGTCGGTCGCCTTGCATGGGGATGCCGGCACGGTGCAACACGTCGAGCACCGTCCGATGCTGGTTGAAGGCGTAGAGGTGGACGCCCGGCGCACCGCCCGCGACGACGTCGCGGATGAGTCGGGCGGAATACTCCGTGCCGATGTCGATCCGTCCCGCTTCGTCCGGCTCGACCTCGAGTGCGATGGCCAGGTCGCTCGGGAGCGCCTCGCCGCTGAGCTCGAGCACCCGACGCAGCCGCGCCGGACTCGTGATGGGCATCACGCCCGGCAGGATGGGCATGGTGACGCCGTGACGTCTCGCACGTTCGGCGAAGGCGAGGTAGTCGTCGGCATGGAAGAAGAGCTGGGTGATGGCGAGCGTCGCCCCCGCCGCCTGCTTGGCCAACAGGGTGTCGAGGTCCTGCGTCGTCGACCGGGAGCGCGGGTGACCGTTGGGGAACGCGGCGACCGCGATCCGAGGCCGACGGCGTCGACCGAGCTGCACCGCGCCCGGGAGTCCGGCCAGCGACCCCTCGGCGTACGGCTCGTGCTCGGCACTGACCCGGCCGATGAGCTGCACGAGTTCTGCGGCACTCCCCAGATCACCGAGGAAGGCGTCCCCCTCGACGGCTCCGGCGGGCGGGTCGCCGCGGAGCGCGAGGAAACTGTGCACCCCGGCATCGAGGAAGTCCTTGATGAGTCGGCTGGCCTGCGCGTGCGTCGAACCGACGCAGGTGAGATGGGCCATCGGATCCACCGAGGTCGACGTCCTGATGCTGCGCAGCACGTCGAGGCTCGCCGTTCGCGAGGAACCACCGGCGCCGAAGGTGACCGAGATGAACTCCGGGCCGGCGGCGGCCAGGTGCTCGACCGTCCGTGCGAGCGCGACGCCGCCGTCGAGCGTCTTCGGCGGGTACAGCTCGAACGAGAAGGGGGTGCGCCTGGGACAGGCGGGCTCCGTCGTGGTCATGAGGTCTCGTCTCGGTGGCAGCGGATCGAGAGCCGGCGACCACGCAGCACGCAGCGGTTCCGCTGGTGTGTCGTGGGCGGGTGCCGGGCTCGGCTGTCGCTCCGAATCCGCCGGTGAGGGCGGGTACGATGCGCACGACGATAGCAACGCCCGACGATCCGCGCGACGGACATCCGCCCGACAGCGTCATCCTGCGACACATTCCCCCGGCGGCGCTCCGGTCCTACGCTGATGCCATGACCATGGGCACCAGGCACCGGGGCGCCGAGCGCCGAGTACCCGGTTCGCGCGTCATCGCGTCCTGCGTGGCGGTGGTGATCGCCCTGTCCGGGTGCACGACCGCCGGTTCGCCCGTGCCCCGGGCGACACGCGCAGCCTCAGCCGAGGACATCGTGGTCGAGTTCCGTCAGAACCGGGACCAGTACGCGAGCGACGCCGCGATCGTCCGGGTCGGTAACGGCGGCGACCACGACATCACGATCGTCGGACTGGAGCTGGCGGGGGCGGCGTTCACCGCGCCGACCGTCCGGGACCGATCCTCGACGGTCCGCGCTGGACAGACCACGGACCTCGCCGTCGAGCTGCCACCGATCGACTGCGACGCACGCGACGGGGACGTGCAGGTCGATCTCCTGCTCCGACTCGACGACGACTCGGTCCTGTCCGCCGCCGACCTCCCCGATCCGACGAACGCGCTGCAGCGGATCCGTGCCTCGACGTGCACGGTGGCGGCCGTGCAGCGCATCGCCGAGGTGGCCGCAGCTCCCGGGATCCGCCTCGAGGGTGCCGGAGCCACGACGGTCGCCGTCCTGACGATCAGTGCCGTGCCGACCGGCGCCGCGGGTCGGCTGCAGCTCGTCGCGCTGCGCTCGACCGTCCTGCTGCGACCGGCGCCGACGGACGGCGGCGGTGACCCACCCCAGGACTGGCCGCTCAGCCTGACCGTCGACGCCGCCGACGGCCCGCAGTCCATCGAACTGCGGATCATGCCGACCCGGTGCGACCCGCACGCCCTGGCGGAGGACAAGGTGGGGACCCTGTTCCCACTCGTCGTGCGGATCGACGACGGCCCGGAGGCCGTCATGACCCTGCCGCTCGACGCCGACACGGCGGAGGCTCTCAAGGATGCCGTCCGCGCGCGCTGCGCGTGAAGGTTCTGCTCAGCCGGCCACGGCGGGTGCCGGGACGACCTCGGCGAACGGCGCGAGGGCGGCGGCGAGCTCGGCACCGACCAGGGCGTGCACGATCGTGCCACGCTCGTCGTAGTCCGTCGACAGCACCTTGCCGCGTTCGTGCAGCAGCGTGACCAGGTCTCCGCGGTCGAAGGGCACGATGACGTGGACCTCGTTGCTCGGCGACGGGATCAGCGTCTCGATGCGCTCCATGAGCTCATCGATCCCGAGACCGGTGCGGGCCGAGACGAAGACGGCGTCCGGGACGAGACCGCGGAGCACGAGCAGCTGGCCGTCGTCCACGAGGTCGGCCTTGTTGAACACGACCAGCTCGGGGATGTGCCGAGCTCCGACCTCACCGATGACATCTCGCACGGTGGCGATCTGGCCGGCCGGGTCGGTGTGCGCGGCGTCGACGACGTGCACGATGACGTCGCTGTCGGCGACCTCCTCGAGCGTCGAGCGGAAGGCCTCGACCAGCTGGTGCGGCAGGTTGCGCACGAAACCGACCGTGTCGGCCAGGGTGTACTCGCGTCCGTCGGAGGTCACGTTGCGGCGGACCGTCGCGTCGAGCGTCGCGAAGAGCGAGTTCTCGACCAGGACGCCGGCCTTCGTGATGCGGTTCAGCAGGCTCGACTTGCCGGCGTTCGTGTACCCCGCGATCGCGACCGACGGCACCGTGTTGCGGCGACGGTTCGCCCGCTTGGCCTCGCGCGCCGGCTTCATCGCCGTGATCGACTTACGCAGTTTCGCCATCCGGGTGTGGATGCGGCGTCGGTCGAGTTCGATCTTCGTCTCACCGGGGCCCCTCGACCCCATGCCGGCCCCGGCACCACCGACCTGACCACCGGCCTGACGGCTCATGGACTCACCCCAGCCGCGGAGGCGGGGCAGGAGGTACTCGAGTTGGGCGAGCTCGACCTGTGCCTTGCCCTCTCGGCTCTTCGCGTGCTGGCTGAAGATGTCGAGGATGACCGCCGTGCGGTCGATCACCTTCACGCCGACCGCGTCCTCGAGCGCGCGACGCTGGCTGGGTGCGAGTTCCGTGTCGGCGATCACCGTGTCGGCGCCGAGCGCCTGGACGATGGACTTCAGTTCCTGGGCCTTGCCTCGACCGAGATAGGTGCTCGGGTCGGGGTGCGGTTTGCGCTGCAGGAGCCCGTCGAGGACGACGGCGCCGGCGGTCTCCGCGAGCGCTGCGAGTTCGCGCAGGGAGTTCTCCGCGTCGTGGAGCGCTCCCTGCGGGTAGACGCCGATGATGACGACGTTCTCGAGCCGGAGCTGCCGGTACTCGACCTCGGTGACGTCCTCGAGTTCGGTCGAGAGCCCGGCGACGCGACGGAGGGCTTGTCGGTCCTCGCGGTCGTACTGCTCGCCGTCGTCGGAGCTGCCGCCCGATGCATCGCCGGTCTGCAACGCCGCGGCACCGCTGCCGAACAAGGTGTACCCGCTCGATCGGGACGCGGCGCTCGTGAGCACGCGCGCGACGACGTCGTCGGGATCGGTGACCGAGGCGTCGTCCACCACCGCCTCGACATCGACATCGGTGTCGTCTGCGTGGTCCTGGGGTGCGTCCATCGGTGGTCTAGGCATCGCGTTAACCCTACTTCCTCCTGGTCCGGTACCGTTCCTGTATGTCGAACGAGCACTACTTCACCGCCGAACCCGCGAGCGAGTTGCAGCTCAAACCGATCACCGCACGCCTCGGCGGCGTCGACCGTTCGCTCGTCTCGGCGGGTGGCGTCTTCAGCCCAGGCCACCTCGATCAGGGCACCCAGGTGCTGCTCGCGAACACCCCTCCTCCCCCGCCGACGGGCGACCTCCTCGACATCGGCTGCGGCTGGGGCCCGATCGCCCTGTCGCTCGGGCTCGCGTCGCCGGACGCGACCGTCTGGGCGGTCGACGTGAACGAACGCGCGCTCGACCTGACCCGGATCAACGCGGAACGCCTCGGGCTCGCCAACATCCGTGCCGTCCTCCCCGACGACGTCCCCGACACGGTCCGCTTCGCGACCATCTGGTCGAACCCGCCGATCCGCGTCGGCAAGGACGAGCTGCACCGCATGCTCATGCACTGGTTGCCGCGGCTCGAGGACGAGGGTGACGCCTGGCTCGTCGTACAGAAGAACCTCGGCTCGGACTCACTGCAGAAGTGGTTGCAGGAGCAGCTGCCGACGTCGTTCCACGTCGGACGTGCGGCCATGGCCAAGGGCTTCCGCGTCCTGCACACCCGGCGCCGGGAGCTCCGTTCGGCCTGACCGGCTCAGGCCAGGGTGATCGTCCCGGAGTAGACGAGCGTCGCAGGTCCGGCCAGCACCACGTGCTCGCCGTCTGCGCCGGGAACCATGCGCACCCCGAGCGCTCCGCCCGGCACCTCGACGCGCCAGTCGTTCGGAGCCGCCGCGCCCGCCCAGTGGCGGAACGCGAGCGCCGCGGCAGCCGTCCCGGTGCCACAGCTCAGGGTCTCGCCGCTCCCGCGCTCGTGGACGCGCATGCGGATCCGTGCCACGCCGTCGGCGATGAGCGGCTCACCCGGGACGACCAGCTCGACGTTTGCACCGTGCGGCGGTACGGGGTCGAGCTGTGGGACGTACTCCAGTTCCGCTCCGTCGAGTTCGGCGGCGTCGGCGACCGCGACGACGATGTGCGGGTTGCCGACGTCGATCCCGATCCCCGGGCGGGCCACGGGCAGCCCCTTCACCCGGACGAGCGTCTCCCGCTCGTCGAGGCTCCAGCGGCCGAGGTCGACGGCGTAGCCGAGCGGGTCGTAGCCGACCATCCGGACGCCGGCGCGGGTGCCGATGGCGAGCTGTTCGCCGGGGGCCAGCTCCACGAGCCCGCTCTCGAGCAGGTAGTGCAGGAACACCCGGATGCCGTTGCCGCACATCTCCGCGACCGATCCGTCGGCGTTGTGGTAATCCATGAACCACTCCGCGGCAGGGTCTTCAGCGAGCACGGCCGCGCCGGCATCGAGGTGCGCGGACCGGACGGCGCGGATGACGCCGTCGGCCCCGATCCCGAAGTGCCGGTCGCAGAGCGCCGCGATCTGGCCCGGATCGAGGGCCTCCTGGCCGTCGGGATCGGAGAAGAGCACGAAGTCGTTGCCCGTGCCGTGGCCCTTCGTGAAGGAGAGTGTCGACGCCATCCGACCAGTCTACGGGCGCACTCGGCGGGCCAGCTCACTCGCCTCGGCGCTGCCGCCCTCCACCCAGGTGATCGCCGGATAGCGCTTGAACCAGCTGACCTGACGGCGCGCGTACCGCCTCGTCAGACGCTGGGTCTCGGCGATCGCCTCCGCTTCGGTGAGCTCCGAGCGCAGTTGCGCCACCGCCTGCGCGTACCCGATCGCACGGACGGCGGTGACGCCCTGCTCGAGGCCGTGGTCGAGCAACTCGGCCGTCTCCGCGACGAGTCCCGCGTCCCACATCATCTCGACGCGCCGGTCGAGGCGCTCGACGAGGACCTCTCGCGGCGTCGAGACCCCGATGACCTCGACCGGCCGCCATGGGACGGGGCGTTCCGGAAGCGCTGCACCGTGGCCGCGCTCGGCCAACTCGTGCACTTCGAGTGCGCGCACGACCCGGCGGGCGTTCGCCGCATCGATGCGGTCGGCAGTCGCGGGATCGGCCAGGCGGAGCCGCTCGATGAGCGCCGGGAGCCCTTCCTCCTCGAGTTCCCGTTCCAGGCGCTCGCGCAGGGCGCGGTCTCTCGGGGGGAACCGGAAGTCGTGGATGACGCTCGAGACGTACAGCCCGGAACCGCCCACGAGGATCGGCGTCACCCCACGCGCGGTGAGCTCGTCGATCACCGCACGAGCCGTCGGCTGGTACCAGGCGACGGACGCCTCCTCCGTGACGTCCAGGACGTCGAAGAGGTGGTGCGGGATCCCGCGCCGCTCCTCCATGGGCAGCTTCGCGGTCCCGATGTCCATGCCGCGATAGAACTGCATGGCATCGGCGTTGACGATCTCGGCTGGACGCCCCGCCTCGCGGAGAGCGGTCGCCAGCTCGAGCGACAGTGCGGACTTCCCCGTCCCGGTCGCTCCGACGACCGCGAGGAAGCCGGTCACCGACGTTCGCCGTCGCTCGGGTCGTAGATGGGCGACGTGGTCACGCCGACGGTCGGCGCCCCGATGCGCAGGCCCGGCAGGCCGAGCGAGACCCGGCCGGGCTCCGACGCACCGGCCGGCGTCGGCACGCCGCAGGAGTCGGCCTGAGCTCGATCCCAGGCGTCTCCGGCACGCGTCCGACGGACCCGCAGGGGCTCGCCACCGGGTGCGTCGGCGATGAGGTGGAAGGACGCGGCCTCGGTGATGGTCACGGTCACGACGTCGCCCGGTCGCGGCACCTCGGAGCCCGCCGGCACCTCGAAGTGGACGAGCCGTGAGTCCTCGGCCCGCCCGCTCAGTCGATGCGTGGCGTCGTTCTTGCGACCCTCGCCGACCGCGACGAGCAACTCGACCTGCCGGCCCACCTGGCGCTGGTTCTCCTCGAGACTGATGCGGTCCTGCAACGCGATGAGGCGCTCGTACCGTTCCTGCACAACGGCCTTCGGGACCTGATCGGGCATGGTGGCCGCCGGAGTCCCGGCGCGGATCGAGTACTGGAAGGTGAAGGCGCTGGCGAACCGTGCGGCCTCGACCACGCGGAGGGTCTCCTGGAAGTCCTCCTCCGTCTCGCCGGGGAACCCGACGATGATGTCGGTGGAGATGGCCGCATGCGGGATCCTGGCACGGACCCGATCGAGGATCCCGAGGAAGCGCTCGGACCGGTAGGAGCGACGCATCGCCTTGAGGATGCGGTCGGAACCCGATTGCAGCGGCATGTGCAGTTGTGGCATCACATTCGGCGTCTCGGCCATCGCATCGATCACGTCGTCGGTGAAGGCGGCCGGGTGCGGGCTCGTGAACCGGACGCGCTCCAAGCCCTCGATCGTGCCGGCCGCCCGCAGGAGCTTGCCGAACGCTTGACGATCCCCGAACTCGACACCGTAGGAGTTCACGTTCTGCCCGAGCAGCGTCACCTCGATGGCGCCGTCCTCGACGAGGGCGCGCAGCTCACCGAGGATCTCGCCCGGGCGACGGTCCTTCTCCTTGCCACGGAGCGACGGCACGATGCAGAAGGTGCACGTGTTGTTGCACCCGACGGAGATCGAGACCCAACCGCTGTAGCTGGAATCGCGTTTGGTCGGGAGGGTGGAGGGGAAGGTGTCGAGCGACTCCAGGATCTCCAGCTGGGCCTCGTCGTTGTGCCGAGCCCGCTCCAGCAGCGACGGCAGTGAGCCCATGTTGTGCGTCCCGAAGACGACGTCCACCCACGGGGCCTTCCGGAGGATGACCTCTTTGTCCTTCTGCGCCAGACAACCGCCGACGGCGATCTGCATGCCGCTGCGCTGCTTCTTGATCGATGCCAGGTGGCCGAGGTTGCCGTACAGCTTGTTGTCGGCGTTCTCGCGGACCGCGCAGGTGTTGATGACCACGATGTCGGCCTGCTCGCCGTCCGCCTTGACGTAACCGGCTGCCTCGAGCGACCCGCTGAGCCGCTCGGAGTCGTGCACGTTCATCTGGCACCCGTAGGTGCGGACCTCATAGCTCCGCTGCCGACCTGACTCGTCGATCGCGGCGGGTGAGGCGCTGATGACCGTGGGCGTCTCGACGATGCTGCTCATACCGGCAGTCTACGCGCGGCCTGAGATGCCTCCGGTCAGCGGAAACTCACGCCGGAACGCTTCGACCCCGACAGGGCACGCGAGCACGCCTCACGGATGATCGCCGAGCCATATCCGCGTCTCGCGAGATAGGCCGACAAACGTCGCTCGGCCGTCGCCTGATCGAGGGAGCGCAGTTGACCAGCACGCTTCTCGGCGACGACCAGCGCTCGTCGGAGCTCGTCGTCGTCGTCGATGGCCTCCAGTGCCTCGGAGACGATCGAGGCGTCGATGCGTCGCGAGGAGAGCTCGCGGCCGATCACCGCACGGGACTGCCCCTTGCGGGTGTGCAGGCTCTCGACGAGCTGCCGGGCGAGTTCGGCGTCGTCGAGATAGCCGCGTCGGCGGAGCTCGGCGAGGACGTGTTCGACTTCGTCGGGTGCGGCGTCGTGGCCGCGGAGGAGTTCCGCGATCTCCCACTCGGAACACCCGCGGCGGGCGAGTCGTCGGACCGCGAGCAGGTCGAGTTCGGCCAGCCGGACCTCCGGATCGACGGGAGCATCGACCTCATCGACTTCGGCGCGGTCGTCTGCGTCGTCGTCCTCCGGCGCCTCGACGACCGAGGTCCAGGCGAGCGTCCGCGGGGCGGGCTCGGGTGGTGTCGTCGGGCTCGTCGCTGCGGGGGCATCGCTCGATGCGTCGCCCGGCGGGGTGGCCTCCGTCTCGTCGCGCTCGGTGGACGTCCGTCGCAACGGAGCGACGGGACGCACGACGGGCGCGGCAACGACAGGAGCGTCGTCGGTCTGCCCGACGAACCAGCCGTCGGGCTCGGCAGCTGGATCGGGCGCCGGACGGCGCCCGAACAGCGAGGTCACGGGGGCCACGCGCTCCGACGACTCGTCGGCCGGACCGGCGGGAGGGAAGGAGACGACCATGGTGACCTCGCTGTTCGGGGCGTGCGTTACGCGCTGCGCTTCGCGGCGGACTTCGGTGCGCCGGCGGCTGCGAGCTGCGGGGCTCCACCGGTCGCCGCCTCGAGCGCGGCGGCCTCGGCAGCAGCGACCTCGGCTGCGGCGGCATCCGCGGCCTTCTTGGTTGCGGCACCCTCGGCACCGACACCGAGCTTGCCGAGGATCCGGCGCTCGATCTCAGCGGCGATGTCCGGGTTCTTCAGCAGGAAGTTCCGGGCGTTCTCCTTGCCCTGACCGAGCTGATCGCCCTCGTAGGTGTACCAGGCGCCGGCCTTCTTGACGATGGCGTGCTCGACACCGAAGTCGATCAACGACCCTTCGCGGGAGATGCCCACGCCGTACAGGATGTCGAACTCGGCCTGCCGGAAGGGCGGAGCCATCTTGTTCTTGACGACCTTCACGCGCGTACGGTTGCCCACGGCCTCCGTGCCGTCCTTCAGCGTCTCGATGCGACGGATGTCGAGGCGGACCGAGGCGTAGAACTTCAGGGCCTTACCACCGGCGGTCGTCTCGGGGCTGCCGAACATCACACCGATCTTCTCGCGCAGCTGGTTGATGAAGATCATCGTCGTGTTCGTCTGGTTCAGGCCACCGGTCAGCTTGCGCAGTGCCTGCGACATGAGGCGGGCCTGCAGACCGACGTGCGAGTCACCCATGTCGCCCTCGATCTCGGCACGGGGCACGAGCGCGGCGACGGAGTCGATCACGATGAGGTCGATGGAACCCGAGCGCACGAGCATGTCGGCGATCTCGAGCGCCTGCTCACCCGTGTCGGGCTGGGAGACGAGCAGCGAGTCGATGTCGACGCCGAGCTTCTTTGCGTACTCGGGGTCGAGTGCGTGCTCCGCGTCGATGAAGGCGGCGATGCCGCCGGCACGCTGGGCGTTCGCGATGGCGTGCAGCGTGAGCGTCGTCTTACCTGACGACTCAGGCCCGTAGATCTCGACGATGCGGCCTCGCGGGAGCCCTCCGATGCCGAGCGCGACGTCGAGGGCGATCGAGCCGGTGGAGACGACCTCGACCGGTGCGCGCTCGTCGCTGCCGAGGCGCATCACCGAGCCCTTGCCGAACTGACGGTCGATCTGGGCGAGTGCGGTTTCGAGGGACTTCTCGCGTTCAGCTGGACTTGGCATGGTGTGCTTCTCTCTGCTCGGTGTCGGGTGCCTATAGGCTGTCGCCGCGTGTTCCGGGACCCGCTTCTGCTGAAGGTCGGGGCCCGAGGGCGACAAGGCGTCGGTCGTTCCTGATGTCTCCGACGGTACGCGCCACCACCGACATGCACCGGTGGACGGCTCGATCCGTGCAGAACGCACTCACGAATGATCCTGTGGAGGACACTAGCACCACTAGAACGGATGTTCGATACCGATCGGGCGGCGTGTCGAAGACCGCTTCGCCCGTGGCGCTGGACGCGCTACGCGCCCGGCTGCAGCCGTCCGACGCCGTGGCGTCGCTCGTCCGGCACGTCGGTCGCGGTACAGAGCGCGATCCAGACGTCGCGGGGCGGGACACCGGCGCGCAACGCCTCCTCGGCGGTCTTCGAGCCGAACTCGGTGAGTCCGAGGTCACCGGTGAGTACCGCTCCGTACGCCGCGCCGAACTCGTCGGCGACGGCCGTCCTGAACTCACTCAGCTTCATTCCTGCTCCTGTCCCTTCCTCCGTCGTCCGTCCGGACGCGGAAACGCCCCGGGAGAGGGATCCCGGGGCGTTCTGCTGCCGTGCTCGCTCGATCAGCGGGAGACGAGTTCGTCCAGCTCGTTGACCAGTTCGTCCGGAACGGTGTCCGGGATGTTCGGGGAGAGACCCTCGATGACCGCGAGGCGGTCTCCGACCTCTCGCATGATGACGGAGATGGGGGTGTCGAGGGCGTCGGCCACCGAAGCGAGGATCTCGCTCGACGCCTCCTTCTGGCCTCGTTCGACCTCGCTCAGGTATCCGAGTGCGACGCTCGCCTTGCTCGCCACCTGGCGCAACGTGCGACCCTTCTGCAACCGGAAGTCCCTCAGCACGTCGCCGATCTCTTGACGGACTAGAACCACGTGACCCTCCCTCTGTGCTCTACGACCTCGTGTCGTACAGCGCTCTGCTTCTCCAACGCGGATTCACGTCGTCCCAGCTGATCGCCGTCTCGTTCGTGGATGGCCAACATTACAACCACTGTATGCCGAACAGTAACCAGGATCACTGGGCTTTTCTTGTGAATACGCCATCTGTAACGCGATGGAAACGGACGGTATTCCGCCGAACGGAGCCGGCGTTCACTGGAGTGCGCCGAGTTCGCGCACGAGGGCTTCCAACGCCAGCTCCACGGTCCGGTGTCGGATCTCCTGGCGGCCTCCGTCCAGGGTGAGCGGCACCACCCGTCCACCCGCTCGCGTCACGATGCCCACGAAGACCGTCCCGACGGCCTGGCCGTCCTGCGGGTCCGGTCCTGCGACGCCGGTCGTGGCGATACCGACGTCTGCCGGAAGCCCGTCGATCGCCAGGGCACGGCGCACGCCGTCCGCCATCTGGAGGGCCACCTCCGGGTGCACGGCGCCATGGAGCGCGAGGAGGCCGGCGTCGACTCCGAGCAACGAGTGCTTCAGGCGGGTGTCGTACGCGACCACACCGCCTCGGACCGTCGCGGACGCGCCGGGCACGCTGATGAGCGCCGCGGCCAGCAGCCCGCCGGTCAGGGACTCCGCGACACCGATCGTCAACCGGGCGTCGATGAGCGCGTGGACCGCCGAGGCGGCACCGGCGTCGGCCGACTCGACGGCGGCGGACGTCATCGCTTGACCTGCCGGTCGGCGCGAGACCCCCGGACGGCGGTGACGACGTAGTCGATGCCGCTGGCGATGGTCAGGAGCACGGCGATGGTCATGAAGACCCCGTTCACCCAGAGCACCCAGTCACCGAGGAGCACCCAGAACGGCGCGAGGGCGAGTGAGATCGCGACGGCCTGTGCCAGGGTCTTGAGCTTCCCCATCCACGCGGCGGCGACGACATGGTCGGAGATCACGATGAAGCGGTGGACGGTGATGCCGATCTCGCGCACGAGCACGACGGCCGTGACCCACCACGGCAGTTCGCCGAGGATCGACAACGCGACGAGCGCTCCGCCCGTCAGCACCTTGTCGGCGATCGGGTCGAGGATCTTGCCGAGGTCCGTCACGAGGTTGCGACTGCGGGCGATGTGTCCGTCGATGCCGTCGCTCGCGATCGCCACGACGAAGAGCAGGGCGGCCCACCACCGCAGTGCGCCGTCGGAACCGTCGTCCGCCAACAGCATCCACATGAACACGGGTGCGAGCACGATCCTCGCGACGGTGATCGCGTTCGGGAGGTTCCAGTTCGAGATGCGTGGCTCAGCAGCCGACGCGTTCGATGCCGTCATGTCTACTCCCGACCGGTGAGACTCCAGGCGTCTTCGTCAGAACCGCCCTCGACCTCAGGATAGTCCTGGAACTGGGCCTCGACCGGGTCCGCACCGTAGGGGTCGGGCTCGACGCCGCCGGCAGCGCCGACGACCGGAGCGGCCGCAGCGGCTGTCGAGGCCGCCGCTGCGGGGGCCGGAGCGGCCGAACCGTCGTCCTCGCCGCGCAGACGGGCCAGGACACCCGGCAGCTGCTCCGCGGTGACGAGGACGTCGCGGGCCTTCGAGCCCTCGGACGGGCCGACGATCTCGCGCGACTCCATGAGGTCCATGAGCCGGCCGGCCTTCGCGAAACCGACCCGCAGCTTCCGCTGCAGCATCGAGGTCGATCCGAACTGCGTCGACACCACGAGCTCCGCTGCGGCGAGCAGGAGTTCGAGATCGTCGCCGATGTCCGCGTCGATCTCCTTGCGCTCGGCGACGGCCTGGACGTCCTTCCGGTACTCCGGCCGCGCCTGGTTCGTGACGTGTTCGACGACCCGCTGGATCTCGTTCTCGCCGACCCATGCGCCCTGCACACGGATGGACTTGTTCGCACCCATCGGCAGGAACAGGGCGTCGCCCTGACCGATGAGCTTGTCGGCGCCCGGCTGGTCGAGGATGACCCGGGAATCGGTGACGCTCGTGACGGCGAAGGCGAGGCGCGAGGGGACGTTCGCCTTGATGAGGCCGGTGACGACGTCGACCGACGGACGCTGCGTCGCGAGGACGAGGTGGATACCGGACGCACGGGCCAGCTGCGTGATGCGGACGATGGAGTCCTCGACGTCGCGGGGGGCGACCATCATCAGGTCGGCGAGCTCGTCGACGACGACCAACAGGTAGGGGTAGGGCTTCAGCACGCGTTCGCTGCCCGAGGGGAGGACGATCTCGTTGGCCACGACGGCTTTGTTGAAGTCATCGATGTGCCGGTAGCCGAAGCTCGCGAGGTCGTCGTACCGCATGTCCATCTCCTTCACGACCCACTGCAGCGCTTCCGCCGCCTTCTTCGGGTTCGTGATGATGGGCGTGATGAGGTGCGGGACGCCCGCGTACGGCGCGAGCTCGACGCGTTTGGGGTCGATGAGGACCATGCGCACCTCGCTCGGCTTGGCGCGCATGAGGAGCGAGGTGATCATCGAGTTCACGAAGACCGACTTGCCGGAGCCGGTCGACCCGGCGACCAGGAGGTGCGGCATCTTCGCGAGGTTCGCGACGACGTAGCCGCCGCCGACGTCCTTGCCGACGCCGATCGTCATCGGGTGGTTGCTGTTCGTGGCCGCCGTCGAGCGCAGGATGTCGCCCAGGGTGACGATCTCGCGGTCGGTGTTCGGGATCTCGATGCCGATGGCGCTCTTCCCCGGGATGGGCGAGAGGATGCGGACCTCGTTGGACGCCACGGCGTAGGAGAGGTTCTTGCTGAGTGCCGTCACCCGCTCGACCTTGACGCCCGGGCCGAGCTCGATCTCGTACTGCGTCACGGTCGGGCCGCGGGAGAAGCCCGTGACCTTCGCGTCGACGCCGAACTGGTCGAGGACGCTCGTGATCGCAGCGACCGCTTCGTCGTTGGCCGCGCTGTGCGTCTTCGCTGGCTCACCCGCCGCCAGGGTCCCTGCGGACGGGAGACGATACGGCGTGTCGTCCTGGCCCTGCTGCGCCATCGGGCGCGCCGAGAAGTCGATCTGGTCGGGTGCACCGAGGAGCGCCGGGTCGAGGTCTTCGATGACCTCGGTCGCGCCGGGGATGCTGTCGTCATGCAGACCCGTCTGCGGTTTGATCTCGCCCGTGTTGAACCGCTTGACGGCGCTCTCCGCCGCTTCGAGGTCGCCGAGGAGCTCGGAGCCGAAGGCGTCGTGCACCGGAGCGACCTTTGGCGACGCGGCAGGCATGGCCACCGGTTCGAGCGGCGAGTCGAACCCGCCGGACGGCTTCTCGAGGCCGAGAAGCTCGGTCATGTTGTCGCCCATGAGCGGGTCCTCGAACGTCGGGTCGTCCTCGCGACGGCTCGTGTTGCGACGCCACCACGGCAGTGCCGCCGGCTCGTCGGGTTCCTCGTCGAGGTCGTCGAGTCGCTTCGTCCGCGCGCTCTTCGGCTCCGCGGGCTCTCCTTCTGGTGCCTCCGGCTGCTCGCCGAACATCCAGGTGGAGAACTGCCGCACGCGGGCACCGACGCGGTTCGGGGGCGTCTTGGTCACGATGAAGAGGCTGAGGAGGATCAGGAGCGAGATGAGGACGGTCGCGCCGATCGGGGTGATGATCGCGGCGAGCGGAGCGCCGAGGATCCACCCGAGGAGACCGCCGGCCTGCGCCAGCGCAGGCAGGCCCTGACTCGGGTTCGGCTGGCCGCCGTGGATGTGGCAGAGCGCCGAGATGCTGATGAGAAGCAGACCGAGGCCGATGCTGATGCGGCCGTTGTCGTCGACCGAGGCCGGGTGCCGGAACAGCCAGACCGCGAACACGATCATGATGACCGGGAGCACGAAGGCGAGTCGGCCGAAGAGGCCGCCGAACGACCAGGCGTCGAAGGTCTGGGCGACCGGGTCGGCCGCGCCGAACCACTCGACGACGGCACCGACGACGGCCAGCAGGAAGAGCAGGAAGGGGAAGCCGTCGCGACGGTCCTCCTTGGCGATTCGCTCGGGGCCGAGGGCTCTGACCGCTCCACCGACGCCGTGCGCGAGACCGAGCCACATCGAGGTCAGCACACTGCGCTGCTCCTCGGCGGCCGGATAGGCGACGGTCTTCTGCTGCTTCGTCGTCGACGCGCCCGCCTTGGTGCCGGGCTTGGTGTTCGTCTTCGTGCTCGTGGTGCGCGACGAAGCGCCGCTCGGCGAGGAAGCGCTGCGCGAACGGCTGGTCGAGTTGGAACGTGCGGCCATGCGTTCACGGTACTCGTCGCCACCGACGCAGCCCGGCAAGCTGGCGGGGTGTCCACGATCCGCGATCCGCCAGGCGGTCAGCGCAGATTCAGGACCATCGTGTCACGGGTCCCCCGCCGGTCCACGGTCGCGAACCCCTCGGTGCGGTACAGCGAGACGGCGTGGTTCGCCCGCTCCACGCTCAGGCTGATGCGCTGGTACCCGGCCGCTCTGGCGAGCTGCACGGTCGCGCGGAGCAACTGCCGGCCGACACCCTGGGCGCGGTGGATCGGACTGACCCCCAGGATGAGTTCGGGGACGCCGCCCGCCACGTACCCGAACCCGGGTGCATCGGACGGGAAGAGTCGATACCAGCACGCCCCGACGGGCGCACCGTCCTGCCCGACGGCGACGACCCCGGCGTCGCCGGGGCGACGCCAGCCGTGCACATACCGGGTGTGCTGCGCATCGGCGAGGACGGCGGACCGGGGACGGGGCGCGACGGCGTTCCAGTTCGCCGCCTCGACCATCATGTCGGTGAGGACGCGCACATCAGCCACCGCGGCGTCGCGGATCGAGTAGACCGCCATGGACGGATGGTACGCCACCGGTGTTTCGAGCAGATGACGCGCGAGGGGTCGCCGTCGGTCAGTACCGGATGGCGTCGATCACCTTCACGCGGACGGCGACGAGCGCCGGGAGGAGCCCGGCGATCGCCCCGACGGCCGTGGCACTCACCAGCCCGAGGACCGCCGCCTCGATGGGGAACGGCGGGAAGTCCGTCACGAGCCCTTGACCGATGAACTGCTCGACGATCGGACTCTTCACGACGGCGACGGCGAGCATGACGCCGATGACCCCGGCGACGAAGGTGGCGACGACACTCTCCATCATCACGGCGAAGAACACCCGCGGCGCGGTCGCCCCGAAACTGCGTCGGATCCCGATCTCGCGGATCCGCTGGCGGACGGTGACGAGCGAGAGGTTGATCAGCCCGAGGGCTCCGAGCAGGAGGATGAGCCCGGCGACCGCGCCGACCACGAGCTTCAACGACAGGAGCGGGTCCTCCCCCGTCTGGCCGAAGTCGTTGCGGAACACGTCGACGCTGTACGCGTCACCGAGTTCGGCACGCAGGTCGGACTGGATCCGCTGGGTGAAGGCCTCGGCGTCCGCGTTCGGGACCCAGAACTCGAACTGCGGCAGCTGACCGGGCTGCCCCATGCCCTCCTCGGCGCCGGACACCGGACCGATGAGCGCCGTCCCCGCGGGCAGGATCGACAGCTGCGGTTCGGTGTCCCACTCGTTGCTCGCGTACACCCCGACGATCACGGCCGTGACCGGGTGCTCACCGTGGACCGTGACCGTGGGGTGCGTCTCGATGGGTGGTGAGCCCAGGCGCTGCCAGAACGCCGGGTTCACGACGATCGCGGGTGCGAGGCGGTCGCCGTCGTCCTCCTGGAACCAGGCGCCCTCGTCGAGTCTGATGCGGTGCATCTCGCCGTATGGGACGTCGACGACGGTGGACTGCACCGGCACGGTCCCGTCGGCGAACTGCACGTTCAACTGGGTGCTGCCGGATTGCGAGACGTACCCGATGCCGTACCGCTCGGCGAGGTCGTGCACCGCCGTGATGTAGGTCTCCGGGTCGGGTTGCTCCGTTCCGGTGCCGTAGGCCGAAGCCATGAGCGTGGCGGGCCGGCCGCCGTAGCGTTCCTGCGACTCGGTCTGGGCCTGCGCCGCGAGCGACGACATGCCGACCATGCTCGTGAGGGCGCACACCGCGACGCCGACGCCGATGAGCGAGAGGATGACCCGGCCACGATGGATCCGCAGCTCCTGGGCGGCCTCGACGACCGCTCCGACGATCGAGGTCAGGATCCTAGACATCCGCTGCCTCCAGTTCGTGATCGGGGGTGAGCACGCCGTGGTCGAGACGGTGGTGGGTCGTCGCGAGTCGGGCGATCGCCCGGTCGTGGGTGATCGTCACGAGGGCGGCGCCCGTGGAGGTCGCCACCTCGTCGAGCAGGGACATGACTGAGGTGCCGGTCTCGACGTCGAGAGCGCCGGTCGGCTCGTCCGCGAGGATGAGCCGTGGCCCGCGGACGAGTGAGCGCGCGATCGCGACGCGCTGCTGCTCGCCGCCGGACAGTTTCGTCGGCATCGCATCGAGGCGGTCACCGAGTCCGACGCGTTCGAGCATCGCGGCGGCGATCTCGCGGCGACGCCAGAACGAGCGTCCACTCGCGTAGAGGAGCGGCGTCGTGACGTTCTCGAGCGCGGTCCGGCCCGGCAGGAGGTTGAACTGTTGGAAGACGAAACCGATCTGGGCTCCGCGCAGGCGGTCGCGCGCACCGGACCCGAGACGCTCCGCCGGCCGGCCGTCGAAGACGAGCGATCCGGAGGTCGGCTTGTCGAGCAGGCCGAGCAGGTTCAGGAGCGTCGACTTGCCCGAACCCGACCGACCGACGATGGAGACGCGATCGCCCTCGTGCACCTCGAGGTCGACGCCGTCGAGGATCGTCAGCGGCGGCGCATCGGGGATCTGGACGACCCTGGTGACCCCGCGGAGTTCGAGGAGCGTCACCCGACCGACCCGTCGCAGGCCATGCTGCCGTCCGGAAGCGTGGTGCACCCTTCGGGCGCGGGTGCGACGGCTCCAGGGACGAACTGGAGCACCGAGTCGCCTTCGGCGACACCGTCGACGATCTGCACCTGCTGTCCGTCGTTCAGTCCCAGCGTGACCGGCCGTTCCTCCTGCGCACCGTCGGCGCCGACGACCCAGACGGTCCCGGTCCCGGCCGAACCCTTGACCGCGGTCGTCGGGAGCACGAGGACGTTCTCGGCGACGCCGCCCGCGAGTTCGATCGTCGCGGCGAGTCCGGCGAAGACCCGGACGTCACCGGGCACCGCGCAGGTGACGGCGGTTCCGCCGGCACCGGGTGTCTGCCCGGATCCACCGCCCGTCGTCGGCTCCTCCTCGTCGCCACCACTCGACGGCGTCGTGACGCGCACCGCCGGACAGACGAACGGGGCCGGGCCGCCGTTGATGGTGACCGTCGCCTCGCCGGGGATGGTGAGCAGACGGTACTGCTTGTCGGCGCTCAACGCCCCGGTGATGGAGAACGTGGCCGGCGACACCTGCGCCACCGCGTCGCCGATCTGCACCGACTGCCCGTGGATGAGCTTGACGTTGCCGAGGGTGCCCGCGACCGGCGCGGTCACCTGCACGTACCGCTCCTTGCCCTCCTCGTCGATCGTCTTGACGTCGAGGATGGGATCACCCTCCGCGAGGACGGCCCCCTTGGCGGCGAACACCTCGTCGACGGTGCCGGCGACGGTCGACTTCGCCGTGCTGGCCGGGTCGGCGACGACCTGGCCCTCCACCGAGACGGTGTTGACCACGGTGCCGAGCGCGGCCTGGACCTGTGGTTCCACGAGGCTCCCCGTCGGCTGCGTCGGCCCCTCCTCCTTTGGTGCGTCCGGGAAGAACGCGACCTTCACGAGCGCCACCGCGATCGCGGCGAAGACGAGCAGTTTCAGAATGGGGAACACCCAGGTGCGGACAATGCCCACGCCGACCTCCGGAATCCACCGCAGTCGGAGTGACGAGCGGCCATAGGGGATTCCAAGGTAGCAACGCGGAAGGCGGCCGGACATCACCCTCGCGAATGATGTTCGACCGCCTCCTGGCGGGTGGGACCGAGCGGACCCGACCGGTGATCAGGCCTCGATGACGAGCGGGACGATCATCGGGCGGCGGCGGAAGGACGTGTTGACCCAGCGGCCGACGGTCCGACGGATCACCTGCGACAGCGCGTGCGTGTCTCGGACGCCGTTCTCCGCCGCCTCTGCGAGTGCCTTGGCGACCTTCGGCTTGATGTCGGCGAAGACCTTGTCGTCCTCGGCGAAGCCCTTCGCGTGCACCTCGGGGCCGGAGATGATGTGTCCGGTCTTCGAGTCGACGACGACGATGACCGAGATGAAGCCCTCCTCCGCCAGGATGCGACGGTCCTTGAGGTCGGCGTCGGTGATCTCGCCGACGGTCGAGCCGTCGACGTAGACGAGCCCGACGTCGAGCTGGCCGACGACCTTCGCGACGCCGTCCTTCAGGTCGATGACGATGCCGTCCTCGCCGATGAAGGTGTTCTGCGCCGGGACACCGCTGTCGATCGCGAGCTTCTGGTTCGCAACGAGGTGACGGTACTCGCCGTGGACCGGGAGCACGTTCTTCGGCTGGAGGATGTTGTAGCAGTAGAGCAGCTCACCGGCGGCCGCGTGACCGGAGACGTGGACCTTCGCGTTGCCCTTGTGGACGACGGTGGCGCCGAGCTTCGTCAAGCCGTCGATGACGCGGTAGACCGCGTTCTCGTTGCCCGGGATGAGGCTCGAGGCGAGGATGACGGTGTCGCCCGGGCCCGGCTCGATCGCGTGGTCGAGGTTCGCCATCCGACTGAGGACGGCCATCGGCTCGCCCTGTGACCCGGTCGACATGTAGACGATCTTGTCCTCGGGGAGGTCCTTCGCCTTCTTGTAGTCGATGAGCAGGCCCTCGGGGACGTTCAGGTACCCGAGGTCGGCTGCGATACCCATGTTGCGCACCATGGAACGACCGAGGAACGCAACGCGGCGGCCGTGGGCGTGAGCCGCGTCGAGGACCTGCTGGACGCGGTGCACGTGACTCGAGAAGCTCGCGACGATGACGCGGCGCTCGGACTTCGCGATGACCTGGTCGAGGACCGGCCCGATGGACCGCTCGAGCGGCGTGAATCCCGGCACGTCGGCGTTCGTCGAGTCGACGAGGAAGAGGTCGACGCCTTCTTCACCGAGGCGGGCGAAGGCGCGGAGGTCCGTCAGGCGGCCGTCGAGCGGCAGCTGGTCCATCTTGAAGTCACCGGTCACGAGGACGGTGCCGGCGTCGGTGTCGATGAACACCGCAAGCGCGTCCGGGATCGAGTGGTTGACCGCGACGAACTCGAGGTCGAACGGCCCCAGCGCCTCGATCTGGCCCTCCTTCACCGGCAGGGTGTAGGGGACGATGCGGTGCTCCTTGAGCTTCGCCTCGATGAGCGCGAGCGTCAGGCCGGAACCGATCAGCGGGATGTCTTTGCGGAGCTTCAGGAGGTACGGCACGGCGCCGATGTGGTCCTCGTGACCGTGCGTGAGCACGACCCCGACGATGTCGTCGAGCCGGTCCTTGATGGAGGTGAAGTCGGGCAGGATCAGGTCGACGCCCGGCTGGTGCTCTTCGGGGAAGAGCACGCCGCAGTCGACGATCAGGATCTTGCCGTCGATCTCGAAGCAGGTCATGTTCCTGCCGATCTCGCCGAGTCCTCCGATGGGGATGACGCGGAGCGTCCCCGGCTCGAGGACTGGCGGATCGATGATGGTATTGGGCATGTAGCCCCCCTCTGGTTTGTCTAGCGAGTCGTACCGGCGACCTTGGGCAGCGCGCCACCGGCGGCGGCGTTGCGGTCTGGCCGGAAGTTGCGGAAGTCGACGCCTGGGATGTCCTTCACCAGGTCGATCTCATCCTCGATCTGCGCGGCCTCCCACTCCTCCGGACCGACCAGCGGAAGACGTACCCGCGGGCTCTGGATCCGGCCGAGGCCGTGCAAGATGTATTTGGCGGCGACGGTGCCGGGGACGTGGGTCATGACCGCGCGCACGAGCGGCTCGAGCTGCCGGTGCGCTGCGGTGGCTGCGGGGAGGTCGCCGGAGTTCACCGCGTCGACCATGTGTCGGTAGGGCGTCGGCGCGATGTTGGCCGTGACGCCGATGAGGCCGGTGCCGCCGATGGCGAGTGTCGGCAGTGCGTTGGCGTCGTCGCCCGCGAAGTACATGAGGTCCGTCTGGTTCATGACCCGGCTCACCTCGCTGAGGTCGCCCTTGGCGTCCTTCACCGCGAGGATGTTCGGGTGCTTGGCCGCACGCAGGATCGTCTCGTAGGTGATGGGGATGCCGGTTCGCCCCGGGATGTCGTAGAGGATGACCGGCAGATCCGTGGAGTCGGCGATCATGCGGAAGTGGGTGAGCACGCCGGCCTGGGTGGGCTTGTTGTAGTACGGGGTGACGATCATGTTGCCGTCGGCGCCCGCCTGCTCGCTCTTCTTCGCGAGCTCGATCGCGTGGGCCGTCTCGTTGGAGCCACCACCGGTGATGATCTTCGCGCGCCCGCCCGCGACGGCCTTGCCGACCTCGACGAGCTTGACCTTCTCCGGGTCCGTCAGCGTCGAGGTCTCACCCGTGGTGCCGGTGACGACGATGCCGTCGGCCCCCGCGGTCACGACGTCGTCGATGTGTCGCTCGACGGCCTTCCAGTCGACCTCGCCGTCGGCGGTGAACGGCGTCACCAGGGCGACGAGGACTTGACCGAAGGGGTTCTCTGCACGCGACACCCTCTCAGGCTATCGGGTTTCCCTCTTGCGGGTCACCATCCGCACGGCCGTCACCTCGCGTCACACTGGCCGAGGGACCGGCACCCGGAACCTATGCTGACGGACACCATGTCCCCGCTGCCCGCCCTCTCGCTGATGCTCGTCCTCGTCCTGTCCACGACGGCGGTGGGTCTGGTCGTGCGTGCACGGAGCGGGCGTGCGTCGCACCGCACCGACGGGGACCGCCTCTCGTCGGCGGCACTCGGGACGACCACTCCGCTCGGCCGATCGGCCACCCTGGTGCAGTTCAGCACCGAGTTCTGTGCCCAGTGCCCCGGGACCAGACGACTGCTGCACGAGCTGGCCGACGGGGAGGCGGGCGTGGGCGTCCTCGACGTCGACCTGACCCACCGTCCCGACCTCGCGGACCGCTTCTCCGTCCTGCAGACGCCCACCGTCCTCCTCCTCGACCGCGCCGGGATCGTGCGCGGTCGGTTCTCCGGGGCCGCACGCCGTGCGGTACTCGCCGGCGAGCTCCGATCCGTCCTCGGGAGACCAGCATGACCTCGAACCCTCCAGCAGCACAGCCGACCGGCATCGACCCGCGCAGCCCGCGGTTCGGCGCGACCGTGACCGCCGTGCTCCTCCTCGTCGCCGTCTTCCTCGCGCTGACGGCGCCGCTCGCCGACACGCTGCCCGCGCAGGCCGGCCAACCGGCCTTCGTCCTCCTCGTCGTCATCGCAGCCCTGTTCGCGTGGGGCGCGTTCGCCGGGATCCGACGCCACCCGTACGGCGTCGTGTTCCGACGCCTCATCCGCCCGAGGCTCGGCCCGCCCGTCGAACTCGAGGCACCTGAACCACCGACCTTCGCGCAGGGCGTCGGGCTCGTGGTGGTCGCGATCGGACTCGTGCTGCACCTCGTCGGGTTGCCGGGATCCCTCGCCGTCTCCGCCGGTGCCGCGTTCGTCGCCGCCTTCCTCAACGCGGCGTTCGGGTTCTGCCTCGGCTGCCGCCTGTATGTGCTCCTCCTCCGCGCCCGCGTCATCGGACGACAAGCGTGACGGTGGCCTGAAGCACCTGTCGACACCGTTTGTCGACGGGGTGACCGTCCAGGTCGATCCGGTTAGGCTGACCCCACGAACACCAGCGCCGATGCGCTCCTGCACGGCCCGACGATGGAGGTTGCACCATGGCGGTAACAAGCGAAGCCACGACGGTCTGGAACGGCACGCTCTTCGAGGGATCCGGGCACACGAGCCTCGACACCTCCGAGGCGGCCGAGTTCGCCGTCGACTGGAAGGCACGCTCCGAGGGGTCCAACACGACGACGACCCCGGAGGAACTGCTCGGGGCTGCACACGCCTCCTGCTACTCGATGGCGTTCGCCAACGAGCTCACGAGCGCCGGATTCCCGCCGGAGCGCATCCAGGCGACCGCGGCGGTCTCCTTCACCCCCGGCACCGGCATCACCGGCAGCCACCTGCTCGTCAGCGCGGTCGTGCCCGGCATCTCCGAGGCCGACTTCGAGCGCATCGCCACGGCGGCGAAGGACGGCTGCCCGGTCTCACAGGCGCTCGCCGGCATCCCGATCACCCTCGAGGCCAGCCTCGCGTAACCACCACCGTCCAGCAGCACGACCAGGAAGGCGACGCGCATGCGCATCGTGATCGGCGGAGCCTCCGGGCTCATCGGAACGGCGCTCGGGCGCTCCCTCGAGACCGACGGCCATGACGTCGTCCGGCTCGTACGACGTCCGGCGCGTGGTGCCGGAGAAGCGGAGTGGGATCCGCTGGCAGGCGTACTGGATCCGGCGGTCCTGAGCGGCGCCGATGCGGTCGTCAACCTCTCCGGCGCCTCCCTCGGCAAGCTGCCTTGGACGGCGGCCTACCGATCCACGATCCTCTGGTCACGACTCAGCGCCACCCGGACACTCGTCGACGCCATGAACCGGGTGGAACAGCCACCGGCCGCCTTCCTCAGTGGTTCGGCGGTCGGGTACTACGGCGACCGTCCGGGAGAGACCCTCACGGAGGACTCCTCCAGAGGGACCGGATTCCTCGCCGATGTCGTCGTCGCCTGGGAGGACTCGGCGCTCGCGGCGCCCGACGCCGTCCGCACCGTGCTGCTCCGCAACGGCATCGTCGTCGACCTGGCAGGCGTGCTCAAGCCGCTGGCACCGCTCACCCGGTTCGGGGTCGCCGGTCCGCTCGGTTCGGGCCGCCAGTTCTGGCCGTGGATCGGGCTGCAGGACGAGGTCCGGGCGATCACCCACCTCCTGACCTCGACGCTCTCCGGACCGGTGAACCTGTGCGGTCCGCAGGCCGCCCGCGCCGACGACCTCATGTTCGAGCTCGCCAGACGGATGAACCGGCCCTATCTGCTCCGCGTCCCGAAGTTCGCCCTCAAGGCGCTCCTCGGCGACGCCGCCGACGGACTGCTGCTGAGCGATCAGCGCGTCGAACCTCGTCGGCTCCTGGACGACGGCTTCACGTTCAGCACGCCGACCGTCGAGCAGGCGTTGGCCGAAGCACTCGCTCGCGACTGAACGACGGGACGCCGCCGCTCCGGTCAGCTCCGCGAGAGCCGGATCGCCTGTCGGATGGCCTGCCGTGCGCGGCGGCGGTCTCCGGCACCGTCGTAGACGAGTCCGAGGCGGTACCAGGACCGCCAGTCGTCTGGAGCGGCCTCGGCCGCGTCGCGGTACTTCGGGAACAGCTCGTCTGCGGCATCACGCATCGGCCGGCCGCTCTCGCGGGTCTCGACCTGCTCGGGCGGAAGGCCGCCCTCGGCCTCGAGGCGGACTCCGAGTCGCTCGGCGCCCAGCCCGAAGGCGATCTCGCGCCAGAGCGCCCAGACGCCGAGGATCGGCAGGACGATGAGCGCCGCACCCATGGCGATGCCGACAGGCTCGCCCGTGCCGAGGAGGACGACGGCACGGTACCCGACGAGGACGATGTAGAGGACGAGCAGGGCCGCGATGATCGCGACCATGACGCGGGTCTTCACAGGGCGCTGGCCGCCGCGGCTTGGCCGGAGACGTGCTCGGGCGCCCCTTGGGCGGCCCGCCGACCCGCCGGCCCAGGGCGATCGAGTCCGAGGTCGAGCAGACTGTCGAGACCGACGGTGACCCCCCGGGCGTCGCGGGCGGCGACGAGGGCGAGCCGGATGCCCCGCTCGTAGGACGCGGGCGAGATCGTGTCGTGCGTGATCGTGACGAGTTCGTCGACGCCACCGAACACGACCTCCTGGCGGGCGACGACGCCCTGGAGCCGCAGGCTGTGGATCGGGATGCTCGAGACCTGCTGTCCCCGCGCCCGCTGGTCGGTGTGCGGAGCGGCGACGGGCCCACGGTCGCCACGCGCGGCCATCATCAGCTCGGCGGTGCGCACGGCGGTCCCGGAGGGCGAGTCCACCTTCGTGTCGCGGTGGGACTCGATGATCTCGATCGAGTCGAAGAAGCGGGCCGCGACGGTCGCGAGACTCGTCGACAGGACGGACCCCAGCGAGAAGTTGGGGATGATGACGACGCCCTGCTCGGGCAGCTCGGCGAGCCGGCGGTCGAGTCGCTGGATACGCTCGGCCGACCAACCGCTCGTCCCGACGAGCACGTTGATGCCCTGAGCGACGGCGTGGTCGACGATCCGCTGGCTGACACCCGGGACCGTGACGTCGACGACGAGGTCCGCCCCGTCCATCTCGCTCAGCTCGCTCGACGAACCGAGCGACGCGACCAGCTCGAAGTCGTCGAGTGAACCGATGATGCTGGTGAACAGTCGGCCCATCTTGCCGCTCGCGCCGGCCAGCGCCACTCGTGTCGTCATGCCCTCAGCTTACGTGCTGCCCGTCCGGGAGGAGGCGGGCCGCCCGGCTAGACGATGTGCGGCTCGGGAAGACCCGTGCGGAGCTCCATGGGGAGGTGCGCGAGGTCGTTGTGGGTGATGAGGCTCCACGGACGCCCGGCGCGCTGGTGCAGCACCGTCAGTCCGCCGTTGGCCTGGTTGATGCTCACCCAGCGCCATGCGGGCGCCTGGAGCGCCTCGCGGACGAGCCACCCGATGACGAAGTTGTGCGTGATGAGCAGCTCGTGATGGTCACCGCGCTTCGGCGAGAGGAACTCGGCGGCGGCGTCGGCCATCTGCGCTTCGCCCGCCTCGATCTCCGCCTCGGTGATCGAGCCGAAGAAGGGGTCGAACGCCGACGGCGTCTCCGGTGTCCGACCGCTCGGGACGCAGTCGAAGAGCAGTGACGACGGCTCCGGTGTGACGGCCGGCATCCGCTCGGCGATGATCTGGGCGGTCTCCGCGGCACGCTGCAACGGCGAGTGCCACGCCGCGGTCATCGGGACACCACCGAGGCGCTCCGCGAGCAGCTGTGCCTGACGCCGACCGCGTGCCGACAGTGGTCCGTCGGGCAAGCCGTGCTCAGCATGCTGCTGCTCGCCGTGTCTGACGAGATACAGGTAATGGGACATTCAACGCACCCCCGCGATGATCGGAGCGAAGGTGTCCTCGTCGACGGCTCCGACCGCCGACACCGTGATGGGCTGCGCGGCGAGGTGCTGCGCGAGCTGCTGGACGTCGTCCTGACCGACGGACTGCAGGCGACGGATGCTCTCGTCGAGGTCGATGAACTCGCCGAGGGTCAGCTCCGCTCGACCGAGGCGGCTCATCCGCGAGTCCGAATCCTCCAGCGCCAGCGCCGAGGCGCCGCTCAGCTGGCCGAGCGCGCGCGACAACTCCTCGTCCGTCACGCCGTGCTCGGCGAGCCGGTGGAGTTCGGCGAGCATGAGCTCGGCGACGGTCGCCGCCTTCGCCGTGGAGCAGGCGGCAGCGAGGCCGAAGACGCCGGCGTCCGAGTAGCTGCCGGCGAACGAGTACACCGAGTAGGCGAGCCCGCGCCGTTCGCGGATCTCCTGGAACAGGCGGCTGGACATGCCGCCACCGAGGATGGAGTTGAGCATGCTCATGGCGAATCGTCGCTCATCGCCCGCGATGAGGCCCGCTCCGCCGATCTGCAGGTGGACCTGCTCGGTGGGCCGGTGTACGACCGAGAGCGGCGAGCCGCCGACGATGGCAGCAGGAGCGAGCGTCCGACGCGCGACCGGTGCGGCCACCGCGTCCGCCGGCCAGCCCGCATGCACGAGCGCCTCGGACACCTGGGCGACGAGCGCGTCGTGGTCGACCGCGCCGGCCGCCGTCACGATGACGTCGTTCGCGCGGTAGTTGGCTCGGTAGTGCGCCACGACGGCGTCCCGGCCGACCTCGACGATCGACTGCGGGTGACCGCCGATGGGACGCCCGAGGGGGTGCTCGCCGAGCACGCGCTCGAAGAACCGTTCGTTGGCGACGTCCCCCGGATCGTCGTCCATCATCGCGAGCTCTTCGAGGATGACGCCGCGTTCGTTCTCGAACTCCTTCGGGTCGAGCAGCGAGGAGGTGAGCATGTCGGTGATGACGTCCACCGCCATCGGCAGGTCGCGATCGCGCACCTTGGCGTAGTAGCAGGTGTGCTCCTTGGCCGTGAGCGCGTTGTGCTCGCCGCCGACGGCGTCGAAGGCGACCGCGATATCGAGGGCGGAACGCGACGGCGTGCCCTTGAACAGGAGGTGCTCGAGGAAGTGCGTCGAGCCGAAGGTCGCCGGTCGATCGGCGGTCGCCGGTTGTTCGTCGCGGGAGCCGACGGCCACCCAGTAGCCGATCGTCGCGCTACGGCTGCCCGGCATGTGTTCGCTCAGGATGCGCAGCCCGTTGGGCAGGACCGTCCGGCGGACGAGCGCGTCCCCGGATGCGGTGAACGCGAGCTCGGGACGAGTGAGCGGAAAGTCGACGGCGGCGTTCATCACCCCAACCATACGTCAGGTTCCCGGGCGTCGCGCGCGAGCGACCGTGCGCAGGCGACCGCCGGTCGACTCAGCGCAAGCGACCGGAGACGCGGTCGAGCTCGAGGATCTGCCCGCGGCTCAGCCGCACGTCAGCGGCCGCGATGAGCGAGTCGACGTGAGCCGGCTGGGACGCGCTCGCGATGGGCGCGACGACGCCGGGACGTGACATGGCCCAGGCGAGCGCGGCCGAGGCCACCGTGCAGCGGTTCTCCTCCGCGATCTCGTCGAGGACGTGCAGGACCCGCAGTCCGCGGCGGTGGAGATGGGTCGCGGCGCGACTGCCGCGGGTGCTCGGGTCGAGGTCGGAACGAGTGCGGTAGCGGCCCGTCAGGAACCCGTTCGCGAGGGCGAAGTAGGGCAGGACACCGAGGTGCTGGGCCGTCGCGACGAGCGCGAGGGTGCTCTCGTACGGCTCCCGGTGCATGAGGCTGTAGTGCGTCTCGAGCGCGACGAACTGGGTGAAGCCGCTCGCCGAGAGGATCCGCGCCTCCATCAGCCGTTCAGGGGTCGTGTTCGAGGTGCCGAGGTAGCGGACCTTGCCGGTCTCGATCAGCCAGTCGACCGTCCCGAGGCTGTCGGCCAACGGGATGCTCGGGTCGTCGTCGTGGAAGGACAGCAGGTCGATGTGGTCGGTCTGCAACCGTTCGAGCGCCGCCTCGACCGCGCGGATGATGCTCACCGAGCCGAGACCCGGGTAGTCGGGGTGCCGGCCGATCTTCGTCGCGACGACCATGTCGTCCCGGTTGCGGCGCTTCCGCATCCAGTTGCCGATGAGGATCTCGCTGCGTCCGCCCGCGTAGCTGTCGGCGGTGTCCACCATGTTGCCGCCGGAGTCGTGGAACCGGTCGAGGATGTCCGACGTCGTGTCGGGGTCGACCGTCCACCCGAACACGCTGCCGCCGAGCACGACCGGGAAGACCGACAACTCGGAGTCGCCGATCGTGCGCCTCGGTGCCTCGGAGGGCTCGGGGTCCTGGACGGGCGTCGGGAAGGACGGGTGCGGGACGAGCTGCTCGGGACGCCGACTCGCGTCGTCGTCGACGCCGTCCGCTGCTCCGCCGACGAGAGAACTGCCACGGGTGCTCGACGAGCGCCAGAGGTGTGGCATCCCCTGCCCCTCTCTCGGTCCGCCGACCGGTGACGCGCTGCACCGTCGGGATCCGTGCGTGGAGCGACGGGCCGGTGCTTGCTCACCAGGCTAGAGGAGACCGGCGACTTCGGCCGGACGACATCACGACCGGGTGGCAACTGATTCGTAACGATTCCCCTTTCCACCCGGGGCGGCCCTTCAACGGGGCGACATCACCGTTCCTTGAAGTACCGGAAGAGCTGCTCCTCCTTCGTGAGCGCCACCCCGCCGATCACTCCGCACAGGACGGCGGGCACGGCGACCACGGCTGGTCGGATCGCGATCCCAGCGACCACTCCAAGGCCTTCCTGGGGCGCGATCTCCAGGAGCAGCAGGATGGCGGACACCGCCATCACTGCAGCGCCGACGGCCCAGCAGAGTGTTTCGCAGACGAGTTGCAGCACCTGGGACCCGACCGGCACCCCTGCATGACGCGCGGATGCCAATTCGATGCGGCGGGTTCGGGTCGCGACGAACCCGATTGCGGCGGCGATGACGATTCCGACGAGCGGCGCGAATCGAGAGAGACGCTCGGCGTACCGCGCGGCGCCGTCGAAGTGAGCGCCGAGCGTGCTGTTGAGCTGCGCGAGCCGGGGCGGCGATGCATCCGTTGCCCCAGCCCCTGGGAGGAGGACGGTGCGCAGCGCATCGGTCGACGACTGCGACTGCGGCCAGGTGTCGATCCAACATTCGTCGAACGGTCCGATCGCCGCTGTCGGAGCAATGAGCGCGTATCCGAGGCCAGGCCGGCGGCCGTCCTCCGCGGAGGTAAAAACGGCTCCGACCTCGACCGTGCCGCTCATCAACGGGAGCTTGTCACTGGCATCGAGTTCGAGGGCATCTGCGAGCGCGGCCGAGACGAGCACGCCACGGTGGGGGCGCGGCGTATCGAGCGCAACGAAACCGGAGAAACCCGGACTGGCCTCGAACGTCGGTACGGACGAACTCGGAAGCGCCAGCAGGCGTTCGTTCTCAGTCGACGGCCTCATGGCTCCCGCAGCGTCGATGCCTGGGATCGTCGTGAGCCGGTCGCAGGCTGGCCCGTCGATCTGTTGGGGGGCGATGTAGACCAGGGTCGCCCCACCCGCACGTCGGTAGACGTCGGCAGCAGTCAGGAGTTGGGACATCGTGCCGATCTCAGCCAAGCCCAGCACAAGGACGATGGCGAACAACACACAACCGAGCATCGTCGCCTTCGTCGTGCCGGACTGCACGTCGAGCGCTGCTTCTCGGAGGGTCGATGCCCACCTCATCGCGCTGCACCGAGTGCGATCTCGTCAGTGCATGCATCGCGCGTGCGCTCATCGTGCGTCGCGATGACGACGATGGTCCCGTCGGATGCGATCGACCCGATCGCCTCGTTCACCGACACGGCCGTGCGCTGGTCCAGCTGAGCGGTCGGCTCGTCCACTAGCAACAGGTGGGGATGCGTCGCAAGTGCGCGGGCGAGCATCAGGCGCTGCGCTTCCCCGCCCGAGAGGTGTCGAAACTGACGCAGGCTGACTGCGGCGAGACCCACCGTCTCGAGGTCGGCGAACGCGCTCTGCCAAGCATGGTCGTGATCCGCGCCGCGCGCGAGATAAGGGAGCGCGACGTGGTCGAGAACAGTCCGTCTCGCAACTCCGTGCGGATTTTGGAACACCCAACTGGTCACCGCGACGTCCTCGCGCACGATCACACCCTTCGTCGGGCGCAGCCAGCCTGCGAGCAGACTGAGCAACGTGCTCTTGCCCGAACCGGATGGCCCGGTCACCGCGTACACGCACCCCGGTACCAAGCGGAACGAGAGGTCTTCAAACAGCCAGTCGCCCTGTGGGAAGCGCAGGGACAGGCCCTCGGCCGTCAACCGCATGGTCGACCGGGAGGGAGCCGAACGTCGACTACCACGACCTCGGCGTCTGCTGGCACAACGACGTAGCTCTGACCGAGACCTGATCCGACGACCTCGACGACGACGGTGTGACCGGCACTGGAGATACACCCCGTCGAACCGTCTAGTCCGAAGACCGCAGCGGGTGGCACGGTGGTCACCGTCACCGGCGATGCGAGCTCAAGGTCGACGATGAAGTCCGTGCCATCGTCCGCTGCAACCCACGCTGCGAATTCAGACGACCGGCCGAGCTCGTGAAGGGCTGCAGGATCCGCGATGGCCCCCTGATCGTCCACCGCAACCCGGACTTCGCCCGCGACGATGACCCGTGGGCCAGGAGCGAGCGTGTCAGGTAGCGCGGCGACACGTGCACTGGCGATGACCGGCGGCGCAACGAACAGCGCGTCATCCGGCGCGACGGATGCACCGAGAACTGTCGGACAGCTCGTGATCCCCGTCACAGGTGCGGGGATCCAGACGAAAGCCTCCCGAGGTATGACGCTCCAGTCGCTGCTGTCCACGCCGTTGCGCTCCGCGAGGTCGCGAGCCGCGCGCAGGGTCAGAGGGCCGAACTCGCCGTCGGCATCCAGCGAGTAGCCCAGTCGATTCAGCTCGGTTTGGAGGCCTCTGACATCGGTTCCGACGGAGTCCTGTCCGAGGTCCCGCCACAGCGGCGCGCCCGACGCGAGGTAGACCAGGGACCGCCCGTTGATCGCTATGCCCGATTCACCGGACTGCGCCTCGCCGCCGACTGCGCAGCTCGTCCGCGTGATGAATCCGCCTACCGGCGTGACGATCTCACCCTGCGACTGGGTCTCAAAAGCGAGCGTGACGCTGCGTACGTCGAGGTACTTCGTACTGGTCACGGGTACCTCGCCTACCGGGACCGCCCCGCCGATCGCCGGCGGCGCAGCCTCGGGATGAGCGACCCCGACGACCGTCACCCCGAGGAGTGCTCCCAGCACGAGCAGCGAGGGGATCATGAGCCACACGGACGGCGGAAGCCGACGACGAGCGCGGTCGTCATTCAAGGAGACCCAATGGGTCGCGGATGCAGGACCCGAACACTGGGTCATCGTTGTCGAATGGGAGCGATTCCTGCTTCGCATCTGAGGCGAGGTCCTCGCCGGAGTACCCGGGTTCGACGAGCCCCGCCTCGACCAGACATGCCGCGATAATGGCGTCTTCATCGCTCGCATCGGGATTGCGGGCAAGATCGCGGCGCAGACTGCTGACCGCGTAGAAGTCCGGCGTGCACGCGTCCAGCGCTGCGTCCGAAGCGGCGTCCGGCTTCGGCATGTCTGGGAGCGCGATCGCGCCGTACGCATCGTCGAGCGTCACCCTCACTCCCCTGTCCTGCATGCAGCCGATAAACGCGTCGCTGGTCTCCGCCCATTCGGCGTCGGAGATCGCACCATCCTCGAGGATCGCTCGGACAACGTCACTGCCAGCTCGATATGTGTCCGCGAACTCCGACGCCCACGGTCCCGTGAACTCCGGCACGTCTCCGGCACTCCCGGCAACGATGTCTGACGGTCCGAAGTCTGCGGCGCACCCGTTCGACGCAAACAACATGAGCGCTGCGAATAGGGGGACGGTCCAAAGCCTACGCATTGCGGTAGGAGTAACCCGTCGCACCATCCCAACACAGCTGCTGTTTGGACCACTGCCCGGCGCGAGCGGGATTCCCGAGATGTGTACTCGACCCGAACGAAACGTGCACGATATTCAGGCACGTGGCGTTCTTCCCCGGCCACATGCTCAGATTGTCGACCCTGGAGGCAGCCTGCGCTGGAGCCGCAGCAGTCAGCGATACGCCCGTGACCAGAGCCGCCATCGCGACCAGACCGAACAGCTTCTTTTTCATCTCAACCCCCGTTGTTCCTGAAACGGCAGCCTGCTGAGATAGGCCGCCGGCTGCCCGCTTTCGAGCCAGGTCCAACATATCCAAAATATAAGATATGAGCAGTCGGCGTTTCGGGGGACGGGGTAAGGGTCAGCTCCCAGAAACCTCCCCGGCACGCGCGAGAAGTGCGCGTGCGTGCCTGAGGAGCGGCTCGTCGACCATGCGCCCGGCATGCCGGAAGGCGCCGATGCGGTCGGCGGCAGCCGCCAGTAGCTCCCTCGCCGCGCGCACTGCCTCGGGGTCCGGACGGTAAGCGGCCTGGACGATCGGGACCTGCGCGGGATGGATGCACGCCGTCGCGACGAAGCCGACCGCACTCGCATCCTCTGCCTCTACCGCGAGCGACGCTTGGTCATTGAGGTCGAGATGGACGGCATCGATCGCGGCGACACCGGCGGCCCCCGCTGCGAGCAGGACGTGCGATCGAGCGGCGCCCACGACGTCGCGGTAGCGTCCGTCAGCGCGCCTGCTGCTCGTGCCGCCGAGTGACGCCACCAGGTCCTCAGCGCCCCACATCACGGCGACGACCGAGTCGTGCGCGACGATCGATTCGGCGCGCACGACTCCGGCGGCCGTCTCGCACAGCGCGACGATCGCGACCCCCGGCAGGGCGCGGGCCAGGTCGTCGAGCTGCGCGACGCTCTCGGTCTTCGCGAGCATCACCGTTCGATAAGCCGTTGTCGCCACGGCGGCGACGTCGGCCGCGAAGTCCGGGCCATCCGCTGGATTCACCCGCACGATCGTCAGGAGCGGGTCCAACGGATGCTCCACCATCGCTACGCGACCGATCGCCTTGCGCGCCGCATCGACGGCGTCCTCGAGATCGAGGATGACGGCATCCGCACGCTCGGCCGCTTTCGCGAAGCGATCCGGACGGTCTGCTGGGACGAAGAGGATCGCCGGCCCCAGGTCGAACGCCGCGGCGCCGGTCACGATGCACCCGAGCACTGGACGAGCGTGCTCCTGGTCGCGGTCGCGACGACGACGCCGTCCTGGTTCCGACCCGTGTGGAGCAGGGTGACGACACCCTCGCCCGGCCTTGACGACGACAACCGTTTCGCCGTCACGAGCGTCTCGGCGTACAGCGTGTCGCCGTGGCGCATCGGGTTCGGGAAGGCGATGTCGGTGAAGCCCAGGTTCGCGACGATCGTCTGCTCGGTGAGCTGCGCGACCGACAGCCCCACGAGCGTCGAGAGGGTCAGCATCGAGTTCACGAGCCGTTCCCCGAAGGGCCCGGTCGCAGACCACGCGGCATCCACGTGCAGTGATTGCCCGTTCATCGTGAGGGTCGAGAACAGGACGTTGTCGGCTTCCGTGAGGGTGCGCCCGGGGCGATGGCGGTAGGTCGCACCCACCACGAACTCCTCGAAGTACAGACCTCGCTGCTCGATCACGGGGCCGGACGACGTCTCGGATGAGTCGGTCATCATGAGCTCACGACGCGAAGCCGAGTTCGCGGGCGATGATCATGAGCTGCACCTCAGTGGTGCCCTCACCGATCTCGAGGATCTTCGAGTCCCGGTAGTGCCGCGCCACCGGGTTCTCGTTGAGGAACCCGTAGCCGCCGAAGATCTGGGTCGCGTCACGGGCGTTGTCCATCGCGGCCTCCCCGGCGACCATCTTCGCGATGGAGGCCTCCATCTTGTAGGGCGCTCCCCGGAGCATGCGCGACGCGGCGTCGTAGTAGGCCTGCCTGGCGGTGTGGACCCGAGCCTGCATCTTCGCGATCCGGAAGGCGATCCACTGGTTGTCACCGATCGCCCGACCGAACACGACCCGCTCCTTGGCGTAGCGGATCGCCTCCTCGAGGCAGCCCTGGGCCGCTCCGACGGCGAGCGCGGCCACGGCGATCCGTCCACCGTCGAGCGCCGTGAGGAAGTTGGCGTACCCGCGCCCGCGTTCGCCGAGCAGGTTGCCCTCCGGCACGCGGACGTCCTCGAACCGCAGCGGGTGGGTGTCGGAGGTGTGCCACCCGACCTTGTCGTAGGGCGGTAGCGCGGTGAAGCCCGGCGTCGGGACCGGCACGAGGATCGACGACAACTCCTTCGTCACCCGGCCGTCGGATCGGACCCGCTCCCCCGTGACGGCCGTGACCGTCACGAGACTGGTGATCTCGCTCCCGGAGTTGGTGATGAACTGCTTCGTGCCGTTGATCACCCACTCACCGTCGACGAGCTCGGCGGTGGTCTCCGTCGCGCCTGCATCACTGCCGGCACGCGCCTCGGTGAGGCCGAACGCGGCGAGCGCCTGCCCGCTCGCGAGCTGCGGGATCCATTCCTCGCGCTGGGCGTCGGTGCCGTACAGGTAGATCGGCATGGCTCCGAGGCCGACGCCGGCCTCGAGGGTGACGCCGATGCTCTGGTCGACGCGTCCGAGCTGCTCGACGGCGAGGCAGAGCGCGAAGTAGTCCATCCCCCCGCCGCCGAGTTCCTTCGGGAACGGCAGCCCGAAGAGTCCCAGCTCCCCCATCTGCGCGATGATGTCGTACGGCAGACGCCGTTCCGTGTCGTACTGATAGGCGGCGGGCGCGACGACCTCGTCGGCGAACGCCTTGACCGTGTCGACGATCCGCTGGTGCTCGGGGCTGAGCTCGGTGTTCATGCTGATGCTCCGTTCGTGGGTGCTGCATCGGTTGGGGCTGCGTTGAGGTGTGCTGCGACGGGGTCTGCGGCGATCGTCGCGACCGACTGACGGGTGGCGACCGTGCCACCCGTGGCGACGTGGAGGGTGACCGTGCCGTCGGTCGTGGCGGTGAGGAGGTGCTCCATCTTCATCGCTTCGACGGTGACCAGCGGCTGACCGGCGGTGACGGCGTCGCCGCTCGTGACGTGCACGGCCGTGACGGTGCCGGGCATCGGCGTCCGCACCTCCGGATCGACCGCACCGGCCGCAGTCGGATCCCCGCCGGCTGGGAGCGCCCCACGCGGGACCACCTCGACCAGACTGATGGCACCGTCGAGCGCGATCCATCGTTCGTCCCCCACGCGGACGGTCTCCAAGGGGGTGCTGACACCGTCGTGCTCGAACCGCAGGGTGCCGTCCGACCGGCTGAGGACCGCGGCCCGGGTCGGTGCCGCGTCATCGACGGAGACGCTCGCGTCGTCGCTCGACCCACGCACCTCGATGCGGACGATGCGTCCGTCCTCACGACGCAGGTGCTGTCGCGTCGGTGCTGCCGCGCCGAGGCGCCACCCACCCGGATCCGACCACGGCGTCCCGAGTCCGACGGTCCGCGCTGCGGCCTCGGATCGCCGGTCGTCCGTTTCGGCGAGCGCCACTGCGGTCAGGACCCGCTCGGACGTCGCGGCGGACGGGCTGTCGTCGAGCAGGTCGGCGATGAGACCGGTGTGCAGTCGTCCCGCGACGACGTCCTCGTCGGCGAGGAGCCGCCGGAGGAAGCCGAGGTTCGTGCGGACACCGAAGACCACCGTCGCCGCGAGCGCTGCGTCGAGTCGCCGGAGCGCGGTCTCGCGATCGTCGGCCCAGCACACGATCTTCGCGAGCATGGGGTCGTACCAGGGGCCGACGAACTGCCCGGTGACGATGCCGCCGTCGACGCGGACGCCCGGCCCGTGCGGCAGACGCACCCGCTCGAGCACCCCGGTCTGGGGCAGGAAGCCGCTCGACGGGTCCTCCGCGTACAGCCGCGCCTCCACGGCGTGACCACGCAGGACGACGTCGTCCTGCGTCATCGTCAGCGGTTCCCCGGCGGCGACGCGCACCTGCCACTCCACGAGGTCGAGCCCCGTGACGAGCTCGGTGACCGGATGCTCCACCTGCAACCGCGTGTTCATCTCGAGGAAGGCGAACTCGTCGGGTCGGTCGTCGGCGACGAGGAACTCGACGGTCCCCACCCCTCGGTAGCCGACGCTCCGGGCGACCGTGCAGGCCGCCTCGCCGAGTCGCGCCCGCTGCCGGTCGTCGATGAGCGGCGACGGGGACTCCTCCACCACCTTCTGGTGCCGACGCTGGAGCGAGCACTCACGCTCCCCGAGGTGCACGACCGCACCGTGGGCGTCCGCGAGCACCTGCACCTCGATGTGCCGGGGTCTCGTGACGAACCGCTCGAGGAGGAGCGTGGCGTCGCCGAAGGCCGCCTCGGCCACCCGGTGCGCGGAGGCGATGGCCGATGGGAGCTCCTCGGCGCACTCCACCATCTGCATCCCCTTGCCGCCGCCACCACCCGCCGGCTTGACGATGAGCGGGAAGCCGATGGCGACGCCGGCACGGACGAGTGCGTCGTCGTCGAGCGAGGCGTCGGCGACGCCCTCGATGATCGGGACGCCTCGAGCCGCGACGTGCTCCTTCGCCCGGATCTTGTCGCCCATGAGGACCAGGGCGCGCTCGTCCGGTCCGATGAAGACGATCCCGGCAGCGGCGAGCGCCCTCGCGAGCGCGGGTTGTTCGGACAGGAAGCCGTAGCCCGGGTGCACCGCCTCGGCCCCGGTCGTGACGGCGGCTCGGACGACGGCGTCGACGTCGAGATAGCTGTCCGAGGCCGGCGCGGGTCCCAGACGGACGGCGCGGTCCGCGAGCCGGACATGCGGGGCGTCGCGGTCAGCGTCGCTGAAGACCGCGATGCTCTCGATGTCCATCGCTGTGAGCGTGCGGATCACGCGACAGGCGATCTCGCCGCGGTTCGCGATGAGGACGGAGCGGAAGCGACGCGCGGATGCGTGGCCCGGCCGGTTCGGTGTCTGGATCGTCATGCCGTCACATCCTGAAGAGGCCGAAGCCGGGTTCTGGCAGGGGCGCGCGGGAGCACACCTCGAGCGCGAGTCCGAGGACCGTGCGGGTCTGGGCGGGATCGATGATGCCGTCGTCCCAGAGCCGCGCGGTCGAGTAGTACGGGTTGCCCTGCTCCTCGAAGTCGGCGAGGATCGGCGCCCGGAAGTCATCCTCCGCCTGGGCGGTCCACACCTCACCGCGAGCCTCGAGCTGGTCGCGCTTGACGGTCGCGAGGACACTCGCCGCCTGTTGTCCCCCCATGACGGAGATGCGCGCGCCCGGCCACATCCAGAGGAACCGGGGATCGTAGGCGCGGCCGCACATGGAGTAGTTGCCGGCGCCGAACGAACCACCGATCACGACCGTCAGCTTCGGCACCCGAGTGGTCGCGACCGCGGTGACCATCTTCGCGCCGTGCTTGGCGATGCCTCCGGCCTCGGCGTCACTGCCGACCATGAAGCCCGAGATGTTCTGGAGGAACAGCAACGGGATGCCGCGCTGGTCGGCGAGCTCGATGAAGTGAGCGCCCTTCAGGGCCGACTCGCTGAAGAGCACGCCGTTGTTCGCGATGATGCCGACGGGGTGCCCGTGCAGCCTCGCGAACCCGGTCACGAGGGTGTCGCCGTACTCGCGTTTGAACTCCGAGAAGTCACTGCCGTCGACGAGCCGCGCGATCACCTCACGGACGTCGTAGGCCGTCTGCAGCTCCGCCGGCACGACGCCGTACAGCTCTGCCTCCGGGACGACCGGCGGCACACTGGGACGCACCTCCCACGCGCGCGGGTGGGCCGCCGGCAGCGTCGCGACCGCATCCCGGAGGATGTCGAGCGCGTGCGCGTCGTCGTCGGCGAGGTGGTCCGTGACCCCCGACACCCGGGCGTGGAGGTCGCCGCCGCCGAGTTGCTCCGGCGTCACGACCTCGCCGATCGCGGCCTTCACGAGCGGTGGACCGCCCAGGAAGATCGTGCCCTGACCGCGGACGATCACGTTCTCGTCGCTCATGGCGGGGACGTACGCGCCTCCGGCGGTGCAGGACCCGAGTACGGCGGCGAGTTGCGGGATGCCGGCCGCCGACATCCTGGCCTGGTTGAAGAAGATCCGACCGAAGTGGTCCCGATCCGGGAAGACTTCGTCCTGCGTCGGGAGGTTCGCTCCCCCGGAGTCGACGAGGTACAGGCAGGGCAGCCGGTTCGCGGCCGCGATCTCCTGGGCCCGGAGGTGCTTCTTCACCGTCATCGGGAAGTACGAGCCACCCTTCGCGGTCGCGTCGTTCGACACGACGAGCACGTGTCGTCCGTGGACGAGGCCGATCCCAGCGATGACCCCGGCGCCGGGAGTCGCGTCGTCGTACATGCCGTGCGCGGCCAAGGGCGCGATCTCGAGGAAGGGGCTCCCCTCGTCGAGCAGACGGTCGACCCGATCGCGCGGCAGCAGCTTCCCCCGGGCGACATGCCGCGCCCGCGACGCCTCCGGTCCGCCCAGGGCCGCGGTCGCCATCGTCTGCTCGAGCACCGTCACGAGCTCCCGCTGCGCCGCCTCCTGCTCGCGGAATCGGGCTGAGGTGGGATCGGCACCGCTCGTGAGGGTGGGCACTCGGGCTCCTGTCGTCGTCGACCGTGAGTGCATTCAGTTACTCACCACTCACTGAAAGAGAGGTTACAGTTCATTAACTGAAAAAGTCCACCCCGAGGAGATCCGATGACCGGTCGTGACACACCGTCCCCGAACCCGCCGCACCTCGGGCGCTCGGAGGCGAAAGCGGCACGTCGCTCCGCCCTCCTGCGGTCAGCGGCCGGGCTGTTCGCCGAGCGCGGCTTCGCCGGGGTGTCGATGGAGGACCTCGGAACGGCCGTCGGTATGAGCGGACCCGCCGTCTACCGCCACTTCCCGAGCAAGCAGGCCGTCCTCGCAGCACTCCTCGTCGGCGTCAGTCAGGATCTGCTGGACGGCGGGACCCGCGAGGTCGAGCAGGCTCCGGACAGCGATCGGGCACTGCGTTCGTTGGTCACCTTCCACGTGGCCTTCGCCCTCGACGACCCCGACGTGATCCGCATCCAGGACCACGACCTCGACAGCCTGGCACCGGACGACCGCCGCGCGGTCCGCACCCTCCAGCGGCGGTACGTCGAGCGGTGGGTGGACGTCCTCACGACGCTCCATCCCACGATCCCCGCGGCGGAACTGCGGGTCCGCGCGCTCGCGGGATTCGGACTGATCAACTCCACGTCCCACAGCACCTCCCTGGGCAGGAACGAGGCCGGGACACCCGACCGCGAGGCGGTGCGCTCGACGCTCGAGCGGATGGCACTGGCCGCCCTGCTCGCCGCGTGAGGACGCGGGACAGGTTCAGTCGACGAGCACGGACAGGACGTTCCCCGCTGGATCGGTGAACCAGGCGATGTCCGGGCCGTTCCCGCGCATGATCCCCTTCGCATCCGTCGGCAGGACGTCGTCGGGGTAGAGCTTCGTCACCACACCGCGGGCCTGCAGCTCGTCGACCGCCGTGTCGATGTCGTCGACCACGAGGTTCAGCACGGTGAATGAGGCTGGTGTGTGGTCAGGCTTCCCGTAGACGAGCACCGACCCGCCGGCGGGCAGCGCCACGTCCAGGAATCCCATGGCGTTGTCGGTGACCGTGAGACCGAGGACGTCCCGGTAGAACGCCCTCGCCGCGTCGATGTCGTCGACCGAGAACCCGCTGAAGACATCCGTGTAGGTGACCATGAGCCGCTCCTTTGTTGATTCCCGATGCGTACACGATGCACGATGCCACGTCGCGGCCGTCGCGTCCAGGCCCGAACGGCCGCCGGGGCCGGCGAGCGCGAGGGCCTGGACTCGACGATCACACCATCGTCAGGACCATCGCCGGATCGGAGAGCATCGTCCCGAGGTCGACGAGGAAACGGGACCCCTGCGCTCCGTCGATGAGCCGATGGTCGAACGACAGCGACAGCGTCACGACGTGTCGCAGCGCGACCTGCCCCTCGAACTCCCACGGCTGGCGACGGACGGCACCGAGCGCGATGATCGCCGCCTCACCGGGGTTCAGGATGGGCGTCCCCGCATCGACGCCGAAGACGCCGACGTTGGAGATCGTGATCGTCCCCCCTCGCAGTTCCGCCGGAGCGGTGCGTCCCTCGCGGGCCGTGCGCACGAGGTCCGCCACGGCGTCCGCGAGTTCGAACAGGCTGAGCTCCTCGGCCCGTGCGATGTTCGGGACGAGGAGTCCCCGCGGCGTCGCTGCCGCGATCCCGAGTCCGACGTGTCCGTACTCGACGATCTCCCCGGCACCCTCGTCCCAACTCGCGTTGACCGCAGGGGTGCGTCTGACGGCGATGCACACCGCTTTGGCGAGGACGGTCAGGATGTTGACCCGGTGGTCCCCGGTCCGAGGCGAGCGGGCGAGCGCGTCCAGCAGCGACATCGTCGGCGTCACATCGACCGTCAGGAACTCCGTGACGTGGGGAGCCGTGAACGCGCTGCTCACCATCGCCTCGGCGGTCCGGCGCCTGACCCCCGTGATCGGCCGACGCACCGACCCGTCGGCCGCCGTGGCCGGCGCCTCTGGGGTCCCGGCAGGTGCCGCTCCCGCTCCGCGAGCACGCTCCGGCAGCTGCCCACTCAGGCCGGTCGCGGCGCGCTCGACCTCCTCACGCGCGATCCGACCACCGACGCCGGTGCCGACGAGCGTTCCGAGGTCGACGCCCAGATCGCGCGCGAGTCGCCGGACCGGCGGTGTCGCGCGGGGCCGGGAACGCTCCGGCACCGGGGCGGTGTGCGCCGGGGCAGGTGTGTCATCGCCGGCGGACCGGGCACGACGCCGTGGCCGTTCACCGCTCGCCGTGCGAGGGCCGTAGCCGACGAGGACCGGCTCGCGGTCCGCCGCCCCACTCGGACGGTCGACCTCCGCTCGGTCGGCCTCGGGGACCGACGGGGGCGGAGCGGTCTCACCATCGGGCGCGAAGTCGACGAGCGCTTCGCCGACGAGGACCGTCGTCCCCGGTTCGACGTGGAGCCTCGTGACCACGCCGGCGGTCGGCGCGGGCAGTTCGACGAGCGCCTTCGCGGTCTCGACCTCGGCGATCACCTGGTTGAGCTCGACGTGGTCGCCGACGGCGACGCGCCAGGACACGAGTTCGCTCTCGGTCAGACCTTCACCGAGATCGGGTAGGGAGAACCGCTTCATCGCCGTCCCTCCCCACCGGTCACAGGCCGGGCATCGGCCCTGCCCACAGCGGAGGCCGAGGACCGACGCCCCAGCGCGCGATCCACCCCGTCCAGGATCCGGTCGAGGTCCGGGAGGAAGTGGTCCTCGAGCGCCGACGCGGGGTAGGGGGTGTCGAACCCCGTCACCCGCACCGGGGCCTCTTCGAGGAGGTCGAAGCAGCGTTCGGTGATCGAGGCCGCCAGCTCGGCTCCGACCCCTCCGGAGCGTTGCGCCTCGTGCGTGATGACGAGTCGCCCGGTCTTCTCGACCGAGGCGGCGACCGCGTCGACGTCCAAGGGGGCGAGGGATCGGAGGTCGATCACCTCCAGGTCGACACCCTCGTCGGCCGCAGCCTCCGCAGCCTCGAGCGCCGTTTGGACGAGCGGACCGTAGGCGACCAACGTCGCGTCCGTGCCGGCGCGAACGGTCCGCGCACGGGTGAACGCGAGCGGATCGGCGGGGAGGTCGTCGAGGACCTCACCCTTCGTCCAGTACCGCCGCTTCGGTTCGAAGAACAGCACCGGGTCGTCGCACGCGATCGCCTGACGGATCATGGTGTGCGCGTCCTGGGGGTCCGAGCACGTCACCACACGCAGTCCCGCCGTGTGCGCGAAGTACGCCTCGGGGGACTCGGAATGGTGCTCGACGGCGCCGATGCCTCCGCCGTACGGCACCCGGATGGTGACCGGCATCCGCACGGCCCCCTTCGTCCGGTAGTGCAGCTTCGCCAACTGCGCGACGATCTGGTCGAAGCCCGGATAGATGAACCCGTCGAACTGGATCTCGCAGACCGGGCGGAAGCCTCGGAACGCCAGACCGATCGCCGCTCCGATGATCGCCGACTCCGCCAGCGGCATGTCGACGACGCGATCGGCGCCGAACTCCGCCTGGAGGCCGTCGGTCACCCGGAACACCCCACCGAGCCTGCCGATGTCCTCGCCGAGCAACAGGACCCGGTCGTCATCGGCGAGGGCGTGGTGCAGTCCGGTGTTGATCGCCTTGCTGAGGGTGAGCGCGGTCATCTGGCACCGCCGTCGAACATCGCGAGGTACGAGCGGTACTCCTCGCGTTGCCGTTCGAGCCCGGGGTGGGCGGTGGCGTAGACCTCGTCGAAGAGCGAGAGCGGGTCAGGTGCGGGCAAGGCGAGGCACCCCGCACGGACCCGGGCGGCAGCCGAGTCGGCGACAGACGCGACGTGGGCTCGGGCCGTCTCGTCGAGGACCCCCTCGGACTCCAGCAGACGCTCGAGACGGGCGATCGGATCCTTTGCACGCCACGACGCGACCTCGCTCTCGTCCCGGTACCGCGTCGGATCGTCCGAGGTGGTGTGCGGTCCCATGCGGTAGGTGACGGCCTCGATGAAGGTCGGCCCACCACCGGAACGTGCGCGGTCGACGGCGATCCGCATCGCCGCCGTCACGGCGAGCACGTCGTTGCCGTCGACCCGCATGCTCGGCACCCCGAAGCCCGGTGCCCGGTCCGCGATGGGGCGCTGGGCCTGCAGCCCGACGGGCTCGGAGATCGCGTACTGGTTGTTCTGGCAGAAGAAGACCACGGGTGCCTGGAAGCTCGCGGCCAGCACCAGCGCCTCGTTCACGTCGCCCTGACTCGTCGCCCCGTCGCCGAAATAGGCCACGGCCACCGCGTCGGACCCGTCGCGCTGACAGCCCATCGCATAGCCCGTCGCATGGAGCGTCTGGGCACCGATGATGACCGCCGGCGTCGCCATGCCGACCGCGAACGGGTCCCAGCCCGACAGCGCGGTCCCCCGCCACATCGCCATCAGTTGGTCGAGTTCGACGCCACGGCAATAGGCGACGGCCTGTTCGCGGTAGCTCGTGAAGACGAAGTCCCCGCGCCGCAGGACCCGCGCAGACCCCACCTGGGCGGCCTCCTGCCCGAGCGACGGTGGCCACAGACCGATCTCGCCCTGCCGTTGCAGAGCCGTCGCCTCCGTGTCGATGCGACGCGTGACGACCATGTCCTCGTAGAGCGCGAGCAGCTCGGTGTGACCGAGGTCGGCGACGAAGAGGTCGTAGAGGGCGTCCTCCTGACGGACGCCGTCCGGATCGAGGAGCTGGACGCACCCGTGGTCGACCGAGACCGGTTCGCGTGCATCACCGCCCCGCTCGTCGGAATCCTGCGGGAATTGGGTGTGAGTCTCCATCGACACGATGCACGCCGCCTTGAGTTCGGTGACCTCACGGCGGTGCCTCGTGAGCGATGCCGTGCCCTCGCGTCATCGCGAGGTGGTCCGAGGCTACGCCGGATCACCCTGGCGCTCAACCGTCGACACTCCGCGCAACGGCGAACGCCCGCCCCGCAGAGGCGGGACGGGCGTTCGGGTGCAGCTTGAGGCTTAGCCTTCGGCCGGGGCCTGCTCTGGAGTCGCCTCCCGAGCAAACGACCGTTCGACCGAGATTTAGCCTTCGGCCGGGGCCTCAGGGCCCTCGCTGGCAGCGTCGCTGCCGTGCGTGTCGGCCTCATCGGCGACGACCGGAGCGAGCGAGAGCTTGCCGCGGTCGTCGATCTTCGTGATCTCGACGAGGATCTTCTGGCCGACGCCGAGCACGTCTTCGACGTTCTCCACACGCTTGCCACCGGCGAGCTTGCGGACCTCGGAGATGTGCAGCAGGCCGTCCTTGCCCGGGAGCAGCGAGACGAACGCGCCGAACGCGGCGATCTTGACGACGGTTCCGAGGAACTGCTCGCCGACCTCCGGGTTGGTGGGGTTCGCGATCGCGTTGACCTGGGCACGAGCGGCCTCGGCCGACGGACCGTCGACGGCGCCGATGTAGACGGTGCCGTCCTCCTCGATGGAGATGTCGGCGCCGGTCTCGTCCTGGATCGAGTTGATCGTCTTGCCCTTCGGGCCGATCAGCTCGCCGATCTTGTCGACGGGGATCTGGACGCTGATGACGCGAGGTGCGGTCGGCGCCATCTCGTCAGGAGCGTCGATCGCCGCGTTCAGCACGGAGAGGATCGTCGTGCGGGCGTCCTTGGCCTGCTGGAGCGCACCGGTCAGGACCGAGGTCGGGATGCCGTCGAGCTTCGTGTCGAGCTGGATGGCCGTGACGAACTCGGAGGTACCGGCGACCTTGAAGTCCATGTCGCCCAGGGCGTCTTCGGCGCCGAGGATGTCGGTGAGCGCCGCGTAGCGGGTCTCGCCGTCGACGACGTCGGAGATGAGGCCCATGGCGATACCGGCGACGGGTGCGCGGAGCGGCACACCGGCGTTCAGCAGCGACAGGGTCGAGGCGCAGACGGAACCCATCGAGGTCGAACCGTTGGACCCGAGGGCCTCGGAGACCTGACGGATCGCGTAGGGGAACTCCTCGCGGCTCGGCAGCACCGGCACGAGTGCGCGCTCGGCGAGGAAGCCGTGCCCGATCTCGCGACGCTTCGGCGAACCGACCCGGCCGGTCTCACCGGTCGAGTAGGGCGGGAAGTTGTAGTGGTGCAGGTAGCGCTTCTTCGTGACGGGCGACAGCGAGTCGATCTGCTGCTCCATCTTGAGCATGTTCAGCGTGGTGACACCCAGGATCTGGGTCTCGCCGCGCTGGAAGATCGCGGAACCGTGGACGCGCGGGATGACCTGCACCTCGGCGTCGAGCGGACGGATGTCGGTCAGGCCACGGCCGTCGATGCGGATGCCCTCGCGGAGGACACGACCGCGCATGACGACCTTCGAGACGGACTTGTAGGCCGCCGAGAACTGGGTGAGCACTTCGGCGTCGAGCGAACCGGCCTCGACGCGCTCGGTGATCTCAGCCTTGACGCGGTCCTTGAGGGCGTCGTCGGCGTTCTGGCGCTCGATCTTGTCGGCGATCTGGTAGACGTTCACCAGTTCGTCGTGTGCGAGACCGGCGACGGCGTCGTAGCTCTCCTGCGTGTACGGGAGGAACACGGGGTAGGCCGCGATCTCCTTGGCCGCCTGAGCGGCGAGTTCGCTCTGCGCCTTGACGAGCTGCTTGAGGAACGGCTTGGAGGCCTCGAGACCGGCAGCCACGACCGCCTCGTCGGGCTTCGTGGCGCCGCCCTTGATGAGGTTCCAGCTGTTCTCGGTGGCTTCCGCCTCGACCATCATGATCGCGACGTCTTCGTTGCCGTTGGCGTCGGTCACGATGCGACCGGCGACGATGATGTCGAAGACGGCCTCCTCGAGCTGGTCGACCTTCGGGAAGGCGACCCACTGGTCGGCCTCGCCGGCCTGGCCGGGGATCAGCGCGAGACGGACGGCGCCGATCGGACCGGAGAACGGCAGACCCGAGATCTGGGTGGACATCGACGCCGCGTTGATCGCGAGGGCGTCGTAGAACTCACCCGGAGCGATCGAGAGGACGGTGATGACGATCTGGACCTCGTTGCGGAGGCCGGTGACGAACGACGGGCGCAGCGGCCGGTCGATGAGGCGGCAGACGAGGATCGCCTCGGTCGAGGGGCGGCCCTCACGACGGAAGAACGAACCGGGGATCTTGCCGGCGGCGTAGGAGCGCTCCTCGACGTCCACCGTGAGGGGGAAGAAGTCGAAGTTGTCCTTGGGGTGCTTTCCGGCCGAGGTGGCCGAGAGGAGCATGGTCTCCTCGTCGAGGTACGCGGCGATCGCGCCCTGTGCCTGCTGCGCGAGGCGGCCGGCTTCGAACCGGACCGTGCGCTTGCCGAACTTGCCGTTGTCGAGAACGGCCTCGGCGAACTTGATTTCTGGACCTTCCACAGGTCTCTCCTTCGTACGTGTGCGCTCCCGTCGAGTGACGGGCCGCGCGTCCCGAATGGACGCGCCGTCGAGCGCGGTCGTGCATGATGCAGCGCGCAACACAGCCGCAGTACTTGCTCAAGCCGCCCGGTCTTCCGGGACTTGGCTGGCCACCAGTAGAACACCACCCGCGGATCGCGAGGGATACACCACCGAGGACCAGCTTCCTGTCGGCTGGCTGTGCGCGGAGCGGACCATCACGGTCCGCCGTCGGTCAGCCTAGCAGAGGGGGGTTCGGCGATCCCCGGAACGACACGGATCCTCAGGTGATGGGCGGGGTGCCAGGGGCGTCGGGAGACGCCGCGCGCCGGCGGTCGCGTCCCCACGACACGAGCAGGAGGACCATCGCGACGGCCGCTCCGAGGAGGGTGTCGAGCACGCGCTCCCCCACGATCGCGAGCACCGGTTGCGTCGACGAGGACGTGCTGATGATGAGCACGAGCGGCGTGATGAAGACGAGCGCCAACGCGTAGTGCCGGATGACGACGAGCTCGATCGTAAACTGCAGGGCGGCCAGCACGAGCGCGAGGGTGTAGCCGTGCGGCTGGAGCGAGGCCACGGCGAGGAAGATCCCGGCGCCGACGACCGTCCCGAGCACGCGGTGCACGCCGCGTGTCGCGCTCAGGGTGCGCGAGTGCCCGACGCTGAGGATCGCGACGGCGGACCCGGCGATCCAGTACCCGTGACCGAGGCCGAGGACCGCTCCGAGGACCGCACTGATCGCGAGCGCGACCGTGAGGCGTTTCGCAATCCGGCGGTCGGTCGCGCTCAGCCGGTACTCGGGGAACAGCACCCGCATCGGCGTCGGCTTCCCCGCGCCGCGGCGGACCGCCGGCACGAGCAACGGCGCGACGACCACCAGCGAGGCGAAGGCGGAACCGGCCGCCACGAGCAGGATGACCAGTCCGCCGTCGAGCCCGGCGCCGCCGATCGGGACGGGCGCGGTCAGGTGGCCGGCGATGCCGAACACGAGGATGAAGAACAGCGCGCCCGGAGGGCCGAGGACGATGCCCTGCACCAGCCAGATCACCACCGACCCGACGACGATGAGGCCGATCGCGGTCAGCGGCCGAGAACCCGACATCGCGACACCCAGCGCCGCGGCCGTGACGAGTCCTGCTCCGATGAGCGGCAGCACCCGCAGACGGTCCCGGCGGCTGAGCGGCGCGCAGTAGAGCGCGGTGAACGCCCCGAGGCCGGTGAGCAGGCCGAGCGGCGTGAGTCCGAAGAACGTCGCGACCGCGACCGGCACGGCCATCGCGATCGCAGCCGTGAGGGCGGCCGGCCAGCGCTTGGGCGACGGCGCGAAGCTGATCAGCGAGGTCTTCAGACCGCGTTCAGCCATCCGGTCCTCCGCTCTCGTGCAACCATCCAACGCTACGCCATCCTGAGCCCGGCGCCCGGGCCCCGTCATCGCGCGGGCCGCCCCGGGCTACGCTGGTGCGAACCCCAGGAGGTGACGTTGACGCATCCCGCGCCGGCAGCCGCTCGCCCGAAGCAGCGGGTCCCGTTCTGGGACAACGCCCGTTTCGCGTGCATCACGCTCGTGGTCATGGGCCATGCGATCCAGCGCCTGACCTCCGAGTCCGACCCCGCGCTCGTCGTGTACCTGTTCCTCTACGCCTTCCACATGCCGGCGTTCGCGATCATCAGCGGGTACTTCTCGAAGTCGGCCCCTCCCGGACGACGACAGATGCGTCGGGTGATCACGGACATCCTCCTGCCCTACCTGATCATGGAGGGGATCTGGTCCCTCGTGCAGTTCCTCGTCGAGGGCAAGCGCGCGTTCAACCCGACCCAACCGTCGTGGACCCTCTGGTTCCTCCTCGCGCTCGGCATCTTCCGCCTCGTCCTGCCCTATCTCGCGCTCCTGCGCTGGCCGCTGCTCTGGAGCGTGGTGATCTCGATCGGCGTCGGCTACCTCGACAACGTCGACAGCACGTTCTCGCTCTCGCGCGCACTCGGGATCCTCCCGTTCTTCGTGCTCGGGTGGCAGATCAACCGGTGGCGGCTCGTGGACCGCTGGCGTCTCGTCCGCACGGGGGCCTGGTGGATCCGCATCGCCGCCGCCGCCGTCCTCATCGTGTGGGCGGTCGTCCTCGTCGTCGGGATCGACCTGTGGCGGCGCATCGACCTGCGCTACTGGTTCTTCTACGACCGGGGGTACACCGCGCTCGGCAACGAGGACGGGACGGGCGGCCTGGTGCGACTCGCGGCGATCCTGCTGGCCGTCGTCCTCACCGCGGCGTTCTTCGTGCTCGTCCCCCGCGGCCAGTCGTGGATCACCCGGTATGGCCAGTCGACGATGTACGTCTACCTGCTGCACTCCTTCGTGCTCTACCCCCTGCGTGAGTCGGGCGTCCTCTCCGACACGGGCAACCCGGAGCTCGTGCTCGTCGGCCTGCTGGTGCTGTCGGTCCTGATCGTCATCGTGCTCTCCAGCGGACCCGTGCGGCGCATCACGAGACCACTCATCGAACCCCGGGCGGCGTTCATCTTCAGCCGCAAGCGGGCCTTCGACCCGGAGCCCCCGCGGAGCGACCCGACCGGGTCGCGCCGCGACATCACGAGGTGACGAGGACGACCTTCCCACGGACGTGACCGTCGATGAGGTGACGGTAGGCGTCGACGACCCGCTCGATGGGCCACACGCTGTCGATGGGGAGGACGATCTCACCACGCGCGATCGACTCGCCGAGCGCGGCCAGCTCGTCGAGCGTCGCGTCCTGTCCGCCGACGCCCCGGAACCCGTGCTCGGCGGCGAACGGTCGGTCCGCGATCGTGTTGACCCGCTCCGGCGCGACGCCGAGGTCGCGCGCCAGCTCGAGGGTCGGCCGGCCGTGGGTGTCGATGACGGCGGTGATCCCGCCAGGGGCCACCTCGAGGACACGCTCGCGCAGCCCGTCGCCATACTGGACGGGGATGATGCCGAGACCGCGGAGGAACTCCTGATTGGCGGCGCCGGCGGTGCCGAGCACGACCGCGCCCGTCCGCCTGGCGAGCTGTGCCGCGAGCACGCCGACCCCGCCGGCCGCAGCACTCACGAGCACCGTGTCCGGCTGCTGGACGCCGACGGCTGCGACCGACGCGATCGCCGCGCGTCCCGCGATGTCGAGGGCGCCGGCCTGCTCGATGGTGAGCCCGTCCGGCACATGATGGAGGATGCCGGCCGGAGCGATGAGGAAGTCCGCCTGCGCGTGGAACCGGTGTCCGCCGTACACGTGGTCGCCCGTCGCGAATCCCTGGACACCGCTCCCCACGCCGTCCACCACCCCGGCGAAGTCGTTGCCGTTCCCGCTCGGGACGTCCCGTCCGAAGGAGGCGAGCGCTTCGGGTGATGCCGCGAGCTTGTGGTCGACGGGGTTGAGCCCTGCGACGAGGACACGGACTCGGACCTCGTCGTGGCCGGGCACCGGGATGTCGCCCTCGACGAGGTGGAACACCTCGGGACCACCGAACCGGTCGAACCGCACGAACCTCGCCATGATGCCTCCTCCGCCGGCTTCCGCCGACCTCCATGCTCACACGCTTCCCGGGCGAGGACCACCCTGGCCGCAGGGGACGTCACGCGCCGTTCACCCGGCCGAGCGAGAATCACGGGCATGGCATGGGTCGATGAGCTGCAGACGGCGATCACGGCGTGGTTGCTCGAGATCGCCGCGTCGGGCTGGGTGTTCCCGGCGCTGTACCTGCTGACGGTCGCCGACGCCTTCCTGGTCGTCCTGCCGAGCGAGACCGCGGTGACGGCGCTCGGAGCGATCTCGGCGTCGAGCGGCTCGCCGGACCTCGCCCTCCTCATCGGCGTGGCCTGGGCGGGCGCCGTGACCGGCGACGTGTCCTGCTACCTCCTCGGACGACGGATCGGGACCACACGGTTCGCCTGGATGCGGCGCCCGCGGGTCGCGGGCGCGATCGGACGTGCGGGCGTCGCGCTCGAGCGCCGCGCCGCTGCAGCCATCCTCACCGCGCGCTACATCCCGTTCGCGCGCATCGCGGTCAACCTCGTCGCAGGGGCGAGTGGGCTCCGCCCCCGTCGGTATCTTCCGATCACCGTCCTCGCAGGGCTCGCCTGGGCACTGTGGAACGTGGGCGTCGGAGCCGTCGTCGGCCGGTTCCTCCCGGATCAGCCGGTACTCGCGACCGCCGTCTCGATCGTCGTCGCCGTCGGCCTGGGCGTGACCGTCGACCGCATCAGCGCAGCCTTGGCCGCACGACGGCGACGGACACTGGCGTCACTCGACGAGCTCGCCCCGCGCCTTCTTGCCGACGATGGAGTGCCGGCGGCTGTAGGCGAAGTAGATGATGAAGCCGAGCGCCAGCCAGACGAGGAACCGCACCCAGGTGAGCGTCGTCAGGTTGAGCATGAGCCAGACGCAGAGCACCGCTGAGAGGATCGGGAGGAACGGCGACCACGGGACGCGGAACGCGCGTGGCAGCTTCGGGTACTTCTTCCGCAGCACGATCACCGCGATGCTGACGAGCACGAACGCGGAGAGCGTCCCGATGTTGATCATCTCTTCGAGGATGCCCACGTCGGTCAGGCCGGCGATCAGCGCGACGAGCGCGCCGACGATGAGCTGCACCCGCACGGGTGTCTTGCGCTTCTCGGAGGTGACGCTGAGCGAGCGCGGAAGCAGGCCGTCGCGGCTCATGGCGAAGACCACGCGGGCGAGGCCGAGCAGGAGCACCATGATGACGGTCGTCAGGCCGGCGAGGATGCCGATCGAGATCACCTGCGCCGCCCAGTCCGCGCCCACCGCGATGAACGCCGTCGCGAGTGAGGGGTCCTCAGCCTCGGCGAGCGTCGTGTACGGCACCATGCCGGTGAGGACGAGACTCACGCCGACGTAGAGGACGGTCACGATGGCGAGGCCACCGAAGATGCCGCGCGGCAGGTTGCGCTGCGGGTTCTTGACCTCTTCCGCGCTCGTGGCGACGACGTCGAACCCGATGAATGCGAAGAAGACGAGTGAGGCACCGGCGAGCAGACCGAAGACGCCGTACTGCGCGGGCGCTGCCCCCGTCATGAAGGAGAACAGCGACTGCGACCAGGCGTCGGACGCCCCGCCCTTCGTCGGGACCTCGTCGGGGATGAACGGCGTGTAGTTCGCGGCCTTGACGAAGAAGGCGCCGACGACGATCACGAAGATGACGATCGCGACCTTGATGATCGTGAAGACGCTCGCGACACGCGAGGACAGCTTCGTCCCGAGGACGAGCAGGGTGGTGAAGATCGCGACGATGACGAACGCGCCCCAGCTGACCTTGAGCCCGAAGACGTCGAGCTCGCTCGGCACGTCCCAGCCCCAGAGCAGGAAGACGTTGCTGAGGTAGATGCCCCAGTACTTGGCGATGACGGCGGCCGCCGTGAGCATCTCCAGGATGAGGTCCCATCCGATGATCCACGCGAGGAGCTCACCGAGGGTGGCGTAGGTGAAGGTGTAGGCGGAGCCGGCGACGGGCACCGTGGAGGCGAACTCCGCGTAGCACATGATGGCGAGGGCACAGGTGACGGCCGCGAGGATGAACGCGAGCGACACGGACGGGCCCGCGTAGTTGCCCGCGGCCTTGGCGCCCACGGAGAAGATGCCGGCGCCGACCGCCACCGCGACACCCATGATCATGAGGTCCCAGGTGCCGAGGGTGCGCTTCAGACTGCGCCCTTCGACGCTGGAATCCGCGAGGGAGTCCTCGATGCTCTTCGTCCGCCAGATGCTCATGGTGCTCCTTGCCGTGGTGCGGTACCTCGTGGCCTCGCTCGAAGCCGACTCTCGACCTTGCCAGATGAGCAGGCTGAGGTCGAGTCGCAGGCGGGATGTTCTCCGGCTGCAGCGTTCCTGATCGAACACGGACGGGCCGCCATCCCGGAGGATGACGGCCCGTCACGAAGAAGCTCGCGGTGTCAGCGCCCTTCGACAGGCTCAGGGACCGTGGGTCGCGTGAGCTGGCGGAGGGTTCAGAGTGCTGCCTAGCGGCGGAGTCCGAGGCGCTCGATCAGCGAGCGGTAGCGCTCGATGTCGACGGCCTGGAGGTAGCCGAGGAGGCGGCGACGCTGTCCGACCAGGAGCAGCAGGCCACGACGCGAGTGGTGGTCGTGCTTGTGCTCCTTGAGGTGCTCGGTGAGGTCCTTGATGCGGCGGGTCATGACCGCCACCTGGACCTCGGGGGATCCGGTGTCACCTGGGTGGGTTGCGTACTCTTCGATGATCGCCTTCTTACGGTCTCCTTCAAGCGCCATAGTGGTGATCCCCTCTCTGTTCGTTGCGCGGTGCCCGTCGCCTGATGCGTGGGCTCTCTTGATCCGCGGCCGTTCGACGGCAACCTTGTGATTCTAGCAGGTTCAGAGCGTGGGAGGTTCGCGGTGCGTCGAGCGTCGCTTCGTGTTGGCCCGTTCCTCCGCTTCGCTGGCTGCGACCCGGCGTCGGCGACGCAGCACGAGGATGAGGGCGAGCGCGATGAGGTCCAGGATCAGGAAGGCGAGGAGCAGCCAGACCCAGAGCGGCGGTCCGGCACCGGCGTTCGGCGCGGGTTCAGCGGCCGCCTCCGCCGCCTCGGCGGTCGTCGTGGAGTCGTAGACGAGCCGGACCGGGTCGCCGAGCGTGGCCCCGCCGTCGGCGTTCGTCGACACGAGGGCGAGGGTGATGTCGTACTCCCCCGCGTCCGCTCCGCGAAGCCACTGGGTCATGTTGATCCTGGTGGACCATCCGCCGTCGCTCCCGATCTCGATCGGCTGCCCGTCGAAGCGGAACTCGGTCGCCCCCGTCCCGCCGGTGGACTGCAGGTCGCACGACGCATCATCGGCCGTGGAGCTGCTGAAGCAGGCCTTCGCCGAGTCGTAGAGGTCGATCGAGCGCCAGTAGGACAGCACGACGTCGGCACCCGGGTCGGCGGTGCCGGTGACGTCGAATCCGCTGACCTGCTCGCCGTCCAGGGTGTAGTCGACGCGGTAGACGGTGTCGCCGTCGGTCGGGCTCTCGATCGTGCCGGTGCCGGCGGCCGACGCGGGAGCGGATGCGGCGAGCGGCAGGACGACGGATCCGGCGCCGATCGACACCGCCACCACGGCGAGCGCCGCGGTACGAGCGGCACGCTGCAGCAGCGAACCGAGTCGACGCGCTCCGGGGATCACCTGGCCACCACTCCCTCCGGCGACGCCGGACGGCGACGCACGCCACCAGTATCCCAAAGACCGGGGCGCCGAGCCTGGGAACGACGGAGGCCGGGACCGCACCCGCCGATCCCCGCCCGCATCGGGGCGATCGGACGGAGTCGTCCGATCAGGCCCCGAGACCGCCGAGCAGCTCGGAGAACGGGCGATCGAGCGCGAACGGGTCGTCCAGGCGCCCGGAACGGTCCGAGGCCGCCACGAGTGCGCTCAACTCGCCGGCCGCGCGGTCGATCCGCGCCGGCAGGGCGCCGACCTGCGCGTCGCCCGACCCCCAGTCCTCGGAGGCCGCGAACACGGCGGTCGGCACGGTCACCGCCCGCAGATAGGCGAACAAGGGACGCACGGCGTATTCGAGGGCGAGCGAATGCCTGGCCGACCCACCCGTCGCACCGAGGACGACGGGCACCCCGGTCAAGGCGGTCGGCTCCACCACGTCGAAGAACGACTTGAACAAGCCGGAGTAGCTGGAGGAGAAGATCGGCGTCACCGCGATCACGCCGTCGGCGGCGGTCATGGCTTCGATCGCCTCGGACAACCGTGGACTGGGGAACCCGGTCAGCAGGTTGTTCGTGATGTCCTGCGCGAGGTCGCGCAACTCGATCGACGTCGTCTCGACCTCGTACCCGTCCTGCTCGAGGCGTGCCACAGTGGCGTCGCGGAGGCGGTCGGCGAGGAGGCGTGTGGACGACGGTTGACTGAGGCCGGCGGACACGACGGCGAGCGTGCGCTTCGCGGTCATCGGGTCGCCCCGACCGCCGCCGCGCTGAACGCCGAACCGGACGCGACCCGGGTCGTCTCGACCGCACCGGAGCGCGAAGCGAGTTCCGCCTCAGCGGCCGCGACCATCGACGCGTGCGTCGGCGCCTCCGGCACGTCGGCCGGACGGTCCTTCGCGAACTCCTTGCGCAGCACCGGCACGACCTCGCCGCCGAGGATCTCGAGCTGGTCGAGCACCGTCGCGAGCGGGAGCCCGGCGTGGTCCATGAGGAACAGCTGACGCTGGTAGTCGCCGAAGGTCTCGCGCATCCCGGCGTACCGGTCGATGACCTGCTGCGGGCTGCCGACGGTGAGCGGCGTCTGCTCGGTGAAGTCCTCGAGCGTCGGCCCGTGACCGTACACCGGGGCGTTGTCGAAGTACGGCCGGAACTGGGCGACGGCGTCCTGCGAGTTCTTCGCCATGAACGCCTGACCGCCGAGTCCGACGATCGCCTGCGCTGCCGTACCGTGCCCGTAGTGCTCGAACCGCTGACGGTACAGCTGGATGAGGCGCATGTAGTGCTCCTTCGGCCAGAAGATGTTGTTCGCGAAGAAGCCGTCGCCGTAGTAGGCCGCCTGCTCGGCGATCTCGGGGCTCCGGATGGAGCCGTGCCACACGAAGGGCGGCACACCGTCGAGCGGTCGCGGCGTGGACTGGAAGCCCTGCAGCGGAGTGCGGAACTGGCCCTGCCAGTCGACGTAGTCCTCTCGCCAGAGGCGGTGGAGCAACGCGTAGTTCTCGATCGCGAGGTTGATGCCCTCACGGATGTCCTTGCCGAACCAGGGGTAGACGGGCCCCGTGTTGCCGCGGCCCATGATGAGGTCGACCCGGCCGCCGGCCAGGTGCTGCAGCATGGCGTAGTCCTCGGCGATCTTCACCGGATCGTTCGTGGTGATGAGCGTCGTGCTCGTCGAGAGGATGAGGTCCGTGGTCTTCGCCGCGATGTAGCCGAGCATGGTCGTGGGACTCGACGGGACGAAGGGCGGGTTGTGGTGCTCGCCGGTCGCGAAGACGTCGAGACCGACCTCCTCAGCCTTCACAGCGATCGCGACCATCGCCTCGATGCGCTCGTGCTCGGTGGGCGTGATCCCGGTGGTCGGGTCGGTGGTGACATCCCCCACCGTGAAGATTCCGAATTGCATCATGCGCTCCCACTCGTTCTTTCATGCGTTTGCATGGATATCCAGGACAACGGCGTTCACACCCGCGCTATTCCCGGCCCGTTCGGCATCCTGTCCACAGCGCGCCGCGCGAGCCGTACGCCGTGTCGGCGGGCTATGGCAGGATCACCGCATGAACGGCTCACCGAACCCTTCGTCCAGCATGCCGACACCGGCCCCGCGGCACGTGTGCGGCATCGTCCCACCCTGGTTGCTCGAGCGCATCGCCGAACTCGACGCTCCGCAGCTGGCGCGTGCCGCCAGTGCCGCGCGGTACTCGTTGCTCGCCACGCGACCATACCGCTTCCCCGAACCCGGCTCGGAGCGGGCCACCGGCCCTGTGCGCAGCGCGACGGCTGGCAAGCGTCCGGTCAGCGCCCCGCAGCGCAGCATCCACGACGCCCGGCGGACCGAGACCCTCCCGGGCACGCTCGTCCGCTCGGAGGGTGAGCCAGCCACCACCGACGCCGCGGTCTCCGCCGCCTACGACGGCCTCGGAGACACCCACGCCCTCTTCGCCGAGGCGTTCGCACGCGACTCCATCGACGGCCGCGGGCTGCCCTTGCTCGCCACGGTGCACTACGGCGACGACTACGACAACGCGTTCTGGAACGGCGAGCAGATGGTCTTCGGCGACGGCGACGGCGAGGTCTTCCGCAGCTTCACGAGCTCCTTGAGCGTCATCGGCCACGAGCTGGCCCACGGCGTGACGCAGTACACGGCGAACCTCGTCTACGAGGGGCAGCCCGGAGCGCTCAACGAACACGTGTCCGACGTCTTCGGCGCCCTCGTCGAACAGCACGCGCGCGGCGAGGACGCGGCATCGGCGTCCTGGCTCATCGGCGAAGGGCTCTTCACGGACGAGGTCGAGGGCAACGCACTGCGTTCCATGCTCGCCCCGGGCACGGCCTACCACGACGACGTCCTCGGCAAGGACCCGCAGCCGGCGCACTTCGACGACTACATCGAGACGACCGACGACAACGGAGGCGTCCACCTCAACTCCGGCATCCCCAACCGGGCGTTCGCGACGCTCGCCGTCGCCCTCGGCGGCAACGCCTGGGAGCGTGCGGGGCTCATCTGGTACGACACCCTCGTCGGTGGCCTGTCGGAGCGCGCCGACTTCGCGACCTTCGCCGCGGCGACGATCGCTGCCGCCGCCGCCAGGTTCGGTGTGGACTCAGAGGAGCACACCGCGGTCGGGCAGGCGTGGGCGCTCGTCGGTATCGAGCCGTCCGCCTGAGCGTCGTGGCAGCGCCCGGGCTCGCGGAGTAGCATCGCGGCATGAAGGTCACGGTGACGAGGAGCGGCGGTGTAGCCGGTCTCACCCGACGCTGGGAGGTCGTCGTCGACGAGCAGCCCGACGTCGACCGGTGGATCGTCCTGCTCGACCGCCTCCCGTGGGACGACACCCCACAAGGACCACCGGTCCCGGATCGGTACGTCTACCGCATCAGATGCGCACCCAAGGAGGCCACCCTCGGCGAGCAGCAGCTCACCGGTCCCTGGCAGGAACTCGTCGAACGGGTGCGCGCCGTCCAGCCGCCACGCGACTGACGATTCCTCGCCAGTCTCGTGACGCCGACGGCGTCAGTGCTGCGGGAAGCGCTCCGCCAGCAGTTCGATCGTCCGCTCACGTGCGGGCGCCGAGTTCGACGGTGTGCCCTCCCGTGCCGACCCGACGGGCGACACCATGACCTCGTCGACACCGAAGCGGTCGGCGAGACCCTGCAGCTCCGCCGCAGCCTGGTCGGCGTCGCCGATGATCCAGGCAGCGCGCATCTGCTCGACGAAACCGAGCTCGAGATCGCTCTGCTCGGTCGCGGCGGCCTCTTCGACGGTCGCGATGGGTCCGAGCGGCTTGCCGGAACGCAGTCTCGCCATCTGCTGCAGGTTGGGGAGCGCCAACGCCTCCGCCTCGGCGGCCGTGTCGGCGACCACGGCGTTCGCGGTCAGGAAGGTGCGAGGCGCGTCGAGATGTGCGGACGGCTGGAAACTCGACCGGTAGAGCTCGAGGGCCCGAGCCGTCCCCTGGCCGGAGAAGTGATGCGCGAAGACGTAGGGCAGTCCGAGTGCTGCGGCGAGCGCCGCCGAGTAGTCGCTCGAACCGAGCAACCACACGTCCGGCACACTGCCGGCCTTCGGCGTTCCCCGCAGGGCGTACTCCTCGCCGGAGGTCATCCGCACGCTCGCACCGTCGACGCCGAGGAGGGCGACGATGTCCTGCACGTTGTTCGGGAACCGGTCGACGTCGCTCGTGTTGCCGGACTGGCGGAGCACGGCGGAGATGACGGGGTCGCTGCCCGGTGCCCGGCCGAGGCCGAGATCGATGCGACCGGGCGCGGAGGCTTCGAGGAGCGCGAACTGCTCGGCGACGACGAGCGGCGCGTGGTTCGGGAGCATCACGCCGCCGGAGCCGACCCGGATCCGCTGCGTGGCGGCGGCCAGGATGCCGATGACGACCGCGGGGTTCGTCGATGCGACGGACGGCATGTTGTGGTGCTCGGCCACCCAATACCGGTGGTACCCCAGCTCGTCGGCGCGCTTCGCCAGGGCGATCGTCGCTGCGAGGGCAGCCGCGGTGTCCTGGTCGGTGCGGACGGGGATGAGATCCAGTATCGAGAGTCGCATGGTCACCTTTCGTCGCGCTGCCGAACGGCGACAGACGCATCAGGGTGCAGCGTTCGGACGGCCTGACATATTCCGCCTCGGCGACCGCAGTGGATTCCCAGGGCGATCCAAGCCAGATGCCACACCTGACGCGTACGCTGGACGCCCGCGACCGTGAAGGAGCACAGCATGGGATTCCTCGATCGACTGCTCGGACGCCCCGAGTCCGATGGACCTGTCCAGGCGACGGCCGGCGGGAACCCGGCTCCGGCCCGCGCGCGGACGGAGGACGAGATCGCCGTCGAACGCTACCGCTACCTCCTGCGGACCGCGCCGCCGGAGACCATCGAACAGGTCCACGAAGAGGCCTTCACGAAGCTCACCCCCGAGCAGCGGGGCATCTTGTACCGACAGTTGTCGGAGGACGCCCCGACCGGTGAGGCACCGGCAGACGACTCCCCCAAGGCCCTCGCGCGTTCGGCCACCCGGGCCGAGGTGCGGCAGCCCGGGACCCTCGAGCGCAACCTCGGTCCGCAGGGCGGCGGGATGGGCTTCGGCGGCATGCTCGCCAGCTCCATGCTCGGCACCATCGCCGGTGTCGTGGTCGGTTCGGCCATCGCGCAGGCGTTCATCCCGGACACCGTCGGGACCGATCCCGCAGCCGACGCCGGTGGCGCCGATCAGAGCGGTGCCGAGGCCGGGGCGGGAGACGGCGCGGCGACAGACGCCTCCGCAGCCGACACCTCCGCCGACGGCGGTGGCTGGGGTGACGGTGGATTCGGCGACGTCGGTGGCGGCGGCGACTTCGGTGGCGGCGGCGACTTCGGGTTCTGAGCCCTACCGGCACCCTTGGAGCGCTGACGCGTGTCCGTCAGCGCCGCTGACCACCCGCGGTACGCGCAGGAGCGGCCGTCCGGAGTTCCACGGCCCGCTGGGCGAGCAACTCGATGACCGCTTCGATCCGTGCATCCCGGTGCGCGTCGTCGGACCGCTCCACCCACATCGCGAGTTCCCGCTGTGCACTGTTCGGCAGGCCGCGGAAGAACGACAATCGACCGGCGTCGTCGATCGCCTCCTCGAGGTCCGGCCGCAGCCGCACCACCGTGCCGGTCGCCGAGAGCGGCGCGGCTCCCACATCAGCGTGTCTGCCCATGCGGCAACGGTAGTGGGTCGGACGGCAGCCGTCGAGCAGCTCGGTCCTGACCGACCTCGGCAGGGTCCTCGGGCCGTCAGGACCTCAGGCGAGTTCCCATGAGGCGACGCCACCACCGACGACGACGAACACCGGGTGCGGCTGCGGTCGCCAGACCTTCGCCCATCGGGACGCGACGTCCGGGCTGCGTCCGAGCAGGTGTCGCCGCAGGTTGCCCCATTCGTAGTCGAGCTGGCCGTCGGTCACGACGAGGGGTTCCGGGAGGACGCCGGAGGCGACGACACGCGCACGGTCGAAGACGATGTCGCGCTCCTGCGCCTCGTCGGCGACACCGTTGAGGTAGGCCGCGATCGCCTCCAACGGTTCGTCGGCCTCGAGGAAGCGCTGGAGCTGCGGGTGTGCACGGAGGCTCGATCCGGGCTCCTGCAGGACCCGCTGGGCGATCAGCCCTTCACGCCAGGACGATGTCAGCGCCTGGGCGTCGAAGTACCGGGGATGGATCGACCAGAGACGCATGTCTCCATCCTGCCCGAGGGCGCTGACAACCGACTCCGGGCAGCCCCTGCCCTCGCCGCGGCACCCTGCCGCGACGCGCGTAGGCTGAGGTGCATGTCTGAGCGCGCTCCATCCCGTCACCCGATGCCCCGGTGAGCGCTGCACCCGGATCCGGGCGGCGCGGGCTCCTCGTCGATCTGAGTCCACTCCGGGAGAGTCCGGCCTTCGCCCGGCTGTGGATCGGCGGGGCGATCACCGGGATCGGCGGCCAGATGACCATCGTCGCCGTCGGCCTCCAGGTCTACGACCTCACCGCGTCGACGTTCGCCGTCTCGCTCGTGGGCGTCATCGCCCTCATCCCGATGATCTGCTTCGGGCTCTACGGCGGCATGCTCGCGGACGCGTTCGACCGACGCACGGTCGCCCTGACGGCCGCCGTGGTCACGTGGGTGTCCACGGCGATCATCGCGGTGCTCGCCTGGAGCGGTTCGGAGCTGGTTTGGCCGCTGTACCTCCTCACGACGATCAACGCCGTGTCGACGACCATCGTCGGGACGACGCGGCAGGCGATCCTCCCCCGGCTGCTGCCGGCCCGCCTCCTGCCGTCCGCCGCGGCGTTGTCCGGCATCGCCGCGGGGGTCATGGTGACGGTCGGTCCCGCACTCGCCGGCGTCCTCGTGGCCAGTGTCGGATTCCGCTGGACCTACACGATCGACGTCGTGCTGTTCGTCGCCGCCTTCCTCGGGATCGCGTCGCTGCCGAAGATCCTGCCCGAAGGCGGCGTCAGTCGACTTCCGGGCCTCGCGAGCCTGGTCGACGGCTGGACCTTCCTCCGGACGGCCCCCAACGTCCGGATGACGTTCATCGTCGACATCGTCGCGATGACGTTCGGCAACCCACGGGTGCTCTACCCCGCCGTCGGCACCCTGTTGCTCGGTGGCGGCGCGATCACCGTCGGGGTCTTGACCGCAGCCGGCGCGGTCGGCACCCTGCTGTCGAGCCTCGTCTCCGGACGACTCGGCCGGATCGACCGTCAGGGCCGCGCCATCGAGCGGGCCATCATCGTCTACGGGCTCGCCATCGCCTGCTTCGGCGCGGTCCTCGCGTGGGTCACGTTCTCCGGAACGGCGACGCACGATGCCGCCGATGCGAACCTGCCCGCCATCGTGATCGCGGCGATCGCACTCGCCGTCGCCGGAGCGGCCGACAACATCAGTTCGATCTTCCGGATGACGATCCTCCAGGCGGCCGTGCCCGATGCCGTGCGGGGTCGGTTGCAGGGCGTCTTCACCGTCGTCGTGACCGGCGGACCCCGCGTCGGCGACCTCTACATCGGCCTCGCGGCTTCGGCCTTCGCGCTCTGGGTACCGGCGCTCGCCGGCGGACTCCTGGTCGTCGTGCTCGTCTGGACGCTCGTCCGCGTCCAGGGGGCCTTCCGCCGCTACGACGCCCGGACGCCGACGCCGTAGCGCCTAGGCGGGAGCCGTGGCGATCGAGAAGACGTCGCGACCGCTGAGCGAGGCTCGGCCGGGCAGTCCCTCGAGCTCGAGCACCAGCCCGAGCCCTGCCACCTCGTATCCGGCGCGCTCGATGAGGTTGACCGCCGCACCGCAGCTGCCGCCCGTCGCGAGCACGTCGTCGAGGATGAGCACGCGCGTCCCGGCCGGCAGCTGCTCGGTGCGCAGCTCCAGGGCGGCGGCGCCGTACTCGAGGCCGTAGTCCTCGCGGAGCACCTCACCCGGCAGCTTGCCCGCCTTGCGGATGGGGACCAGCCGCGTGTGCGTCGCGTACGCGACCGCCGCGGCGAGCAGGAACCCGCGGGCCTCGACACCGGCGACCGCGTCGAAGCGACCCTCGAAGCGCCCCGCCAGCTCGTCGATGATCGCGCGGAAGGCGTCGGCGTCGGCGAAGACCGGGGTCAGGTCGCGGAACAGGATGCCGGGCGTCGGGAAGTCCGGAATGGTCGCCGTCAGGCGGTCGACGTACTGGGTTGCGGTGGTCATGTGGTCCTCGTTCGGTCTGGGAGACATGCGACACCCCTCGCCTCAGCGACGCGTCGGTCGAGAGAGACGAGGGGTGACCTGCGGATGGTTACTTGACGCCCAGGAGGTCGATCACGAAGACGAGCGTCTGGCCGGAGAGCTGGTGGCCGCTGCCGGCCGGACCGTAGGCGAGCTCCGGCGGGACCGTGAGCTTGCGACGGCCGCCGACCTTCATGCCGGGGATGCCGTGCTGCCAGCCCTGGATGAGGTTGCGCAGCGGGAAGTTGATGGACTGCCCGCGGCTCCAGGAGGAGTCGAACTCCTCGCCGGAGTCGTAGCCGACGCCGAGGTAGTGGACGTCGACGGTCGAGGAGGCCTGGGCCTCGTCGCCCTCGCCGAGGAAGATGTCCTCGATGACGAGTTCGGTGGGGGCCGGGCCCGTGGGGGCGTCGACCTCGGGCTTGATGCGTGCTGAATCGGTCATGACTCCATCCAAGCAGTTCCGTCTGATCGGTTCACGCGGATTTCGCTGAGCGCGTGACGCCCGGTCCGACGCCGGGTGGGGTGGTCGTGGCGCTGCGCCCGGTACTTGGGGGTTGCGGGCCGTGGCACCCGGGTGCATGCTGGAGGCACAGACCAACTCATCGCCCGGGCGACTCGCAGGCATTGCCGCAGCACCGGGCGATGAGTCTGTCCGGGGCCGTCGCCCGGGGATCCGCCTCGCATCCCGTTCCGTCGTGTCCGGGCATCCGCAGCTCGGACCGGTATGTCCACAACGCCCGCGCCCGACGCGCCTGCGATACCGTAGACGGGTGAAGTTCGCCCATTTCGTCGCCACAGACCACCAGCCGAGTACCCCCGCAGAGCCGCGGGTCCGACTCGCCGTCATCAGCGACACCGGGGCGGTGTTCCTCGACGAGATCCTCGAGGACGCCCCGCGCGACCTCCAGGAGCTCATCGAGCGCGGCCCCGCCGAGCTGGACCGCGTGCGGAGTTTCGTCGAGACGTCGCTCGCCCACGGTGTCAGCGGAGAACCCCTCGACGGGCTCGTCCACGCGTCCGCGGTCCTCCGTCCGCCGACGATCCTCGCGGTCGGGCTCAACTACTCGGCGCACTCGCAGGAGCTCAACCTCAAGACCGACAACGCCCCCACCATCTTCGGCCTGTGGGCGAACTCGCTCACCGGTCACGAAGGCACCACGAGCTGGCCGGCGGCGATCAGCGAGCAGGTGGACTACGAGGCGGAGCTCGGTGTCGTCATCGGCCGGGCCGCTCGCGACGTCGATGCGGCCGATGCGCTCGGGTACGTGTTCGGGTACACCGTCGTCAACGACATCACCGCCCGCAACATCCAGTACTCCGAGGCACAGTGGTCGCGCTGCAAGTCCTTCGACGGGTTCACCCCGACCGGCCCGGTCGTCGTGACCGCGGACGAGATCCCCGACCCGCAGGACCTCCACATCTCGACCGTCCTCGACGGCGTGACGCTCCAGGACTCCTCGACCAGTCACATGGTCCGCAGCGTCGCGACGCTCATCGAACACCTGTCGGGCTCCGCGACCCTCCTGCCCGGAACGCTCATCTCGACGGGCAGCCCGGGCGGCGCGGGATACTCGCGCGACCCGCAGGTCTTCCTGACCGACGGCGCGACCGTCACTGTGTCCGTCGAAGGCGTCGGATCGCTCACGACGCACTGCACGGTCACCGCCGGGTAGCGACTCCCCCACAGCACACGACGAAGCCGTCCGGACCCTGGTCCGGACGGCTTCGTCGTGTACAGCCGCGTCGGTCAGCGGCTCGGGTCGGAGTCCGCTCCCGGGATCGGCAGGTCGATGATCGGGATGGCCGAGGTGATGGCCTCGATCCCCGAGAGCCGCGCGGGCGAGAGCTGCTTCGTCACCTCGTCGCGTGTCATGAGGTTGGCCTCGACCACGAGGTCCGCGACGTTGCGGCCCGTGAGCAGCGCGGTCTTCGCGAGCGCCGCAGCCGACTGGTACCCGATGAACGGGGTCAGGGCGGTGATGACGCCGACGGACGCACCGACCATCACCTCGAGCCGTTCCTCGTTCGCCGTGATGCCGTCGATGCAGTTCACCCGCAGCGTCCTGCACGCCTGTGCCATCCAGACGATGCTCTGCAGCAGCGAGTGGGCGATGACCGGTTCGAAGGCGTTGAGCTGCAACTGCCCGGCCTCGGCCGCCATCGTGACCGTCATGTCGGCGCCGACGACGCTGAACGCCACCTGGTTCACGACCTCCGGGATGACCGGGTTGACCTTGCCCGGCATGATGCTCGATCCGGCCTGTCGGGGCGGCAGGTTGATCTCGCCGAGGCCGGCCTGCGGACCGCTCGACAGCAGACGCAGGTCGTTGCAGATCTTGGAGAGCTTGATGGCACTCCGCTTCAGGGTGCCGCTGAACGACATGAACCCGCCGGCGTCGCTCGTCGACTCGATGAGGTCGGGTGCCGTGGTGAGCGCGAGGCCCGTGATCTGGTTGAGGTGACGGACGACGGCCTCCGCATAGCGCGGGTCGGCGGTGATCCCCGTCCCGATCGCGGTGGCACCGAGGTTGACCTCGGCGAGCAGCCAGAGGGTCTCGTGGAGGCGGTCGTAGTCCTCGTTCAGCGTCGTGGCGAACCCGTGGAACTCCTGCCCGAGGGTCATCGGGACGGCGTCCTGGAGCTGCGTGCGCCCGACCTTGAGGACGTGGGAGAACTCGACGGACTTCGCGCTGCACGAGTCGCGCAGCAGGCCGAGCTCCGTCAGGAGGAACTGCAGCGAGAACGCGAGCGCGATCTTGATCGAGGTCGGGTAGACGTCGTTGGTGGACTGCGACCGGTTGGTGTCGTCGAGCGGGTGCAGGAACTGGTACTCACCCTTGGCATGACCGGCGAGCTCGAGCGCGATGTTCGTGATCACCTCGTTCGCGTTCATGTTCGTCGACGTACCCGCACCGCCCTGGATCACGCCCACGATGAACTCCTCGTGGAAGTCACCGTCGATGATGATCTGGCACGCGCGGTCGATGAGGTTCGCCTTCGCCGGGTCGAGGACCCCGATCTCGGCGTTCGCGCGGGCGGCGGCCTGCTTGACGCTCGCGATGGCGACGACGAGGTCGGGGTAGACGGAGATCGGACGCTTCGTGATGGGGAAGTTCTCGAGCGCGCGTGCCGTGTGGATGCCCCAGTACGCGTCGGCCGGGATCTCCATCGAACCGAGTGAATCCGACTCCGTCCGAGTCTCGTCGCTGTTCGTCCTGTCCGCCATGTCGTCGTCTGCTCCAAGGGTGGTGGGGATGCTGCTGCTGGTGGTGCTGATCGTCACTCGTGGCTCCGTTGCCTGGTGGGTGGATGTCCCTTCCAGCGTAGCCGGGTACGATCCGCGATGCCTCTGCGGTGTCTTGGACCCGAGACGGTTCCGTGCCTGCGGTTCCGTGCCTGCGGTTCCGTGCCTGCGGTTCCGTGCCTGCGGTTCAGCGCTTGCGCGAGAACGCCTCCAGCCGCTCGGCAGGGCTCAGCGCGGCCATGCGGTCGATGAACGCCGCACTGAAGGTGTCGGCGGTGGTGTAGTCACCGAGCGGGACCGTGGAGTGGGTGATGCGGTCGTCGTAGACGTGCACGAGGTTGAAGGACTGACCGCCGAACATCCCGTTCACCTCCACGGACGGGAGCGAGAGGTTCATCGAGTAACAGCTCGCGCTGGCGACCTGGACGGGGATGCCGGCGAAGGTGCTCGAGGTGGAGTAGTGCAGATGGCCGCCCAGGATGGCCCGGACGTCGCTCCCGCGCAGCACGGCCTCGAGCCGGTGCTGGTCGCGGAGCTCGAGGATGTCGAAGAACGGGATGCTCGACGGCACCGGCGGGTGGTGCATGGCGAGGATGCTGCCGAGCGGCGCCGGCGTGGCCAGCACCGACTCCAGCCACTGCAGCTGGCTGTCCTCGAGCTCACCGTGGTGCCACCCCGGGACAGTCGAGTCGAGGCCGATGACGCGCAAGCCGCCGAAGTCCCAGACGGCGTCGAGCGGCTGCTCCCCTGCCGGGAGGTCGAGGAGCTCAGTCCGCATGACCGACCGTTCGTCGTGGTTGCCCATGAGCCAGACGATGGTGGTGCCGAGTCGCTCGGCGACGGGCTCGACCCGCTCCCGGAGCCGACGGTACGCGTCGGCCTCTCCGAGATCCGCGAGGTCGCCCGTGAACACCATCGCGTCGGGCCGGAGCTGCATCCGCTCGATCTGACGGAGGGCCTGTTCCAGGTTGGCCTGCACGTCGACCGCGTCGTAGAGGCGTCGGCCGTCGGCCAGGAGGTGCGGGTCGCTCAGATGGACGATGACCCTGTCGGGAGCCGGGTACTGACCGAAACGGACGTCGGAAGTCATGGTCCGAGTCTAGGAGCCACCGCCGACGTGCTCCGCCGCGGTCGACCACCCGAGGGCGGCCGACCGCGGACGGTCAGGACGCGACGCCGAGGAGCTGCTCGATGGGTCCGCGGGCGAAGAAGACGAGGAACCCGGCTGCGACGACCCACAGCAGCGGGCTGATCTCGCGCGCCTTCCCGGACAGGGAGCGGAGCACGACCCAGGCGATGAAGCCGGCGCCGATGCCGTTGGCGATCGAATACGTCAGGGGCATGACGACGACCGTCAGGAACACCGGGAGCGCGACCGAGAACTCGGTCCAGACGATGTCCTTGATCTGCGACATCATGAGCGTCCCGACGATGACGAGCGCGGCGGCGGCGACCTCGGAGGGCACGATCTGTGTGAGCGGCGTGAAGAACATGGCGAGCAGGAACAGCGCACCGGTCACGAGGTTCGCGAGGCCGGTCCGTGCCCCTTCGCCGATGCCCGCGCCGGATTCGATGAAGACGGTCGAGGAGGAGGACGAGGTCGCGCCACCGGCGACCGCGCCGACACCCTCGACGATGAGCGCCGAGCGGAGTCGCGGGAAGTCGCCCTTGGCGTCCGCCACACCGGCCTCCTTCGAGAGCCCGGTCATCGTGCCCATGGCGTCGAAGAAGTTCGTGAACACGAGGGTGAAGACGAGCATGAGCGCGGCGAGGACGCCGATGCGCTCGAAGCCGCCGAAGCTCACCTGGCCGAGCAGGCTGAGGTCGGGGATCCCGACGACCTGGGTGGGCAGGGTCGGGACGCTCAGGTTCCAGCCACCGGGGTTCTCGCCGCCGTTGGAGGCGCCGACCTTGAAGACGGCCTCGGCGATGATGGCGATGATCGTGGAGGCGACGATGCCGATGAGCAGGGCACCCTTGATCTTGCGCGCGACGAGCACACCCGTGAGCAGCAGGGAGATGACGAACACGGCGGTCGGCACGGTGGCGACCGAGCCCTCGATCCCGAGGCCGACGGGCGGCGAACCGGCGCCCGTCGAGCGGACGAAGCCGGCGTCGACGAAGCCGATGAAGGCGATGAAGAGGCCGATGCCGACCGTGATCGCGATCTTCAACTGGATGGGCACCGCGTTGAAGATCATGGCGCGGAGTCCGGTCGCCGCGAGCAGGACGATGATGAGCCCGTTGATGACGACGAGGCCCATCGCCTCGGCCCAGGTGACCTGACCGACGACGCTGACCGCGAGGAACGAGTTGATGCCGAGGCCGGCCGCGAAGGCGAACGGCAGCCGCGCCACGAGACCGAAGAGGATCGTCATGACGCCGGCGGTCAGGGCGGTCACGGCGGCGACCTGGGCGAAGCCGAGCTCGCCACCGGTGACGTCGGCCGAGCCGCTCAGGATGATCGGGTTGAGGATGACGATGTAGGCCATCGCGACGAAGGTCACGAGGCCGCCGCGCACCTCGCCTCCGACGGTCGAACCGCGCTTGCTGATCTCGAAGAAACCGTCGAGACGCTCTCGGAACGAGCGCGGAGCGGTGGGCGTCGTGGTCACTGGACCTCCTGGGTCTGCATCGAAGCAACCAGCGTACCGGCACGGCGGACCGCCCCGCGACGACCGGGATGCGAGGGTGCCGCTACGATCGGCTGGACCCCTTACCCAGCACCCTCCTCACGGAATCGAGCTCACATGGCGCTGCCCTGGACTCTGCACGGCGACGGCAAGCACGTCCCGACCCACGCGATCGTCGGCCCCGGAGAACGGCTCACCTGGCCGCGGACCATCGGCCTCGGCATGCAGCACGTCGTCGCGATGTTCGGCGCCACGTTCCTCGTCCCCGTGCTGACCGGGTTCCCGCCCACCACGACGCTGTTCTTCTCGGGTGTGGGCACCATCCTGTTCCTCGTCATCACCAAGAACCGCGTGCCGAGCTACCTCGGCTCGTCATTCGCCTTCATCGCCCCCATCTCCGCCGCGGTCGCGAGCCAGGGCATGGGCAGCGCCCTCTTCGGCATCCTCGCGGTGGGCCTCCTCCTGGCGCTTGTCGGCGTCATCGTGCAGGTGACGGGCACCGGGTGGATCGATGCGCTCATGCCGCCGGTCGTCGCCGGTGCCATCGTCGCGCTCATCGGGTTCAACCTCGCCCCCGCCGCGAAGAACAACTTCGTGGCGGCTCCGATCACCGCCCTCGTGACGCTCGCGGCCGTCATCCTGTCGACCGTCGTCTTCCGCGGGATCCTCGGCCGACTGTCGATCGTCATCGGTGTCGTGGTCGGATACATCGTCGCGGCGATCCGTCAGGAGATCGACTTCTCGAAGATCGCGGACGCCGCGTGGGTCGGCCTCCCCGAGTTCCACCTCGCGGACAACCCGATCTCGAACCCGGCGGTCTGGGCGGTCCTCCCGGCGTTCCTCCCCGTCGTGCTCGTCCTCATCGCCGAGAACGTCGGGCACATCCGGGGCGTCGCGCAGATGACCGACGCCTCGGTGAACAAGCAGACCGGTCGCGCGCTCCTGTCCGACGGTCTGGCGACGATGCTGGCCGGCTTCGGCGGCGGTTCGGGCACGACGACCTACGGCGAGAACATCGGCGTCATGGCGGCGACGCGGGTCTACTCCACGGCGGCCTACTGGGTCGCCGGTCTGTTCGCGGTCCTCCTCGGCCTCTCCCCCAAGGTCGGTGCGGTCATCAACACCATCCCGGCGGGCGTCCTCGGCGGCGTCACGACGGCCCTGTACGGACTCATCGGGATCATCGGCGTGAAGATCTGGCTCGACAACAAGGTCGACTTCTCGAAGCCCGTCAACCAGTTCACCGCGGCGACGGCGCTCATCATCGGCATCGCGGACTTCACCTGGGTGGCGGGTGGCGACGTCAGCTTCAACGGGATCGCGCTCGGCACGATCGCCGCGATCGTCATCTACCACGTGATGACGACCATCGGTCGCTGGCGGAAGACCGCCTGACCCATCCGGTGCGGCTGCGTCAGCGCGGTGCGCTGGCGTCAGCGCCGATCGTACGCGTGAGCGCGGGTCTCTGGAGCCCCGCGCCCACGCGTGTGACCCGCGCTCACGCCGGGTAGGTGCGGTTCGCGTCAGCGCGGTGCGCTGGCGAACCCCAGGGGTCAGCCCTGGTGGAAGAACGGCACGATCAGGTAGATGCCGAAGAGGACCGCCGCCGCACACAGGGCGAAGCAGGCGTAGGCACCGGCGCGGGCCAGGTTCTGCTGCGCCGGAGTCAACGGGTTCTTCCGAGCGGCCTTCGCGGCCCGCTTCGCCGCCTTCGCGGCCTCCTCCGGCGTGATGACCGTGATCGCATCGGTGAACTCGGCCGGCGCCACCACGGGCACGCGCCCGGCGGTGGTCAGGAGCCGGAGCCCGAGGGAGTACAGACTGACGATCGCGGTCGCACCGATGAGCGACGTCGCGAAGACGATCAGGAATGCTGCCCAGTCGATCACTTCTTCACCTTCTTGGGCTTGGGGTTGCGCTTGATCTTGACCGCACGACCGGAGTCGGCGACCTCACTGACGACGTTGCTGTGGTCGACCTGGTTCCGGCGCGAGATGAGGAAGATGGTGAGGATGACACCGACCCCCACCACGGCGTCGATGATGATGCCGACGAGGCCGAGGTGGGCGACGGCGGCGGCGAGTGCCCCGACGATGCCGGCCGCGGGCAGGGTCATCAACCAGCCGAGGGCGATGCGCCCGGCGGTCCCCCAGCGCACCTTCGATCCGCGTCGCCCGAGGCCGGAGCCGATGACGGAGCCGGAGGCGACCTGCGTGGTGGAGAGGGCGAAGCCGAGGTGGCTCGACGCGAGGATCGTGGCGGCGGTGCTCGTCTCGGCCGCGAAGCCCTGCGCCGGCTTGACGTCGGTGAGCCCTGTGCCGATGGTCTTGATGATCCGCCAGCCGCCCATGTAGGTGCCGAGCGCGATGGCGAGGGCGCAGACGACGATGACCCAGAGCTCGGGGCCGGTCCCGACCGCCTGCACCCCGACCGCGATGAAGGTGAGCGTGATGACACCCATGGTCTTCTGTGCGTCGTTCGTACCGTGCGCGAGGGCGACGAGGGACGAGGAGAAGATCTGCGCGTACCGGAACCCGTCGCGGCCGTCGGGCTTGCCGTCATAGCGGCGCGTGATCCGATAGGCGAGCTTCGTCGCCGAGTAGGCGACCAGACCCGCCGTGACGGGGGCGATCAACGCCGGGAGGATGACCTTGGAGAGGACGACACCGAAGTCGATCGAGCCGAAGCCGGCGCCGACGATCGCCGCGCCGATGAGCCCGCCGAACAACGCGTGGCTGGAGGACGACGGCAGGCCGAGGAGCCAGGTCAGCATGTTCCAGACGATCGCGCCGATGAGTCCGGCGAAGATCAGCTCCGGTCCGATCCGGATGCCGCCCTCGCCCTCTCGGATGAGCCCGCCCGAGATGGTCTTCGCGACCTCCGTGGACAGGAACGCACCGACGAGGTTGAGGATCGCGGCGAGCAGCACGGCGGTCTTCGGTTTGAGGGCGCCCGTGGCGATCGGGGTCGCCATGGCGTTCGCCGTGTCGTGGAACCCGTTCGTGAAGTCGAAGAACAGTGCCAGTGCGATGACCAGCACGACAGTCAGGGTAACGAGTTCCACTGGTGTCTTTCTCGAGGCGGAGCGAATACGGACACAGTGCTCCCCGACGAGATGTTTGGGGGGAATTCACGTGCTGGATACGGGCGGTTCACCCGCCGTACACGATCCTTACACCCTGCCCGGTCGAGGTCAACTCGACGCCGATCAGCGCCCTCCGCCGCCTCCGCCGCCTCCGCCGCCGCCGGCGAAGCCGCCGCCCGTCGAGCCGCCGGACGAGCTCGCTCCCCCACTGGTCGACCAGGACGCCGACGTACTCGACGCCGATCCGGAGAAGCCGGAGAACGCGTTCGCGAACATCGCCGCCTGGAACGGGGTGTTCGAGGCATACCACGACGGCGCACTCCCGGCCTGCTCGTAGCGGATACCGAGTTCCTTGGCCCACTCGCGCTCCACGCCCCAGAGCACGGCGAAGGGCAGGAGCCGTTCGGTGACCCGGACGAGCTGGCCGGGGTCGCCGAGGTCCACCCGTTCGGCACCGTCGGGGCTCTGCAACATGCGGAAGCGGTCCTGCTCCGCCAGCGCCAGGTAGTCGCGGAGGCCGAGCAACTCGTCCCGCGCATCGGCACCTGTGGCGGTGAGCGGTTTCGGTGCGATGGCCAACACGATCCCGGCGAGCAGCGCGATCCCGGTCACGAAGAGCGCGGCGACCGACCAGCCGTTGTCCGCTCGCTGGGAGTAGGCGACCCCGAAGAAGACGATCCCGGCGACGCCCAGGACGGCGAGCGCCCCCACGATGATCCACGCCCGCCCGGAGGAGACCGAGCGTCGGAGGCCGAGGTCGAGGGCGTTCCGCTTGGCGGCCGCGAGTTCCGCGGTGACCGCCTTGCCGAGCGCCGGGTCGACCTCCTTCATCTCCCGCGGTCGGTTCCGGTCGGGGAAGAGCGCGGCGAGCACGCGCCGTTCCTGCTCATCCGTCGCGCTGTCGTCGAGGTACTGCAGGGAGTAGTCCTTCTTGCCCGGTCCGTCCACGATCCGGAGCTTGCCGCGGACGGCGAGGCTGACGATCTCGGCGGCCATCGACGAGGCGGCGCGACCGGCGAGGTCGCCCGCCAGCAGGAGGTTCATCTGCTTCGGGGCGGAGTACTGCGGCACGATGACGCCACGACCGGGGTGATCCCGCCAGAAGCGCAGTCGGATCCACAGGAGTGCTCCGAGCCCCGCGGCCGACAGCGCGCCGAGGACGATCGGGACGATGGAGAAGACCGGCGCCTCGCCGGGACGGGCCGGTTGGACGAACGTGCCCGGTTCGAACCCGATCGCGACCGTCAGCGTCTGCCGGGCCTGCAGCGGGACGGAGGAGGTCGTGAAGACGTCTCCGTCGGCGTCCTCCGCTTGGGAGAGGTCGCACGGCGAGCTGTCGTCGGGATCCCCGCGGTAGCAGGCGCCGTCACCGGTGAGCGCGTCGGCGATGTCGGGCGCGACCCGCACCGTCATACTGGCGTCGGCGAACGGCTGGTCCCAGCCGGTCCCGGGCGCGTCCCAGTAGAACTCGTCGGAGCGTGTGTCGCGATAGGCGCCGACGACGCCGCGCTGCGTGTAGGTGATGACGTAGCTCTGCGTGCCGCGCACGTAGTCGTCCGTCCCGAGCGACAGCTCGAGGAAGTCACCGTCGCGGTCGGTCTCCCACTCCACGGGCGCACCGTCGGCGTCGGTCACCGAGACGATCTCCGTGTGCAGTGGTGCCCGGTCGAACTCGTCCGGGATCGCTCGGATGATGCCCTTGTTCTGGTCGGAGTCGGGGAACTCCGCGACGAAGGTCTCGACCGCGCGCAGCTCGGCTTGACCGTCGCCGCCACGGCTCAGGGTGTAGTCGCCGTCGAAGGACGCGAAGGTGAAGTCGGACACGTCGGTCCGAGCGTCGGCCGCGGCGGGCGGCGTGCTCGCCAGGGTCGCGATGAGTGGTGCACCCACCGCCAGGGCCAGGGCGACGAGGAGCACCCGCGACGAGCGGGCACGGACCGGGGACAGGCGACGACGTCTGGGCTTCACCCGGCCAAGTCTAGGAGGGGTGCCGGCGGGCGCGCGGACGCGCCCGCCGGGACTCACATCTCCTCGTGAGTGTTGGGGTCGCCGTCGAAGAGCCTGCCGTCGGTCCGCCCGAGTGCCGTGATCGCCTGTACCTCGGTGTCGCTGAGCTCGAAGCCGAAGACGTCGATGTTCGTGCGCTGGCGTTCCGGGGAGGCGGACTTCGGGATCGGGAGCACGCCACGCTGGTGGTGCCAGCGGAGGACGACCTGCGCGGGTGAGACATCGTGCGCCGCGGCGGCCGCTGCGACGGGTTCCTCGGCGAACGACGCCTGTGCCTTGCCGAGCGGGCTCCACGCCTCGGTGACGATGCCGTGCTCGCGGTGGAAGGCGAGGAGCTCCTCCTGCGGGAAGTACGGGTGCAGCTCGACCTGGTTGACGGCCGGCAGCACACCCGTCTCGTCGGCGAGGCGGGTCAGGAACTCCTCGGTGAAGTTCGAGACGCCGATGCTGCGGACGAGGCCCTCGCGCTGCAGCTGGATCATGGCCTTCCACGACTCGACGAAGCGGCCGACGGAGGGGTTCGGCCAGTGGATGAGGTACAGGTCGATGTGGTCGAGGCCGAGCGAGGCCAGGGATCCGCGGCACGAGGTGATGGTCTCCTCGAAGCCGTGGTCGCGGCCGGGCAGCTTCGTCGCGACGACGAGTTCGTCACGGGGGACGTCGGTCTCGCGGACCGCGGCGCCGACGGCGTCCTCGTTGCGGTAGTTCACGGCGGTGTCGATCAGTCGGTAGCCTGCGTCGATGGCGGACAGCGTGGCGTCGGTGCCCTCGCGGCCTCGCAGGGGGTAGGTGCCGAAACCGATCGCGGGGACGCTCGAACCGTCGTTGAGCGCGAATGTTGGGATGGTCGTCATCACCCCACGCTAGACCCGGCGGCCCTCGGATGGCTCCGAGCGGGCTGGGAGGGCGCGCCTCGACTAGCGTTGGACCATGGCGAAGCTCTCTGCCCCCCGTGCCCAGACCCGACCGACCGAACGCACCCACCACGGCGACACCGTGGTGGACCCGTACGAGTGGCTCCGTGAGAAGGAGTCACCGGAGGTGATCGCGCACCTGGAGGCGGAGAACGCCTACACCGAGCAGGAGACGGCCCATCTGGCCGGACTGCGCGAGCGCATCTTCCAGGAGATCAAGAGTCGCACGCTCGAGACCGACCTCTCGGTCCCGACCCGTTCCGGTGCGTGGTGGTACTACGGCCGCAGTGTCGAAGGCCGCCAGTACGGCATCCAGTGCCGCATCCCGGTCGCCGACCCGGAGGACTGGACGCCGCCGACCCTGCCCGAGGGCGGCGCGGCCCCCGGCGAGCAGATCATCCTCGACGCCAACGTCGAGGCGGAGGGCCACGAGTTCTTCTCCCTCGGCAGCTTCGACGTGTCGGACGACGGCACGCGACTGCTCTACGGCGTCGACGTCGAAGGCGACGAGCGGTACACCGTCCGTGTCCGGGACCTCGCGAGTGGCGTCGACCTCGACGACGAGCTCCTCGGGACCGCGGGCGGGGCGGAGTTCTCCCCCGACGGCACCGCCATCGTCTACACGACGGTCGACGAGAGCTGGCGCCCCGACACCGTGCACCTGCACCGGGTGGGGACGTCCCAGGACGACGACACGGTCCTCTTCCACGAGCCCGACGAGCGGTTCTGGGTCGGCGCCGGATTCACCCGCAGCCGCGCGCTGCTCCTGATCGAGGCCGGCTCCTCGGTCACGAGCGAGACCCGGCTCGTCCCCGCCGACGCACTGTCCGAGGAGGCGCGGGTCGTCTGGCCGCGGACCGACGGCGTCGAGTACAGCGTCGAACACCGGGTGGCCGACGGCGCAGACCGGCTGCTCATCCTGCACAACCGGGACGCGCCGGACTTCGAGCTCGTCGAGGTGCCACTCTCGGATCCGCTCGGCACGGCGCGGGTCGTCGTCGCGCACAGCAGCGAGCGCCGGCTCGAGGACGTCGAGGCGTTCGAGGCCGTGACCACCGTCTCCTATCGGCGCGACGGCCTCACGCGTATCGGCCTGCTCGACCCGACGAGTGGCGACATCGACGAGATCGCCTTCGACGAACCGCTGTCCACCGTGGGCTGGCACGGCAACAACGAGTGGGCTCAACCGATGCTCCGGTTCGGATACGGGTCCCTCGTGACGCCGTCCACGGTGCTCGAACTCGACGTCCGGTCCGGCGAACGCTTCGTGCGCAAGCAGCAGCCGGTCCTCGGCGACTACGACCCGGCAAACTACGAGCAGTTCCGGGAGTGGGCGACTGCCGTGGACGGGACCCGCGTGCCGATCTCCATCGTGCGCCGGGTCGGTGTCCAGGGGCCAGGGCCGCTCCACCTCTACGGGTACGGCTCGTACGAGGCCAGCATGGACCCGTCCTTCTCGATCGCGAGGCTGTCGATGCTCGACCGCGGCGTGACCTTCGCGATCGCCCATGTACGCGGCGGCGGCGAACTCGGGCGCCACTGGTACGAGGACGGCAAGAAGCTCCACAAGCAGAACAGCTTCAGCGACTTCGTCGACGTGGCCGACCACCTCATCCGCGAGGGCTGGACGACGCCTGCCCGGCTCGTCGCCGAGGGCGGCAGCGCCGGCGGCCTCCTCATGGGCGCCGTGGCGAACCGTGCTCCCGACCGCTTCGCCGGCATCCTCGCCGGCGTCCCGTTCGTCGACGCGCTGACGAGCATCCTCGACCCATCGCTCCCCCTGACGGTCATCGAATGGGACGAATGGGGCGATCCGCTCCACGACCCCGAGGTCTACGCGTACATGAAGGCGTACAGCCCCTACGAGAACGTCGACCCGGCGAAGCGCTACCCTCGCATCCTCGCGACGACGAGCCTCAACGACACCCGCGTGCTGTACGTGGAACCCGCGAAGTGGGTGGCCCGCCTGCGGGACGCCGGTGCACCGGCGCTGATGAAGATCGAGATGAGCGCCGGGCACGGCGGGGTGAGCGGCCGCTACAACGCGTGGCGTGAGCGCGCCGAGGAACTCGCCTGGCTGCTCGATGTGCTCGAACTCACGGACACCGATCCGGCCTGATCCGAAGCGACGAAGCCCCTGCTCCATCCGGAGCAGGGGCGTCGTCGGTGCGGCGGGTGTCTAGCCGAAGAGGATCGCCGCTTCGTCGTAGCGCTCCTGCGGCACGGTCTTCAGCTTGCCGAGCGCCTCTTCGAAGCGGCAGTTGACGAGTTCGGTGCCGCGGAGTGCGATCATCGTGCCCCAGTCGCCGGCCATGACGGAGTCGATGGCGGCCATACCGAGGCGGGTGGCGAGCACGCGATCGTAGGCGCTCGGGACGCCACCGCGCTGCAGGTGGCCGAGCACGGTCGCGCGGGACTCGATGCCCGTGCGGCGCTCGATCTCGGGTGCGAGCACGTCGGCGATGCCGCCGAGACGGGGACGGTTGAACGCGTCGAGTCCCTTCTCGGAGTGCGCGGTCTCCATGGTGTCGAGCGTGAAGCCCTCGGACACGACGATGATCGGGGCGCGACCGCGCTGGTAGACGCTGTCCGCCCACTCGCAGATCTGCTCGATCGACTGCGGCTGTTCCGGGATGAGGATGGCGTGGGCACCCGCCGCCATACCGGCGTGCAGGGCGATCCAGCCGACGTGCCGGCCCATGACCTCGATGACCATGCACCGCTTGTGGGACTCGCCCGTCGTCCGGAGACGGTCGATGGCCTCGGTCGCGATCTCGACGGCGGTGTCGAAGCCGAAGGAGTAGTCGGTGGCGTCGAGATCGTTGTCGATCGTCTTCGGGACGCCGACGATCTTGAGGCCGGCGTCGGTCAGCCGCTTCGCCGCGGCGAGCGTGCCCTCTCCGCCGATGGCGATGAGCGCGTCGATGCCGAGCCGGTCCATGGTGTGCTGGACGTTCTCCGGGCCGCCGTGCGGTCCTTCGAACGGGTTGGTGCGGCTCGTGCCGAGGATGGTGCCACCCTGCTTGGCGAGACCACGCACGCTGTGGCGGTCGAGCGGCATCGTCAGGCCCTCGACGACTCCTCGCCAGCCGTCGCGGATGCCGATGAACTCCTGGTTGTGGATCTTCGTCCCCTTGAGGACCGCTCCTCGGATGACCGCGTTCAGGCCGGGGCAGTCGCCGCCGCTCGTGAGCACACCAATTCTCATATCAACAGTCCTCATGGGGATCGGGGCACCTCAGGTGCCGGGAGTCATCCCCGACAATACCGTCTCGCCGACGGTGCTTCATCCGGCGCGGACGGTCCTCCGGCCCAGAGGGTCGGTGCCTCGTCCACCGGGGTTAGGCTGCTGGGATGAGTGCCGACGACTACCTGCCCGCCGATGGCGGCATCACGATGTTCTCCACGACCTGGTGCGGGTACTGCGCCCGACTGAAGCAACAGCTGTCCGCAGCCGGTATCCCGTTCACCGAGGTCGACATCGAGCAGGTCCCGGGGACCGCCGACCTCGTCGCCTCGCTGAACGGCGGCAACCAGACGGTCCCGACGGTGATCTTCCCCGACCGCTCGACCGCGACGAACCCGTCGCTCGCTCAGGTGAAGGCGGCACTCGGCGTCTGACCAGCCGACGACGTCCGGCCGGGCGACCCGTGGTCACCCGGTCGGACGAACCGGACGTCAGGCGCCCAGCGCCTCGCGGAGCAGGTGGACGAGGGCGTTCAGCTGCACTGAGTCGACCGACGCGACGTCCTGGTCGCTGCCGTCGAGCGCGCGAGCGGCCAGGCCCTGCTTGCTGTCGATGAGTTCCGCGACCTTCGCGTCGATCGTGTGCGCGGCGATGATGCGCCAGGCGGTGACCGGCTCCTCCTGACCGATGCGGTGCACGCGGTCGATCGCCTGGGTCTGCTCGGCGGCCGTCCAGGACAACTCGGCGAGCACGACGTTGGAGGCGGCCTGCAGGTTGACGCCGACGCCGGCGGCGGTGAGCGAACAGACGGCGACCGCGACCTCCGGATCGGTGTTGAACGCGTCGATCGCGGCCTGACGCGCCTGCGCGGTCTGGTCGCCGCGGAGCGACACCGTCTTCAAGCCGCGACCCGCGAACAACTGCTCGGCCGCGTTCATGACGTCGATGTGCTTCGCGAAGAACACGACCTTGCCCACAGACCTCGCGAGCTGCGCCGTGTAGTCGGCGGCGAGGACGGCCTTCGCTTGACCGATCTTGCGGATCATGGTGAACACGTTCTCCGTGCCACCGGCGGCCTTGGACTCGTCGAGCTCGGCCTGGGCGACCATGCGCATGAGGTCGGTGTTCGGATCGTGCAGCGCGTCGACGCGCTCACCACGCGACTCCAGGACCCGCACGTAGCGGGACTTGAGCCGTTGCCCGAGCTCGGCCTCCGCGTCGCGGATGGACCGGATCGCCTCGTCGTCGAGCTCGACCGGGAGGTCGGCGACGCGCTTGGCGGGCAGGTCCTTGGCGACGTCGAGCTTCTTGCGGCGCACGATGCCCATGTCGATGACGGCGGACCGCGCGGCGGCGTAGAAGGCGTGCTCGGCCGGGGTCAGGCCGGTGTCCTCGAGCCGCTCCATGAGTTCGGCGGTCGGCTTGCCGTCCTTGATCCAGCCGAGGAACTGCCAGATGGCGTTGAAGTCCTCGACGTCGTTGATCAGCGGCGTACCCGTCAGCGCGAGCAGCAGCGGGTCCTGACCGGGCGTCGCCTTCCGGATCCGGTTTGCGAGCGACAGCACGTGCTGCGAGCGCTGGGAGTGGAGGTTCTTGATGAAGTGCGCCTCGTCGACCACCATGCCGCGGAAGCCGAGCGTCCCGAGCCAGGCGAGGTGGCGGTCGAGGACCTCGTAGTTCACGATGATGACGTCGGCGAAGGCGTCGAGCGCCTGGCCGTCGCCGTGGATGACCGTGGCGCGTCGGTGCGGCGTCCAGCGCTCCACCTCGCGCGCCCAGTTCATCTTGACGACGTTCGGGACGATGACGAGGAGTGGGTACGCCTCGGCGACCGAGGCGGCGAGGACCGACTGCGCGGTCTTGCCGAGGCCCGGCTCGTCGGCGAGCAGGAAGGAACGGTGTCCTTCACGGACGCTCTCGACGAAGCGCGCCTGGTGCTTCATGACCTCGAGGCCGCGCGGCGAGAGCCGGTCGAGCTTCGGGGCCTCGGGCAGGTCCATCGAGGCCGCTCCCCCGCCGGAACCGAGCTCGAACGCCTTGTACAGGGGGCCCATGAGCTCCCAGCTGTCGAGTCGTCGACGCACGGTCGGCTGCGGTGCCGCCTGGCTGAAGTCCGGGGCGAGGAACGGATTGGCCAACTGACGTGCCTTGACCGACTGCGGGATGACCTGCTTCTCGGCGAGCTCGGCCGGGACGACTGATTCCACGACGGGCTTCTCGACGGTGATGATGAGTTCGTCGGCGCTGAGTTCGGCGCCCGACTCGAGGAGCCAGTCGCGCCGGAGCCGTTGCGCGACGGGGCTCGTCGCGGCGTCGGCCTCGAGGAGCTGGATGAGCGAGGTGTCGCGCGCCGCCGTCTTGGCGAGGATGGTCGCCACACCGTCGAGGCGCTTCAGGAGCTCGGTCCGCGTGGCGTCGCTGTAGCTCGTGTCGGCCTTGACCCTGGCGCGTTCCTCACGGACGAGGAAGGCGATGACCTGGTACTTGGTCCGGTTGGTTGGCCCGACCTTGCCCTTCTGCGCCTTCGCCTCGACCTCGCGCACCTTGCGAGCGAGGATGGGGATGATCGGCGCGTCGTCGTCGTGACGCGACGAGGACCCTCTGGGGTTCGAGCGGCCAGATGAACGGGTGCTGGAACGCCCCTGGGAACGGCGTTGCTGGCCGGTGTGCGGCATGCTCCTCCTGAGCAGTCGAAGAGCCTCATCGGCCGAGGGGCCGGAAGAGACGGGCGTCGGGCCCGACTGGTCGTCGTGGAGCAACAGAGCGTTGCACGAGACCGACACGGGCGCCCGACGGGCGTGTGCCCAGTCTACGCCATCGGCCGCATCGGTCGCGAGCGCTCAGTCCGGCGCGCTGTCGACGAGTCCGAACCGCTCCAGTTCGGTGTCGTCGAGCATGCGGGAACGGATGAGGAACCGCTGCCCCGTCGGGGCCTCGACGCTGAACCCGCTGCCGCGCCCCTGCACCACGTCGATCGTCAGGTGCGTGTACTTCCAGTACTCGAACTGGGAACGCGACATGTAGACCTCGACGGGCGCGTCGAGCCCGGGCACGTCGAGCGTGTCGAGCAGGACGTCGACCGCGCCCGTGCGGAACATCCCGACGGGGTAGCACATGGGCGAACTCCCGTCGCAGCATCCGCCGGACTGATGGAACATGAGCGGTCCGTGCAGCGCGGTCATCTCCCGCACCAGTGCGGCCGCAGCGTCGGTGACGTCGACCCGTCCGGTCATGGTGTCCTCCTTCGTCGTGGCGTTTATCCGGCCCTGCCCCTCCGCCGGTCCCTGAGCCTGTCGAAGGGCGCCCTTCGACAAGCTCAGGGACCGGGTGGGGGCTCAGGGACCGGGATGTGGATCAGAAGAAGCCCATCGGCCCCTCCGCGTAGCTCACGAGCAGGTTCTTCGTCTGCTGGTAGTGGTCGAGCATCATCTTGTGGTTCTCCCGGCCGATCCCCGACTGCTTGTACCCGCCGAACGCCGCGTGCGCCGGGTACTGGTGGTAGGTGTTCGACCAGACGCGTCCCGCCTCGATCGCCCGCCCGGCCCGGTACAGCGTCGTCGCCTCACGGCTCCACACACCGGCGCCGAGGCCGTAGAGGGTGTCGTTCGCGATGGAGATCGCCTCGTCGTAGTCAGCGAAGCTCGTGAGTGCGAGCACGGGCCCGAAGATCTCCTCCTGGAAGATCCGCATGTCGTTCGTCCCCTCGAAGACGGTCGGCTGGACGTAGAACCCGCCGCTCAACTCACCGCCGAGGTCGGCTCGCTCGCCGCCGATGAGCAGCTTCGCGCCGCCCTGCTTGCCGATGTCCATGTAGGAGAGGATCTTCTCGAGCTGGTCGTTCGACGCCTGGGCACCGATCATCGTGTCCGTGTCGAGCGGGTTGCCCTGCTTGATCTTGCCGATGCGGGTCAGCGCGTCGCCCACGAAGCCGTCGTAGATGGAACGCTGGACGAGCGCCCGACTCGGGCAGGTGCAGACCTCGCCCTGGTTCAGGGCGAACATGCTGAAGCCCTCCTGCGCCTTCTCGTAGTACTGGTCGTGCTCGCGCGCCACGTCCTCGAAGAACACGTTCGGGCTCTTGCCGCCGAGCTCCAGCGTCACCGGGATGAGGTTCTCGCTCGCGTACTGCATGATCAGGCGACCGGTCGTGGTCTCACCGGTGAACGCGATCTTCCGGATCCGCGGGTGGGACGCCAGCGGGGCGCCGGCCTCGATGCCGAAACCGTTGACGACGTTGAGCACGCCGGCCGGCAGCAGGTCCTTCACGAGGTCGACGATGAGGTGGATCGACGCCGGGGTCTGCTCGGCCGGCTTCAGCACGACGCAGTTGCCTGCGGCGAGCGCCGGTGCGAGTTTCCACACCGCCATGAGGATCGGGAAGTTCCAGGGGATGATCTGTCCGACGACGCCGAGCGGTTCGTGGAAGTGGTAGGCGACCGTGTCGTGGTCGAGTTCCGAGATGCCGCCCTCCTGGGCGCGGATCGCCCCCGCGAAATAGCGGAAGTGGTCGATCGCCAAGGGGATGTCGGCGGCCAGGGTCTCGCGGACCGGCTTGCCGTTCTCCCAGCTCTCGGCGACGGCGATCTCCTCGAGGTGCTCCTCCATGCGGTCGGCGATGCGGTTGAGGATCACCGCGCGCTCGGCGACGCTCGTCTTCGACCAGGCGGGGAACGCCTTCCATCCCGCCTCGACCGCTCGGTCCACGTCGGCCGCGGTGCCTCGGGCGATCTCGGTGAACACGGCTCCGGTGACCGGGGTCTGGTTCTCGAAGTACTGCCCGTTCGCGGGCGGGACGTACTCGCCACCGATGAAGTGGTCGTAGCGGGGGGCGTAGCTGAACACGGCACCTTCGGTACCCGGGTTGGCGTAGACGGTCATGTCACTCCTTGTCGACGACGTTGTCGGTGTCGCACCGCTCAGGTGCGTGCCGTCGACGCTAGTCGGCCGGAGGTTGCAGGAGGTTGCGTCGAGGACCGCGGACCGGATCGGCCGTCAGGACGCCGAGAGCTCGGCGTCGATCGCCTCGATGCGGGCGACGAGGCCGGCGCGCTTCGGTGACCGCGGCGGCAGCAGTCGGAGGCAGGCGTGCAGGATCTCGACGTCGTCGGGCGCGGCCGCGGTCCGGGTGTAGTCGTGCAGCAGGTCCGCCGAGGCGTCGGTCAGCATCGCCTCGCGGAGGCGCGTCGCGACCCGGTCGCGGAGGTCGACGACACCGGGGGCGGTGGAGTCCGGCAGGAGCGGGCCCGGGTACGCGGCGAGCGCTGCGCGGTGGGCGCCGCGGTCGAGGAGGGACAGCACCTGGTGGGCGTCGAGCTGGAGCGGGGTGGTGAGCCGGTACGGCCGCGAGGCCGGCACGAGTGTCGGCGCGGTCCCGCCGAGCACCTTCCGCAGCCGGACCAGCTCCGCCCGGAGGGTGACCGCGGCCTCGTCCGCGTCGTAGAGCAGCCCGGCGAGCGCGTCGGCGCTCAGGCCCTGGTGGTGCCAGGCCAGCAGGGTCAGGATCTCGGCGTGCCGTCGGCTGAGCTCGGTCGGGCGACTCGCCCCGTGTCCGACCAGCAGGCCGGTGTCACGGCCGAGCACCTGCAGGCCGGGCCGCACCGTGGTCGTCCGGCGGGCTGTGTCCGTGCGTGGACGACCGGCGAACCGGCGGTCGGCGACCGCGCGCAGCCGCTGCACCATGATCTCGGACTCGACGGCGGCGGCGGTCGCCTCCATGAGCGGCAGCGCATGCGAGGCGACCGCCTGCGGGCCACCGGTGATGTCGATCACGCCGATGATCTGCCGGGTCTCGGGATCGTGCACCGGGACCGCCGTGCAGCTCCACGGGTGCACGAGGCGGTTGAAGTGCTCGGCCGCGTGGATCTGGATACCGTGGTCGAGTTCGAGCGCGGTGCCCGGGGCGCTCGTCCCCACCTCCCGCTCCGACCACCCGGCACCCTCGACGAAGAGCATGCCCTCCGCCCGTCGCCGCAGATGACGGTCGCCGTCCACCCAGAGCAGTCTGCCCATGGCGTCGCCCACCGCGACGAGCATGCCGGAGTCGTCGTCCGCGTCGTTGACCAGCAGCTTGGTGATCACCGGGAGGACGCCGGCGAGCGGGTGCCCGAGCCGGTGGTCGCGCAACTCGTCCTCGTCGAAGGCGAGCTCCGGCATGAGGTTGTCCGGGTCGAGGTGACGGCCCATCGACCGTTCCCACGACTCGCGGACGAGCCGTCGGACGAGTCCGCGCTGCGCTTCGGCACGCGCCGGGGCCGCCAGCCACGGACTGGACACCTCACCACCACCCATCCACGTCGACCGGTTCTGCGGACAGTGTATCCGCCGCAGCCCACCGGTCGACGGGTAACCTCAGGCGGCGGGACGGAACCGGCGGAGGCGCAGGCTGTTGAGCACGACGAACACGCTGGAGAACGCCATCGCCGCACCCGCGATCATCGGGTTGAGGAGGCCGAGCGCGGCGAGCGGGATCGCCGCCACGTTGTAGGCGAACGCCCAGAACAGGTTGCCGCGGATGATCCCGAGCGTCCGCCGGGAGAGCCGGACGGCGTCGATCGCCGTGGCGAGGGAACCGGAGACGATGCTGAGGTCGGCTGCGCCCTTGGCCGCATCCGTACCCGTCCCCATGGCGATCCCGAGATCGGCCGTGGCGATCGCCGCTGCGTCGTTCACCCCGTCGCCGATCATGGCGACGCGGTGACCGGCCGCCTGGAGCCGTTCGACGGCGGCGACCTTGTCGGAGGGGCTCGCGTCGGCGATCACCTCGGTGATCCCGACCTCGCCCGCGACCCGCGCTGCGACGGCCGCGTTGTCGCCGGTGAGGAGTACCGGTGTCATCCCCAGGGACACGGCACGTCCGATGGCGGCGCGGGCCTCCGGCTTCACGGTGTCGGCGACCTCGACGACGCCGCGGACCTCGCCGTCCCAGGCGACGACCACCACGGTGCTCGCACGCTCCGCGGCTGCAGCCAGGGCGCTCGCCGCGTCCGGCCCGATGCGGAAGCCCTGGTCCTCCGCGAAGGCAGGACGTCCGGCCAGCACGGTTCCTCCGTTGATCGTGCCGGTGACGCCGAGACCCTCGAGGCTCGCGAAGTCCGAGACCACCGGACGAGCTGCATCGCGGCGGGTCGCTTCCGCGACGATGGCCTCGGCGATGGGGTGCTCGGAGGCCGCTTCGAGCGCTGCGCCGAGCGCGAGCACCTCGTCCGTCGCGCCGGCCGCCCAGACCTCCCTCACACTCATCCGCCCGGACGTGACCGTACCCGTCTTGTCGAGCAGGATGCGGTCGATGCCGCTCGCCCGCTCGAGCGCCTCCGGTCCGGCGATGAGGATACCGAGCTGCGCGCCACGCCCCGTCCCGACGAGGAGGGCCACCGGGGTCGCGAGCCCCAGCGCACACGGGCAGGCGATGATGAGGACGGCGACCGCGGCGGTGAACGCCGCCTCCAAGGTCGAGCCGGTGAGCGCCCACACGATGGCGGTGCCGAGGGCGATCACCAGGACGACCGGGACGAACACGCTCGAGACGCGGTCGGCGAGCCGTTGGACCCGGCTCTTCCCGAGCTGCGCCGCCTCGACCGCTTGCGCCATGCGCGCCAGCTGCGTCTCGGCGCCGACGGCCGTCGCCCGCACGACGAGACTGCCGCCGCGCGCGATCGTGCCACCGATGACCCTCGAGCCGGCTACGAGCTCGACCGGGACGGACTCCCCCGTGACGAGACTCTCGTCGACACTCGCCGCCCCCTCGACGACGATTCCATCGGTGGCGACGGACTCACCGGGACGCACGAGGAAGTGGTCTCCGACGAGCAGCTGCTCGATCGGGATCCGTTCCTCGGTCCGGGTGGGCGCCATGAGGTCAGAGGGGTCCGCCGCACGGTGCCGGAGCACGGAGACCTCGGAGGCGCCCAGCGTCATGAGGTCCCGGAGCGCCTCGCCTGCCGCACGCTTCGACCGCTGCTCGATGAGACGGCCGGCGAGCAGGAAGACGGTCACGCCGGCGGCCACCTCGAGGTACAGCGCGCTCGACGGGTCGGCGTCGGGTGCGAAGAAGGTGAACTCGTGCCGCATGCCCGTCATCCCGGCCATGCCGAAGAAGAGCGCCCAGACGGACCACAGGTACGCGGCCCCCGTCCCGAGCGTGATGAGGGTGTCCATCGTCACCGAGCCGTGCCGCAGCGTCGCGAACGTCGCCCGGTGGAACGGGTACCCACCCCAGAAGACGACCGGCGTCGCGAGCGTGAGGGAGAGCCACTGCCAGTGGTCGAACTGCCAGGCGGGGATCATCGCGAGCAGCACGACGGGCAGCGCCAGCACCGCGCTGACGAGGAGGCGGGTGCGCAGCGTCGTCACGGTCGCCGAGGGGTCGGACGTCGTTCCCGAGGTCGGAGTCTGCTCCCGGTCCGCCGCGGCGCGTTCGTCAGCGGGCGGACGCACCGTCGCCGTGTAGCCGGCCTTCGCGACGGCCGCGACCAGCTCGTCCGCGGTGACGGAGGAGGGCGCGGTCACCGTCGCCCGTTCGGTCGCGAGGTTGACCTGCGCCTCGACACCGTCGAGCGCGGTCAGCCGCTTCTCGACGCGTGCCACACAGCTCGCGCAGGTCATGCCCTCGATGTCGAGGTCGAGCTGGATGAGTGGCGCGCTCATCAGCGACGACCCACGAGGGTGTAGCCGGCCTCCTGGACGCCGGCACCGATGGCCGCCTCGTCGGCCGACGAGGCGCCCGAGACCGTGACCGTCCCCGCGTCGAGATCCACGGCGACCCCGTCGACGCCGGAGAGCGCGGAGAGCTCGGTCGTGACGGCGGACACGCAGTGCGCGCAGGTCATGCCGTCGACCCGGTAGGTGGTGGTTGCGGTGGTTTCGGACATGCGTCCTCCTCAGTGGATCGGAGCCCTCACTATACCCCCAGGGGGTACCCCTTGCAACCGTCCGCGGGACGCGATCGCCGGGTCAGCCGAGCAGGTCGAGCGCCCGCACCGCCGCCCGCTCCTCCTCGAGTTCCGCCACGGAGGCGTCGATACGCCGCTGCCAGACGGGCGCGATGTCGAGCCCCTCGACGACCTCCCAGCGTCCGTCGACCGAGCGGGCCGGGAACGAACTCACGAGCCCCTCCGGCACGCCGTACCAGCCCTCCGAGGGGAGCGCCACGGACGTCCAGCGCTCCGGCCGGCCCGGGGTCGCCGTGCCGTTCACCCAGTCATGCACGTGATCGATGGCGGCGGCAGCGGCCGAGGCGGCGGACGACGAGCCCCGGACCGCGATGATCTCCGCACCGCGCTTCGCAACCCGTGGGATGAACTCGTCGGCGATCCACTCCTCGTCGACGAGTTCGAGGGCCGGACGACCACCGACCGTCGCGTGGGAGAGGTCCGGCACCTGGGTCGCCGAGTGATTGCCCCAGATCACGACTCCGTCGATCTCGGACACGGCTGCGCCGGTCTTGGCGGCCAACTGCGCGACGGCGCGGTTGTGGTCGAGTCGGGTCAGGGCGGTGAACCGTTCGGCCGGCACCCCGGCGGCGGCCGACTGCGCGATGAGTGCGTTCGTGTTGGCCGGGTTGCCGACCACCAGGACGCGCACGTCGTCGGCCGCACCGGCTCCGATCGCCGCGCCCTGCGGTGCGAAGATCCCGCCGTTGGCCGCGAGGAGGTCGGCTCGTTCCATGCCCGGACCACGTGGACGGGCACCGACGAGCAGGGCGACGTCCACCCCGTCGAAGGCGCGCGACATCTCGGTCGTCGCCTCCACCCCGGCCAGGAGCGGGAACGCGCAGTCCTGCAGTTCCAAGGCCGTCCCCTCGGCCGCTCCGAGACCCTGTGGGATCTCGAGCAGGCGCAGGACGACGGGCCGGTCCGGCCCCAGCAGCTGACCTGACGCGATGCGGAAGAGCAGGGAGTAGCCGATCTGGCCTCCGGCTCCGGTGACGGTGACGACGGTGGGTTCGCTCATACGCCCACGCTACTCCGCGGCCTCCGGGGTGGGTCGTGAGGCCTGCATGTCCGCCTCGGCGGAGTCGACCGCCTCGTGCTCCTCCGGGGACACCGGCCCCACCCGGCTCTTCCGTTGGGCCGAGGACTCGGACGGCAGCGCGACGGCCGTCTCCGTGATGCGGTTCGCCATCCCGTTGAAGATGATCCCGTGGAACGGCAGGATCGCGAACCAGTAGAGGCGTCCGCCGAGCCCCTTCGGGAAGAAGACGGCGCGCTGCCGGTAGACCGAGCCGTCCCCGACCGGGGTCGCGCTCATCTCCAGCCACGCGAGACCGGGCACGCGCATCTCGGCGCGCAGGCGAAGCATCCGACCCCGTTCGAGGTACTCCACGCGCCAGAAGTCGAGGGCGTCCCCGACGCTCAGGTGCTGCGGATCGTCGCGACCACGTCGCAACCCGACACCACCGACGAGCTTGTCCATCCAGCCACGGATCGCCCACGCCAACGGGAAGGAGTACCACCCGTTCTCGCCGCCGATGGACTCGATCACCGAGAAGAGCCGGTCGGCCCCCGCGGAGGTCTTCCGTTCCTTGAGATCGATGTAGACGGTGTGTCCGGCCCAGTCGGGGTCGCTCGGCAGCGGGTCGCTCGGCGCGCCGTCCACGGTCGCGTTCCGCCAGGAGGTCTCGACCTCACCGTCGCGCATGCGCTGCAGCGCGAGGCGCACCGCGCGTCGGTACCCCGTCAGACCGCCCTCCGGCGGCGGGATGACCGCGTCGATGTCGTGGTCGCCCATGACGCAGTCGACGAGCAGCGACTCGATGATCGGCGACGCGAGCCGGCGCGGGATCGGGGTCACGAGGTTCACCCACTGCGAGGCCAACCACGGGGTGAGGACCGGGAGCGGCGCGATCGGGCGCTGCGGGAGGCCGGCCTCGACCGCGTAGCCGTTCATCATCTGTCCGTACCGGAGGACGTCGGGGCCGCCGATGTCGAAGGCCCGGTTCACGTCGCGGTCGACCTCGGCGCTCGCCAGCAGGTAGTGCAGGACGTCACGGACCGCGATCGGCTGGATGAAGTTCCGGACCCAGCGCGGCGCCGGCATGTACGGCAGGATGTCCGTCAGATGGCGGATCATCTCGAAGGAGGTCGATCCGGAACCGATGACCACGCCGGCCTGCAGGACGATCGTCGGAACGCCCGAGGCGAGCAGTATCCGCCCGACCTCGGTGCGGGACCGCAGGTGCTTCGACAGCTCGACGCCCTCGGGGTGCAGGCCACCGAGGTAGACGATGCGCGACACCCCTGCCGCGGCAGCGCCGGCGGCCACGTGCTCCGCGGCGTCGAGCTCCGTCTGCTCGAAGTCACCCTTGCCACCCATGGAGTGCACGAGGTAGTAGACGACGTCGACGTCCACGCAGGCCGATGCGACCTGGGCCGCGTCACCGAGATCACCCTCGACGACCTCCACCTGATCGCGCCAGGGCACGTCGGTGAGCTTCTGCGGCGAGCGCACGAGCACCCGGACCGTGTACCCGGCCTCCAGCAGCCGCGGCACGAGCCGCCCGCCGATGTAGCCGGTGGCACCCGTGACGAGCACGCGCTTCGGAGTCGATGAATCGGTCATGGGTGCAACGTTACGACCCGTCGACGACAGCGGCGCCCGGCTGTACAGCCGGGCGCCGCTGTGCAAGCACCACGCGGGTGCCACGAGTCGCTACAGGAGCGCCTTCGTGTGCCAGACGGTCTTCACCTCGGTGAACGCGGTGATCCGGTCGAGACTCGCGGGGACCGAGCCCCGGAAACCGTTCGGGCGGACCACCCGTTTGAGCGTCTCGGCCGCGAGGACCTCGAGCTCGATCCAGTCGAGCTCGCCGGCGCCGGCGAGGTCGATCGCGTTGATGTCGGCGTGCGATGCGAGCCACGGAGCCATCTCAGCCGGCGATCCGGTCAGCACGTTCACGACGCCGCCGGGGACGTCACTCGTGGCGAGCACCTCGGCGAGGCTGATCGACGAGAGCGGCAGGCGCTCGCTCGCGATCACGACGATCGTGTTCCCCGCGACCAGCGCTGGAGCGACGACGCTCACGAATCCGAGGAGCGACGAGTCCTGCGGCGCGATGAGCGCGACGACGCCCGTCGGCTCCGGAACCGAGAGGTTGAAGTACGGACCGGAGACGGGGTTCGCTCCCCCGACCACCTGGACGTACTTGTCCGCCCAGCCCGCGTACCAGACCCAGAGGTCGATGGCCTCGTCGACCTGTGCTGCGGCCTTCGCCTGCGAGACGCCTTCGGCCTGGACGATCTCCTCGATGAACTGCGCCCGCCGACCCTCGAGCAGCTCGGCGATGCGGTAGAGCACCTGCCCGCGGTTGTAGGCGGTGGCACCCGACCAACCGGCGAGTGCCGATCGTGCGGCGACCACCGCGTCGCGGGCGTCCTTCCGCGAGGCGAGCGATGCGTTCGCGAGGAACTCCCCCTTGGCGTTCGTCACCTCGTACGTCCTTCCGGATTCGCTGCGTGGGAACTTGCCGCCGATGGCGAGCTTGTAGGTCTTCGGGATGGTGAGCCGGCTCATCGCTGGGCTCCCTTCTTGGCAGCCTTGGGAGCTGCGGTGGGGGCGGACACTGCGGAACCGGCCGGCGCGAGGTAGGCGCCGAGCCCGTGGCGACCACCCTCGCGGCCGTACCCCGACTCCTGGTACCCGCCGAACGGGCTGGCTGGATCGAACCGGTTGAAGGTGTTCGCCCAGATGACGCCGGCGCGGAGCTTGTCCGCGACCGCGAGGATCCGGCTGCCCTTGTCGCTCCAGATCCCGGCCGACAGTCCGTACGGGGTGTTGTTCGCCTTCGCGATGGCCTCCGCGGGCGTCCGGAAGGACATGACCGAGAGGACCGGCCCGAAGATCTCCTCGCGGGCGATCCGGTGGCTGGTGGACACGTTCGTGAAGATCGTCGGCGCGAACCAGAACCCGTTCTCGGGCAACTCGCAGTCCGGGCTCCACCGTTCGGCGCCTTCGAGCTCGCCGATGTCCGAGAGCTCGCGGATACGGGCGAGCTGCTCGGCCGAGTTGATCGCGCCGACGTCCGTGTTCTTGTCGAGCGGGTCGCCGACGCGCAGCGTCTGCAGACGGCTCTTCAAGCGGTCGACGACCTCGTCGTGGATGCTCTCCTGGACGAGGAGCCGGGATCCGGCGCAGCAGACGTGACCCTGGTTGAAGAAGATGCCGTTGACGATGCCTTCGATGGCCTGGTCGATCGGTGCGTCGTCGAACACGATGTTCGCGGCCTTGCCACCGAGCTCGAGCGTCAGGCGCTTGTCGCTGCCGGCGATGGTCTTCGCGATCTCGCGCCCGACGGCGGTCGACCCGGTGAAGGCGACCTTGTTGACGTCGGGGTGGCGCACGATCGCCGCCCCCGTCGCTCCGGCACCCGTGACGATGTTCACGACACCGGCCGGCAGCTCGGCCTGCTGGAGGATCTCGGCGAAGATGAGTGCCGTGAGCGGCGTGGTCTCGGCCGGCTTGATGACGACCGTGTTGCCGGCGGCGAGCGCCGGTGCGACCTTCCACGCGAGCATGAGGAGCGGGAAGTTCCACGGGATGACCTGCCCGGCCACGCCGAGGGCACGGGGGTTCGCGCCAAGGCCCGCGTAGTCGAGCTTGTCGGCCCAACCGGCGTAGTAGAAGAACCAGGCGGCGACGAGCGGGACGTCGACGTCGCGGGACTCCTTGATCGGCTTGCCGTTGTCGAGGCTCTCCGCCACGGCGAGCTCGCGGGCGCGCTCCTGGACGAGGCGCGCGATCCGGAAGAGGTACTTGCCGCGGTCGGCGCCCGACAGCTTCGACCACACGCGGTCGTAGGCACGCCGCGCGGCGGTGACGGCGCGATCGACGTCGGCGTCACTCGCCGCGGAGATCGTCGCGATCGACTGCTCGGTGCTCGGTGAGATCGTCTGGAAGGTCCCGCCCGTGCCCTCGGTGAACTCGCCGTCGATGAAGAGGCCGTACTCGGAACGGAGGTGGAGAACGGAGGTGGACTCCGGGGCTGGTGCGTATTCGAGGAAGCTCATGATGTCCTAGTCGATGGTGACGTAGTCGGGGCCGGAGTAGTGGCCGGTGGTGAGTTTCTGACGCTGCAGGAGCACGTCGTTGAGGAGGCTCGAGGCACCGAAGCGGAACAGGTGCGGCTGAAGCCACTCCTCGCCGACCGTCTCGGCGACGGTCACGAGGTACTTGATCGCGTCCTTCGAGGAACGGATGCCGCCGGCGGGCTTCACACCGATCTGCTCACCGGTGAGGCGGTGCCAGTCGCGGACGACCTCGAGCATGAGGAGGGTCACCGGGAGGGTCGCGGCGGGCGCGACCTTGCCGGTGGACGTCTTGATGAAGTCGCCGCCCGCGAGGATGGCGAGCCAGGAGGCGCGCTTCACGTTGTCGTAGGTGTTCAGCTCGCCGGTCTCGAGGATGACCTTGAGGTGCGCCGAGGTGCCGTCGCTCCGACGGCAGGCCTCCTTGACCGCGACGATCTCGTCGAAGACCTGACCGTACCGACCGGAGAGGAACGCACCCCGGTCGATGACCATGTCGATCTCGTCCGCTCCGGCGTCGACGGCGTCGGCCGTGTCCGCCAGCTTGACCGCGAGGGAAGCACGTCCGCCCGGGAAGGCCGTCGCGACCGCCGCGACGTTGATCCCGCCGGCGTCGTGTGCCGCACCAGGCTGCGTGTGCGCCGCGCCGAGCGCCTCGACGGCGTACGGCACCATGTCGCCGTAGACGCAGACCGCGGCGACGCGCGGGGTGGACGGATCCCCGGCGTCCGGGGTGATCGCCTTGGCCACGAGGGAGCGCACCTTGCCGGGGGTGTCGGCGCCCTCGAGGGTGGTGAGGTCGATGAGTTCGATGATGCGGTCGAGGGCCCAGGCCTTCGACGTCGTCTTGATCGAGCGAGTGCCGAGGTCCGCTGCGCGCTGTTCGAGCCCGACGGCGTCGACGCCCGCGAGGCCGTCGAGGTAGCGTCTGAGGCTGGCGTCGGTGACGGGGCCGTCGACGAGTTCGAGCGCCGTCGGCTTCGCCACGAGGTCGCCTGGTGGAGTGGTCATGGTGCGTTCCTTCCGAGCAGATCCTGCTCCGGGGTGTGCTGCTTGGCGGATGATGGTTCGTGGTCGGCGAGCAGTGCCGCCGCGGTCGCCTCGTCGGTGACGAGCACGGTGCAGAGGCCGCTGCTGACGACGGCTCTCGCGACGGCGTGCTTCTGGGCTCCGGCGATGACCGCGATGCTGCGACCGGCACGCCGGAGCGCTTCGAGTCCGAGCCCGACCGTGCGCTCGTCGAGTGTGGGGTCGACGATCATGCCCTCGGCGTCGATGTAGCGCCCGACGACGTCGCCGACGGCACCGCGTGCGACCAGGACGTCGACGTCCGCGGCCGTGAGGTATCCGCTGTGGACGAGGGCGGAGTCGGGTCCGGCCACGCCGGCACCGTACAGGTAGGTGTCGGCCGCTGCGGCCGTGCGGAGCACCTCCGCGACGGTGCGGTCCGACTCGATGCTCAGCTTCGTCTCCAGGCGCTCGAAGATCGCCGGGCTCGGGAGCAGGGTGACGTCGCCGCGGCCCTTCTCGGCGATCCGTGCAGCCGTGGCGGCCGCGGTGCCGACGCGCTGGTTGAGGCTCACTCCGCCGTTGATCTGCACGACGGAGAGCCCCGTCGCCCAGCCGTCGGACAGGTGGTCGGCGATGTCGCGCAGCGTCCTCCCCCAGCTCACGCCCAGCGTCCGCGGTACCGGTCGCATGGCGCCGAGGTAGTCGGCCGCCGCGTGTGCGACGCGTTCGTGGAGGTCGGCACTGTCGCTCGGGCTCGGCACGACGACCGCGTCCGCGAGTCCGAAGCGCTCGCGGAGCGCCCGTTCGAGTGGGAGGCGACGTGCGCGCGGGTGCACGATCTCGATGCGGATGTAGCCGAGTTCGCGGGCTTGGGCGAGGAGCCGACCGACCTTCCACCGCGTGATGCCGAGCAGCGCGCCGATCTCGTCCTGGGTCTTCGTCTCGTCGTAGTACAGCTCCGCGGCGCGCACCGCGAGCAGCTCGTCGCTTTCGATCACCTCGGGCCTCCTCCGGATCGTCTCCAGCCTAGGACGCCACCACCACCCGGACAACGCCTGTTGGCACCCATGCTCAGATGAGCAGTGGCCGGTGCGCGGATGCGCATCGTCGCCGGGGATCCGTCAGGAGGTCTGGACGAGACCGGTCACCGACCGCGTGCTGCGAGGTCCGCTTCGATCGTCGTCGGCCGGCCGGTGATTCGGCCGGCGATGGCGCACAGCGCGCCCGTGGCCAGCAGGAGCAGCAGCGGGACGGTCCACGATCCGGTCACGGCGTGCAGCAGGCTCACGACCAGGGGGCCGAGTGCGCCGAGGGTGTAGCCGACGCTCTGCACGAAGCCGCTCAGGGCGACCGCGCCCTCGTGGGTCGCCGTCCGCAGGTTGATGAGCACGAGGGCGAGCGGGAACAGCAGCGGGCCGAGCCCGGCCAACAGCACCCACAGCCACGTGAGCGTCGCCGGCCACAGGAGCAGCCCGAGATAGCCGAGCACGAAGCACGCGCTCGCGACGTAGACGAGGACGGCGACGTTCCGCAGCCTCGCGACGAGCATCGGGACGATCAGGCTCGCCGGGACACCCATCGCGGAGAAGAGCGAGAGCAGCAGGCCACCCTGGGCCGGGGTGACGCCGGCGACGTCACCGACGATGGTGGGGAGCCAGGTGAACATCGCGTAGGCGTTCAGCGAGGAGGTGGCGAACACCGCCGCGACGGCCCACGCGATCGGCGAGCGGTGGACGAGGACGCGACCGGCGCGGGGCACCTCCTCGATCTCGGGGTCCGTCGCGGCGGCGGCCCGGGCATCCCGACGCTCCCGGACGATGAGCGTGATCCAGGGCAGCACGGCGAGCATGGCGACGATGGACCACACACCGAGCGACACCTGCCACCCCGCCGCATCGGCGACCGGTACGGCGATCAGTGGCGGGATGAACGTGCTGACCGACAGGACCGTCGCGTAGAGGGAGGTGACGAGGCCGACGCGGTCGGGGAAGTACTTCTTGACCAGCGGCGGGAGCACGACGTTGCCGATGCCGATCCCGGCGAAGCAGAGCGCACTCCCGATCGCGAGGACGGCGAAGTCGGGGGCGAGCGAGCGCATGAGGTGTCCGGCGACGATCGACCCGAGCGCGATGAGCAGTACCGGCTCGAGGTGCAGCCGACGCACGAGTCGCGGGGTGAAGACGCCGAACAGGGCGAAGCACAGTGGCGGCAGCATCCCGAGGAGCCCCAGCCCGACCGACCCCACGCCGATGTCGCCGTCGATCTCGGCGAAGATCGGCGACAGCGAGGTGACGGCCGTGCGGAGGTTCGCCGCGACCAGCACGATACCGACGAGCGCGAGGGCCCTCCCCCGCCACAGGGGCGGGGTTTCGGGAGTCACGCGCCCCAGTTCGGCGACGGCGCCACGACACGCTCGATCGGTGCGGCGTCCGAACCGATCACGCCGACCGCCCAGGACCGGGATTCGACTCCCGGCTCGTCCCCCACCGGCGGGATGGGCGTGACGTCGGCCCGGATGAACACCCCTGGCGTACCGTCAGGCAGGGTGTAGCGCTGGACATCCTCCGGTGCGGCTCCCTCGGCACCCGAGACCTCCGCAGCCACGGCTTCGGTGTCGTCGCCCACAGCGTAGCCACCGACCACCTCGATCCGGACACCCGACTCCTCGGCGGACTCGACGAACACGACCGTCGCAGGGGTGTACGGCTCGCTCTGCTCGACGTCGCTCTCGACGACGGCCAGGCCACCCCAGGTGTGGCGGGTACCGGGTGGAGTCTCGTTCCCAGCGGGATCGGCCGAGACGACGGGGTCTGCGCCGAACGCGGCCGTGAGGGCTGCAACGAGCGATGCGGCGGGGTCGAAGTAGCGCGCAGAGGCGATCAGCGTGTCGTCCTCCGCGACGACCTCCACGGTCTCCGCGCCGATGACGACGCGCGAGGCCACCGGCGCGGGTGCCACCGTGGGTGTGGACGACGTTGCGGTCGTCGTCGGGCTGGCACTCGGCGCAGCCGCTTGCGGCGCACAGCCGACCAGGAGCAGGAGACCCGCGATGAGCGCAGGCAGGACACGAAGACGTGAGTGCATGGTTGGATTCCCCCGGGTGATGTGGCCCGAACGGGCGTTCACCAGCCTATCGATCGGCACGTCCATGCGAGTCGGAGACACCCCGAGACGCGGCGCGTCGGCTAGGACAGCATCCGGCGCGCGCGCTCGACGTCGTCGGTCATCTGCACGATGAGCGGCTCGATCCCGGTGAACGCGACCATCCCGCGGATGCGCTCGACGAACTGCACCTCGACCTCGTCGTCGTAGAGGTCGAGATCGGTCTCGTCGAGGACGTAGGCCTCGACCTGTTTCTGCGGGACGCCGTCGAAGGTCGGGTTGTTCCCGACCGAGATCGCCGCCGGATACCGGCGTCCTCGCCAGAACAGCCAACCCGCGTACACGCCGTCCGCGGGGATGAGACCCTGCGAATCGGGAGACAGGTTGGCGGTCGGGAAGCCGAGTTCCCGGCCACGCTTGGCACCGTGGACGACGACGCCCCGCACGCCGGGCGGACGACCGAGGAGTCGCGACGCCTCGCGGACGTCACCCTCCTCGAGGAGTTCGCGGATCCAGGTGGACGACACCCGACGCCCGCCGCCGGGACGGACGTCGTCGACGACGCGCACGGAGAAGCCGTAGACCTCACCGAACGACTCGAGCGTGGCGACCGTTCCGAGGCCGCGATGGCCGAAACGGAAGTCCTCGCCGACGAGCACCGTCCTGGCGTGCAATGCTCCGACGAGGATCGAGGTGACGAACTCCTCCGGTGTGAGCTGGGCCAGTGTCTGGTCGAAGCGCAGCAGCAGGGCCGCGTCGACCCCGGCGTCCGCCAGGAGACCGAGCTTCTGCTCGTTGCTCACGAGCGACGCCGGGCAGCGGTCGGGGTTGATGAGACTCAGCGGGTTGCGGTCGAAGGTGACGGCGACGGAGCTGAGACCGGCTGCCGCGGCCTCCTCGAGGAGCGCGGCGACGACCGCGCGGTGACCCGTGTGGACGCCGTCGAACTTGCCGATGGTGACGGCCGACGGTCCGAACGCGTCGGGGACCTGCTCGAGCTCGGTGAACGTGATCATTTGTCGGTACGCCGATGTCCGGCCAACCACCACAGTCCGAGGACCGGGAGGACGAGCGGGATGTAGACATAACCGCGGCCGAAGCCGGACCAGACCGTGTCGTGGGGGAACAGCTCGGGATCGAGCAGGCTCAGCAAGCCGACGATCAGGACCCCGGCGAGCTCGAAGGAGATCGTGGCCCAGGCGATCCGCCGCCAGACGGCGCCTGGAGCGACGAGCGAGACGGTCGCCAGGATGTACACCACCGCGGCGACGGCCGAGAGCAGATAGGCCAGTGGCGCCTCGTCGAACTTGGTCGTGATCTGCACCACGGACCGGCCGGTGGCGGCGAGCGCCAGGATGCCGTAGACGGCGACGAGCACGACCCCGACACCACGGACGCGTGGGCGGGCTGGAGCGGTGGGGGGGAGAGGCATGACCCGACGATTCTATGCGACGCAGGCCCTCGCCCAGACACTTCGCGACGGTCACGCGAGCTGCGGTGCCGTCGTCCTCCACCGCCGTCGGTCAGCCGAGCTGGACGGTCCAGATCTGCTCCATGCGGTAGAGCATCACCGCGATCGCGAGACAGACGACGCCGAGGACGACCGTCGACCATCGGGTGCGCTCGACGAGCGCCCAGAACCCGCCGGCGATCGGCAGGATGATCGCGGAGACGAGGTAGGTGTAGAACTCGGGCACACTCCCCGTGGCGGTGTTCCCGAACGCGGGCGCGGCGATCGCCACCACCAGTTGCGCGATGAGGAGGACCTCGACGAGTGCCGTCGCCCCCATCGTCAGGTCGTTCGGCGCGCGCCCGGCGAACCCGAGCACGATGCAGAGGAGCCCGGCCACGACCGCGACCGCGATCTGGGCGAGGGTGAACCACTCGATCATGCCGGTTCCTCCGCCGGGAAGTTCACGACCGACTTGAGCGAACCGCCACGGCGCTCGACGAGCCCCACCAGTCGGCCGTCCGGCGCGACGGCGGCGATCGGACCGGTGTGGCCGGCCAGCAGCTCGCGTTCGAGCCGCTTCCCGTGGCCGAGGTCGACCGCCTCCTGCTCCGTGAGCTCGAGGGCACCGAACAGGCGCTTCGCGACGTCGGCCGGGTGCAACAGCGCCGTCTCAACGTCGAGGTCGTCGATCGTCGATGCGTCCGTGACGTCGAAGGGTCCGATCCGGGTCCGGCGAAGCGCGGTGAGATGGCCGCCGACGCCGAGGGATGCCCCCAGGTCGCGGGCGAGGGCGCGGATGTAGGTGCCGGAGGAGCAGACGACCCGGACGTCGACGTCGACGGCCGCTCCATCCCGACGGATCGCCAGCACGTCGAACGCGCTGACGGTGACCGCACGGGACTTCAGCTCCACCTCGATCCCCTCGCGGGCCAGGGCGTAGGCGCGCTTCCCGCCCACCTTGATGGCGCTCACCGTGCTCGGCACCTGCTCGATGTCGCCTGTCAGTGGACGGATCGCGGCGATGATCGCGTCGTCGTGCACGGCAGCCACCGCGGCCTGGTCGGCGCGCTCGGTGACCTCACCTTCGGCGTCGTCGGTGGAGGTCGCCGCGCCGAGGCGGATGGTCGCCGTGTACTCCTTGTCGAGACCGACGATGAACGTCAGCAGTCGGGTCGACGAGCGCGTGCCCAACACGAGCAGCCCGGTGGCCATGGGATCGAGCGTTCCCGCGTGCCCCACCTTGCGTGTACCGGCGAGCCGTCGCACCCGGGCGACCGCGTCGTGGGAGGTGTGCCCCTGCGGCTTGTCGATGAGGAGGATACCGGGACGGGCGGACGCCGACCCGGGTGCTGCTGTGCTGTTCTCGACCACCCTGCAACGGTACCAGCGGCGGTCGGCACCGCCGGGCGGCCGGAGCACACCTGGGCGGCGGCGCTCAGCAGAAGTCGGCGAAGATCCGCCGTGGGTGCCGCTCGTCCGTGTTGTCCACGAGGGCGGTCGCCCGCGCGGTCGGGTCGTCGTCCTTCCGGTAGAGCGCCTGCCCGCCCACGTAGCGCGCGTTGGACGGCGCCGTCGGGTCGGCGTCGACGCCGAGGCGCTCGTGCAGCCGCTCGTAGGCCGTCGCCATCGGGACGTCGAGCCAGACCGACGCATGCCAGAGGCCGCGGAGCTCGGGACGGTTCAGGAAGACGCCGTCGACGATGAGGACGGCGTCCTGCGGGCCGGTCGTCCAACGCAAGGGAGCGCCGACGTCGCGCTGCTCGTCGAACCCGACGAGTTGGAAGCCGGCGCTACCCGCCAGGCGGAAGGGCTCGACGAGCACCCGGCGGAACAGCGAATAGTCGAACGAGTCGAGCCAGTAGCCCTCGGCCGAGTCCCGCCCCCGCGCGTACCGTTCCTCGCGAGGACGGTGGAAGTCGTCGATCGAGGCGCGGAACACCGCGCGTCCGGCCTCGTCGAACACCTCGGCCAGTCCGTCGGCGAACGCCGCCGTGCCAGAGCCGCTGACGCCGTCCACCGCGATGAGGGTGCGGCCTCGTGGGTAGTCCCGCTGGAACTGGTCTCGCAGCTGCCGGAGCAACTCGATCCGTGGTGTCGTGACGAGCTTCATGGCGCCGAGCCTACCCGCGCGGATCGTAGGCTGGTGCGGTGCCGCCCGAACCCTCCGACCTCGCCCCGCTCGTGACGGGATGGTTCCGCACCAACGCGCGCGACCTCCCGTGGCGACGCCCGGGGTTCCCCGCCTGGGGCACGCTCGTGTCGGAGTTCATGCTCCAGCAGACGCAGGTCAGCCGGGTGATCCCGCGGCTCGAGGAGTGGCTCGGGCGCTGGCCGACGCCCGCCGACCTGGCGGCCGAACCACCGGCAGAGGCCGTCCGTGCCTGGGGCAGGCTCGGCTATCCGCGCCGAGCGCTCTGGCTCCATGCGGCGGCCACCCAGATCGCCGAACGGCACGACGGCGTCGTCCCGTCGGACGTGGACCAGCTCCTGGCGCTCACCGGCATCGGCGACTACACCGCCCGCGCCGTCGCCGTCTTCGCCTACGGGGACCGGCACCCGGTGGTGGACACGAACACCCGACGGGTCATCGCCCGAGCTGTCCGCGGCCAAGGCGAGCCCGGCCCACCGAACGCCAAGGCGGACCTCCCCGCCATGGAGGCGCTCCTGCCGGAGTCCCGCTCGGAGGCAGCCGTCTTCAACGCCGGGCTGATGGAGATCGGCGCGGTGGTCTGCACGGCTCGAGCACCGCGGTGCGAGGAGTGTCCGCTCCGCGAGGTGTGCGCGTGGCGCGCGGCGGGATACCCGGCCTACGACGGACCGGTCAAGACGAAGCAGAAGCAGTTCGCGGGCAGCGACCGACAGGTCCGGGGCATCATCATGGCCGAGCTCCGCTCGACCCACCGCTCACTGACGGACGAGGAGCTCCGGGCGCTCTGGCCCGACGGCGAGCAGTTCGACCGCGCACTCGCCGGACTGGTCGCCGACCGTCTCGCGGTGCGCGTCGACGGCGGGTACACGCTCCCCCACGACTGACCGGTCCCTCAGCCCCACCCGGTCCCTGAGCCCCACCTGGTCCCTGAGCTTGTCGAAGGGCGCACGCCGACAGGCTCAGTGACCGGATGACGGAATCCCGGTCCCTGAGCCTGTCGAAGGGCTGGTGCGAGGTGGCTAGTCCTCGGCGTCCACGTCGCGCGGCTTGACGTAGGGGTCCTCGTCGCCGGCGTAGGCGGCACCGGCGGCAAGCCCGGCCACCTCGGTGTCGCGGTTCTTCGCCTCACGCAGCAGGTCTTCGATGTGCTGCGCGTTCTCCGGGATCGCGTCGAGGAAGAAATCGAGGCTCGGGGTCAGCCGGGTGTTGATGTTGCGGCCGATCTCGGCACGCAGCAGGCCCTTGGCGGACTCGAGCGCGGCCGAGGTGTCGGCGCGTTCCTCGTCGGAGCCGTACACCGTGTAGAACACGTTCGCGTGCTGGAGGTCGCCGGTCACCTGTACGTCGGTGATCGTCACAAAGCCGAGCCGCGGGTCGCGGATGCCCTTGTCGAGCCGTTTGGCGATGACTTCCTTGATGCGGTCCGCCAACTTACGGGCCCTGGGGTTCTCTGCCATCTCGTCCTCCTCTGATGACCGTCGGGCGGAGGGCCGCCCGACGGATGCTGCACACACAATACAAGCAGGAATCCCCGCCGCCCTCCCGGAGGAGGACGACGGGGACCGGCCGAGCGGACTAGCCGCGCGGCTTCTCCTTCATTTCGATCGTCTCGATCTCGTCACCGATCTGGATGTCGTTGAACTTGCCGAGACCGATACCGGCCTCGAAGTCCGTACGCACCTCGGTGACGTCGTCCTTGAACCGACGCAGCGATTCGATCGCCAGGCTGTCGCCGACCACGACGCCGTCGCGGATGACCCGCGCCTTGGCGTTCCTCGTGATCGTGCCCGAGCGGACGATGACACCCGCGATGTTGCCGAACTTGGAGGAACGGAACACCTCGCGGATCTCTGCGACACCGGACTGCACCTCTTCGTACTCGGGCTTGAGCATGCCGGTGAGGCTCTGCTCGACGTCCTCGAGTGCGTTGTAGATGACCGAGTAGAACCGGACGTCCACACCCTCACGGGCCGCACGCTCGCGGGCCTTCGGGTCGGGGCGCACGTTGAACCCGATGATGATCGCGTTGTCGATCGTGGCGAGGTTGACGTCGGACTCGGTGACCGCACCGACACCGCGGTGGATGATCCGCAGCTGGACGCTGTCGTCGACGTCGATCTTGAGCAGCGACTCCTCGAGCGCCTCGACGGCACCGGAGACGTCACCCTTGATGATGAGGTTGAGCGACTCGACCTTGCCCTCTTCGAGTGCACGGGTGAAGTCCTCGAGCGAGATGCGCTTGCGAGCCTTGGCCAGAGCGGCGTTGCGCTCCGCGGCTTCACGCTTCTCGGCGATCTGACGCGCGGTGCGGTCCTCCTCGGTGACGAGGAAGGTGTCGCCGGCCCGAGGAACACTCGAGAGGCCCTGCACCTGGACGGGACGCGAGGGACCCGCCTCGGCGACGGTGTCGCCGTTCTCGTCGACCATCGCACGGACGCGGCCGTAGGCCGTACCGGCGACGATCGCGTCACCGACGCGGAGCGTACCGGACTGGATGAGGACGGTCGCGACGGAACCGCGGCCCTTGTCGAGCTTGGCCTCGATGGCCACACCGCGTGCATCCTTGTTCGGGTTGGCGCGCAGGTCGAGACCGGCGTCCGCGGTGAGCAGCACGGCGTCGAGGAGGTCCTTGATGCCGGTGCCGGCACGAGCCGAGACGTCGACGAACATGACGTCTCCGCCGTACTCCTCGGCGACGAGGCCGTATTCGGTCAACTGCTGGCGCACCTTGGCCGGGTTGGCGTCGGGCTTGTCCACCTTGTTGACCGCGACGACGATCGGCACGTTGGCCGCCTGCGCGTGGTTCAAGGCCTCCACCGTCTGCGGCATGATGCCGTCGTCGGCCGCGACCACAAGGATCGCGATGTCGGTGACCTGCGCACCACGAGCACGCATGGCGGTGAACGCCTCGTGACCCGGGGTGTCGATGAAGGTGATCGGACGTTCGATGCCCTCGTGCTCCGCGACGACCTGGTACGCACCGATGTGCTGCGTGATGCCACCGGCCTCGCCGGCGACGACGTTCGCGTTGCGGATGGCGTCGAGGAGGCGCGTCTTACCGTGGTCGACGTGACCCATGACGGTGACCACGGGAGGACGGATGGCGAGGTCCTCGTCGGACTCGTCCTCCAGCTCCTGGTCGAGGTCGATGTCGAAGCCCTCGAGGAGCTCCCGGTCCTCGTCCTCGGGCGAGACCATCTGGATCTTGTAGCCGAGCTCGGAACCGAGCACGTCGAAGGTCGCCTCGTCGAGGGACTCCGTCGCCGTCGCCATCTCACCGAGGTGGAACAGCACGGTGACGAGGTTGCCGGGGCTGGCGTCGATCTTGTCGGCGAAGTCCGAGATGGACGCGCCACGACGCAGACGGATGATGGTGTTGCCGTCGCCGCGGGGGACGCTCACGCCGCCGAGCGACGGGGCTTCCCGCAGCTCGAATTCGGCCCTCTTCGTCCGCTTCGACTTACGTGCCTTGCTCTTGCCGCCACCGCGACCGAAGGCACCTGCGGTACCACCGCCGGGTCCGCGACCACGACCGCCGCCGCCACCGGGGCGACCCGCGAATCCACCGGCGGGTGCACCACCGGGGGCACCACCGGGACGGAAACCGCCACCGGCGCCACCGGGACGGAAGCCGCCGCCACCGGCGGGACGACCTGCGCCACCCGGACGACCGGGACCACCGGGCCGCTGACCCTGGCCGACGCCCGGACGGGGCGAGCCGGGGCGCGGAGCCTGCGGACGCGGGATGTTGCTGGGGTTCGGACGCTGACCCATGCCCTGAGCCGCTGCGAACGGGTTGTTCCCCGGACGCGGCGTGCCGGTCGGGCGCTGGCCCATGCCCTGCGAGGACGCGAACGGGTTGTTACCCGGACGCGGAGCACCGGGACGGGGGCCGCCCGGCTTCGCGGCGTCGCCGGAGGGCGAGTCGCCGGAGGCCGGAGCAGCGGGTGCGGACGGTGCCGCCGGAGCAGCAGCTGCGGGTGCCTCCGCCGCAGGGGCGGGGGCGGCCGGAGCCTTCGGGCCTGGGGCGGCCTGCTTCGGCGCAGGCGCAGCGGGCGCCTCGGCCTTGGGGGCGGGTGCCGCGGGGGCCGGAGCCTTGGGTGCGGCGGGACCCGGGGTGGGAGCGCCGGGCGTGGCCGGTCGCTTCGCCGGGGCGGCGGGGGCGGCTGACGCCTTCGCGCCCTCGGCCTCGAGGGCGGCGCGCAGCTTGCGGGCCACCGGTGGTTCGATACTGGAAGACGGTCCCTTGACGAACTCGCCCAATTCCTTGAGCTTCGCCATGGCGATCTTGCTGTCTACTCCGAGTTCGGATGCGATCTCGTGTACACGTGGTTTTGCAGCCACAATTCTCCTGTCTGAGCTTGCACCCAGGCAGGGGCAAGCGTTAGTGGTGGACGGTGCTCATTTCGAGCCGCTCATGAGTTGTCCATTAGCCGTTCAGCCTGTTCTCTCGGAATGCCGCACCCGGGTGGGGCGGCAGCAGGATGGAGGCCCGGGATCCGGGCCTGATACCTGCGGTGGGAAGCACGGTGTGCGCCGGAGCGCTCTCGCGTGCACTCACCATCGTACACCCCGACCCTGGGTGCGGGCTCACCACCGGATCGTGAGCCGGTCGTTCGAGCCCGACGACGTCATTCAGCCGTCGGCGCGGCCGGTTCCGTCGACACGAAGGCCCGGACCGCCGACGCGTCGGGTCCCGTGGTCAGTCTGAGCGCCCTCGTGAACGCCCGACGCTGCACCGCCTGGTCGACGCACGCAGACGTCGGGTGCACCCAGGATCCGCGGCCCGGCAGGCGCGTCGCGGCGTCGGGGACGAGCGCCCCCTCGACCGCGACGACGCGCAGCAATGCCGAGCGCGGCTCGCGACGGCGACAGCCGACGCAGGTCCGCACCGGTTCCATCCGGCTCAGTCCGATTCGAGGATCGAGTCCGGCTGGATGTCGATCTTGGCGCCGGTGAGCTTGGCGGCGAGACGGGCGTTCTGCCCCTCCTTGCCGATCGCGAGCGACAGCTGGTAGTCCGGCACGAGCGCCCGGACGGCCTTCAGTGACTGGTCGATGACGTACGAGCTCGTGACCTTGGCCGGCGAGAGCGCGTTCGCGACGAACGTCGGCAGGTCGGGCGAGTAGTCGACGATGTCGATCTTCTCGGCGCCCAGCTCGTCGGTGACCGCGCGGACACGACGCCCGAGCTCACCGATGCAGGCGCCCTTGGCGTTGATGCTCGGGTCGTTCGCCTTCACCGCGATCTTGGTCCGGTGTCCGGCCTCGCGAGCAAGCGAGACGATCTCGACGATGCCGGAGGCGATCTCCGGGACCTCCAAGGCGAACAGCTTCCGTACGAGTCCGGGGTGGGTGCGCGAGACGGTGATCTGCGGACCCTTGAGGCCCTTCGTCACGCTCGTCACGTACACGCGGATGCGCGCACCGTGCGGATACTCCTCACCGGCCACCTGCTCCTCGGGCGGGAGGATCGCCTCGATGGTGCCGAGGTCGACGTGGATCATGCGCGGGTTCGGGCCCTGCTGGATGACGCCCGCGATGATGTCGCCCTCGCGACCCTTGAACTCACCGAGGACGGCGTCGTCCTGGATGTCGCGGAGCCGCTGGAAGATGACCTGCTTCGCGGCGAAGGCGGCGATGCGGCCGAAGTCGTCCGGCGTGCTCTCGGCCTCACCGATCAGGACACCCTCGTCGTCGAACTCGGGCACGAACACCCCGACGTGGCCGGTCTTGCGGTCGAGCTGGACCCGCGCTGCCGGGACGTCGCCGCGCGCCGTGGTGTCGGTACCCTCGGTGCTCTTCAGGTACGCACTCAGGATGGCCTGCTCGATGATCACGACGAGCTCCTCGAACGGGATCTCCTTCTCGCGTTCGATCGACTTCAACAAACCGAGATCGATGTCCATCGATGGCCTCCTCTATTCAACTGGTGGTGCCGCGGCAAGACGTGCAGCGGCACGACGGGCATGCTGCTGCCGTGCTGCCGAACCCGTCTGTCTACGGTACCGGATGCCGAGGGGTACGTCATCCACCCAGCTGGGAAGCCCCCGCGCGTCCTCGAGGGTCCCGCCCCCGGCTCGACCGCGTCTCGGGGCGGGTGACATGATTGGCCAATGGTCTTGGGCGAGCTGCGGAACGTCATGCGGAGCACGAGGGTGAGGATCCTCGTCGCGATCCTGCTCGCGACGACGCTCGCTATGACGCTCGTGGGCGTCTCCACTTACACGCTCGGCCGGCAGCAGACCCTTGCGACCATCGACGCCCGCCTGGCGCACAGCGCCGAGCTCATCGCCTTCATGGTGGTCGGTTCAGGCGACTCCGCCGACGCCCCGGCGACGAGCGACGCGGCCGTCGACGCGGTGATGCGACGCTGGATCTTCGCCGAGGACGAGACCGCCATCGGTGTGCGCGCCGACGGCTCGACGGTCGCGCCCAGCGCCCCGTCCGCGTTCCGCCTGGACGACGACCCGCAGCTGCTCGACACCATCACGGCGCGGTCGTCCCGCGGCGTCGTCACGGGCGAGGCCACCGGTGACCGCACCGTGCGGTACGCGATCATCCCGGTGCAGGTCGTCGGCGACCCGAACGTCGCCCACGTCGTCATCGCCACCGACGTGCACGCGGCACTCGCGGAGTCCCGAGGCATCCTCGCCGTCGAGATCGTCGTCGCCGTGGTGTGCCTGCTCCTGCTCGGCCTCGTCGGCTGGCAGCTCGCGGGTGGACTGCTCCACCCGATCCGACTGCTGCGGGACGCCGCCGCCCGCATCACCGAGTCGGACCTCGACGAGCGGATCCCGGTCGTCGGTCGCGACGACGTCTCGGAGCTCACCACGACCGTGAACGGCATGCTGGACCGGCTCGACGAGGCCTTCACCAGTCAACGCCAGCTGCTCGACGACGTCGGCCACGAGCTGAAGACGCCGCTGACCATCGTGCGCGGACACCTCGAGCTCCTTGATCCGTCCGACCCCGCGGAGGTGGCCGCCACCCGCGACCTCGCCCTCGACGAACTCGACCGGATGAGCTCCCTCGTCGCCGACATCACGGAACTCTCGACGGCCGGACTCGCGTCGACCCTCGACCGGGAACCGGTCGACATCGAGGCGTTCACCGCCTCGGTCCACGAGAAGGCCACGGCGATCTCGACCGAACACGAGTGGACCCTGGGCGAGCAGGCCGCACTCACCGCGGACGTCGACGCCGGGCGCTTGGCCCAGGCCTGGCTGCAGCTCGCGGACAACGCCGCGAAGTACTCCCCGGCCGGGTCGACGATCGTGATCTCGAGCCGGTTCGACGAGTCGGACGACCCGGCGCTCGTGCTCTCCGTCGCCGACGACGGGCCCGGGGTGCCGGAGGCGCTCCGCGAAAGCATCTTCGACCGGTTCACCCGGGTGAGCGGTGGACGGGGTGTCGCAGGCTCCGGCCTCGGCCTGTCGATCGTGCAGGCGATCGCCGCGGCACACGGCGGGTGGGCCGAGGTCGAGGACACGCAGCAGGCCGGCTCCCTCTTCAGCATCCGACTGCCGCTCGCGGTGGCGGACGACGACGAGGGGTCCGACGCGGACCTCGACCTCGACCCGGACGAGACCGCGGCGATCCCCCGCAGCGCGATGGCCCAGGCGATCGCGCTGCGAGAGGCGCAAGCTGCTCAGGACGCCGCTGAGGCTCAGACGACCGCGGCGATGCAGGCCGGGCCGACACCCGGCGATGCACGCCCCGCGAACGACGCACCACCACGCTCGCGAGCACCGTCCCCTGAGGACGACTTCCCGGACCTCGTCGACACCTCGGCTCGGCGGAGTGCGCCGGAGGACCACGCATGAGCCGGATCCTGGTCGCCGAGGACGAGACGCGGATCTCCGCGTTCGTGAGCAAGGGCCTGCGTGCCGCCGGCCACACGGCGGACGTGACGGTCGACGGATCACAGGTCGTCGAGCTGGCGGAGAGCGGCGACTTCGACCTGCTCGTCCTCGACATCGGACTCCCCGGCGTCGACGGCTTCGAGGTGCTCAGACGGCTCCGCGACGACGGCAGCGAGCTCCCCGTCATCATCCTGACCGCCCGCGATTCCGCGCGAGACCTCGTGGCGGGCCTCGACGGCGGGGCGAACGACTACATGTCGAAGCCCTTCCGGTTCGAGGAGCTCCTGGCCAGGATCCGCCGACGCCTGGCGGAGCGGGCACCGGCGTCCACCACCGCCGTCCAGGAACGGCTGTCGATCGGTCATCTGGAGCTCGAGCTGCGCGAACGGCGCGTCCTCGTCGACGGGGTGCCCGTCGAGCTGTCCACCCGCGAGTTCGCCCTGGCCGAGGAGTTCTTCCGCCACCCGGACCAGATCCTCAGCCGGGAGGAACTCCTCAGCCGGGTCTGGGGCTACGACTTCGATCCCGGTTCGAACGTCGTCGACGTCTACGTGCGGTATCTCCGGAACAAGATCGGCAAGGACGCCATCGCGACGGTCCGCGGAGCCGGCTACCGCCTCAGCACGAGAGCGCAGTAGCGGCCGTCATTCCCCACGGATGACGACAGTTACTGCGCTCTCGCGCGCGGCTGTGGACAACGCTGGGGCAGGATTCCGCCGGCTTGCGAAGGTATGGGGATGCGACCCCCTCGACCGTTGCCCGCGCATCTCGTCGGCCGCGCGTTCACGACCGACGACGTCGGACTGCACGGCCAGTCGATCGGACGTCTGCGGGGGCGGGATCTCTCGGCCCCGCATCGCGGCGTGCGGACGGTCGGCGTCGATCTCGACACCGTGCGCGGACGGTGTCGGGCGTACGAACCGCTCCTCGGACGCTCGCGGGTCTTCAGCCACGTCACCGCGGCCCTGCTCCTCGACCTGCCCCTCCCACCCCGGGTCGCCTCCGCGCCGGAGCTCCATGTCGGTGCACGCGACGGGACGACACCTCCCCGAGCGCGTGGCATCGTCGGCCATCGCCTGGCTCCCGAGACCGTCGTCGCCTTCGCCCATGGGCACCCGGTGACCGCCGCACTCGACACCTGGCGTTCGCTCGCGGATGTCCTGCCACAGGAGGAACTCGTCGCCGTCGGGGACCGCATCGTGTCCGGCGTGCGGACGGGGACGGATCGGACCGATGTGCTCGCGTCCGTCGCCGATCTCCGGCAGGCGGCCCTCGAGCACCGAGGACGACGCGGAGCAGCTGCGCTCAGATGGGCCGCAGCACGCGTCAGGGCCGGCGTCGACTCCCGTCCCGAATCGCTCCTCCGCCTCGCGGTCGTCGAAGCGGGGCTTCCCGAGCCGCTCGTCGGACACCCCGTCGTCGTCGATCACGGGGGCTTGACGCTCCACCCGGACCTCGCGGACACCCGCGCGCGACTGTTGTACGAATACGAGGGCGACTTCCACCGGACCGAGCGCCACCGGTTCCGGGACGACATCCATCGGCGGGAACTGCTTGAAGATGCAGGGTGGCGGGTGATCCGCGTCACTGCCGACGACCTCTTCGCCCGCCGACAGCAGTTCCTCAGGCGGATCCGGCACCTCCACGCAGCGAGAGCGCAGTAGCGGTCGTCATTCCCTGCGGAAGACGACCGTTACTGCGCTCTCGCGGCTCAGAGGGCGAGGTCGGCGATCGCGACCCGGTCCTTCGTGCCGGCGGCCCGGTCCCAGAGCTCGACGAAGCCCTCGGTGGCCTCGCGACCGACGACCACCACGACGGGCACGCCGATCAGCTCGGCGTCGCCGAACTTGACACCCGGGGACACCTTGCCGGTGCGGTCGTCGTAGAGGACGTCCTTCCCGCTCGCCTCGAGCGAGGCCACGAGTTCCTCGGCCACCTCGAAGATCGCCGCGTCGCGTCCTGCTGCGACGACGTGCACGTCGAACGGGGCGACGGCCTTCGGCCAGATGAGACCGCGCTCGTCGTTGTTGCCCTCGGCGATGATCGCGAGGATGCGCGTGATCCCGATGCCGTAGGAGCCCATGGTCACCGTGACGAGCTTGCCGTTCTCGTCGAGCACCTTCAGTCCGAGCGCCTCGGCGTACTTGCGCCCGAGCTGGAAGACGTGTCCGATCTCCATGCCTCGAGCGAGCTCGACCGGTCCGGAGCCGTCGGGCGCGGGGTCGCCGGCGCGGACCTCCGCCGCCTCGACGAAGCCGTCGGCGGTGAAGTCGCGCCCGGCGACGAGGCCGAAGACGTGCTGCTGATCGACGTTCGCGCCGGTGATCCACTCGGTGCCGTCGACGACCCGGGGGTCGAGGAAGTACCGGATCTCCGTTGCCGACTCCTCACCGAGGACGGGCCCCTGCGGGGACCACGGTCCGATGTAGCCCTTGACGAGCCCGGCGTTCGCGGCGAAGTCCGCTTCGGTCGCGGCCTCCACCTCCGCGGGGCTGAAGGCCACCTCGACGCGCTTGAGGTCGACGTCGCGGTCGCCCGGCAGGCCGATGACGACCAGCTCGCGCGTGCCGTCGAGGTGCTGGAGCGCCAGCACGACGTTCTTGAGCGTGTCGGCGGCCGTCCAGGCCCGTCCGTCGTCGCGCGGGTGTCGCTCGTTGGCGAGGTCGACGAGCGTCGAGATCGTCGGGGTGTTCGGCGAATCGAAGACCGTCGCGGGTGCCAGACCCTCGATGGGGCGGGCCTCCGGGACCTCGGTGGTGTAAGCCTCGACGTTGGCGGCGTACCCGCCGGCCGAACGCACGAAGGTGTCCTCACCGACCGCGGTGGGGTGCAGGAACTCCTCGCTCCGCGAACCGCCCATCGCGCCGGCGTCGGCCTGCACGATCTCGTACTCCAGGCCGAGCCGCGTGAAGATGCGCTCGTAGGCGTCGCGCTGCGCCTGGTAGCTCGCGTCGAGCCCGGCGTCGGACACGTCGAACGAGTAGGCGTCCTTCATGGTGAACTCACGACCGCGCAGGAGGCCTGCCCGGGGACGGGCCTCGTCGCGGTACTTGTCCTGGATCTGATAGATCGACAGGGGCAGGTCCTTGTAGGAGGAGTACAGGTCTTTCACGAGCAGGGTGAAGACCTCCTCATGCGTCGGCGCCAGCAGGTAGTCGGCACCCTTGCGGTCGTGCAGGCGGAAGAGGGCGTCGCCGTACTCCTCCCATCGGCCGGTGACCTCGTAGGGCTCGCGCGGCAGGAGCGCGGGGAAGTGCACCTCGAACGCGCCGGCGTTCGCCATCTCCTCGCGGACGATGGCCTCGATCTTGTTCTTCACCCGCAACCCGAGCGGCAACCAGGCGAAGACACCCGGCGCCTGGCGTCGGATGTACCCCGCCCGCACCAGCAGGCGGTGACTCGTCACCTCCGCGTCGGAAGGGTCTTCACGGAGCGTACGGAGGAAGTAATTCGAAAGGCGCGTAACCACCTGTCCATGCTAGTCCGTCACACGCAGGCCGCCCGGAACCGCTACCAGGGGCGATCGGCGAAGTTCCCGTTGTCGTTGTTCCGACCGCGGTTCTTGGCGTCCTCGGTCGACTTGTCCTGCTGGGCGTCCTGGCCGGCGTCCTTCAACTTGTCGACCTTCCCGTCGACCTCCCTGTCACCGGTACCGCTCGAGCCGCTCGAGTCGCCGTCGCCTTGTCCCCCGTTCGAAGGATCCTGCTGGCCCTGCCCGCCGGACCGGTCGCGCTGGTCGGTCGCATCCTGACGTTTGCGGTCGATGCGATCGCCGGTGTCCTGCAGGTTCTCACCGGGCGTACCCTTCGGATCGATCACGTCGGGCTGCTGCCCGGTTCCGCCCTGGTCCCCCTGGTCACCCTGGTCGCCCTGGTCACCCTGGTCACCCTGGTCACCCTGGTCACTCTGACCGCCCTGGTCGTCCTGACCTCCTTGACCACCTTGATCACCCTGGTCCTGCGGGTCCTGGGGGTCCTGGGGGTCCTGCGGGTCCTGCGGGTCCTGGGGGTCCTGCGGGTCCTGCGGGTCCTGGGGGTCCTGGGGGTCCTGCGGGTCCTGGGGGTCCTGCGGGTCCTGAGAGTCTTGCGGGTCCTCGTTCTGATCCTGGGACTCCCCCTCGAAGCAGCCCTCGCCCTCGTCGACGATGCGCTTCGCGGTGTCGTAGAGGTTGATGGCGCCCTGGAAGAACTGGCCCTTCACGTACTCGTCTGCCTGGGTCTCGTACGCGCGCGCCAGGTTGACCCGGACGATGCAGGCGGTCTCCTCCGTCGGCGCGAGCTCGAGCGCCTTGCCGAGGTCGTCGGTCCCCTGCACCCAGTCCTGTCCGGCCGCGGCCGCGGTGCCCCGGTCGAACCAGGCGATCCACGGCTCGACGACGTTCGCCGTGAAGAGGTGGCCCGCGCTCAACTGCGCCCCGGAGTAGTCCTCGGCGCGGTACTCGGCGATCGCCGACTGCGCGACGACCGGCAGACTCACGAACTTGACCCCGACGACGAGGGCGACGAGGACCAGCGGAAGGGACCACCAGAACAGCCGACGGCGCAACCGGGCAACCTCGGCCGGGGCCAGCGGCGGACGCCGCGGTTCCTCGAGTCGTGGCCGTGGCTCAGGGCTGCGCGGCGCATCGTCGGGCCGGTCGGTGCGGGTCCGATCATCGAAGAGGGTCATGCCTGCCCACCCTTCGTCCGTCGGAGCTCGCCCAGCGCGCCGACCAGGCCGGGGAGCTCGGTGAGGAGCAGCACACCGAACCCGAGCGCGAACACCCAGTACAGCTCATCGGTGCGCCGGATGTCCACCTCATCCTCGACGGTGACGCCGCCGACGGCGAGGCCGTCGAGTGCGTCGTCGAGCGACGCACCCGGTGTCCTGATCTCCGACTCGACGCCGAGCTGCGACGCGATCGTCTCGAGTGCGCCCGGATCCAGCCGGGACACGGCGGGCTCACCGGTCGAGTAGTCCTGGATGTAGCGGACGCTGCCGTCCTGGTACCCGGAGAACTCGCGCATGGTCCCACCGGCCTCGGTCCCATAGCCGAGCACGCCACCGCCGCCGATGAGCGGTGCGATGCTCTCGAACGACCCGGGGGCCGCGCCACTCGTCTGCTCGCCGTCACCGAGGTAGAACATGATCCGGTTCCGACCCGGCTCCTGCTCCTCGGCCTGGGTCAGCAGCGTGGTCATGAACTCCACCGGTGCGTCGATGCTGCTGCCGCGGGAGTAGGTGGTGATCTCCTGCGTCATCGCCTCCGCAGCCGACCGGAGCGCCGTCGCGTCCGTCGTGAGGGGCATGCGCTGGACGGCCACGGCGTCGAACGTCACGAGGGCGTATCGGGCACCGGCCAGCCGGTCGGCGATACCGGTGATGTCGGCCTTCGCACCGTCGAGTCGGGTCGGCGGCTTCGGGGCGCCGTTCTCGTCCGTCCCCGACGCGGTCTCGTCCGGCCAGTCCTCGGCAGCCATCGAGCTCGTCGTGTCCACGACGAAGTAGACGTCGAGGTCGCCCATCGCGGACGGTGGGCGATGGTTGCCGGGGATGGTCGGTCGGAGGGCGATGATCACGAGCACGACGACCATGGCCAGTCGGGCGATCCAATGCCAGGCTCCTGGCCGCCGCACCCCGGCGAGGAACTGCCAGACGGCGAAGGCCGCGAGGACGGTGCCGAGCACGGCGACGGCCCAGATCGGCAGAACGGGGTTGATGGTCATCGGCGCAACCTCCAGGCGAGCAGCATGAGCGCCGCGAGGCCGCCGAACGCCGCCAGCACGAACACGAACGGCTCGTCGACCTGCACGAGCTGTTTGGCGCCCTTCAGCGTCTTCGTCTGCTCCGCCGTGATCTGCTGGACGATGCCGCCGACCGCGCCGGGATCGGCGAGCGCGTAGTAGTCCCCGCCGGTGGACGTCACGACCTCGTCCATCTCCGCGGCGAGGTCGTCGAGGTAGTCCTTGCTGGAGACGTCGCCGGGGTTGATCCCGTACACCGTCACGTCCTGCGCCTTCGCGTAGGCGCCGGCCTCCTTGAGCGTGAGGATCGGCTCGCCCGCGACGTAGTTGTCGGTCGCGAGCACGATCGAGCGCGACCGTTCCTCGCCGACCTGGTCGAACCGCATGACGCAGGACCCGAGACCGTCGCCGATGAGGGACGAGCCGTTCCCGAGATCGGTGCCGTTCCAGTACTCGTAGTCGCTCTCCGGCGAGGTGAGGTCCTCGACGAGGTGGTCGAGCTGCGCTGCCACGTAGTCGTAGTCGCTCGTCAGCGGGAAGTACGTGGTCGCGGACGCGTTGAACAGGACGAGCGCGATCCGCTCACCGTCGAACCGCTGCACGAGCTTCTCGAACACCCCGACCAGCGCGGCGTCGTACTCCGTCATCGACCCGGACACGTCGAGGCAGAGCACGATGTCGCGGTTGCGCAGTTCGGGCTGGAACACCGTCGTGCTCACCACGCGTGACCCGAGGGCCGTGCCGGCGAGCAGCAGCACCCCGAGCGCGGCGATCGTCGCGATGATGAGGCGCCGGTACCGCGACAGCGCGCGACGGTAACCGGGGAGCGCGGTGAGCCGTTCGGAGTGCGCGACCCACAGGGGCTCGGCGTTCGCCTTCCGGCGCCGCCCGGTGCGGGCCACGAGGACGACGACGGCGACCACCGCGGCCACGGCGAGGAGCCAGACGAGCGGCATCCACCAGTAGATCAGCTCCACGTCGTCACCACCTGGCGGGCGAGCGTGGCGGCCTCGGCGACGCTGCCCGTCTCGGCCTCGCGGAACTCGACCGGGTAGTAGGCCGACACGGCACGACTGAGTGGCGCGAGTCCGGCGCGATCGAGGTCTGCGAGGGTCATGACCTGGGCGCGGACGCCGCTGGACTCGTGCGCGTACATCCGGAGGATCGCGCCGAGCCGTTGGTGGGCGCGCCGCGTACTCAGGGCGCCGTCCCCGTGCTCGCGCTCGATCTCGCCGATGAGTGCGAGGTAGCGGTCGCGCAGGACGGTCGGCGACGGCTGCGGCGCCGGGCGCGGCGCGCTCCCGCGCGCGCGACGGCGCACGTGGGCGAGCATCCAGACGTACCACCCGATCACGAGCGCGATGAGCACGAGTCCGAGCACCGGCCAGAGCAGCGTGTACTGGACCGGTGCGTAGTAGCCGTTATCGCCGGGCATGTCGGTGGGCCTCGAGGAGGTGGAAGAGGACGGGGACGACGTCGTCGGCTCCGGTCACGCGCTGACCGCTGATGCCGAGTTCCTCGAGCTGGTCGAGGTGTCGGGCGGTGGCGCTGGTGACGGCCTCGGTGAACTCACGACGGAGCGCGTCGTCCGACCGGATGAAGGCCGGCAGGGACCGCTCGTCGGCGACGTCGACCATCGCCCGACCGGTGTACTCCGCCCGCATGAGGTCGGCGTCGCCGACCGAGATCCAGAGCACCTCGTGCTGGACGTGCAGGCGGCGGAGGATCTCCGACCGCTTCGGCGTGATCTCCTCGTCATCCGAGACGATCACGAGCAGACAGCGCTGCTTGACCGACCGTGCCGCGTAGCCGAGCAACTCGTCGAGATCGCTCTGGGGTGCCGCGAGCGACGCACGCCGGTCGATGTGCTGCAGCAGGCGCTCGAGTGCCGATTCGGTGCCGGCGGGTCGGACGAGTTCCGGTGCGGCGGCGTCGCCGGCGACGAGACCGACGAGGTCGCCGTGCCGGATCGCGAGGTATCCCAGGATGCCGACCGCGAGGATGGCGACCTCGCGTTTGGTGCTCCCACCCTCGGCGAGCGCCGCGAGATCACGACCCGTGTCGACGACGAACAGCACCTGGTGTTTCCGCGTGGCGATGTAGCGCTTCACGAGTGGAGCACCGTGTCTGGCCGTCGCCTTCCAGTCGATGTCCTTGATCTCGTCGCCCGGGGTGTGCTCGCGGAGGTCGTCGAAGTCGAGGCTCCTCCCCTGGAACACCGAACGGTACTCGCCGTCGAGCATCCCCCGCACGCGGCGGTGGGCGTGGATGAAGAGCTTGGACTTCACCCGGTGGAGCAGCGGGGCTGACACGGGCCTACGGCGCCTGGACCGCTCCGAAGACGGCGTCGATGATCGTCTCGGGCGAGACGTCGTCGGCCGCGGCTTCGAAGTTCAGGATGATGCGGTGCCGCAGCACCTGGTGGCGGTAGCCCTTGACGTCCTCGGGGATGACGTGGTCGCGGCCGGCGAGGATCGCGAGCGCCCGCGCGACGGTGCTGAACGCGATGCTGGCGCGCGGGCTCGCCCCGTACTCGATGTAGCTCGCGAGCTTCGGCGGCAGGTAGTCGCTCGCATGGCGGGTGACGTAGACCGTCTGGACGATGTAGTTGAGGATCGATGCGTCGAGGTAGACCCGCTTGGCGAGGGACTGCAGGAACAGGACGTCCTCGAGGCTCACCCCCGGGCGGTCCTGGTCGGTCTCGTAGAGACCCGAGTTCACCCGACGGACGATCTCGGCCTCCTCGCCGATCGTCGGGTAGTCGAGGACCTCCTTGAGGAGGAAGCGGTCGAGCTGCGCCTCGGGCAGGTGGTACGTGCCTTCCTGCTCGATGGGGTTCTGCGTGGCGAGCACGAAGAACGGCTTCGGCAGCGGATAGTGCGTACCGCCGATGGAGGTCTGGCGTTCCTGCATCGCCTCGAGCATCGCGCTCTGGGTCTTCGCGCTCGACCGGTTGACCTCGTCGAGGAGCACGAAGTTCGCGTGCACGGGACCGAGCTGGGTCTGGAACGCGCCGGTGCGGGCGTCGTAGATCTGGGTGCCGATGATGTCGCTCGGCAACAGGTCGGGGGTGCACTGGATGCGTTTGAACGAGGCGTTCACCGCTTGGGCGATCGATTCCGCCGCGGTCGTCTTCGCGAGTCCTGGGACGCTCTCGAGCAGGACGTGCCCGCCCGAGACGAGTGCCGCGAGCAGGGTGGTGCGCAGGCCCTGCTGGCCGACCACCTTCGCGTCGTAGGCACCGACGATCTCGGAGAGGATGCTGCGGGCCCGCTGCAGCTCGGCTGGCGCGATGGGGGTGCTCGGCGTCACGGTCACTGGTCTCCCTGGCGAGGCTGGCGGTCCGGACGGATGACCGTCGAACGCGGATCCGCCTGGTGGAACCCGGCGGTCCGAACAGTCTACGTGTGAAGATCCGGAGCTCGGACGCCTCGGCCACCGGATGGCCACCAGGGCGTCGGCCGCCGTTCGCCCGCCGTCCCCCTCGCGTCCACCGCCGCTTCCTACCGTGGATCGATGACATCTGCAGCGCACGGGAGGCACCCGGAGACCGACGGCGCGACGGCGATCGTCCCGGTCAGGGGCGGTTCGAAGGGGATCCACCGCAAGAACCTCAGGACCGTCCGCGGGAGCACCCTCATCGCGCGATCGGTCGAGGGTCTGCTGCGGTCGGGTGGCGTCTCGCGCGTGGTCGTCACGACCGATCACCCGGACCTCGCCGCCGCCGCCGTCGCCGCCGGTGCCGAGGTCATCGACCGGCCGGCCGAACTCGCCGAGGACAGCACCTCCTCCGAGGCCGCGCTCCTCCACGCGCTCGGCGTCCTCGCGGAGCGCGGCGAGCTGACCCCCGTGACGGTGTTCGCGCAGGCGACGTCGCCCTTCCTCGACGTGGAAGCACTCGACGACGCCGTCGCCCTGGTCTCCTCCGGGCGGGCGGACTCCGTCTTCGCCGCGGTGCTCGACCACGGTTTCCTCTGGACGGAGAAGACGAAGGGTGCCCGAGGGATCGGTCACGACCACCGCGAGCGTCCCCGACGGCAGGACCGCGCGCCGCAGTACCGCGAGACCGGCTCGTTCTACGTCTTCGACACGGACGGCTTCCTCGAGGCCCGGCACCGCTTCTTCGGCCGGATCGCGCCGGCCGTCACCAGGTCCTTCGCCGCACTCGACATCGACGAGCCGGAGGATCTGCTCGTCGCGGAGGCGATCGCCGGACTCGCCGAACGCCAGCTGGGGATCCCATCGGGGTCAGAACGCTCGGAGCACCACCTCGACGTCGACGCCGTCGTCACAGACTTCGACGGGGTCCACACCGACGACCGCGCCAGCATCGACGCCGACGGAGTCGAACGGGTGAGCGTCCATCGCGGTGACGGCCTCGGCGTCCGTCAGCTGCGCGAGGCCGGGCTGCCGTTCCTGATCCTGTCGACCGAGCGGGTCCCGATCGTCGCCGCACGCGCGGCCAAACTCGGCGTCGACGTCGTGTACGGCTCAGCCGACAAGGCGACCGCACTCCGCGACTGGGCCACGGCGAAGGGTGTCCCACTCGACCGCATCGCGTACCTCGGCAACGACGTCAACGACATCCCGGCCCTCGAGATCGTCGGCTGGCCGGTCGTCGTCGCCGATGCGCACCCGGAGGCCCGTGCCGTCTCCCGGCTCGTCCTGGAACGCCGAGGCGGCGACGGAGCCGTCCGCGAACTCGCCGACCTCGTCCTCGCCGCACGCGCGACCCTCGACCCCCTGAAGCTGTCCACGCTGCAATCGAACGGAGCACGACCATGAGCATCCACCAGGACGCGAACGACACCACCGACCTCGACGGCCGGACGCAGCCGTCTCCCGTGCGCATCGACGGCATCCCCGTCGGCGGCGGCGCCCCCGCGTACGTCATCGGGGAGATCGGTCTCAACCACAACGGCGACGTGGAGCTCGCGAAGCGACTCATCGACGTGGCCGCCGACGCCGGCGCACAGGCCGTCAAGTTCCAGAAGCGCTCGCCGGAGATCTCGACGCCGGCGCACATGCGCGACGTCCCGCGGCAGACGCCGTGGGGTGAGATGAGCTACCTCGACTACCGCTACCGGGTCGAGTTCGACCGTGAGCAGTACATCGAGATCGGCGACCACGCCACCCTGCGAGGCCTCAGCTGGTTCGCCTCCCCGTGGGACGAACCGTCGGTCGACTTCCTCGAGGACCTGGGCGTCAGCGCGCACAAGGTCGCGTCCGCCTCCGTGACCGACTCGGGCCTCCTGACCCGTCTCGCCGCGACCGGGAAGCCGATCATCCTCTCGACCGGCATGTCGACGCTCGAGCAGATCGACCGCGCAGTCGAGATCCTCCGGGGCTCGCCGCTGGTCATCCTGCACGCGACCTCCACGTACCCCTTGCCCGCCGAAGAGGCGAACCTCCGGATGATCGACAGCCTCGCCGCCCGGTACCCCGGTGTGCCGATCGGGTACTCCGGCCACGAGACCGGTCTGCAGATCTCCCTCGCCGCGGTCGCCCTCGGGGCCACGATGGTGGAACGCCACATCACGCTCGACCGTGCCATGTGGGGCTCGGACCACGCCGCATCGCTCGAACCGCACGGCTTCTCGAACCTCGTCCGCGACATCCGGGTCATCGAGACCGCCATGGGTGACGGCGTCAAGCGCATCTTCCCCGGTGAACTCGCCCCACTCGCGAAGCTGCGCAGGGTCGATGCCTGATCATGGGCCCCGCCGTCGGGTGATCGGGGTGGTGGACTCCGACTCCTTCGTGAAGTGGGGCGCCGCCACCCTCTCCCGCGCGACCGGCTGGGACGTCGACCTCGTCCTCATCGAGAGCGACGTGTCCGCCACCGACCGGCAGGTGGACATCGCCCTGCTCCACACGGCGTTCGAGGGGCGGACCGTCCGTCGCCTGTCGCTCCGAGGACTTGTCGACCTCATCCGGACCGAGCAGCCGGACGGCGTGTTCGTCTCCACGCGTGGGCCGGTCGCCGAGGTCGTCATCTCGGAACTCCTCGCGCTCGGGCGCTCCACCCGCCCGGTGCTGCTCACCGGTCTCCCCGGCATCTCCATCCCGGCGAAGTGGAAGGGGATCTTCCTCCGCGCGCAGGCGGACGTCTTCGTCCTGCACAGCCACCGCGAGGTCGCCGCCTACCGTGAACTCGCGCTGACGCACGGGGTCGAGCCGGCGTTCGCGCTCGCGACCCTGCCGTTCCTGACGGACACGGCGACCGAGTCACCGGCCGAGCCCGCCCCGCGTACCCGGGTCGTCTTCGCCGCCCAGGCCACCGTCCCGGCCGATCGCGGCGACCGGCTCCGGATCCTGTCCTGGCTGCGGACCCTCGCGAACCGGCACCGCGACCTCGACGTCGTGATCAAGGTGCGCGGCCTCGCCGGCGACCCGCAGACCCATCACGAGCACTACCCCTTCGACACCCTCCTGACCGGTCCGACACCCGACAACCTGCGGGTCGCCACCGGGTCGATGGCGGTCCACCTCGGCCACGCGGCCGGGCTCGTCACCGTGAGTTCCACCGCCGCGATCGAGGCCATCGCGGCCGGGGTCCCGGTCATCCTGCTCGACGACTTCGGTGTGGACCCGGCACTCATCAACACCGTCTTCGAGGGCAGCGGGCTGTTGGCTTCCAAGGACGACCTCATGGCCGCCCGGTTCCGGCACCCGAACCCGGACTGGCTGCAGCAGAACTACTTCCACCCCGCCGAAGAGGACGACTGGATCCAGCGGTCGGAGGAGGCGTTCGCCGCGCGCGACCTCGGGACCCTGCCGATCCGTCCTCGGGCACGACAGAGTCGCGGCGGCATGCTCCGCACCGGTTGGGAGCGGCGTCGGGCGTTCGGGCGGGCCGACACGAGCGCGCTGGGCACGGTCGCCTTCGTCATCGGGCGGCCACTGCAGATCGCTCGCCGTCTGGTCCGTCGCGCTCGTGGCGTCCAGCCGGCCGAGCGCCAACCGATCCCCTCCCGTCGGCTCGCGCCGATCGAGACGGAGACGCCGGTGCGCGCTCCGCACGGGGCTCGTCACCGCACGGCCCGCTGACGGGAGCGCCGCTCGACCGGAGACCGGTCGGGCGACGCTCCAGGCTCAGTTGGAGCCGACCGTCACCACCGGTGCGCCCGTGGAGGTGTCGTCGGCGGGCATCTCGGCGGCCAGGCGGTTGGCCTCCTGGATGAGCGTCGCGACGATCTCCGATTCCGGCACGGTCTTGATGACTTCGCCCTTGACGAAGATCTGGCCCTTGCCGTTGCCGCTCGCGACGCCGAGGTCGGCTTCGCGTGCCTCTCCGGGGCCGTTCACGACGCAGCCCATGACGGCGACGCGCAGTGGGACGCTCATCCCCTCGAGGCCGTCGGTCACGTCGTTCGCGAGCTTGTAGACGTCGACCTGCGCGCGCCCACAGCTCGGGCAGGAGACGATCTCGAGCTTGCGCTCGCGGAGGTTCAGCGACTGCAGGATCTGCAGCCCGACCTTGATCTCCTCCGCCGGCGGCGCGGAGAGCGAGACACGGATGGTGTCGCCGATGCCCTCGGAGAGCAGGATGCCGAAGGCGGTCGCGCTCTTGATCGTGCCCTGGAAGGATGGACCGGCCTCCGTCACGCCGAGGTGCAGCGGCCAGTCACCGCGCTCGGCGAGCAGCCGGTAGGCCTTCACCATGACGACCGGGTCGTTGTGCTTGACGGAGATCTTGAAGTCGTGGAAGTCGTGCTCCTCGAAGAGGCTCGCCTCCCAGACGGCGCTCTCGACGAGCGCTTCTGGGGTCGCCTTGCCGTACTTCTGCAGCAGCCGCGGGTCGAGGGAACCGGCGTTGACACCGATGCGGAGGGAGACGCCGGCGGCCTTCGCGCGCCGGGCGATCTCGCCGACCTGGTCGTCGAACTTCCGGATGTTGCCGGGATTGACCCGGACGGCCGCGCACCCCGCGTCGATCGCGGCGTAGACGTAGGCGGGCTGGAAGTGGATGTCGGCGATCACCGGGATCTGACTCTTCTTCGCGATGATCGGCAGCACCTCGGCGTCGTCGCGGGTCGGGACGGCCACGCGGACGATGTCGCAGCCCGAGGCCGTGAGCTCGGCGATCTGTTGGAGGGTCGCGTTGATGTTGGTCGTCTGGGTCGTCGTCATCGACTGGACGCTCACCGGGGCATCGCCGCCGACGAGCACCTTGCCGACCTTGATCTGTCGCGACTTGCGCCGCGGGCTGAGCGTCTCGGGAACCGACGGAAGACCCAGATTGATAGCTACCACGAGCCTCAGCTTACGCGCGCGACGCCCCGCAGGCTCCCCGTGAGCTGAATGCCTGCTGGGACGTCGCGATCCACGGTCAACGGGCGGGCGGTGCCTCGCGATTCGCTCGCAGGACGCCGAGCCGTTCCCGGTACTCGACGTCGTCGATGTCGCCCTGGGCGAAACGCTCGGCGAGCGTCTGCTCGGCGCTCCGCGACCCGTCCTGGCGCCAGGCCCACGGCGGACCCTGGTGGCCGTCCGGGGACGCCCCGGACCAGGCTCGGCGACGCCACCGCCGACCGACGAGCGCGACGATGAGGACGATCACGGCGATCCAGAACGCGGGGATGAGCAGCAGCCAGAGGAGGTGGAGCCCCGGCCCGGGACCGCCGGGATGCATGGCGGTCGTGGCGAGCACGATCAGGGAGGTGGACATGGAGGACTCCGTTCGTCGGGCGGACGACGACCGTCGTCCGCATCACGACCCCGAGCCTCCTCCGGATGGTGGCCGAGGGCATCCGACGACGGGACGGATCACTTGACTCCCCTGGGAGTACGACCACCGGTCGCTCAGACGCCGGGACTGACGAGCCCGGTCTCGTAGGCGATGACGACGAGGCGGACCCGGTCGCGCGCGGCGAGCTTCGACATGATGCGCGACACGTGGGTCTTCGCTGTGAGCGGGCTGAGGAACAGCGCCCCTCCGATCTCCTCGTTGGTGAGTCCGCGTCCGACGAGCCCCAGCACCTCGCGTTCGCGCTCCGTGAGCCCGGCGATCACGGCGTCGTCGAGCGGCGCGGCGATCGCTCCGGCGACCTGGGTGAGCAGCCGCCTCGTGACCCCGGGCGACAGCAGGGCGTCACCCGACGCGACCACTCGGACGGCCCGGATGAGCTCGGCCGGCTCGGTGTCCTTCACGAGGAAGCCGCTCGCACCTGCCCGGATCGCCTGCGCGACGTACTCGTCGAGTTCGAAGGTGGTGACGACGATGATGCGGGTGGCCTCGAGCGCCGGATCCGCGACGATGGCCTCGGTTGCGGCCAGGCCGTCCCCTCCGGGCATCCTGATGTCCATGAGGACCACGTCCGGGCGTTCCCGACGGACGACGACGAGCGCCTCGTCCCCACCGGCCGCCTCACCGACGACCGCGATGTCGGGCTCCGCGTCGAGGAGGGCGCGGAACCCGCCGCGGATGAGTGCCTGGTCGTCGGCGACGACCACGCGGATCATGCGACGCCTCGGACCGGCACCCGGGCCGTGACACGGAAGCCGCCGAGCGGACTCCGCCCGGTCTCGAGGGTGCCGCCGAGGAGCTCGGCGCGCTCGGTCATGCCGAGGAGGCCGTTGCCGTGCTCCGCGGGTCCGGGTGGGGCACCGACCCCGTCGTCCTCCACGAGCAGGCGATAGGTGCCGTCGACCTCGACGAGCTCGACGGAGACCCGTCCGGCCTGCGCGTGCCGGAGGACGTTCGTGACGCTCTCCTGCGCGATCCGGTACAGCGCCTGCTGCACGGCCGCGCCGGGCGTGGAGACGAGGCGCAGCTCGAGTACCGCGTCGACGCCCTGGTCTCGGAGGGACTGGACGAGGACTGGTAGTGCCTCGAGATCCGGCCCCGGTCGCCTCGGCGCGCCGGTCGTGGGATCCTGGGCCGCATCGGCACCACGGAGGACGTCGAGGAGGCCACGGACCTCGTCGAGCGACGCCTTGCTCGACCCCTTGATGTTCGTCAGAGCTTCCCTGGCACGTTCGGGCTGGGTGTCCATGAGATGCAGGCCCATGCCGGCCTGGACGGTGATCTGCGCGAGCGAGTGGGCGACCACGTCGTGCAGCTCACGGGCGATGCGCACGCGCTCCTCCTGCGCGGCGGATGCCCGGCGTTCACCTTGACGCCGGCGATCCGCGTCGAGCTGTTCGCGCCGGGTGCGGAGTCCCTCGGCGAGGAGGACGGCGACGATGACGAGGGCGGTCGTGGCCCCGACACGGAAGCCCGACACCTTCCAACCGACGGCGAGCGCGACGGTCAGGGCGAGCGCCCACCCGAGTCCCAGCGACGGATAGGCCCAGCCGCGCGCCCCACGGACGATGCCGGAACCCGCGGCGAACGCCAGCGCCACGGCGGGAGGGCCCCAGGTGGGACCCGTCAGCATCGAGGCGGTCGACAGCACGGCGACCGCCGCGACCGTCGGCCCGGGCGACCGCCTGGCAGCGAGCAGGCAGAGCACGCCGGCGAGTGCCAGGAGGACTGCCGAGGAACGGGACCACCCCGAGGCACCGGCACCCGGGCCGAAGGAACCGTGGAGGGCGAGCACCGCTGTCGCGGGCACCTGGACGAGGAAGGACACCACCACCGGCGCCCAGAGGCGCCAGACGGGGCGTCCGGGTCGGCGATCGCTCGGCGTCGTCCAGGGTGCCGAACCCGTCTCGACCGATGCCATCCCTGCATGCTACTCGCGGGTCGGAGCCGCCGCGTCGCCCGCACGGAGCCTGCACCGTACTCCCCGGGGAGTACGGCCGTACCGGGATGGGACGGTCCCGCGGGCTCCGGTCGCGTCGGCCTAGCCGAAGAGGTTGACCGGCTTGACGATGTCGGCGTACACGAGGAGCGCGCTCATGCCGCCGAGGACGATCACCACGCCGAAGGTGAGCGGGATGAGCTTCGCCGCGTCCACCGGTCCCGGGTCGCGACGTCGGAAGACCTTCGCGAAGCGGCGACGGATCGCCTCCCAGAGCGCTGCTGCGACGTGCCCGCCGTCGAGGGGCAGCAAGGGGATGAGGTTGAAGACGAAGAGCGCGACGTTGAGCGACCCGAGGATGCCGAACACGGTCGCCGCCTTCGACGCGACGGGGATCTCGTCGAGGCTGACCACCTCGCCCACGACCCGTCCGACGCCCACGACACTCATCGGCCCGTTGGGGTCGCGCTCGCCGGATCCGAACGCGGCCTGCCCGACGTCGATGAGTCGCTGGGGCAGGTTCAGGATGATGTTGGCGGTCCGGGCGATCGTGTCGCCGACGGTCGGCAGGATCGTGGTGACGGGCTGCGCCACCATCTGCTGCTGCGGGGTGATGCCGACGAAGCCGACCTCATGGGTCTTCGCCGAGCCGTCGGCGTTCGTGACGATCTTGCCGGTCTCGGCGTCGACGACGTCCCGCTCGAGCAGCAGCGGCGTCAGGGTGAGGTCGAGTCGCTGCTCTCCGCGGGCGACCTCGAGGGCCAACGGCTTGCCCGGCGAATCCTGCACGGCCGCGGAGATCTCGGCGAAGGTGGAGATCGGGGTGCCGTCGATCGAGAGGATCGTGTCGCCCGGCTTCAAACCCGCGGCGGCCGCCGGACCCTGCGGATCCCCCGCTGCACAGCTCTGGCGGTCGCTGGTGGACGGCAACACGCACTCGTACACCGAGGTCAGCGTGCTGCTCTGCTGCGGGACGCCGAACCCCGACACGGCGATACCGATGAACAGGACGGCGAGGACGAGGTTCATGAACGGCCCGCCGAGCATGACGACGATCCGCTTCCAGACGGGCAACCGGTAGAAGGTGCGCTCCTCGTCGCCGGCGCCGATCGTGTCGGCACTCGCCTCCCGCGCGTCCTGGACCAGCGTGTCGAAGAAGCCGGTGCTGGCGTTCCGGGCGGCACCGCCGGGCTGCTTGGGCGGGAACATGCCGATCATCGAGATGTAGCCGCCGAGCGGGATCATCTTGACGCCGTACTCGGTCTCGCCCTTGCGGCGCGACCAGATGGTGCGACCGAAGCCGATCATGTACTGGGTTACCCGCACGCCGAACAGCTTCGCGGGCACGAGGTGACCGACCTCGTGCAGCCCGATGGACACGATGAGGCCCACGAGCACGATCACGATGCCGAGGAGGTAGAGGAGGACGGATTCCACGGCGTAACCCTACTCGCGCGGTCGGGTCACCGGCTGCACGCCGGCTGTACGGCCGCTCGGAAGCTTCCGACGATGGACGGGCAGGTCAGCCGATGCGCTGCTGCGCGCGAGCCCTCGCCCAGCGCTCCGCCTCCGCGAGCGCCTCCCGGGTGAGCTCGCCCTCGGGCGCCTCGTGGTCGTCGACGACCGCGCGGACGGTGTCGAGGATGCCGAGGTAGCCCAGCCGCCCCGCGTGGAAGGCCGCAACGGCCTCCTCGTTCGCCGCGTTGAACACGGCCGGATAGGTGCGACCCTGCCCGCCCACGAGCTTGGCCAGCCGCACCGCCGGGAAGGCCTCGTGGTCGAGGGGCTCGAACGTCCACTGCTGGCGCGAGGTCCAATCGAGCGGGACGCCGACGCCTGGGACCCGGTTGGGCCAGTCGAGCCCGAGGGAGATGGGGAGCCGCATGTCGGGCGGGGAGGCCTGGGCGATGGTGGAACCGTCGATGAACTCGACCATCGAGTGGACGATCGACTGCGGGTGGACCGTCACCTCGATGCGGTCGTATGGGACGTCGAACAGCAGGTGCGCCTCGATCACCTCGAGACCCTTGTTGACGAGGGTCGCCGAGTTCGTCGTGACGACGAGACCCATGTCCCAGGTGGGGTGGGCGAGTGCCTCGGCCGGCGTGACGCCGGCGAGCGACGCGCGGTCCCGTCCGCGGAACGGTCCTCCCGAGGCGGTCAGGACGAGCCGTCGCACCTCCGTGGCGGTGCCGGATCGGAGGGCCTGGGCGATCGCGGAATGCTCGGAGTCCACGGGCACGATCTGGCCGGGTGTCGCGATCCGCCGGACGAGGTCGCCACCGACGATGAGCGACTCCTTGTTCGCGAGCGCGAGCGTCCTGCCCGTCTCGAGGGCCGCGAGGGTCGGGCCGAGCCCGATGGAGCCCGTGATGCCGTTCAGCACCACGTCGGCGTCGACGCTGCGGATGAGCCGCTCGGCGTCGGCCGCGCCCAGGGCCGTGTCGTCGACGTGGAAGGCGGCGGCCTGCTCGGCGAGGAGCTCGGCGTTCGAGCCGGCCGTCAGGCCGACGACCTCGAAGCGGTCGCGGTCACCCCGGATGACGTCGAGTGCCTGCGTGCCGATCGAGCCGGTTGATCCGAGGATGATGACGCGTCTCACGGCGGTCAGTCTACGTCGGCGGCGGTGCGGGCCGCTCAGCCCGCGGCGGGAGCCGTGGTGCTGCTCGCGTCGAGGATGTCGATGACGAACACGATGGTGTCGTCGGCCTCGATGCCCGCCTGGCTGTTGCCGCCGCTCGGTCCGTACCCGAGGTCGGGTGGGATGACGGCGATGACCTGCGATCCGATGTGCTGGCCGGCGATGGCGCTCGAGAAGCCCTTCACCACGGCGGACAGCTGGAAGTTGGTCGGTCCGTTGCCCCAGCTCTCGTCGAAGACCTCGCCGGTCCGCCAGTTCACACCCTGGTAGTTGATGATGACCTCGGCGTCGGGCTGCACCACCGCCCCGTCGCCCTGCTTGAGGACCGCGACCTGGAGATCGGCCGGAGCGGGCTCCTCGGGGATGGTGACCGTGGGTCGTCCGGCGGTGTCGAGCTCGACCGCGGGCATCCCGGCGACGGGCTCCTGCCGGACGCCGTCCGCCTTGGCGTCGCTGTGCACCGTGCTGAGGACGTCGGCCACGACGACCAGCGGCTGGTCGGCCTGGACCGTGCCGTCGCTCGACCCTGCGGAACCGAACCCGTCGCCCGCCGTGACGAACGCCGCGACGCGGGATCCGACGTTCGTGCACTCGACGGCGCGGACGAGGCCCTTCAGGTACTTCTGGTCGTTGACCACGATCGCCGTCGCCGGGCTCGCACCGTAGGCGGTCTGCGCGACGATCGACCCGGTCACGGCGTTGTAGATCGACATCTCGACGAACGTCGTGTCGCCGGGATCGACCCGCTCTCCGTCGCCCTTGGCCACGATCGTGCGTTCGGTCGTGTCTGCGGCGAGTGTGCCCTTCGCGAAGGTGACCTCGGGGATCGAGCCGAAGTCGCCACTGACGCTGATCGCCTTGGACGCCTTGCCTGCGCTCGTGTCGGCGCACTCCCCCGGACTGGGAAGCGCTTGCGACTGCGACGTCGCCGAACTGCACGCGGTCAGCGACACGAGGGACGCGATGACGGCCAGAAGGCAGAGGCTCTTGCGCACAGGGGAACTTTCGGTCGTTGCTGAGGGGTCGGTCCAGTTTCACCCACCAGGCTCCATGCTGGCTGACAGCGCGCCGAACATCCGCGGTGGGTGGTCACACGTGAGTATGCCGGGTCGCGCATGCGTCGCCGGGTACAGTCGTGCGCATGGCCGATGAGGAGCAGACGCAGCGACGCGCCCAGGAACCCTCCGACCAGACCACGGTCGAACCGTCGACGGACGACACGGTGTCCACGCCCTCGAAACCCGGTGTCGTCTACTACTTCGGACGAGCCGTCCTGAACACGACGGCGAAGCTGCTCTACCGCCCCAAGATCATCGGCCGGAAGAACGTCCCGAAGCGTGGGCCGGTCATCCTGGCGAGCAACCACCTCTCGTTCATCGACAGCATCGCGATCCCGATCAGCGCGCCACGACGGGTGCAGTTCCTGGCGAAGTCCGATTACTTCACCGGACGCGGTCTGAAGGGCTGGGTCTCGCGCACCTTCTTCACCTCGATCGGCGCGGTCGGGGTCGAACGTGGCGTCGGGCAGGCGGCGCAGGAGGCGCTCGACCAGGGACGCCGGATCCTGGAGAGCGGCGAGGCCTTCGCCATCTACCCCGAGGGCACCCGGTCGCTCGACGGACGGTTGTACCGCGGCAGGACCGGTGTCGCCTGGCTGGCACTCACCACGGGCGCGACGGTCGTCCCGGTGGGCCTCATCGGCACCGACGACCTCATGCCGGTCGGCACCACGATCCCGAAGTTCAAACCGGTCACGGTGATCTTCGGCGAACCCATCGACGTGAGCCACCATGGCCCGGCGACCTCAGGACGCGCCAGACGCAAGGCGACGGACGAGATCATGGCGGCGATCCACGCCCTCACCGGCCAGGAGCTCGCGAACGCCTACAACGAGTCGCCGCCCGCCGACACCGTCGAGCGCATCAAGCGCGCCTTCCGCCCGGAACGGCTCTGAGCCGCGGCGTCGGTCCACTCCTCAGGTGGTCGTCGCGACCACGATCGTCGGCTCATGACGGACCGGGAAGTTCACCGAGTTGGCGATGAAGCACAGCTCGTTCGCGCGGGCGTGCCCGGCTCGCGCCGCCTCGACCATCGACGCATCGGCGACCGTGACCTGCGGACGCAGGACCACCTCCGTGAACGCACCGCTGCCCGCGCCGTCCTCGACCATGGTCCCGACAGCGTCGTCCGTGTAGGCCGTCACCACGACACCGAGGGTCACGGCGACGTGCAGGTAGGACAGGAGATGGCACTGGGCGAGGGCCGCGAGGAGCAGCTCCTCGGGGTTCCATCGACCCGGGTCGCCGCGGAACGGTTTGTCCGCCGAGCCCTCGAGGTCGTGCTTCCCGGCGGCCGTCACCGTGAGCTCCCGGGAGTAGTCCCGGTACCCGCTCGTGCCCGTCCCGAGGTCTCCGTCCCAGCGGACGCCGATGGTGTAGTCGTGGTGGCCCGTGATCATGCCACCAGTATCCCACTGGCCTCTCCGCCGCGGCCCGCGTTCGCGGCCCCGCTGTCGGGAGGTCGCGCTACGCTGGAGGACTATGACTGACACGCTCGACACCACGGACCAGACGACCGCCTCCGCCCCCAGCGTGACGCAGGAGCGTCGCATCGTGACGGCCGTCCCGGGCCCGCGCTCGCAGGCGCTGCACGCCCGCCGGACCGCCGTCGTGTCCGATGGCGTGTCGAGTGTCCTCCCGGTGTACATCGAGCGCGCGCACGGCGCGATCGTCGTCGACGTCGACGGCAACCAGTTCATCGACCTCGGTGCCGGCATCGGTGTCACCACCATCGGCCACACGGAGTCTTCCGTGGTCGGCGCCGTCCAGGACCAGGCGGCCGACGTCCTGCACACCCTGTTCACGATCACCCCCTACGAGGAGTACGTGCGCGTCGCGGAGCTGCTCGCCGAGCACACCCCGGGCGACTTCGCGAAGAAGTCGGTGCTCGTGAACTCGGGCGCCGAGGCGGTCGAGAACGGCGTGAAGATCGCTCGCAAGTACACCGGTCGGCGGGCTGTCGCGGTGCTCGACCACGGCTACCACGGTCGCACCAACCTGACCATGGCGATGAACTACAAGGCCGCCCCCTACGCGACCGGCTACGGTCCGTTCGCCGGCGACGTCTACCACGCCCCCAACTCCTACCCCTACCACGACGGCCTGTCCGGAGCTGCGGCTGCGGCCCGCACCATCGCCTACCTCGAGAAGCGCATCGGTGCCCCCGACCTCGCATGCCTCGTCGTCGAGCCGATCCAGGGCGAGGGCGGCTTCGTCGTCCCCGCGGAGGGCTACCTCCCCGCGCTCCAGGAGTGGTGCACGGCCAACGGCGTCGTGTTCATCGCCGACGAGATCCAGAGCGGCATGGCGCGCACGGGCGAGTACTTCGCGAGCTCGCACTTCGGCCTCGTCCCCGACCTCGTGCTGAGCGCGAAGGGTATCGCCGGCGGTCTGCCGCTCGCGGCGGTCACGGGGCGCGCCGAGATCATGGACGCGAGCCAGCCCGGCGGGCTCGGCGGCACCTTCGGCGGTAACCCCGTCGCGTGTGCCGCGTCGGTCGCGGTCTTCGAGTCGATCGAGTCCCGCGGACTCCTGGCCGAAGCGGATCGCATCGGTGCCACCCTGACGGCGGCGCTGCTCGAGCTCCAGGGCAAGTACGACATCATCGGCGACGTCCGCGGCATCGGCGCGATGATCGCGATGGAACTCGTCCAGCCGGGTACGGCCTCGACGACGAAGGAGCCCCACCCGGCCGCCGTCAGCGCCATCGCCGCAGCCGCTGCGCAGCAGGGCGTGCTCGTCCTCACCGCCGGCACCTACGGCAACGTCCTCCGCTTCCTCCCGAGCCTCGCCGTCTCCGACGAGCTCATCGCGGACGCGATGACGGTCATCGATCAGGCGCTCGCAGCACTGTGAGCACGGCGGTCCCCCAGACCTTCGGCGTCGCGGACGCGGTGGAGTTGGCCGTCGTCGAGCGCAGCGGCTTCATCGAGTCACGACACGCCGGATCGGCGATCGTCCTCGGGCCGGAGGGCGAGGTTCTCGCGAGCCTCGGAGCACCGGACGCACCGGTCTTCCCCCGCTCGTGCCTCAAGCCCTTCCAGGCGATCACGATCATGAACGCCGGAGTGTCCCTCGAGGGCGCTCAGGCCGTGCTCGCGACCGCGAGCCATGCGGGGACCCGCAAGCACGTCCAGGTCGTGCGCAGCATGCTCGGCCGGGCTCGGATCGAGGACTCGGCGTTGCAGTGCCCGGCCGATTGGCCCGGTGATCGCGCGTCCCGCGACGAGCTGGTCCGGGACGGCCTCGGCACGAGCCCCCTGTACATGAACTGCTCCGGGAAGCACGCGGCCATGCTGCTCGCCTGCGCACAGAACGGGTGGGACCAGGCGACGTACCTCGAGCCCGACCATCCGTTGCAGCTCGCCGTCCGGGACACCGTCGAGCGCTTCACCGGCGAGAAGCCCGCCGCCAGCGGGGTCGACGGCTGCGGGGCGCCGGTCTACGCGATCTCCCTGACCGGACTCGCACGTGGCATCGGACGCGTCGTCAACTCCTCCCCCACCTCGCCGTTCGCCCTGTACCGGAACGCAGGGCTGCTCACGGCGGCGGTGCTCGCCAACGGCTGGGCACTCGACGGACCCGGCCGGGCGAACACGCTCGTCATCGAACGCCTCGGCCTGTTCGCGAAGCTCGGTGCGGAAGGCGTGATGGTCATGTCGGCACCCGGCGGCGCGACCGTCGCGCTCAAGGTCCTCGACGGCTCGCTCCGGGCCTCGACGATCATCGCCCTCCGGCTGCTCGTCTCGGTCGGAGCGCTCGATGCGGCCGCCGTCGACGCCCTCGAACCGGAACTCGACCTGGCCATCCACGGCGGAGCCGCCGTTGTCGGCCGGATCGCCGTCACCGCGGTCTGACCGCCCGGCCGACAGCCTCGGCGGCTTCGGGTCAGGAGCCGAGTAGGTCCACACGCATCGCCTCCTGTCCGGCCCGCCACCACCAGGCACGGCCGCTCGCATAGCCGAGGAGCGGCGGGAGCTCACGGCTCCTGGTCACCTGCCGGAAGTCGGCGGCGGAACAGCTGTGGACCACCAGGTCGGCACCGGCGGTGCTCGGCGGAAGGTCTCGCCCGACGACCAACCGGCCCGACAGCCACGTCTCGGGGTCGACGAGGACGACGATCGCGGCGTCGTCCTCCAGGACGTCGCTCTCGATGCCCGCGACGCCCGCGAGCGGTGCGGACGGGAACAGGTGCGCTGCCGGTTCGATGAGCCGCACGCGTCGCTCCGTCCCGGTCGAGCGCTGCAGCATCGCCCGGACCGCTCCGGTCGCGCGCGTGACGATGACGGTCGCGCGTGCCGGGCTCGGCCGCCAGCGGTGGACCCCGGGCGCAGAGGACGGTGACGTCGGCGACGGTGGAGCGAGCGCGATCTGCACCTCCGAGTCCTGCCAGTGCGCGCGGCCGGCGGGTCGGCGTGGATCGAAGCAGGAGGCGGGTGCGCCGGCGACGAGATGATCCTGCCGATCGGCGAGGCGGAGGACCAGGGTGCTGCCCAGCTGAGCCGAGAACCGGTGGACCACACCGCCGAGCCGGGAGGCGACGAGGACGACGCTGATGCCGCGGCGTCCCCCGTCTCGAAGCAGGCCGAGCAGTGCATCGCGGAGTGCGGCGCCGTGCTCGTCCCCGGCGGTGGCGAGGAGCGACTCCACGTCGTCGACGAGGAGGAGGGTCCGCTCGGTCGGGCGGAGCGGATCCGACAGCGCCATGACGGTGTCCCAGGCCTGCTCGGCATCCTGGCCGACGCGCTCCACGCGGAAGCGATCGCGCGCGCCGACCTCGAGCGTGTCCAGCAGGGTCGTTCGACCGGAACGTCCGGTGCCGAGCACCAGCAGCGAGCCGTCGTGCTCCGGACACCACACCGCGGGGCGTTGTGCCTGCTCCTCGGGGAGGTCCGCGAGGCCGAACACGATGCCCTCCCCGGGAGGACAGTCGACACCGGTGCGCTCCGAGCCTCCGGCACGTCCCGCCTCGATCGCAGAGACGGCGCTCAAGGCCAGGCGTGCCGGCAGGGGGTCGAGCCATGGTCGCCGAGGTGCAGGCGCGTCGCGCCAGCGCTCACGGACCGCGAGGATGTCGTCGGAGGTGGTGACCGCGGACTGGAACACGAGTCGTCGGTCGCCGTTCCAGACGATGCAGCGGCCCGGCGTTCCGGCCGGGATCGCGGCCGCATCGGGCACACCGAGGATCGCGGCGCTGTCGGGGCGCGAGGTGACCCGGAGCGAGAGGCGGAGCGTGCAGTTCGCGAGGATGGCGTCGGCGGCGACCGCCGCAGGTCGCTGACTGCAGAGGATCAGGTGCAGGCCGAGTGATCGCCCGCGGGCCGCGAGGTCGGCGAACACCTGATGGAGGTGCGGGCTCGCGTCGAGCAGCGCCTGGAACTCGTCGACGACGACGACGAGCCGTGCCGGGCGATGTTCCGGCAGGAGCACGGGGTCGAGCAGGTGCCGCGCCCCGTGTGCGGCGAGCACGCGCTCACGGTGGCGGAGCTCGGCTCGCAGACTCGACACGACGCGGTCCGCCGCCCCCGGTTCGAGGTCGGTCACCATCCCGACCACGTGCGGCAGGGTCTCCACCGCTTGGAAGGAGGCGCCGCCCTTGCAGTCGACGAGGAGCAGGGAGAGCTCCTGCGGCGAGCACTGCGCGGCGAGAGCCGTGATCCAGGTGATGAGCAGCTCGCTCTTGCCACTGCCGGTCGTTCCGCCGACCAGTGCATGGGGTCCGTCCGCTCCGAGGTCCAGCAGCTGCACGCCCTCGACGCCGGTGCCGATGGCGACCCGGAGCGCATCGGGCCGCCAGTCGGATCCCGCCGGCGGGCGACGGCCCCGCACCGGATGCACCTGCGCGAAGGCGACGTCGGTCGGCAGACTCGAGAGGGTCGGGGACTCCCCCGTCGTGAGTGCGGCGGCGGTGAGCGCCCCGACGACGTGTTCCGCCTCGGCTTCCGCGAGCAGGGTTGGCGACACCGGCACGGACGAGGAGGCGCCGGTACCGTCGGCGAGGACGGTCTGCCCGTCGGTATCGAGGACGAGCAGGTGTCGGCAGCGGGTGGGGATGAGCTCGACGGTGTCGGACAGGGCGACGAGCACACCGCCGATCGGCGGGCGTCCTCCCGAGCGCCCCGCGGCGGACCCGACCGCTTCCCAGCGTTCGACGACCGAGACGAGGGTCGGCTCCGCCGTTCGCCCACCGGGCATCGGGTCGGCGGGGTCCGAGACCGCACGGTGCGGGAGGCCCTCGAGGAACGCCCAGGTGCGGTCGTCGGGAGCCGCGGGCTCACCGGAGAACTGCGCTGCCTGCGGCGGGAGCTGTCGGGCGAGCTGCAGGAGGATGCTGCGGGCCACCGCGCGCGCGAACACTTTCCCACCGACGATGCCGATCCCCTCGACCGCGTCGACCACGACCGGCGCCTCGGACAGCCGTGCCGCCCACTCCCATCGGTCGTCGTCCGCCCCCGCGTCCACCCGGACGGCACTCCTCGTCTCCCCTCGCCCGACGCAGACGAGCGTGCGGCGGGCCTCCGGTACCCGCCACCTGGCACGATCGGGTCCGTCGATGACCTCGAGGAGCCGACCGGCAGGGTGGAGTGCTCGCAGTTCCTCGCGTTCCTCGGCGTGTGCTCGCGCGATGTCCTGCTCCAGCTCCAGCGCCGCAGCGTCATACGCCGCGCGCGCCCGCCGTCCGCGCCGACGTCTGGTCCAGCGTGCGTCGATGTAGCCGGCGACGGCGATGAGGGGCCCGAGCGCGGCGAAGACGAGGGTCACGGGTGAGCCAGTGATCGCGAACAGGGCGACCGACCCGACGACCGGGGCGAGACTTGCGAGGATCGGGAGCGACCCGGTGGGCGGCTCTGCCGGCGGGCTGGGGGCACGGAGGCGGGCCGGCGTCGTCGCGGGCCGGTGCGAGGTGGTCGCGGAGGGCGTCACGTCCGAAGGGCTCATGGCTCCAGTGGAGCACCCTGCGGCCCTGACCGGCTGACGGGACGATCCGACCGGGCGCGAAGCCCGCGCGAGCAGCGGCTGTGGAGCGGGCTCAGGAGGCGGGCTGCTCGACGCTCTCGTCGACCGCCGCGATGTCGAGCACGATGACCGAGACGTTGTCGCGCCCGCCGTTGTCGAGGGCGGCACGCAGGAGGAGTTCGGCCGCGTCGACCGGCGTGGCCCCCTCCGTCAGGAAGTACCAGATCCCGTGGTCGGTGAGTTCCTTCGTGAGCCCGTCCGAGCAGACGAGCCATCGGGCACCGGTCTCGATCGGGAAGAGCTCGACGTCAGGTACGGGGTCGTCCGACGGTCCGACGGCCCGGGTGATCATGTTGCTGTTCGGGTGGAACTCGGCCTCCTCCGGGCTGATCGCTCCCGCGCGGATCAGCTCCTGGACGATCGAGTGGTCTTCGGTGACCTGAACCAGCTCGCCGTCCTGCAGCCGGTACACCCTGGAGTCGCCGATGTTGAAGACCGCGACGCGACCCTCGCCCTCGTCGGCAGTCAGCACGACACCGGTGACGGTGGTGCCCATGCCGAGTTCGCCCTCCTCCGCGGTGTCGATCATGTCCGCGACGGCCATGCGCAGCGCGTCGACGAGGCCGTCGACGGTGAGGATCTCGGCTCCCTCGGTGGCCTTGGTCAGGCGGTGCGCGACCGCGGCACTCGCGACCTCGCCGGCGGAGTGCCCACCCATGCCGTCGGCCACGGCGAACACGGGAGGGAGCGCCACGAAGGCGTCCTCGTTCAACTCGCGTCGCTTGCCGACATCGGTCATGCCGGCCCACGCGAGTGAGACTCGACGCCCGCCGGGCAGCGTGACGATCCGTTGCCCGTGCTCGGTCACGTCTGCTCCTCTAATACGGCTGGCGGTGGCTGATGCACCCTCGACGATAGTACGGTACCGGCCGACCGCAGGACCGCCCCACCCGGCTCGGCGGATTCCGTCCGGGGATCGGCGACGACGGATCCGGGCGCCGGGGTCGGTCGGTCCTACGGATCCGCTTGCCGCGACCCGTCCACGCTGTCATGATCGACGCATGACACGAGCGAGCTCCGATGCACCGGCGAAGGCGGCGCCGCCCGACGACACCTCGAAGGCGATCATCGAGCAGCTCCAGACCGACGGACGCCGCTCCTACGCCGAGATCGGGAAGGCCGTCGGACTCAGCGAGGCCGCGGTGCGGCAACGGGTGCAGAAGCTCACGGAGTCCGGCGTCATCCAGATCGTCGCGGTGACCGACCCGATGCAGCTCGGTTTCACCCGACAGGCGATGATCGGCGTCCGGGTGACCGGTGACACCCGCGTGGTCGCGGACCGCCTGTCCGCGTTGTCGGCCGTCGACTACGTCGTCCTGACCGCCGGCTCCTTCGACCTGCTGGTCGAAGTGGTCTGCGAGGACGACGAGGAACTGATCGCGCTGCTGAACGACGAGATCCGCACCGTCGACGGTGTCTCCGGAACGGAGACCTTCGTCTACCTGCGCCTGCACAAGCAGCTCTACGACTGGGGCACCCGCTAGAGGGGATCCCCGCACCGGCGCAAGCCGTCCCCAGTATCACGTTCCGCCACCCCCGACAGAGGTACGCTCAACCCATGCCCGCGAAGCCGATCGGAGAACGGACTCCCCCGTCCGGCCCGTCGGCGTCGGGTGACACCGCCTCGGCACCCGGTCTCGCGGACACCGGGCCCACGAGAACGGGCCCGCACGCGGTCGAGGTCCCACGACGCGTCGGCCGGATGACCGGCTACAGCGCCTTCCCACAGCTGCTCTTCGGCCTGGCGGTCGTCGCCATCCTCTTCGCCACGCTCCTGTTCCAGGGCGTCGACGACAACTCCGTCCTCTTCTACATCGGGGTGATCCTGGCGTTCATCGCGACGGCGCTCGCGCCGATCGTGCCGTGGCACCAGGTGCCGCGGCTCCTCATCGCGCTCCCGATCCTCGACATCATCGCCATCGCGCTCATCCGGCAAGGCGAACCCCTGATCGGCGCGGGACTCCTCTGGGTCTTCCCGACCATCTGGATGGCGACGGCCTTCGGCCTCGCAGGTGCCGTGACCGCCATCGTGCTCGTCTGCACGTCGAGCTGGTCATCCCTCGCGATGACCCCGGGGGACATCACCATCGCCAACCTGCCGGCGCTCGTCATCCTGCCCACGGTCCTCGCGTTCGTCGCCGTCTCCACCGCGATGACCGCGAAGCGGACGGAGGCGCAGCGCGTGCTGCTGAACAAGCAGGCCGGACAGCTCGAGACCGCCCTGGGGCGTGCACAGGACCAGGAGAGCCGCCTCGCGGAGATCCTGAACGCCGTGAACTTCGGCGTCGTCCGCTTCGACCGCATCGGAGCCCGGGCGATGGTCAACCGGTTCCAGACTCGGCTGCAGGACGAGGTCGGCGAGCTGTCCGACGTCAATCCCGCACTCCCGGTGTGGGCCGAGGACGGACTGACCCTCCTCCAGCCGCAGGACAAGCCGTACATCCGTGCACGCCGTGGTGAGGAGTTCGAGAACCTCACGGTGTGGCTCGGCGCCCCCGGTACCGAGCGGATCGCCCTCGCCCTCACCTCCCGCCGCCTCTACGACCACGAGGGTGGCTACGACGGCACGGTGCTCGTCTCGCGTAACGTCACGAGCGAGATCAACGCGATCCGCGCCAGGGACGACCTCGTGGCCTCCGTCTCGCACGAGCTCCGGACGCCGCTGACGTCGATCCTCGGGTACCTCGACCTCGCGCTCGACGACCCGGGGCTCCCACCGCGGGTCGCGAAGCAGCTCACGATCGCCCAGACGAACGGCGATCGGCTCCTCGAACTCATCGCGGACATCCTGGCCGCCTCCCGCGACGTGAACCGGACCATGGTGCTCGAACGCTCCGAGTGCGAGCTCCGGGAGATCGTCGACCGCTCGGTCGAGTCGTTGGCGCACGTGGCCGCCGAACGGAGCATCACCATCGTGCGCCACGACGAGGAGGCCGTGCCGCTGTTCGCCGACCCGTTCCGCCTCCGGCAGGTCGTCGACAATCTGCTCTCGAACGGCATCAAGTACAACCGGGACGGCGGCGAGCTGAGCGTCGGCGTCACCGCGGAAGGCGACACCGCCTGGGTCATCGTGCGGGACACCGGCATCGGCATCTCCGAGGAGGACCAACCGAAGCTCTTCGAGCGGTTCTTCCGCTCCGACCTCGTCCGCAACTCGACGGTGCACGGCAGCGGCCTCGGCCTCGCGATCAGTCGGGACATCGTCCGCTTGCACGGCGGCGACCTCACCGTCCACAGTGTGCTCGGTGAGGGCACGACCGCGGTGGTCCGTATTCCGAGAGGCGGGACCGAATGACCTTCGACAGCGAGACCGTCGCGGTGATCAACGCGCTCGTGATCTTCGTCTGCGGCGCGACGTTCATCGTCAACACCTTCATGCGGAAGGACGACGCGAGCGGGCGGGTGTGGTCCGTGTCCTACATGGCCGGGATGTTCACCAGCTTCTCCTACGTCGTCAGCGCCCTCAGCCAGGAGGCCTGGTGGGCGATCGCCGCCGGGAACGGTGGATACGTGCTGAGCATCGCCGCCCTGTGGTCCGGCGCACGGCTCTTCAACGGCAAATCGAGTCTGCTCTGGGTCTCGCTCATCGGGACAGCGGTCACGATCGTCGCCGCGCTCGCCGCCGGGCCCTCGGGAGGCCCCTGGGCGGGCGCGCCCGCGACGTTCCTCTGCATCGCCCTCTTCGCGGGCCTCGGCGCGGCTGAGACGCTCGTCGGCGCGATGCGGGACAACCCGACCACCCGTGGCTTCACCATCGTGCTCGGCATCGCGTCCCTGTTCTTCGCCGCTCGGCTGATCGCACTCCTCGTGGAGGGGTCGGACGGTTCATTGTTCACGACGCTCTTCGGGACCGTGGCCGCCTCGCTGCTGCTCATCGCGCTCCTCATCGTCGCGACCGTGGTGCTCTCCGTCCTGCGGGCCGAGCGCGCCGCACCCGCGAGCCGACGGCACGGGAGCATCGTCGCGTACACGGGTGACGACGTCCTCCTCCAGGAGTCCTTCGTCCGGATCGTCGACGACTGGCTGGAACGGGCGAACTTCCATGACGAGCAGCTCGCGATCCTCCACGTCCGACTCGACGACCTCGATGAGATGAAGACGGCGTTCGGAGCGGCGTTCAGCCGTGAGGTCGCCGAGGGGTTCATCTCCTCGGTCCGTCGGTACGGCCCGACGCTCTCCGACATCGGCGAGGACGGCGCCGGGTGTCTCCTGATCGCGACCCCCGCAACGGACGCCGACGTCGCGCTCCAGGCGGCCAAGGGCATCCAGGACGGCCTGCTCGACCACCCCGTCGAGACCACACCGCGCCTGCGCCCGACGGCGAGCATCGGGATCGCTCTGACCGACTACCTCGGGTACGACGTCGCCGTCCTCACGCGTGCCGCCAGCGACGCCAGCCGGCGTGCCGCAGCGTCCGGCGGGAACCGCACGGTCCTCGCCTCGTCGTCGCCGACGGGCCGCTGACGGATCGCATCGAGCTCGGTCAGGCGGGCGGGGCGATCGCGATGGTGAGGGTGTCCACCGCAGTCTGCTTCGCATATTCGGCGGACGTCGGCGTCGCCTGCACCAGCAGCTCGTAGGTGATCGTCAAGGTGACGCCGGTCGCGGCACTGTCCACCTCGGGGAGGACGAACGTCTGGCTGTAGCTGTACGGCGCCTTGATGAGGTACCCCGGTGCCACCGTCGACTGGTCGGTGAACGGGGCAGGCGACTCCAGCTGCCCCTTCGGTCCGTGGACGGTCGTGGTGAGCGTCACCCGCGAGAGATAGAGCGCCTGGAGGTCGTCGGGGTTGAGCACGCCGCTGAGCGAGAAGCTCACCGGTTTGTTGACGTCCGCGGTCCACGCGTCCATCGACAGTGTGGACCAGTAGTCGACCGTGAGGGTGGCGGAGCCCGCCGTGAGCGTGTGCTTGGCACTCCCGCTCGCGAGTTCGTTGGTGATCGCACTCACCGTCGGCCTCGGCGTCTTCGACACGCGCGGCGAGCTGGTCGGCTGCGCGCCCGGCTCCTCCCACGGAGGCGTCCCGCAGGCGCTCAGCCCGAGGACGAGCGCGGCGGCGGTCGCGGCCTGGAGGGCGTGCCTGACGTGCCGGTTCCGGACCGGGCTTGGGTGGTTCGACATGAGGCTCCTGGCGGGTGTCGGAGGGATGATCGAGTGACCCTCGAGGGTCCGTATGACCCACGAACTGGGGCCAGCGCGAATCTTGAGGAAATCCTGAGCCGACGCTATCGCATTCACGCGCGAAAGCCGCGCCCAACGCGGCAGAGTTGCAACTGCAGCGCGAACCGTTGCACTCGACCCACTCGGAACAGGACCCCTGATGTCAGAACTCGAAGCGCGACCGGACAGCTCTCGGCCCAACGCCCAGCAGCCTGACCCTCGGTACATTCAGACGCAGCCGCTTCTCGCGCCCGAACTTGAAGCGTATGCCAACGAATTCATCGACTCGGTCAACTCGCTCCCCGAGTACCGCGCGACCATCGGGTGCATCATCCCCGCCTACAACGAGGAGGAGTCGCTGCCGGCGGTGCTCGCGTCCCTCCTCGAGCAGACGCGGATGCCCGATGTGATCCACGTGGTCATCAACAACACCACGGACCGGTCGGTCGACGTCGCCGCGCCCTACGCCGGCCCGCACTCCCGGGTCGACGAGGACGGCTACGAGCAGTTCACCGAGGTGTTCATCCACGACATCGGGAAGAACCCCGACAAGAAGGTGGGCGCGCTCAACTACGGCTTCACGCTCGTCGAAGGCTACGACTACCTGCTCGGTGTCGACGGTGACACGGTCGCCGACCCGACCGCGATCGAGTCGCTCGAAGCCGAGATCGTCTCGGACAGTCGCATCGGCGGCATCTCCGCGATCTTCTCGATCGACGACGAGCCGTTCAAGAAGCAGCTCGTCCCGGCGTTCCTCATCGCCGGCCAGCGCACGCAGTTCGCCGCGTTCAACATGCAGAACATGCTCCGAGGCCGCAACATGGCCGTGCTCGGCGGGCAGTACTCGATCTTCTCCGTCCAGGCCCTGCGCGACGCCATGGAGCAGAACCACCAGTCCACCCCGTGGGTGAAGGACTCCGAGGTGGAGGACTCGCTCCTGTCGCTGCAGATCAAGAGCGCCGGCTACCTCACGAAGATCAGCGCCCGCGCCCGTGCCGACGTCGGTGGGATGACCACGGTCCGCTCCCTCGACGCCCAGCAGGTCAAGTGGAACTACGGAGCGATCGAGCTCATGTGGCCCGGCCAGCGCGGCGACACCAAGGGGCAGCCGTTCCACCCGAACCTCCGACTGCGGTGGCTCGAGAACGCGGAGATGCTCCTCAACATCGTCACGCGCATCCTCTTCGTCGTGCTGCTCGCCGGGTCGCTGTCGATCCACGCCTTCGTGTTCAGCCCCGTGTGGCTCATCCCGCCGCTGGTCGCGATCTTCCTCAACCTGCGCATCGCGCTGTCGATGAAGAAGCGGAACGCCCGCGACATCCTCTTCGCGGTCCTCGTCTTCCCGGCCGAGTTCTACATGTGGATCCGCATGGGCCACTTCATCCGTGCCTGGTCGAAGTTCGCGTCGAACAAGAAGGTCGACAACTGGGCCGAGCAGGCGAAGGCAGAACGCGGCTCGGGCAACGCGCACCTCGCGCCGCTCCTGTTCGTCCTCGCCGCCATCATCGCGATCGTCGCCGCCTGGACCCAGCTCTCCCCCGTCGTCCAGTCCACGATCCTCTGGGCGGGCTGGCCGGTCCTCGGCGTCATCACCGTGCTGCAGACGCTCAGCATGTTCGGCAAGCTCATCCGTCGTCAGCGCGGCTACCGCGTGTGACGTCCCCCGACCCGGACACGGTCGACGCCGACGAACTGCGCAGGTTGCTCCGAGAACTCTCGGGCGACCTGCGCAGTCGTCGTCGGTTCGTCCAGACCTACGTCGAGATGTGGCCCACCCGTCTGGCACGTCTGGGAGCGGCGCTCGACGCGCATGACACCGACGAGTCCAAGGTCGTCCTCCTCAGCATCCGCTCCTCCAGCGTCATGCTGGGCGTGATCGGGGTGGCCGGACTCGCGAGTGCCGGTCTCCAGGCGATCGAGCTGGGGCGACTCGAACGCGCACGCGAGATCCACACCGCCCTCCAGGAGGTCGGCCGCCGCAGCTGCGAACGACTGCTCGAACTCGACGCGGCAGACGCAGCGGAATCCTGAGCTCCGTCCACCAGGCGTCGTTGGTCGCCGGCGAGGCTCCGTCGCGGTCAGGACCGCGGTGGTCTCAGTCGTCGGAGGTCATGCGGTAGCCGACGCCGCGCACCGTCTCGATGAACCGCGGGGCCACGGTGCTGTCCGCGAGCTTCCGTCGCAGGTTGGCGAGATGCACCTCGATCGCACGCTTGTCGGCTTCGCTGACGTAGTAGGCCGTGATGTAGCTCTCGCCACGGAGCATGAGCGCGAGGTCCGCCTTGCTGCGCACTCGACGGCGGGACTCCATCAGTGCCTGCAACAGGTCGAACTCGCTCCGCGTGAGGTCGACCTCGGTGCCGTCGACCTCGACGATGCGGGTGGCCGAGCTGAGCTTCAGACCGCGGTGGACGAGCCACCCCTCGCCGTCGTCGGGCGCTGCGGCAGCCGGTTGCATGATGATCGGGACGACCGACTGACCGACGGGAGCGGCATGACGCGCGACGGTCTCGTGGACGATCGTGGGGTCGGGCGACGACACCTGCTGCTGCAGCGGCGGAGTCGCGACCTGAGCGACGGGAGCCGGCGCGACCGCGGTCGGAGCCGGTTGCGCCGGTGCCGCCGCGGCGACGGCCGGAGCATCACCGTTCGCGCGAGGCCGACGCAGCATCGCCTCGATGCGGGCACGGAGCTCGCGCGGACGGAAGGGCTTGGTCATGTAGTCGTCGGCGCCGGAGTCGAGGCCCTGCAGGGTGTCGATCTCGTCGCCTCGGGCGGTCAGCATGACGATGTAGGTGGAGCTGATGGCGCGGATGCGCTTGGCAGCCTCGAAGCCGTCGATACCCGGCATGCTGACGTCGAGGGTCGTGACGAGGGGGTTGTGCCTCCGCACCGCCTCGACGCCGTCCAGACCGTTCGCAGCGGACACGGTCTCGAATCCGGCCTGCTCGAGAACGGTCTCGAGCAGTTGGCGGATGTCCGCGTCGTCTTCGATGACGACCGCGGTCCGACGTTCGCTCAGCTCTTCGGTCACGATGCCCCTACCCGTTCCACCCGTCAGCGACGTGCCGGATGTAGCCGTTGCCGACTCACCACGCGCTGAATCCCTTGGCCAGTTGCACGGCCTGCTCCGGCCACCATACCCCAGCAAGGGGGCCACCGTTGCACGCTCCGTCGCTCTCGCCGGGGGCTTTCACCCAGAGGTTCGCGTCGAGGTGTTCGGCCTGCGCGGTGAGGGGCTGCTGCCCCACCGTCCGGCCGGACGGGTTGCACCATTCGCCGTTCGAGCCACTGCCGTTCCGAGAGGTGTCGATCACGTAATGGGCGCCGTCGAGGAGGCCGCTCAATTCCTCCGCATAGGCGATCTCGTCCTCGGTCGTGTTGTAGTTGGAGACGTTGGTGGCGAAGCCCGTTGCGTCGGCGACACCGGCCTCCCGGAGGAGCTCGGCCATCTCGGCGGGCGGTCGCCAGTCGGAGTGGCCGCCGTCGAGGTACACGGGGACCGATGCGTCCGCGAACTGCTCGGTCGCGGCTGCAAGTTGCCGCATCCGCGCGGTGCGGTCACCGCAGTCCGGCGCGAGCGCGACGGCATCCGGTTCGAGGATCACGGCGACGCGGTGATCCGCGACGGCGGCGACGATCTCGGCGACCCAGTCCTGGTACTCGTCGCTCGACAACCCACCGGCGGACTGGTTGCCGCAGTCCCGCTCCGGCACGCCGTAGACCGTGAAGACCGGCATGGACCCGGAGCGCTCGGCGGACCGGACGACCTCGGAGACGGTGTCCCGGACGGTTCCGATCGGGTAGCGCTCCGGCACGAGCCAGATCGCGGTCGGCTCCGCCGCGAGCCGCTCCGCCGCTGCGAGCTGTTGGGCGACGTCGCTCGGGTCGCCGTTCGAACCGCCGCTCGTCCCGGCCGTGGCGGAACTCGTCGGTTCCTCGGTCGCGGCCGCCGGATCGGCTGCGGCGGCTCGGGCGGCAAGCGAGGACGGATCGACGTACAACTGCGCTCCGTCGAACGGGCCGGCAGCGGCGTTCGGGACGCGGCTCACGAGCGACACCGCGAGCGCACCGCCGGCGAGGAGGACGGCGACGACGCCGAGGGCGACGGCCGTCCGGGTACGTCGTCGGTCGCGGGGCGTTCTCGGCACGGATCCTCCTGCATGGTCATCCGCAATTGTGCCCGACAAAGCCTCGCCACGGTGCCGATTCGCTCGAATCCGTGCCCCGAGTGGGGGTGGGCGCGATGTCCGAGAGGCACCGACGCGTCCGGGACCGCCCAGCCGGTCGACGAGCGCGCACGCCGGACTGCACACCAGGGCCCGCTGCGCAACGTTGTCCGGATCGCCGCGGCTCCCTACCCTTGATGATCGTGGCGACGCAGGGTCGCCCGCACGGCCCGAGGAGCGCACACGTGAGCACGAAGACCATCCCCACCTCCGACGCGGCGGCTGGTGACGCCCCCGCGAAGGTCATCCCCTGGGTGCTCGGGCCGGCCCTCGTGGTCATCCTCGGTGTCGCGCTGTTCTCGATCCTGCTCCCGAAACAGGCCGAGTCCGTCTTCAACGCCATCCAGTCCGGGATCATCGGAGGCCTCGGGTGGTACTACGTCCTGCTCGTCGCCGGGTTCGTCATCGTGGCGATCGTCTTCGCCGTCTCGAAGTTCGGCGACATCAAGCTCGGCAAGGACGACGACGAACCGGAGTTCTCGCTCCTGTCCTGGTTCTCCATGCTGTTCGCCGCCGGGATGGGCATCGGGCTCGTCTTCTACGGCGTCGGTGAGCCGCTCACACACTTCCTCGAGCCGCGCCCCGGGGTCACGGGCTCCCAGCAGTCCCTGGCCCAGCAGGCCATGAGTCAGACCTATCTCCACTGGGGACTCCACGCCTGGTCGATCTACGCGGTCGTGGGTGTGGCGCTGGCGTACGCCGTGCATCGCAAGGGGCGCCCGATGTCGATCCGGTGGTCGATCGAGCCGTTGCTCGGCAAGCGCGTGCAGGGCGGCTGGGGCAATGCGATCGACGCGATCGCCGTCATCGGTACCGTGTTCGGCGTCGCGACCTCGCTCGGCCTCGGTGTGCTGCAGATCTCCGCGGGGCTCGGGTACACGGGCATCGCCGAACCGAACATCGTCACGCAGGTCATCCTCATCCTCGTGATCACCGGCGTCACGATCTTCTCCCTCGTCTCCGGCGTGCACAAGGGCATGAAGTGGATCTCGAACACCAACCTCGTCCTCGCGGCGCTGCTGCTGTTCTTCGTCCTGTTCGCCGGCCCGACGCTGTTCCTCCTCCGCGAATGGGTGCAGGCCATGGGCGCCTACCTCCAGAACGTGGTCGGGCTCACCTTCAACGTCTCCGCGTACCAGGGTGCTGCGGGCGAGGCCTGGCAGTCCTCGTGGACGACCTTCTACTGGGGCTGGTGGATGTCGTGGGCGCCCTTCGTCGGCGTCTTCATCGCCCGCATCTCGAAGGGACGCACCGTGCGGCAGTTCGTGCTCGGCGTCCTGCTCGTCCCGACCCTCGTCACCTTCCTCTGGTTCGCCGTGCTCGGCGGCACCGCCATCATGCAGTCGCTGGAGGGCCGTGACTTCAGCGGCGCCGACGGCCCGGTGGATCTCAACACCGCCCTGTTCAACATGCTCGCCGGGCTCCCCGGCGGATCGATCGCGACCGTCGGTGCCCTGCTGCTCATCCTCCTGTTCTTCGTGACCTCGGCCGACTCGGGATCGCTCGTGATGGGCATGCTCACCACCGGCGGCACGGAACCGCGGAACCGGGTGCGGATCGCGTGGGCGCTCGTGACGAGCCTCCTGGCCATCTCGCTGCTGATTGCCGGCGGTCTCGCATCGATGCAGACGGCGGCCATCATCACCGCGCTGCCCTTCAGCGTCGTGATCATCCTCATGTGCATCTCGTCGTTCAAGGCATTCGGGATCGAGGTGCGACGGGAGCAGCGGGCGAAGCGCCGCCTGTTCGCCGCAGAGCTCACCGAGAGCGTCTCAGCCGACGTGAGCGAACAGCTGTCGGATCAGGTCTCGGAGCAGGTCACGGAGCACTTCGGCACGATGACCGCCCAGCTCGACCTCCGGCAGCTCGCGTCCCCGGACGCACCGGGGTCATCGGCCGCATCCACGGAACCGCAGACGCAGGACCCGGAGCAGCGCCGCTCGAAGGACTGACCGGACGGCTCAACCGACGGGGAAGCGGTCCGAGATCCAGGCCGCTTCCTCGGCGGTCGGCGACCACGCCGAACCGGCCGCGGCGTTCGCGCGGATCTGTTCCGGAGTGGTCGCGCCGGCGATGACACTCGTGAGCCCGTCCTGGGCGAGCAACCAGCCGAAGGTCGCCTCGACCATGGAGATGCCGCGCTCGTCGCAGAAGGCCTGGTAGGCCTCGATCGCGTCCCAAGGTGCCGTGTCGAGCAGGTGCTTGCGCTGGCGCATGATGCGACTGTCCGCCGGCCCGCCGTCACGAGAGAACTTCCCCGTGAACAGTCCGTTGTAGAGCGGGAAGTACGGGAGGAAGCCGACACCGGCGGCGCGCATGGCCGGGAACAGCTCGCGCTCCGCGCCCCGGACGAGCAGGCTGTACTCGTTCTGGGCCGAGATGAAGGCGGGGTGGCCGGCGGTACGAGCCGCCCAGTCCGCCTCGGTCAGCTGCCAACCGGCGAAGTTCGAGTGGCCGGCGTAGCGGATCTTCCCCTCCTGGACGAGCTCGTCCAGGGCCGCGATCGTCTCCTCGATCGGCGTGAACGGGTCGGGGGTGTGCAGCTGGTACAGGTCGATCCAGTCGGTGCCCAGACGGCGGAGCGAGCCCTCGACCGCGAGCCGGATGTAGCGACGGGAGCCCTTGGCCCCCCAGTTCGGAATCGGGCTCTCGTAGTCCACATGGCCGAACTTGGTAGCGAGCACGATCTCATCCCGCCGCCCGGCGATCGCCTGCCCGAGGAGTTCTTCGCTCAGCCCGTACTCCCGGCCGTAGATGTCCGCGGTGTCGAAGAGGGTGACCCCGGCGTCGATCGCCGTGTCGACGACGGCTCGCGTGCCGTCCAGGCTCGCGGTGACCGTGCCCTCGCGTCCGAAGTTGTTGCAGCCGATACCGACCGCTGAGACGAGGAGGCCGCTGCGACCGAGTGGGCGATAGTTGAGATCAGACATGCATCCAGGCTAGCCCGAGCGTCCTCCACAGGCACCCGTCGGCCCCCGACGCCGCGGCCAGGCCCACGCGACGCATCGCGCCGATCACGGGCTTCCTACGCTCGGTGCATGACCACACACCTCACCATCACCGATCCCGTACTCCCCTGCTCCGTCATCGCCGACCCGACCGCCGAGGGCTTCCTCAGGATGCCGACACCGGTGGGGCGGATCGAGCTCCGCTCCGTCGACGACGCGGTCTCAGCCGTGCGCTTCGAGCACCACGGGCGACTCCCACTCGACGGGGTGGACGAACGCCCCACCGCGGTCCTCCTCGACGCCGCGGAGCAGATCGACGAGTACTTCCGCGGACGACGCACCGTGTTCGACCTCCCGCTCGTCACGACCGGCACGCCGTTCCAGCAGGCGGTCTGGTCGGCACTCGGCGAAGTGCCGTTCGGCGACACCATCGGGTACGGCGCCCTTGCGGCCGCGGCCGGTGCCCCGCAGGGCGGCCGGGCGGCCGGCCAGGCGGTTCGGGCGAACACCATCGCGCTCCTCATCCCCTGTCATCGCGTCCTCGGAACCGGGCGGATCGTGACGGGCTATTCTGGCGGAGACGGACCGGCCACCAAACGCTGGCTCCTCGACCACGAAGGGATCCCGTACCGCCGATGAGTCCAGCCTCCCCGACCATCGTCGGCACCGACGGCCTGACCCGCTGCGCCTGGGCCGGGACGGACGCGGAGTACCAGCGCTATCACGACGAGGAGTGGGGCGTGCCGCTCCACGGACAGCGGCAGGTCTTCGAGAAGATCAGTCTCGAAGGGTTCCAGGCCGGGCTCTCCTGGATCACGATCCTTCGGAAGCGACCGGCGTTCCGGGAACGGTTCCACGGCTTCGACCTCGACGCCGTCGCAGCCATGACGGAGGCGGATGTCGAGAGCCTGCTCGATGACGCCCGGATCATCCGCCACCGCGGGAAGATCAACGCGGTCATCGGCAATGCCCGCACCGCCCTCGAGCTGGGCGACGACCTGGACGAGCTCCTCTGGAGCTTCGCTCCCCCGCCACGGCCCGCGCGGTTCGCCCAGTGGACCGAGGTCCCCGCGGTGACCCCCGAGTCCACCGCACTCAGTGCCCACCTGCGGAAGCGCGGCTACCGCTTCGTGGGCCCGACGACGATGTACGCCCTCATGCAGTCCGGAGGCCTCGTCGACGACCACCTCGTCGGCTGCTGGCGCTCCGACAGCGCTCCCTGATCCGGAGGGGTCAGACGACGAGGGCGAGCTCGGTCGCCCGACCGTCGTCGGCACGGGCGTGGACGTCGAGCACCCATCCGGTCGATCGCGCCCAGTCGAGCAACGAGTCGACATCAGGGTGGTCGACACCGGCCTCCAACAGCGCGCGGGTGAACCGGCCCTTGCCCTGCTTGTTGAAGTGGTTGAGCGCGCGGCGGCGGCCATCGTCGCCGACCGTGAGCACACGCAGGTAGACGGCCCCGACGCGGTCCGGCAACGGCCCGAGCGCCGCGTAGCCTTCCGAGCGCAGGTCCAACAGGACACCCGGGACGACGTTCAACTCGCGGGCGACGGGCCCCGCCCAGTGCCGCTTGAGCACGAACCCCGGGAGCCTGGAGTCGTGGGAGAGCCGATAGGCCGGAATGGGATCGAGCGCGCCGACCGGGCCGAGCAACGCCGAGTGCACGACCAGGTGCTCAGCGGCGAAGCGTCGCGCGTCCGCTGAGAGCGTGGCTGCTTCGAGCGCGTCGTACAGCACCCCCGTGTACCGGTCGATCGCCGGCATCGTCGCGGACGTCGCCGCCACGTGGTTGCGCTGGACCTCACCGAGCTGCTTGGGGCCGAGCTTCAGCGCCTTCACCGTCGCGGCCTCATCGGCAGCGAGCGACACCAGGGCGCCGAGGCAATCATTCCGGGACGAGGAGAGCCCTGGAAACCGCAGCAGGGCGGTGTCCAGGGCTCGTCCGTCGCCGCCGTCCCGCTTCGTCTCCGAAGGGGGAAGGAGGATCAGCACTGAATCAGGAGCTGGTCACGAGCGTGGCGTTGCCGGCCACGACGGTGACGGTGTTGTTCTCGACCGACAGGAAGCCGTCTTCAGCGTTCGCGACGATCTTCGAGCCGTCTTCGAGCGTGACACGGACCTCACCGGCGGCGAGGATGGCCAGCATCGGCTCGTGGCCGGGCAGGATACCGATCTCGCCGTCGACGGTCTTCGCGATCAGCTGGCGTGCCGGGCCGGACCACACTTCGTGGTCGGCCGCGACGACGCTCACGGTCAGAGGAGCGGAAGCCATGCTTAGCCGTTGTCCTTCTGGATCTGAGCCCACTTCTCTTCGACGTCGGTGATGGAACCGACGTTGAAGAAGGCCTGCTCGGCGACGTGGTCGAACTCACCCTTGGCGATGGCGTCGAACGACTCGATGGTGTCCTTCAGCGGGACGGTCGAGCCCTCGACACCGGTGAACTTCTTCGCCATGTAGGTGTTCTGCGAGAGGAACTGCTGGATCCGGCGCGCACGCGACACCGTGATCTTGTCTTCCTCAGAGAGCTCGTCGACACCGAGGATGGCGATGATCTCCTGCAGTTCCTTGTTCTTCTGGAGGATCTGCTTGACCGTGGTGGCGACGCGGTAGTGGTCGGCACCCAGGTAGCGGGGGTCGAGGATACGGCTCGTCGAGGTCAGCGGGTCGACGGCCGGGTACAGACCCTTCGACGCGATCTCGCGGGAGAGCTCGGTCGTCGCGTCGAGGTGCGCGAAGGTCGTCGCCGGTGCCGGGTCGGTGTAGTCGTCGGCGGGGACGTAGATCGCCTGCAGCGAGGTGATCGAGTGACCACGCGTCGAGGTGATGCGCTCCTGGAGGAGACCCATCTCGTCGGCGAGGTTCGGCTGGTAGCCCACGGCGGACGGCATGCGACCGAGCAGGGTCGACACCTCGGAACCGGCCTGGGTGAAGCGGAAGATGTTGTCGATGAAGAGCAGCACGTCCTGCTTCTGGACGTCGCGGAAGTACTCCGCCATCGTCAGCGCGGAGAGGGCGACGCGCAGACGCGTTCCCGGCGGCTCGTCCATCTGGCCGAACACGAGGGCCGTCTTCTCGAAGACACCCGCCTCTTCCATCTCGTGGATGAGGTCGTTGCCCTCACGGGTGCGCTCACCGACACCGGCGAACACCGACACACCACCGTGGTCCTGCGCGACGCGCTGGATCATCTCCTGGATGAGGACGGTCTTGCCGACACCGGCACCACCGAAGAGACCGATCTTGCCGCCGAGGACGTACGGCGTCAGGAGGTCGATGACCTTGATGCCGGTCTCGAACAGCTGCGTCTTCGACTCGAGCTGGTCGAAGGGCGGCGGCTGACGGTGGATCGGCCAGCGCTCGGTGATCTCGATCTGCTCGCCGGGCTCGGCGTTGAGCACCTCGCCGATGACGTTGAAGACCTTGCCCTTGGTGACCTCGCCGACGGGCACCGAGATGGGCGAACCCGTGTCGGTGACCTCCTGGCCGCGGACGAGGCCGTCCGTGGGGTTCAGGGCGATGGCGCGGACGAGGTCGTCACCGAGGTGCTGTGCGACCTCGAGCGTGAGGACCATCGTCTGCTCGCCGATCACGACGCTGGTCTTCAGGGCGTTGTAGATGCCCGGGATCGCGTCGTGCGGGAACTCGATGTCGACGACCGGGCCGGTGACGCGGGAGATGCGGCCGACGGCGCCGGCCTTCACCTCTGCAGCGCCCTGCTCGGCAGTTGCGGTGGGAGTCATGTTCTTCTCTTCTCTGTCTCTACAGATACGTGTGCGTGTTGCGATGACTAGGACGAGAGCGCGTCTGCGCCGCCAACGATTTCGGAAATCTGCTGGGTGATCTCGGCCTGCCTCGCGTTGTTGCGGAGGCGGGTGTAGTCGGTGATGAGCTTGTCGGCGTTGTCGCTGGCCGACTTCATCGCCTTCTGCGTCGCGGCGTGCTTCGCGGCGGAGGACTGCAACAGCGCGTTGAAGATCCGGCTCTCGATGTAGTTCGGGAGCAGTGCATCGAGCACGCTCTCCGCATCCGGCTCGAACTCGTACAGCGGCAGCACAGCGGTGTCGGTGGGCTCCTCGACGCCTTCGACGACCTCGAGCGGCAGGAGACGGACGACCTCGGGGGTCTGCGTCATCATGCTCACGAGGCGGTTGTAGACGATGTGGATCTCGTCGACGCCACCCTCGGAGGCGTCCGTGAGGAACGCCTTGAGGATGGACTCGCTGATCTCCTGCGCCGTGGCGAAGTCGGGGTTCTCCGTGTTGCCGACCCACTCCCCTGCAGCCTGCATCCGTCGGAACGTGAAGTAAGCGACGGCCTTGCGGCCCACGAGGTAGTGCGTGACGTCCTTGCCCTGGCTGCGCAGGAGCTCGGTCAGCTCGGCGGCCTCACGGAGGACCTGCGAGTTGAAGGCGCCGGCGAGGCCTCGGTCGGATGCGAACACGACGACCGCAGCCCGCTCAACCTTCTCCGGCTCGGTCGTGAGCACGTGGTCGACGTTGGAGTACGTCGCGACGGCGGACACGGCACGAGTGATCGCACGAGAATAGGGTCCGGATGCCGCCACCCGCGCCTGCGCCTTCTGGATGCGCGACGCGGCGATGAGCTCCATCGCCTTCGTGATCTTCTTGGTCGTCTGCGCAGACTTGATCTTCTGCGTGTAGACCCGGAGTTGAGCGCCCATGGACTAGCGGCGACCCTTCACGATCTTCTCCTGGTTGACGTCTTCAACCGGGAGCTCCTCGACCTGCTCCGAACCGAGGGCAGCGCCCTCGCCCGTCTGGAACTCGAGCTTGAACTGGTCGACAGCGGCATCGAGCTTCGAGACGGTGTCGTCGTCGAGCACGTTCGTGTCGCGCAGCGTGGAGAGGACCTCGGTGTTCCGACCCAGGTAGTCGAGCAGTTCGCGCTCGAAGCGGAGGACGTCCTCCACCGGGACGTCGTCCAGCTTGCCCTTGGTTCCGGCCCAGATCGAGACGACCTGCTCCTCGACGGGGTACGGCGAGTACTGCGGCTGCTTGAGCAGCTCGGTGAGGCGGGCACCACGGGCGAGCTGACGGCGGCTGGCCGCGTCGAGGTCGGATGCGAACATCGCGAACGCCTCGAGCGAGCGGTACTGCGCGAGCTCGAGCTTCAGCGTTCCGGAGACCTTCTTGATGCTCTTCACCTGAGCGTCACCACCGACGCGCGAGACGGAGATACCGACGTCGACCGCGGGGCGCTGGTTGGAGTTGAAGAGATCGGACTGCAGGAAGATCTGGCCGTCGGTGATGGAGATCACGTTGGTCGGGATGTACGCGGAGACGTCGTTCGCCTTGGTCTCGATGATGGGCAGACCCGTCATCGACCCGGCGCCGAGCTCGTCGGACAGCTTCGCGCAACGCTCCAGCAGACGGGAGTGGAGGTAGAAGACGTCACCCGGGTAGGCCTCGCGTCCCGGCGGACGACGGAGGAGGAGGGAGACGGCACGGTAGGCCTCGGCCTGCTTCGACAGGTCGTCGAAGATGATCAGGACGTGCTTGCCCTCGTACATCCAGTGCTGGCCGATGGCCGAACCGGTGTAGGGGGCGAGGTACTTGAAGCCGGCCGGGTCGGACGCAGGCGAGGCGACGATCGTCGTGTACTCGAGCGCGCCAGCCTCTTCCAGCGCACCCTTCACGGAGGCGATGGTCGAGCCCTTCTGGCCGATGGCGACGTAGATGCAGCGGACCTGCTTGTTGACGTCGCCCGAGTCCCAGTTGGCCTTCTGGTTGATGATGGTGTCGATCGCGATGGCGGTCTTGCCGGTCTGGCGGTCGCCGATGATGAGCTGGCGCTGGCCGCGGCCGACGGGGATCATGGCGTCGATCGCCTTGATGCCGGTCTGGAGCGGCTCGTGCACCGACTTGCGCTGCATGACGCCCGGAGCCTGGAGCTCCAGTGCGCGGCGGCCGGTGCTGGCGATCTCGCCGAGGCCGTCGATCGGGTTGCCGAGCGTGTCGACGACACGGCCGAGGTAGCCGTCGCCGACGGGGACCGAGAGGACCTCGCCCGTGCGGGTGACGTCCATGCCCTCGACGATCTCGTCGAACTCACCGAGGACGACGACGCCGATCTCGTGCTCGTCGAGGTTGAGCGCGAGGCCGAGGGTGCCGTTCGCGAAGCGGAGGAGCTCGTTCGCCATGGCGCCCGGGAGGCCCTCGACGTGGGCGATGCCGTCAGCGGCATCGATCACGCGTCCGACCTCGGTGGCCGCGGCGGTGCCGGGCTCGTAGGCCTTGACGAAGTCCTTGAGAGCATCCCGGATCTCGTCTGGGCTGATCGTGAGTTCTGCCATCATGTTCCTTTTGGTTGTGGAACCCGGGGGTTCCGAGAGGTGCGATCCGTCAGGATCAACGTCTTGAGTTGTGGAGACCGTCGGGCCGGTCCCCGCGCTGCACGGGCCGTTATCCGGCCAGTTGCAGACGGAGGTCGTTCAGTCGGGCAGCGAGGCTGCCGTCGATGACGTCGTCCCCGAGCTGCACGCGCAGTCCACCGACGACGGCGGGGTCGATCACCTGGTTGATCTTCACCTGACGGCCGTAGGCCGTGGCGAGGTGGCGCTCGAGGCGCTGGAGCTGCGACGCCTCGATCGGTGCGGCTGCCGTGACCGTGGCGACCGCGAGGCCCTGCTGGTCGGCGACGATGCCTGATGCGTACCGGAGCAGTTCTCCGATCCGACGGTCTCGCGGCTGCTGCACGAGCTGACCGACGATGCTGACGGTCTGCGGGCTCGCCTTGCCCGCGAGGAGGGACGCCGCGAGGGCGCCCTTCGCAGCGGACGAGCCGAGCTTGCTGCTGAGGGCGAGCTCGAGCTCATGGTTGCTCGACACGAGCTTCCCGAACTCGAACAGCTCGGCCTCGATGTCGCCCTGAGCGCCGGCGGAGATCGAGGCGGCCCGGAGGCCGAGCTCCTCGATGCCCGCGAGCAGGTCGGCCTCGCTGGACCAGCGGCCGGAGACGACGGTCTGCAGCAGGCCGAGCGCCTGAGCGCTCAGCTGGGTGCCGAAGATCCGCTCGACGACGGTGCGCTTGGCACCGGCGTCGGCTGCGGGGTCGCTGAGCGCTGCGCTCAGGTGGCTCGAGCCGCCGATGGCCCGGCCCGCTGCGAACAGTCCGTCCGCGGTGGCCAGATCGGCCCCGGCGCCGAGGGCGGCGAGGGCCTCCTTCGACGAGGCGAGTGCTTCTCTGGTCGCGCTTCCCATTACTTGGCTGCCTTCTCCGACGCTTCGAGGTCCGCGAGGAACCGGTCGACGACCGCCGTCGCCTTCGCGTCGTCGTTCAGCGTCTCGCCGATGACGCCACTGGCGAGGTCGAGTGCGAGCGTGCCGACCTCGGCACGCAGCGACACGACGGCCGCCTGACGCTCGGCTTCGATCTGTGCCTGAGCGCTCGCGGTGACGCGAGCGGCCTCGACCGTTGCCTGCTCCTTGAGCTCGGCGAGGATCGTCTGACCCTCGACACGAGCCTGCTCGCGGATGCGGCCGGCTTCCTGACGGGCCTCGGCCAGCTGAGCGTTGTACTGCTCGAGCGCCGCTTCGGCCTGCTTCTGCGCTTCATCGGCCTTGGCGATGTTGCCCTCGATGGCCGCTGCGCGGTCGTCGAGGAGCTTCTGCACCTTGGGCAGGACCAGCTTCCAGAAGAAGCCGAGGATGATGATGAAGACGACGGCAGACCAGACGATGTCGTAGACCGCTGGGATGAGAGGGTTCGTTGGAGCGCCCTCTTCAGCAGCGATGATCACTGCATCAAACATCTTGCCTCCTTCGGAGATGTGAAAGGGGGCTTAGACGAAGATGAAGTAGGTCGCGATGCCGATGAAGGCGAGCGCCTCGGTGAAGGCGATACCGATCCACATGAGGACCTGGAGACGACCACCCAGCTCGGGCTGACGCGCGGTGCCTTCGATCGTCTTGCCGACGACGATACCCACACCGATGGCGGGGCCGATGGCTGCGAGACCGTAACCGACCGTCGCGATGTTTCCTTCAAGGGCGGCGAGAACGGTAGTTGCGTCCACGTTTGTTTCCTTCCGTTGGGTGAGACCTGGCGGGTGCCGGGCTCGATTAGTGCTCTTCTGCGACCGCGAGCTGGATGTAGACCGCGGTGAGGAGGGTGAAGACGTACGCCTGGAGAACTGCGACCAGGAGCTCGAAGAGGGTGAAAACGAGGCCGAAGGCCAGCGTCCCGACGCCCATGAGGGCGAACCATCCGCCGAGGTTCACGATGAAGAACTGGGTTGCCGCGAAGAACAGGACCAAGAGCAGGTGCCCGACGATCATGTTCATGAGGAGTCGGAGCGTCAGCGTGAGCGGGCGGATGACGAAGGTCGAGATGAGCTCGATCGGCGTGACGATGATGTACACCGGCCACGGCACCCCGGAGGGGAAGAGGGAGTTCTTGAAGAACTTGCCCGGACTCTTCTTGATACCGGCGTAGATGAAGGTGACGTAGGACACCAGCGCGAGCACCAGCGGGACACCGATGACGGAGGTACCGGCCAGGTTCAGCCCAGGGATGATGCCCGTCAGGTTCATCGCGAGGACCATGAAGAAGATGGTCGTCAGGATCGGCAGGAACCGGAGGCCGTCCTTCTTGCCGAGCAGGTCTTCCGCGATGTTGACGCGGACGAAGCCGAGCCCCATCTCGGCGAGGCTCTGTGCGCGGCCGGGGACGAGGCGCATCTTGCGCGTCGACAGCCAGAAGAACAGGAGGAGCGCGATCACCGCGATGAACCGGATCAGGATGACCCGGTTGATCGCGAAGGGCGTGCCCTCGAAGAGGATGATGTCGGGGAAGAACTCGTCGATCGACGGACCGTGGAACTCGCCATCTTCGGCGGCCATCGGTGCGATCAGGTGCACGGCGTTAGCGAACAGCACGTATCTCCAGTTTCGGGGGCGTGGAGCAGAGCTCTCGCGGCGACGAACAGGGGGGATGTCTCCTCGCCGCACGCCGAAGCGGTGCTAGTGGGAGGATTCGTTGACGAGTCTAGCAAGGAAACCGTGCCCCGACGAACCCAGGGGTGGTATTCCACGGCTATATTCCGAGCCGCGACCTCGGCTGCGCCTCGAATACCGGTTCCGGCATGCTCCCGCGCGACCACGTTGCGACTGCGGCGTCAGCCCTGGTCGGAGTCCTGCGGCGACGCCTTCGGGAGGATGTCGTCCGAGACGTAGGGCACCCGCACCTTCGCAGCCACGACGGCGTCGATCACGAGCGATCCGACGACACCCACGATGACGCTCCCGAACAGGATCGGTGCGTTGACCCACGGCTGGTCCTTCAGGATGAAGCCGAGCGCGAGGAAGATGACGAACTTCACGAGCCAGCTGCCCATCACCACCCCGAACAGGATGCCGACGAAGAACTCCTGGCCGGACCAGCGGTTGGCGAAGAGGATGCTCACCGAGGTGATGCCGAGGAACACGAGCGCCATCGCGGTGCCGATGAGCGCACTCGTCAGCCCGCGGGAACCGTCGACGCTCCAGCCGACCACTCCCCCGACGACGGCGATCACGAGCGCGAGGAGCGCGCTGTACCGGAGTGCCGTGCGGAAGACCCGGTTGGCGCTCGCGTGCGAGCCGGCCTGGGCGGGAGGAGTCATGGGTGCTGGTCCTTCTTGGCGAGAGAGTCGAGGGTGTCGAGGGTGTCGCCGCTCACGGGCGCCTCGGGGTCGCGCTGCCCGGAGGCCTCGTCGAGCCGATCGTACAGCGCGGACCCGGGAGCGCCCTCCGTGCCGGCGGCAACGCGCTGCGCGAGCCGGTCGGCCCGCCTGCGGCGACCGATCGGCAGGAGGGTGAACGCCGTGCAGGTGACGACCCCCACGGAGACGAAGAGGACGGCCAGCCACGTCGGGGCAGCGAAGAACGCCAGGCATCCGACGGAGATGACGACCGTCCAGCCGTAGAAGATGAGGACGGCGTGCACCTGGCTGTGACCGAGGTCGAGCAGCCGGTGGTGGAGGTGCATCCGGTCGGCGCTGAACGGTGACTTTCCGGCGCGGAGACGACGGAGGACGGCCAGGACGAAGTCGGCGAGCGGCACGACGAGGATGGCGAACGGCAGCAGGATCGGGATGAACGCGGGCAACAGTTGCGTGCGGCCGAGGGCGGCCGGGTCGACCTGGCCGGTCACGGCGGCTGCGGAGGTCGCCATGAGCAGCCCGACGAGCAGGGCGCCGGCGTCGCCCATGAACAATCGGGCGGGGTGCCAGTTGAGCGGGAGGAAGCCGAGGCACGCACCGACGAGGATCGCGGCGATCAGCGAGGCCAGGTTGAAGTAGTCGCTCGCCCCGGTGGAGGTCACGAGCAGCTGGGTGTAGACGAAGAACACGGTGTTCGCGATGATGGCGACACCGGCGACGAGCCCGTCGAGCCCGTCGACGAAGTTGATCGCGTTCATCACGAGCACGATGGCGAAGACCGTCATCGAGAAGGACACCCACGACGAGCCGACCGTCAGGCCACCGATGGGCAAGGAGTAGATCTGCACACCGAGCCAGGCGACGAGCCCTGCCGCCATGAACTGCGCGGCGAGCTTGATCATCCAGTCGAGGTCCCACAGGTCGTCGGCAACGCCGATCCCGACGATGAACAGGGCGGCACCGAGGATCGCCAGCACCGGCTCCGGATCGGCGAACACGAGGTCGAAGAACGGCAGCTGCCAGGCCACGCCGAACGCGACCAGGATGCCGATGAACATCGCGACCCCGCCGAGCCGCGGCGTCGGCGTCTGGTGGACATCGCGTTCGCGGATCGGCGGGTGGAGACCGTACTTCACGCCGACCCGCCGCGCGAGGTGGGCGAAGCCGAAGGTGATGCCCGCGCTCACGACGAGCACGATGAGGTACCCGGAGAACTGGCTCATGGTTCGCGCGGCTCGGGGAGCAGATCGCCCACCACGCCGCGGATCGCCTCGCGGGAGACGGCTCCGTCGCGCAGGACGACGATCCGTTCGTCGGCTGTGCCGAGTCGGGTCGCGTCGATGATCGTCGACGACTGCTCGCCGCTCTCGCCGCCGTCGAGGTAGACCGAGACCGAGTCGCCGAGCATCTCGAGCGCGGCAGCGGCGGACGTGGCGGCCGGTCGGCCGGTGAGGTTCGCCGAGGAGACCGCCAGCGGGCCGGTGTCCTGCAGGAGTTCGAGGGTCACCGGGTTCGACGGCATCCGGAGCGCGACCGTGCCCGCGGTCTCGCCGAGGTCCCACGCGAGCGACGGCTGGGCCTCGAGCACGATGGTCAGGCCGCCGGGCCAGAACGCCTCGACGAGCCGGTGCACGGCATCGGGGACTGACGCCGCCAAGGCCTCGAGCGTGTTCACACCGGAGACGAGGACGGGCGGCGGTGACTGCCGGGTCCGACCCTTCGCGTCGAGCAGGCGCTGCACCGCGGCCGGTGAGAACGCGTCGGCGGCCACCCCGTAGACCGTGTCGGTCGGGAGCACGACCAGCTCACCCCTCGCCAGGGCCGTCCGTGCCAAGCGCATCCCGGCGAGCAGCTGCGCGTGATCCTGGCAATCGAAGGTCTGCGGCATGTGGTGGGTCCTGGCTGAACGGGGCCGCCGATCGGTGATCAGTCGGCCGGATGATCGGGGTGACGACGCTCAATCATAGCCTCGGGCGTCTTCCGAGCAGTCTTGGCAGGCACAGGTAGACGGCGAGGACGAGCAGGATGCCGAGGACGGCGAAGACCTGGAAGGGCCAGGCGCCCGTCGCGACGACCACCCCGAGGAGCCCGGTGGCGAGGGTCGCGACGCTGACGACGGCGGTGGACCCGAGGTGGCCGAGTCCGCCGACGGCGAGACGCTGGTACACGTGGCTGCGATGCGCCTCGTGCAGCGGCTCCCCCCGCCTCCAGCGCGCGATGATCGTCGTGCCGGTGTCGGCGACGTACACGAGGACCGGGCCGATCAGCGCGACGAAGGAGATGCCGCTGAAGGCCGCGTAGATGGCGACCGCGACGAGGGAGCCGCCGAGCAGGTAGCTGCCGACGTCGCCCAGGAACATCCGGCGCCGAGCGAGATTCCACGGCAGGAACCCGAGGAACGCGGCCGCCACGACGAGGCCGGCTGCCGTGACGCCCGGGAGACCGGCCACGGCGCCGAGACCGGCGTAGAACCCGCCGACGACCGTGCCGTGCATCGAGGAGATGCCGTTGACGCCGTCCATGAAGTTCGCGATGTTCGTGTAGGCGACGAGCGCCACGATCCCGAGCGGGATCCACCAGAAACTCGCGGCCATCGAGACGACGAGCACCCAGGTCGCCACGAGTCCGAGCACGACCTGCAAGCCGAAGCGCACCCGGACGGGGAGTCCGCGGACGTCCTCCACGGCTCCGATGGCCGCGTTCACGATCGACACGGCGGCGACGATCCAGAGCGGCAGACTGTGGAGCAGGACAGCGGCCGTGCCGAGGCCGACGGCGACCGCGAGCGCGACCCCGATCCCTCCCCCGCGGATCGTCGGGGTGACGTGCATGGATCGGTGGTTCGGGGTGTCGACGACCGCCCGACGGAGGAGGATCGGGCGCATGGCGAGCTGGGACAGCAGGCTCACGACGAGCGCGAGCACCCCCGCCAGGATGGCAACCGTCATTGCACCAGGTGGTGGGTGCCGGCGCCCTCGTCGGCGATCGTCTCCCGCCAGACGGCGATGTCGAGCAGTGCCGGGTCGAGCGGCTGGATCCGCGTGTGCGAGACCTTCGGGTGCTTCGAGCGGTCGGCGATCTCGTCGGTGTCGATGAGGACCTCGTGCAGCTTCTCGCCGTGCCGGAGACCGGTGTACACGATCTCGACGTCCTTGCCGGACGCGGCGATCATGCGCTTGGCGACGTCGAGGATGCGGACCGGACGGCCCATGTCGAGGATGAGGACCTCGCCCGGGTCGCCGATCGCGCCGGCCTGGATGACGAGCTTCGACGCTTCGGGGATCGTCATGAAGAAGCGGGTGACGTCGGGATGCGTGACCGTGACCGGACCGCCGGCCTCGATCTGGGCGGTGAACGCCGGGATGGCGGAGCCGCGGCTGCCGATGACGTTGCCGAACCGGACCGAGAGGTAGCGCGCGTCGGTCTCCTGGGCGCTCATCCAGGCGGTGAGCTTCTCGGCGATGCGTTTGCTGTAGCCGAGGACGGTCGTCGGGTTCGCGGCCTTGTCGGTCGAGATGTTGACGAAGGTGCCGACGCCGACGGCCCGCGCCGCGTTCAGCACGTTCAGGGTGCCGAGGACGTTGTTCTTCCAGGCCTCGTCGGGGTACTGCTCGAGCATCGGAGCGTGCTTCAACGCTGCCGCGTGGAAGACGACGTCGGGACGGCGGTCCTCGAAGATCTCCATGAGCGACGGGAGGTCGCGGATGTCGGCGAGCACGACCTCCTTGGTGTCGAGCAGACCGTGTCCGGAGATCGAGAGCTGCGTGGTGTGGAGCCCTGTCTCGTCGCGGTCGAGCAGGACGAGCTCCGCCGGACCGAACTGGTTGACCTGCCGGGCTATCTCGGAGCCGATGGATCCGCCGGCACCGGTGACGAGCACGCGCTTGCCGGTGAGGTACCCCGCGATGCTCTCGACCTGCAGGTCGACGGTGTTGCGGCCGATGAAGTCCTCGACGTTGAGGTCGCGCAGGCTCGGCGCGCTCTCGCCCGTCCCGGGAGCCAGCATCGTGTCGATGGGCGGCACGACGAGCACCCGGAGCTTCGCCTCGTCGGCTCGCTCACTGACCTGGCGGATGAAGTCGTTGTCGACGTCCGCGATGCTGATGATGAGCGCCTGCGCCCCGGTGCGCTTGACGGCCGCCACCAGGTCGGCTCCCGTGCCGACCACGGCGACGGAGGCGATGCGGAAGTTGCGCTTCGAGGGGTCGTCGTCGATGACACCCACCGGGAGGTAGGGCGACTGCGGGTCGCGCATGAGCCGAGGGATGATCGACATCCCGAGCGCACCGGCTCCGTAGACGAGGACGCGCTGCGCCTCGATCGGCCGGCTGCGGCTGTCGACGAAGAGTCGCTTGACGTAGCGCGTGATGCCCATGAAGACGATCGCGAACGGGAACGCGATCACCGTGGTGGACCGTGGAACCCCCCACGCGACGCCGAACACCGCGTTGACCGCGATGAGGATCGCGGTGACGATCAGCGCGACGACGATGAGCTGTTTCGCCTCGTAGAAGCTGCCGAAGCTGTGCAGGCCGTGGTAGTAGCTCCACAGGTAGGCCACGACGAGCTGGGCGACCACGGCGATGACGCACAGGAGGACCGTCCCCACGAGGGCCACGCGCTCGTACTCGAGCTCGAACCGGACGAGCTGGGCGACCACGATGGCGAGCACCCAGCACAGTGCGTCGAGGGCGGTCTTCGCGGCGAAACGAGGACCGGGCGCCTGCGTCCATCTACGGGGGGCGTCGGGGAGCGTGGAGGTCATAACGTGTCGATCCTACCGATCGCCGGCTTCGCGTTGGCTGCGCACGGACTGCGCGTCGGGGCCGGGCGCACCGCGCTCCGCGGCGAGCGCTGCGATCGAGGACCGGAGACCGTCGTCCGTCGCCGTCGGCATGCGCTCGTGCCCGAGTGCACCGAGCAGTCGGGCTCCGGAGACGCGGTAGTCCTCGGTGAGCTTCGCGAGACGCCCGGAGTTGAGCGGCACGGCGGGGACGCGATCGCCGACGGCGGCCGCCAACCGCACGAGGGCCGGTGGGAGCGCCAGGCGACGGACCCGGCGACCGGTGACCTCGCCGATGAGGGTGACGAGGTGCCCCGTCGACACGGGCTCGTCGTCGGCGACGAGGTAGACACCCGTCGTGACGGCGGGCGTGTCGATGATGCTCGTGATCGCCCACGTGAGGTTCTGGATCGACACGAAGCTGCGCTCGTTGCGGAAGGCGTCGAGCGGGTACGGGATACCGCGGGACAGCAGACCGAACAGGAGGCGCAAGTTGCCCTTGTCCCCCGGCCCGTGCACCATCGTCGGACGGAGGACGATCGTCCGGCGACCGGCGGGCGGTTCGACGGCGAGCAGGAGCCGCTCGGCTGCGAGCTTCGACTTCCCGTAGGGGGTCACCGGGTGGGGCTCGGCGGACTCGTCGAGCACGCCGTCGACCGTCGCCTCGTTCACCGCGGCGACGCTGCTCAGCTGGATGAAGGTGGCGGCGTCCGACGCCAGGAAGGCGACGTACGCGCGTTCGGCGAGGTCGGTGTTGATCCGGCGGTACACCTCGGGAGAGGCGGTGCCGTCGAGGTCGTGCGCCTTCCCGGCGAGGTTCACCACGACATCGACGTCCTCGGGGAAGGGCTCCCCCGTCCACCCGCGCAACGAGAACGGCACGACCTCGTGGCCGGCCGCCTCGAGGACGGGGACGAGGTTCGTCCCGATGAAGCCGGTCGCACCGGTCACGAGCACCCGGCTCATCGTCCGAACCATCCCCACGTGCGGAAGTACACGAAGGCCCCCTGGATCGAGTACCACATCAGCTTCCGGTTGTGATGCGAGCCCTTCGCGAAGTGGTGGTGGATCGTCGCGCCGGGGTAGTACGCGGTCCGGGACACCTGGAGGAAGCGTCGGGTGAGGTCGGCGTCCTCGATGTACATGAAGATCCGCTCGTCGAAGAAGCCGACGCGGTGCAGGGTCGAGGTCCGGAGGAACATGAAGCACCCCGAGAGGTAGGGCACGTCGAACATCGTCTTGCTGTAGTCGTGCGCCGGGTTCTCGTCGATGTCGCGGTACTCGTAGCGGGCCATGCGCTTCGCGACGAGCGGCTTCAGCGGACCGGGCAGGAACCGGCGGGCGAACAGGTCGAAGACGGAGGGGTTCCGCTTCACCAGGTACTGGAGGGATCCGTCGGGGTACAGCACCTTCGGCATGACGTGCCCGACCTCGGGGTGCTCGAGCATGAACTCGTGGAGCTGCTCGATCGCCTCCGGCTCGAAGTACACGTCCGGGTTGACCACCATGTGGAACTTCGAACGCCCGAGGACCTTCGCGATCGCGAGGTTGTGGGCCGCGCCGAAGCCGGGGTTCGAGGGGTTGTGCAGGTACTCGACCCGCGGGTCGTCCGCGAGGTCGCGGAGCTCGTCCGTCGGCGAGTTGTCGACGAGGTACAGCGTCTCGACGAGCGGACTCCCGAGGGTCGAGTCGATGGCCGCACGCAGCTTGTCGCGATCGTTCCGGTACATGACGATGCAGGCGGTCACTGGACGGTCCACGGTTCACCCTCTCCGGCGGCGGGGACGGCACCGCCGAGGCACGACGGACGTGGGCCCGACGCGCCTGGTCAGTCTACGTGCTGCCCGCGTCCGGTCCTGGGAGCCCGGGGCCGCATACTGGAGTGGTGCCAGAGCGTGTGTTCTTCTTCGACTGCGACAAGACCCTGTACGACTACGACTTCCGGAAACGCCTCCCGGCGCTCTCCCGGTTGACGGGCGTGAGCCAGTACCGGCTCGCGAAGCTGTGGTGGGTCGGCGGGCATGAGGCCGCGGCCAACATCGGCGAGTACCCCACCAGCGACGACTATCTGGCGGTGTTCGCCGAGGTCACCGGGTACCCGCTGTCCCTCGAGGAGTGGCGCGAGGCCCGCGCGGCGGCGATGACGCCGGTTCCCGGCGTCCTGGCCACCCTCGCCCGTGCCGCGACCCTCGGCACGGTCTCCCTGCTGTCGAACAATCCGATCCCGTTCCGGGACTCCTTCGCGCGGCTGGCTCCCGAAGCCGCAGCCCTCCTCGGAGAGAACGACCTCGTATCCGCCGTCCTCGGAGCGGAGAAACCCGAGCCCCGTGTCTACACCCGCGCGCTCAGCCGGTACGGCGTCGCACCCGGCCGCACCATGCTCATCGACGACTCCGCGGCGAACTGCGCGGGCGCCGAGGCCGTGGGGATGCACGCGTTCCAGCTGACGAAGGACGCCTCAGGCGCCTTCGACGTCGCGGGACTCGACGCCGCGGTCGACGCCTTCGTGGCGGCCACACCCTGACTCGGCCCACCGGGCGGTACGTCCCACCGGTCCCTGAACCGAACCGAACCTCGATTCCCTGAACCGAACCACCGGTCCCTGAGCTTGTCGAAGGGCGGCGGATCCACGGCTCGGACTCGCCCTTCGACAAGCTCAGGGACCGGAAGAGGGGCCCACGGAGCGGAGAAGCGCGGGCTCGCGACGCGTCAGCGGATCGCGATGGTCGTGCGGTCGCGGGTGGTGAGGTCGCGGTGGGTCGCCGCAGCGTGCCAGCCGTCGGCCGTGAGCAGCTCGCGGATGGCCTGCCCCTGGAGTTCACCGTGCTCGATGACGAGCGTGCCGCCCCGGTGGAGCAGTCGCTGCGCGGTGGCGGACACCTGGCGCACCACGTCGAGACCGTCCGGTCCGCCGTACAGCGCGGCCGAGGGGTCGTGGAGACGCACTTCGGGATCGCGCGGGATCGCGTCGTCCGGGACGTACGGAGGGTTCGAGATCACGACGTCCACCGAGCCGTCGAGCTCGTGGAAGGCGTCGGCGAGGTGCTCGAAGACGACGGTGGCGTTGTCGGCACCGGACTCGGCGAAGTTCCGCCTCGCCCAGATGAACGCCTCGACCGAGTTCTCGGTCGCGTAGATCGCCGCGTTCGGGACCTCGGTCGCCATCGCCAGCGCGATCGCTCCACTGCCGGTGCCGAGGTCGACGCCGATTGGCCGAGGGATCGGAACGGCTCGGAGCGCGTCGATCGCGAACTGCACGACCGACTCGGTCTCGGGGCGCGGCACGAAGACGCCTGGTCCGACCGCGAGTTCCATCGAACGGAACGCGGCACGACCCGTGATGTGCTGCAGCGGTTCGCGCGCGGCCCGACGCTCGACCAGCTCGGCGAACACGGTGCGCTCCTCGGCATCGAGCACGCGACCGGTGATCGCCGCGGCCTGCACGGCACCACGACCGAGGCCGAGCACGTGTCCGAGGAGGAGCTCCGCGTCGACGTCGGGTGACGGCACGGCTGCGCGGGTGAGGATCTCGACGGCATGTTGGCGCGCGAGTTCGACGGTCGCAGGGTGGCCGGCGGACGGGGTGTCTGCGGCGGCGGCGGAAGGGGTGCTGGGCATGAGCGAGGTCATCATCTGGGGTGGCCTGGTCGGGTGGGCCGCACCGAGCCTACCCCACCGCCTCGGTGCGGCCGTGGGCCGGCACCCCTCGTCGTCACACGGGACCCCGCCGTTCGACCAGGTCGTAGGCTGAATCGAGCCCCGTTCGAGGAAGAGGAACACCGTGACCGGCACCGTCTACACCGACATCACCCAGGCCTATGGCCGCACCCCGCTCGTCCGCCTGAACCGCATCGCCGAAGGCGTCGGCGCGACCGTCCTGGCGAAGCTGGAGTTCTACAATCCCGGATCGAGTGTCAAGGACCGCCTGGGCATCGCACTCGTCGATGCGGCGGAGGCCTCGGGCCAGCTGCAGCCCGGAGGGACCATCGTCGAGTCGACGAGCGGGAACACCGGCATCGCGCTCGCCCTCGTGGGAGCCGCGCGCGGCTACCGGGTCATCCTCACGATGCCGGCCTCGATGAGCAAGGAACGCCGGACCCTCCTCCGTGCCTACGGTGCCGAGCTCGTCCTCACCGATCCGACCAAGGGTATGGCGAACGCCGTGCAGGAGGCGCAGCGCATCGTCGCCGAGAACCCCGGCGCCGTCTGGGTCAGGCAGTTCGAGAACGAGGCGAACCCCGCCATCCACCGGCGGACGACCGCACCCGAGATCTGGGAGGACACCGCCGGCACGGTCGACGCGTTCGTCGCGGGCATCGGGACGGGCGGGACGATCACCGGCGTCGGCGGCTGGCTCCGCGAGCACAACCCGGACGTGCAGATCATCGCCGTGGAACCCGCGGACTCCCCGCTGCTCAGCGAGGGTCGCGCCGGTGGACACAAGATCCAGGGCATCGGCCCGAACTTCGTGCCCGACATCCTCGACACCTCGTTGTTCAGCGAGATCATCCCGGTCGAGACCGACACGGCCTACGCGACGGCACGACGCCTCGCGACCGACGACGGCATCATCGGCGGCATGTCCTCCGGCGCCGCGGTGTGGGCGGCCCTCGAAGTCGGCCGTCGGCCGGAGATGGCCGGCAAGACGATCGTCGTCATCATCCCCGACGCGGGCGAGCGCTACCTGTCGACGACGATGTACGACGACCTGCGCGACTAGGCTCGACGCATGGGAATGCTGTCGCGGGTCCGCGAGGACATCGGTGCCGCACGCGCACACGATCCGGCGGCCCGCGGCACCATCGAGATCGCACTCAGCTACTCCGGCCTGCACGCCGTCTGGGCGTACCGGCTACACCATCGCCTGTGGCGGCGCGGCTTCCGCACCCTCGCCCGGTTCGGATCCCAGTTCGCCCGGTTCCTCACCGGGATCGAGATCCACCCGGGCGCCCGGATCGGCAGGCGGTTCTTCATCGACCACGGCATGGGCGTCGTCATCGGCGAGACGGCCGAGGTGGGCGACGACGTCATGATCTTCCACGGCGTGACCCTCGGCGGGAAGAGCCGCGGCGTCGGCAAGCGCCACCCGACGATCGGTGACGGCGTCGCCGTCGGTGCCGGGGCGAAGATCCTCGGGCCCATCCTGATCGGTGCGGGGACCATCGTCGGCGCGAACGCCGTCGTCACCAAGGCGTGCCCACCCCGCAGCCTGCTGCTCGGCGTCCCGGCGGTCGAGCGCCCGCGCGGGAGCGGCACGCACGGTCTGGCGTTGCTCGATCCCGAGTACCACATCTGATCCGCGCGAGGTGAGGTGATCCGTCGCCCACGCCTCCCCCGGACGACGATCTCCCGCATCCCACCCGCATCCCCGCTCCTCGAGAGGTCCCCATGAGTCTCATCCGCCTGCACGACGTCACCGTCCGGTTCGAGGAGCGCCCGGTGCTCCGCGACGTCTTCTTCCGGCTCGAGCCAGGCGACCGGGTCGGGCTCATCGGCCGGAACGGCTCCGGCAAGTCCACCCTCCTGAAGCTCGCGCTCGACCAGCTCCAACCGGACTCCGGCACCGTGACCATCGAGGACGGGACGCGGATCGGGTACTTCTCGCAGTTCTCGGAGCTCGACGGCAGCGCCACCATCACCGAGGTCCTCGAAGGACTCTTCGGTCACATCCACGCCATCGAGGCGGAACTCGCATCCATCGACGCCGCGATCGCCGCCGACCCGAACGACCTCGACCGGATGACGAAGCTCATCGAACGGCAGGCCGAGCTCTTCGAGGAGATGGAGCGCCAGGACGGCTGGGACTACCAGCGCCACATCGACACCGCCCTCACCACGCTCGGCTTCGACACCGCTCGCCGCGTGCTCCCCATCGACTCGCTCTCAGGTGGTTGGCGCAACCGCGCGGCGCTCGCGAAGATCCTCCTCGAGCGCCCGGACGTCCTGCTGCTCGACGAGCCGACGAACTTCCTCGACGTCGCGGGGGTCGAGTGGCTCGAATCCTGGTTCGGCTCGTTCCGCGGTGCGGCGATCGTCGTCTCGCACGACCGGACCTTCCTCGACGCCGTGGTCACGCGCATCGTCGAGGTCGAGAACTTCCACCTCCACGAGTACCCCGGCAGCTTCGACGAGTACGTCGTCCAGAAGCAGTTCCGGCTCAAGAGCCTCGAGGCGCAGTTCGTCCACGAGTCCGAACTGCTCGCCTTCGAGGCCGAGGGCATCTCGGACCGTCGCGAGGCGGCCAAGGCCGCCGGGAAGAAGGACCTCTCCTCGCAGCTGGCGAAGATCAAGAAGGCCAGGCCGCCGCGTCCGGTCGACGACATCATCACCGACATCTACGGCGGCCTGCACATCAAGGACACGCTCTGCCGGATCCAGGGGCTCACGAAGGCCTACGGCGAGCACACGCTGTTCGATGGACTCGACCTCGAGATCGGCCGCCGCGAACGCATCGTCGTCCACGGGCCGAACGGCGCGGGCAAGTCCACGTTCCTCCGGATCCTCGAGGGCGACGAACGCCCCGACGCCGGTCACGTCACGTGGACCGGCGGGGTCCGATACGCGTCCTACAACCAGATGGTCGACGAGCTGGACCTCACCGACACGGTCGCGCACGCCGTCGGCGCCATGCCCGACAGCCTCGCCTTCGCAGCGACGAAGAAGTCGGTGAACCGCTTCCTCGGCATGTTCCAGTTCTCCGACGCCGACCTCAAACAGAAGATCGGCATGCTCTCGGGTGGGCAGCGCGCCCGCGTCGCCATGGCCCAGTGCCTGCTTTCCGGAGCTTCGGTGCTCCTCCTCGACGAGCCGACGAACCACCTGGACCTCGCGAGCACGCAGGTGATGGAGCGCGCACTCGTGCACTTCCCCGGTGCCATCGTCGTGGTCAGCCACGACCGGTTCTTCGCCGACAAGGTCGCGACGAAGCGACTGCGCATCGGCTGAACGACGAAAGCGCAGTCGTGGTCGTCATCCGAGCGGGATGACGGCCACGACTGCGCTCACGAGTCCTAGTCCTGGTCGCCGATGTCGGCCAGGCGTGCTTCCTCGTCGGCGGTGATCGCCGATTCGATGATCGGGCCGAGCGCGCCGTTCATGACGCCGTCGAGGTTGTACGCCTTGTACCCGGTCCGGTGGTCGGCGATGCGGTTCTCGGGGAAGTTGTAGGTGCGGATGCGCTCGGAGCGGTCCATCGTGCGGATCTGCGTCTTGCGGGCCGCGCTGTCGAGTGCCGCCTGCTCCTCCTGCTGACGCGCGAGGATGCGGGCGCGGAGCACGCGCATACCGGCCTCACGGTTCTGCAGCTGGCTCTTCTCGTTCTGCATCGACACCACGATGCCGGTCGGCAGGTGGGTGATGCGCACCGCGGAGTCCGTGGTGTTGACCGACTGACCGCCGGGGCCGCTCGACCGGTAGACGTCGATCTTCAGGTCGTTCTGGCTGATCTCGACCTCCTCCGGCTCATCGACCTCGGGGAAGACGAGGACACCCGTGGTGGAGGTGTGGATGCGGCCTTGGGACTCGGTGGCCGGGACGCGCTGCACGCGGTGCACGCCGCCCTCGTACTTGAGGTGCGCCCAGACCCCCTGCGACGGGTCGGTCGCGTTCGACTTGATCGCCACCTGGACGTCCTTGTATCCACCGAGGTCGCTCTCGGTGCGTTCGAGGAGCTCGGTCTTCCACCCCTTGGACTCCGCGTAGTGCAGGTACATCCGGAGCAGGTCGGCGGCGAAGAGCGCGCTCTCGGCGCCGCCCTCGCCACCCTTGATCTCCATGATGACGTCGCGGCCGTCGTCGGGGTCGCGCGGGATGAGCAGACGGCGGAGCTTCTCCTGGTTGGTCACCAGCAGCTCTTCGAGCACCGGCACCTCCTCGGCGAACGCCTCGTCCTCCTTGGCGAGTTCCCGGGCGGCGTCGAGGTCCTCCTGCGTCGCCTGCCAGGTGTGGTAGGCCGCGATGATCTTCGACAGCTCGGCGTAGCGGCGGTTGATCTTCTTCGACCGTGCGGGGTCGGCGTGGACCGCCGGGTCGGCGAGCTGATCCTGGAGATCCTTGTGCTCGGCGACGAGCGTCTCAACTGATTCGAACATCGTTCTCTTCCTTCATCACCATCATGCGGCACCGGGGGCGAAACGGGACCGACCCCACCCGTTCCCGATGCCAGTGCGGCGCGGGTACGGATGGGGTCGGTCGGGACCGCTAGCGGTGGTTGTTCTCGTGTCCGTGGCTGTGCGAGGTCGGTGCGGGCATCGACTTCTGCATCTGGACGAGGAACTCCACGTTGGACGTGGTCTCCTTCAGCTTGCCGAGGACGACCTCGAGGGCCTGCTGCTGGTCGAGGCCGGCGAGGGCACGACGCAGCTTCCAGGTGACCTTGACCTCGTCGGGGGCGAGCAGCATCTCCTCGCGGCGGGTCGAGGACGCGTTGACGTCCACGGCCGGGAAGATCCGCTTGTCGGCGAGCTGGCGCGAGAGCCGGAGCTCCGAGTTGCCGGTGCCCTTGAACTCCTCGAAGATGACCTCGTCCATCTTGGAACCGGTCTCGACGAGCGCGGTCGCGAGGATCGTGAGGGATCCGCCGTTCTCGATGTTGCGAGCGGCACCGAAGAAGCGCTTCGGCGGGTACAGCGCCGCGGCGTCGACACCGCCGGAGAGGATCCGACCCGAGGCGGGTGCGGCCAGGTTGTAGGCACGACCGAGACGCGTGATCGAGTCGAGCAGCACGACGACGTCGTGGCCGAGCTCGACGAGACGCTTGGCGCGCTCGATCGCGAGTTCGGCGACCGTCGTGTGGTCCTCGGCCGGACGGTCGAAGGTGGAGGCGATGACCTCACCCTTCACCGTGCGCTGCATGTCGGTGACCTCTTCGGGACGCTCGTCGACCAGCACGACCATGAGGTGGACCTCAGGGTTGTTGATCGAGATCGCGTTGGCGATCTGCTGCAGGACGATGGTCTTCCCGGCCTTCGGCGGGGCGACGATCAGGCCGCGCTGGCCCTTGCCGATCGGTGCGACGAGGTCGATGATGCGCTGCGTGAGCTTCGTCTGCTCCGTCTCGAGACGGAGGCGCTCCTGCGGGTACAGCGGGGTCAGCTTGCCGAACTCGACGCGGGCGCCGGCCTCGTCGACGGACAGGCCGTTGACGGAGTCGACCTTGACGATCGCGTTGTACTTCTGGCGGCTGCTGCTGTCGTTGTCGCGCGGCTGACGGATGGCCCCGACGACGGCGTCACCCTTGCGCAGGTGGTACTTCTTCACCTGGCCGAGGGAGACGTAGACGTCGTTGGTGCCCGGGAGGTAGCCGGAGGTGCGCACGAAGGCGTAGTTGTCGAGGACGTCGAGGATGCCGGCGACCGGGATGAGGACGTCGTCCTCGGCGATCTCAGGCTCGACGTCGTCGTTCTGCACGGATCCGCGACGCTTGCGGTCGCGGTAGCGGCTGCGGCCGCCACGACCCTCGGAGTCGTCGCCCGGTGCGCCCTGGTTGCCCTGACCGCCCTGGTTGCCGCGGTTCTGCCCCTGCTGCTCCTGCTTGGCGTCGGCCTTCTGGCCGCCGTCGGCGTTCTGGCCACCGTTGTTCTGGTTGCCGTTGTTCTGGCCACCGTTGTTCTGGTTGCGGCCTCGGCCACGACCGCGGCGCCCGCCGGACGACTGGCCGTCCTGCTGCTCGCCGTCCTGGGTGTCGTCGGCGTCCGTGTTCGCGGCGTCGTCGTTCGAGTCCTGCTCGGAGGCGTTCTGTGCGGCGCGGTTCTGCTCGCCGCCGGCCTGCTCGCCGGTGACCTGCTCAGCCGTGTTCTGCTCGGCGTCGTCGGCGTTGCGGTCGCGATCGCGTCCGCGACCACGGCGGTTGCCGCGCGAACGCCTCGGCGTCTGCTCGGGGGTCGTCTCGTCGGCGCTCGGCGACTCGGCGGTCGCGGCAGCGTCATCGGACTGCTCGGCGGGAGCCGCGTCGGCCGGAGCGGACGGCGCCTCGGCCTCGACCGGGGCGGGTGCGGCAGCCGGCGCAGCCGGTGCCTCGACGACGGGGGCGCCGACGATCGGGGTCGCGTTCGGGGCGACGGTGGCCGTCGTGGCCCGGCGGGACTTGCGTCGCGCCGGCGGGGCCGCCTTCTCGGCACCGAAGGCCTGGTCGAGCGCGAGGTCGAGCTCGGGCAGCTTGGACTGCACCGGCGCCTCCGGCGCGACTTCGAGCGCGGAGACCGACTCGATCACGTCGGCGGTCTCGGTGGCCGCGGCGTCGGTGTCGGTGTCGGTGCTGTTCTGGATGTTCTGGATGGCTTCGACCAGCTCGCCCTTGCGGAGCTTCGAAGCTCCGGCCACTCCGAGAGCGGCGGCGAGACGCTGCAGGTCGGCGACCTTGAGCGTCTTCGGGTCGGCATCCAGCGAGACGCCTGAGGCGCCTTCGTTGACGTCTGTCACGTGTGTCTTCCTTCCCTTGCGTCGAGACAGAGCTGTCTCGCGCAGGCGGCGATCGCACCGGAATCCTGTGCGGCGGGTGGGTGATGTTCACACGACGCAGAGCCTGTGCGGATAGCCCGGTGCGACGACCCGGCGGAGCGCTGCTCAGCAGGATGGAAACACGGTGGGACCCGAACAGACGCGATCAATTGGTGCGAAAGCGATGATTGTGCGGAATTGCCCCGGAAGCCGGTTACGCCGAAGAGGCGGGGTGGGCCGGGTGCCCTCCCACTGTAGCACCCTTGAAGTCGACCGCGAGCATCAGCGACTGCCACGGGGTGGTGGCGTGCTCGGCGACCAGCGCAGTGGCTTCGAGGCGTCGTCCGGGATCGTCCGCGAGGACGAGGATCGACGGACCGGCGCCGGACACGACGGCGGCGAACCCGTGCTCGCGCAGCACCGTGATGAGGGTGTTCGTCTCGGGCATCGCGGCGGCGCGGTAGCTCTGGTGGAGCCGGTCCTCGGTGGCCGCGAGCAGGAGCTCCGGGCTCTGCGTGAGCGCGGCGACGAGGAGCGCCGAACGCGAGACGTTGAACGCCGCGTCGGCGTGTGGCACGTTAGCGGGCTGCAGGCTGCGGGCGAGTTCCGTGGACATCGTGTGCTCGGGGACGAGCACGAGCGGCGAGACCCCGCGATGCACGATGAGCTTCTTGTGCTGCGGGCCGTCGTCCGTCGTCCACGCGATCGTCAGGCCGCCGAACAGCGCCGGAGCGACGTTGTCGGGGTGACCCTCCATCTCCGTCGCGAGCCGGAGGAGGTCGTCCGGACCGAGCTCGACCCGCCCCTCGAGGAGCCCCTTCGCCGCCATGATGCCGGAGACGATCGCGGCGCCCGAGGAACCGAGGCCGCGGCCATGCGGGATGACGTTCCGCGCGACGACGTCGAGACCGGGGAGGTCGTGGCCGTAGGCACGAAGAGCATGTGCGATCGCGGTGATCACGAGGTTGGACGCGTCGGTCGGCACCTCGCCAGCGCCGACACCGATGACCTCCACGAACACGCCCGGCTCCTCGCGGACCGTGACGGTCAGCTCGTCGTACAGGGCGAGCGCCAGACCGAGCGTGTCGAAGCCGGGGCCGAGGTTGGCGGTGGTCGCCGGCACCTTCACGGTGACGGTGCGTCCGATCGCAAGCGGTTCGGTGTGACTCATAGGGATGCCTGCAATCTGGTGAGAGGTCGGCGAGCGACGCGGTCGGTGGTCGTGCGGTTCGGCACCTACTCGGCTCCTTCGACCCGGAGCACGGACACGACCCGCTCGACGTGGGCGTTCGAGGCGAGCTGCTCGACCGTGGCCGCGAGGGCCGATTCGAGCGCCCGGTGGGTGCCGATGACCAGGGTAGCGGTCGACAGCGTCCCGTCCGAGGAGGCCACGGACTGCTGGAAGGTCTCGACCGAGACACCGCCGTCGCTGAGGATCCCAGCGACCGCGGCGAGCACGCCGGGTTCGTCGGCCACCTCGAGGGTGACCTGGTATCGCGTCGTGACGCGGCCGATCTCGAGGACCGGCAGGTCGGCGTGCGTGGACTCGCCGACACCGGGGCCGCCTGCGACGTGACGACGGGCCGCGGAGACGAGATCGCCGAGCACCGCGGAGGCGGTCTCCTTGCCACCGGCGCCGGCGCCGTAGAACATCAGGCTCCCGGCGTTCTCGGCCTCCACGAACACGGCGTTGTTGCCGCCATGCACGGCGGCGAGCGGGTGCTCCCGACCGATGAGCGCCGGGTAGACGCGGGCGGACAGGCCCTCCTCGCCGGTCGTCTCGTCGACGATCCGCTCCGCGATCGCGAGCAGCTTGATGACGTAGCCCTCGCTGCGGGCGAGGTCGACCTGCGCCTTCGTGATCCCGGTGATGCCTTCACGGTGGACGGCCTCGACGGGGACGGTGGTGTGGAAGGCGAGACTCGCCAGGATGGTCGCCTTCTGCGCCGCGTCGTAGCCCTCGACGTCGAGGGTCGGGTCGGCCTCGAGGTACCCGAGCTCGCTCGCGACGGCTGCCGCGTCCTCCATCGTGTCGCCGAAGCGGTCCATCCGGTCGAGCATGTAGTTCGTGCTGCCGTTGACGATGCCGAGCACCCGGTTGATGCGGTCGCCCGCGAGGCTCTCCCGCAGGGGTCGGATGATCGGGATCGCCGCGGCGACGGCCGCCTCGTAGTACAGCTGGGCGCCGACCTGCTCAGCGGCGTCGAACAGTTCAGGGCCGTGCGTCGCGAGCAGCGCCTTGTTGGCGGTGACGATGTCGGCGCCGGCGTTGATGGCCTGCAGGATGTGGCTGCGCGCCGGCTCGATGCCGCCGATGAGCTCGATCACGATGTCGGCGCTCAGGATGAGCTGCTCGGCATCGGTCGTGTACAGCTCCTTCGGCAGGTCGACGTCGCGAGGTGCGTCGACGTCGCGCACGGCGATGCCGATGAGCTCGAGGCTCGCTCCGGCTCGGGACGCCAGTTCGTCGGCGTGCTCGAGCAGCAGACGCGCCACCTGCGAGCCCACCGATCCGGCACCCAGGAGGGCGACCTTCAGTCCGCGGTATTCGATCATTCCGTGTCCAATCCCGCATCGCGGCTGAGGAGGTCGTGCTCGGTCTCGCCCCGCACGATGACGCGGGCCGCGCCACCCGACACGGCGACGACGGCCGGGCGACCGAGGTAGTTGTAGTTGCTCGCGAGGGACCAGCAGTAGGCCCCGGTCGCGGGGACGGCCAGGAGGTCGCCGTCGCGGACGTCCGCCGGCAGGTAGTCGGCGTTCACGACGATGTCGCCCGACTCGCAGTGCTTGCCGGCGATCCGGACGAGCGCGGGGGGCGCGTCGCTCACGCGATCGGCGATCCGGACCGTGTAGTCCGCGCCGTACAGCGACGGCCGGGCGTTGTCGCTCATCCCGCCGTCGACGCTGACGTAGCGGCGGACGGCCGTCTCGCCCTCGTCGTTCCAGGCGACCACGACGTCCTTGATCGTGCCGACCTCGTAGAGCGTGATGCCTGCGCCGCCGATGATCGCGCGTCCCGGTTCGAAGGCGAGCTTCGGGATCCGGACGCCGTGGAGGTCCGCCGCAGCCTGGACACCGGCGAGGATGTCCGCCGCGAGCTGCTCGATCGGCGTCGGGTCGTCGGCGTTGGTGTAGGCGATGCCGAAGCCGCCACCGAGGTTGAGCTCGGGCACGGGGCCGCCCTCGAGCAGGCGCGCGTGCACGGCGAGCAGGCGGGCGGCTGATTCGGCGAACCCGTCGGACCCGAAGATCTGCGAGCCGATGTGGCAGTGGAGTCCGAGGAAGTCGAGCGAGGCGTGGGCCCGGATGCGCGTGACGGCGTCGACGGCGTCCTCGAGCGGCAGGCCGAACTTCTGATCCTCGTGGGCGGTCGCGAGGTACTCGTGCGTGTGGGCGTGGACGCCGCTGTTCACGCGCAGGCGCACCGACTGGATCCGGCCGGCGCGTTCGGCCGCCGCGGCGACGCGGTCGATCTCGGTGAGACTGTCGAGCACGATGGCGCCGATCCCGACGCCCACGGCTCGCTCGATCTCCGCGACCGACTTGTTGTTGCCGTGGAAGCCCAGCTGGGCCGGATCGGTTCCGGCGGCGAGTGCGACGGCGAGTTCTCCACCGCTGCAGATGTCGATGCGGAGGCCCTCCGCCGTCATCCACCGCGCGACCTCGACCGAGAGGAACGCCTTCCCCGCGTAGTAGACGGCGACACTCGTGCCGCGGGCGGCCGCCTCACGCTCGAACGCCTCTCGCAGCGTGCGGGCGCGGGCCCGGGCGTCGTCCTCGTCGACGACGTAGAGCGGCGTGCCGAAGCGCTCCTGGAGCGTGCGGACGTCGACGCCGCCGAGCTGCAGGAGGCCGTCGGTGTCGCGGGCGGCCGACGCCGGCCACACGGCTGGATCGAGCGCGTTCGGATCGACGGGCTCGGCGAGCCAGTCGGGGGCGAGGGGGTTTCTGGCCACGGGGGTGTCCTGAGTCCTGTTGAGCGGAAAAGGAGGTTCTCGTTGGGCGAGCGGACCCGGTTTGGCCCCTGAAGCACCGATTTGTAGAGCACCGAAGAAGGTGGATGCGCACGGCCCGGTGGTTGGTGATCCCGGTCGTCCGCACCCATCGTCGCTCGGTTGGAACGACTGTGGTGGAACACGGGCCGCAAGGCCCGACGGCACACCTCACCGCCCGGTCGGAGCAGTGGGTGTGTGGAAAGTCTAGCGAGACGTGCGTGCCCATGCAGCATCGTGACGTCGGGTGGCCCGCTCTCCTCCACCGCCGGGTGGCGGGGTGAGGTTCAGTCGCAGCTGCCGAGCGTCTGCAGCGACGCCTCGTCGAGGCGGAGCGTCGTCGACGTCAGCGTGACGGTCGCCGCCTCAGTCGTCACCGCGAGTCCGTCGAGGTCGACCCCCTCGGGCAGGTACTGGGCGACGCAGATGCTCGGCGGGTCGCCCTGCAGGAAGCCGGTCACGAGCGCCCGTAGGTCGATGACGCCGAGGAGGCCGGTGTCGACGTTCACCGACGTCGGCATGAGGTTCACGCGGTCGGCCGTGGTGGTCGGCGCCACGGAGAAGTCGTACGGGATGGTGAACCCGAGGACGGTCGCCTCACCCGCGTACCCGATCTCGTCGTCGCCGAGGGTGAGCGTGCCCGGGAGCCCGGCCGTCTTGGCGAGGTCCGCCGCTCCGGCAGCGTCGATCCTGATGGTCGCCACCACCCGACCGATGGTCTGCTCCGGGTCGAGGGGGACCCGGTCGGCACTGACGCGGAGGTCCAGCGGGACGCCGTCGACGCTCGCATCCGGTGCACGCAGGTCGACGTGCTCGAACGTTCCGGTGAGGTACTGGGTGATGACCGAGGCACCGCCGATCGACACGGCGACGTCCGCGTCGACGTTGTCCGGCAGGCTCTGCTCGATCTGCGTCGCGACGCGCTCCTCGGCGACGCCGCGCACGATCGTGTCGGCGATCAGGAACGCGCCGACGAGGACGACGAGCACCCCGACGACGACGACGATCGGAAGCCAGGGACGCCTGCGCTTACCCGACGGTTGCTGCTCACTCATGTTCCGAGGGTAGCGAACCGTCGTCGGCAGGAGGACGCCGCGAGCGCAGGACCGTTCCCGAGGAACCGTCCTGCGCTCGCGCGGATCTCCCGCTGCGGGGAAGCTACATGCGCTCCGGCGCGGAGACGCCGAGGAGCGCCAGCCCGTTGCGGATGACGGTGCCGGTCGCGTCGTTCAGCCAGAGGCGCGTGCGGTGCAGGTCGGTGACCGGCTCCTCCCCCATCGGGACGACCCGGCAGCTGTCGTACCACTTGTGGTACAGGCTCGCGGTCTCCTCCAGGTGCCGGGCGACGCGGTGCGGCTCGCGCAGCTGTGCGGCCTGCGCGACGATCCGCGGGAACTCCTGGAGGACGCCGAGGAGCGCCGACTCCGTCTCGTGGACGAGCAGCTCCGGAGCGAAGGCGCTGCGGTCGACCCCGGCCGAGGCGGCGTTGCGCGCCACCGAGTTCGTGCGGGCGTGGGCGTACTGGACGTAGAAGACGGGGTTGTCGTTCGTCCGGCTGCGGAGCTGCTCCGGGTCGAGGGCCAACGGCGAATCGGCCGGGTAGCGACCGAGCGAGTACCGCAGGGCGTCCGTCCCGATCCAGGCCTGCAGGTCGTCCAGCTCGATGATGTTGCCAGCGCGCTTGGAGAGTCGGGCGCCGTTCACGCTCACGAGCTGCCCGATGAGCACCTCGATGTCGCGGTCCGGGTCGTCTCCGGCCGCGCCAGCGAGCGCCTTCAACCGGTGGACGTACCCGTGGTGGTCGGCACCGAGCAGGTAGATCTTGTGCTGGAAGCCGCGGTCGCCCTTGTTCAGGTAGTACGCGGCGTCGGCGGCGAAGTAGGTGTAGACGCCGTTGGAGCGACGGATGACGCGGTTCTTGTCGTCGCCGAAGTCCGTCGTGCGCACCCAGACGGCGCCCTCCTCGTCGAACACGTGCCCCTGCTCGCGCAAGCGGTCCACGGCCTGGTCGATGAGGCTCGTGCCGTCCTCGCCCGTCGCGTGCAGCGTGCGCTCGCTGAACCAGACGTCGAAGTGGACGTTGAAGCGCTCGAGGGACGCGCGGATCTCACCGAGCTGCAGGGCGTAGGCGCGTTCCCGCGCGACCTCACGGGCGTCCGGACGCTCGAGGAGGTCGGGGATCTCGGCCAGCACGGTCTTCGCGAGGTCGCCGATGTACGCCCCGGGATAGCCGCCCTCGGGGGTCGGCTCCCCCTTGGCCGCGGCGAGGATCGAGTCCGCGAAGGTGTCCATCTGGTTGCCGGCGTCGTTGATGTAGTACTCGCTGACGAGCGTCGCACCGGACGCGCTCAGGACGCGGGCCAGGGAGTCACCGAGCGCGGCCCAGCGCGTGTGGCCGATGTGGAGCGGGCCGGTCGGGTTGGCCGAGACGAACTCGATGTTGATGGTCTGACCGGCGAGGCTGTCGTTGCGACCGAACGCGTCACCGGCGTCGACGATCACCTTCGCGAGCGCACCCGCGGCAGCGGCGTCGAGGCGCACGTTGATGAACCCGGGACCGGCGACCTCGACCGAGGCGACGCCGTCGACCTGCACGAGCGCGTCGGCGAACTCCTGCGCGAGCTCGCGCGGGTTCGCCCCCACCCGCTTCGCGAGCTTCATCGCGATGTTGCAGGCCCAGTCGCCGTGATCGCGGTTCTTCGGACGCTCCAGCACCACGTCGTCGACCGACACCGCGACCTCGTCGGTGATGCCCGCCGCCTCGCGTCGTCGTTCGACGATGGGAACGACGATGGCGTGCAGGGCGGAGGCGAGGTCTTCAGGAGTCACGAGGAGCGATTCTACCCGGGCGCGTCGCACCGGTGACACGGCGGCCTCGGGGCGACCGTCAGGCGAGCACGACCGCCTGCGCCGGGTCGTCGGCGGGCAGGACGTCGATCAGGGCGTCGATCCGCATGTCCTCGACGGTCACGTTGCCGTGATGGTTGCTCAACCAGGCCACGTCCGCGGCGTCGCGTCCGGTGGCGATGCGGACGAGCGACTGCCGGGGAGCCAGGCCCGTCGCGTCGACCACGTGCCAGGCGCCGTCGACGAAGCCCTCGGCCACCGCGTGGAAGTCCATGGGGACGAGACCCGGGGCGTAGACCGCGGCGTACCGGGCCGGGATGTCGAGCGCCCGCAGCATCGCGATGGTCAGGTGCGCGAAGTCCCGGCACACGCCACGCCCCGCGGCGAGGGTCGACACCGCACTGTCCGACACGGTCGTGGAGCCGGAGACGTAGGAGAGGTGGCGTCCGACCCAGGCAGCCACCCATGGCAGCACCTGCAGACCGCCGGACACCGTACCGTCCTCGTGCAGGCGACGGTGCTCGAGCAGGTAGCCGAGCTCGGAACGCGCGAGCGAGAACAGCGCGTCCGACTCGCAGTACCGGCTGGGACGGAGGTAGGTCACGGTCTCCAAGGCGTCCACGGGACGCGGCACGGCCTGCCCGACGACCACCGCCTCGTAGTCGACCTGCAACCGGCCGGGCTCGGCGATGACCCGGTGGAGTCGTGTGTCGTCCGGACCCACGATCTCGGTGACCGCGCACGGGCCGTCCGAGGAGTGCACCTGCAGTCGCTCGCTCGCCAGCGGGGTGCCGCCGGCTGCAGCGATGGAGAAGATGAGGTCGGCTCGATCGTGCACCCGCAGATCGAGCGACGCGGTCAGGGTGCGCTGCATGACCTCATTGTTCCACGCGACGGGCGACGCGGATCCCGCACGCCTCCGGTACCGGCGTGGGTCCCGACTCTGGTAGCTTGGAGACGTTCCGCCTTCGTAGCTCAGCGGAAGAGCGCTTCCCTCCGGAGGAAGAAGTCGCTGGTTCGAATCCAGTCGAGGGCACCATCACCATCTCGCGAGGTCCTGCTTCGCATCGCTCCGACTCCGGGACGCGGGGGCCATGCATCGACCCGATCCCCTCCCGCAGCCGACGGTCCGCTTCATGCGCTGGGCCAGCGCCGCTGAGCTCGACCTCGCCGGCACGGCGGCCCGGCTGGACGCGTCCGCCCGTGACCGCCTCGACACCTCGTCCGCGACCGCGGGCCGTCGGTTCCTGTTCGGTCGCGCACTGCTCGTGCGCACCGTCGCGGAGACGATCGGCACCGACCCCGAGCAGATCGGGGTCACGGCGGTCTGCCCGGACTGCGGTCTCGCTCACGGACGACCACGGGTGCGCTTCGGAGACCGGACCGTCCACGTGAGCGTCTCCCACACCGCCGACGCCTCCGCGGTAGCGGTGTCGATCGAGCACCCCGTCGGTGTCGACGTCGAACGGCTCGACGCGGCCCGGTTCGCCGGCGTCGAGGACGTCGCTCTCACCCCCGCGGAACGGGAGCAGTGGCAGCGGCTCCCGGACCGACGACGCCTCCGGGCGCTCGCCGAGCGCTGGACGGCGAAGGAGGCCGTGACGAAGGCCCTCGGTACGGGCCTCGCGACCGATCCCGCGACGATCGACCTCGGGCGGGATGCCGTACCACTCGTCACCGCGACCGCGGGCCACCGATTCGTCATCGACCACCCGGAGCCCGCGCCGGGATTCGTCGTCGCGACGGCCCTCCTGCTCCCCTGACCCGGTTCAGCCGACGGGGAAGGGCGGGAGCGCCTCCTGGAAGAGCCACGCGTCGAGGAGCGGCTCGACCGGTGCCGGTGCATGTCGATCGACCGTCCGGATGAAGTCGTCCGTCGACACGCTCGAGTGCCGGAAGGACGCCACCCAGTCACGCAGGAGGTCGAAGAACGCCTCGTCGCCGAGCAGTCGGCGCACGGCGTGCAGGGCGATCGCGCCCCGCTTGTAGACCCGGTCGTCGAACATGTCCGCAGGTCCCGGGTCGCCGACGACGAGGTCCTGCGGTGCCCGTCGGAGCGCTGCGTAGTGCGCCCGGGCACAGGCGTCGGCGGTCTCGGCCCCGGACTCCTCCGACCACAGCCACTCGGCGTAGCAGGCGAAGCCCTCGTGCAACCAGATGTCCCGCCAGGTGGCGATCGTCAGACTGTTCCCGAACCACTGGTGGGCGAGCTCGTGCGCGATCAACCGTTCCGAACCGCTGACGCCGTCGACGTGGTTGCGGCCGAACACGCTCATCCCCTGCGCCTCGAGTGGGATCTCCAGCACGTCGTCTGTGACCACGACGCCGTAGCTGCCGAAGGGGTAGGGTCCGAAGGCGCGCTCGAAGCACGCCAGCATGTCGACCTGCTCGGCGAAGTCGTGTCGGAACCGCGCCGTGAGGTCGCGCGGCAGGTGTGCGACGACCGGCACCGTGCTCGTCGCGACCCGAGCGCTGACGGCGAGCCGCTGGTACCGGCCGATCTGCACCGTCGCGAGGTAGGCGGCCATCGGTTCGGGCTGCTCGTAGACCCATGTGGTCCGGCTCGCGCGGGCAACGCGCGACACCAGCTCTCCGGGGGCGACGACCGTGTACGCCGACGACGCCGTGACACTGATCCGATAGGACGACTTGTCCGAGGGGTGGTCGTTGCAGGGGAACCAACTCGATGCGCCGCACGGCTGGGACGCCACGATGACGCCGTCCTCGAGTTCCTCCCAGCCGATCTCGCCCCAGGGGCTGCGCACGGGACGGGGCGCACCCGAGTACCGGACGACCACGGAGAACTCGGCGCCGTCCGCGATGGTGTTCCGGGGCGTCAGCGTGAGCTTGCCCGAGCTGTGCGTCCGCTTCGCCTCGACCCCGTCGACCTGGACACGGGTGACGCGCAGCGCGGCGAGGTCGAGCGAGAACCGCGTGAGCTCCTCCGTCGCGACGGCGCTGAGCCGAGCCGTCCCGGACAGGGCGTTGCGGTCGACGTCGTAGTCGAGCTCGAGCTCGTACCGTACGACGCGGTAGCCACGATTCCCGCTGGAGGGCGTGTAGGGGTCGCCTGCGCTCCGCAGACGGGCGAGAGCCTCCCCCATCAGGACGCGACCTGGGGCTCCCGGTACTCCGCCGTCGTCACCTCGCGCCACGGGCCGATCGGGTTGCCGCTCCACCGGGTGCCCGCCGGGACGCGTTCTCCGCGCATGACGAGCGAGGCCGGTCCGACCGTCGCGTCGTCGTCGATCCGCGCTCCGGGGAGGATGACGCTGTGCGGCCCGAGCGTGGCGCCCGATGCGAGTTCGACCTGATCCATACTCATGATTCGATCATGGAACAGGTGCGTTTGCACAACGCAGCCCCGGTTGACCGTCGCGCCGTCGCCGAGTCGGACGAGGTCCGCCTCCGGCAGCCAGTAGCTCTCGCACCAGACCCCACGACCGATGCGGGCACCGAGCGAGCGCAACCACCAGGTGAGGGCTGGGGTGCCGGTGGCGGGTGCCGCGAACCAGGGTGCCGCGACCATCTCGACGAAGGTGTCGGACACCTCGTTGCGCCAGATGAACGAGGACCAGAGCGGGTGCTCCCCCGTGCGGATCGGGCCGACGATGACCCACTTGGCGACGGTCGTGATCCCGGCCGCGACCGCGCCGGCGGCCAGGAGCACGGCACCGCTGACGGCGATCGCGACACCGAGACCCCAGGTGTCGGCGAACCAGGCGAGGGCGAGGAGCACCAGGAGCGCGATGCCCGTCGTCACCATGACGGGGACGATGCGGCAGAGCTCCCACAGCGCGCGGGCGATCCGGAGCCGGAGCGGCGGGTCGTAGGTGCGGTCGAGATCGGCGTCGGACACCTGCCGCCGGAGCCGCATCGGTGGGCTCCCGAGCCAGGACGAGCCGGACTTGGCCTTCCGCGGTGCGGCCGACAGCACGGCGACGAGGCCGTTCTTGGGGACGTGCATGCCGGGGCCCGCCATGCCGGAGTTGCCGAGGAAGGCGCGCTTGCCGACGGACGCACCGGCGATCCGCATCCACCCGCCACCGAGCTCGTAGGAGGCCACCATCGTGTCGTCCGCGAGGAACGCACCGTCGCCGACGGTCGTCATCCGCGGGAGGAGGAGCACCGTCGACGCCTCCACGTTGCGCCCGACCTTCGCCCCGAGCAGGCGGAGCCAGACGGGCGTGAAGAGGCTCGCGTACAGGGGGAAGAGGAGGGTGCGCGCGGCGTCCAGGAGCCGCTCCGTGGCCCACACCTGCCAACCGACCCGACTGCGCACCGGGAAGTAGCCCTCGCTGAGACCGAGGCCGAGCAGCCGGACCAGGCCGATCGTGCTGATCGCCAGGACGACGAACCACACGAGGGTGGCGACGGGCACCCAGAGGAGCGCGCGCCAGGAGAACTCGAGCAGACTGGTCGCGCCCGACGCCCCGGCCGCCACGACCGCCGCCGCCAGCACGAAGGCGAGGAACGGCAGCACCGACAGCAGCGCCGATCCCGCGCCGTACGCGAACAGCCAGCGTCGGCGACGCGGGGGTCGTTCGGTCGGCCACACCGGCTTCGCCTTGCCGACGCGGACGGCGGGCGACCCTGACCACAGGTGTCCGGAGGGGACGCGGCCGAAAACGGACGATCCTGGAGCGATCTCCGCACGCTTGCCGATCCGGGTGCCGGCGAGCAGGGTACTGCGAGCGCCGACCGTGCTCTCGGCGCCGATGTGGACGTGGCCCAGTCGGAGCGTGTCGCCGTCGACCCAGTAGCCGCGGAGGTCGACCTCGGGCTCGATCGACGCGCGCGCCCCGACGGTGAGGAACCCGGTGACCGGCGGCACGCTGTGGAGGTCCGCGTCGGCACCGATCTTCGCGCCGAGCGCCCTGGCGTAGCTCGAGATCCAGGGGGCTCCGGCGAGACTCACCGCGCCGACCGTGTCGGCGACGCGTTCGGCGAGCCAGAGTCGCACATGGACCGAGCCGCCGCGCGGGTAGTCGCCCGGGCGGACGCCGACGAGGAGGAGCTTCGCCGCGATCACGGAGATCGCCATGCGTCCGATCGGGGTGATGACCACGAGGAAGCCGAGGGCGATCCACCACCACGAGACCATGGGGAGGTACGGGACATCCGCGACGAGGCCGAGGACCCGACTGCCGGCGAGCAGGTACACGAGCCACCGGAGTCCGACGAGGATGAGGAGCGGGACACCCAGGAGGGTCTGTGCCCACTGGGTCGCGAGCGGCGTCGGGAGCACGGGGTCCGCGACGGCCGCTCGGCTGCGACGCTCGGGGCGTCGGCCGTCGAGTTCGGCGGCCATCGCACCGAGTCGGGGGTGGCCGTAGATGTCGGCGACCGTGAACTCGGCGTCTCGGGTGCGGATGAGCGAGACGAGCTGCGCGGCGGCCAGGCTCCCGCCGCCCAGGCTGAAGAAGTTGTCGCTCTCGGCCGTGACCCGGACACCGAGGACGGCCGTCCACTGCTCGGCGAGCCACGCGGCGGTGCCCGACAGGGTCGAGGCGTCCTCCCCGTCGGCGGCGTCGAGCGGCCACGGCAGCGCGGCCCGGTCGACCTTGCCGGAGGTGCGGGTGGGCAGCTCGCCGACGACCGCGAGGAGCGGGACGAGCGGTGCCGGGAGCTGCTCGCGGAGGATGGCGAGCGCCCGCTCGACGGAGAACCCGTCGCGGTCGGGCACCGCGAGGTACCCCACGAGGACGGCGTTCCCGGCGACGGTGCGCTGGACGGCTGCTGCCGCACCCGAGACGCCCGGCAGCGCCTGCAGGGCGGCCTCGATCTCTCCGAGTTCCACGCGCCGACCGCCGATCTTCACCTGGTCGTCCGCGCGCCCCTGGAACACGAGTCCTGCGGCCTCGTAGCGGACGAGGTCGCCGCTCCGGTACGCCCGCGACCACCCGATGCTCGGCATGGGCGCATACCGTTCGGCGTCCTTGGCGGGGTCGAGATACCGGGCGAGTCCGACGCCGCCGATGATGAGCTCGCCGACGCCGCCCTCCTCGACCGGGACGCCCTCGGCGTCGACCACGGCGAGATCCCAGCCGTCGAGCGGCAGTCCGATGCGCACGGGCTGCTCGCCGGTCAACAGCGCGGCGCAGGCGACGACGGTGGCCTCGGTGGGTCCGTAGGTGTTCCAGACCTCGCGACCGTCCACGGCCAGCCGGGCGGCGAGCTCCGGCGGGCAGGCCTCGCCGCCGAAGATGAGCATGCGGATGTTCTCGAGGGATTCGGCGGGCCACATCGCCGCCAGCGTCGGAACCGTCGACACCACGGTGATGCCCTTCGCGGTGAGCCAGGGTCCGAGGTCCATACCGCTGCGGACGAGCGAGCGCGGCGCCGGGACCAGGCATGCGCCGTGTCCCCAGGCGAGCCACATCTCCTCGCAGGACGCGTCGAAGGCGACGGACAGGCCGGCCAGCACACGATCACCGGGGCCGAGGGGATCCGCCTGGAGGAAGATCCGCGCCTCGGCGTCGACGAACGCGGCGGCAGAGCGGTGCGAGACGGCGACGCCCTTCGGCGTGCCCGTCGAGCCGGAGGTGAAGATGATCCAGGAGTCGTCGTCGAGTCGCGGTGGTTCGAGGACCGGGATCGCCCGGGTGCCCGGGTGGGGTGCCGCGCCCGTCGCGAGTTGCACCCGTTCGGGATCGACGCCGTCATCGGCCGGGTCCTCCGTTCCGCGGCGCGAACGCTCGAAGACACCGCCGTCGACCAGGACGCCGACGACGGCCGCCTCACCGAACACGAGCCGTGCCCGCTCCTCCGGGTCGTCGGCGTCGACGGGCACGTAGGCCGCTCCGGTGAACAGGATCCCGAGGATCCCGAGGTAGAGGTCGCGGGTGCCCGAGGCGATCCGGACACCGACCCGGTCACCGCGCCGGACCCCGGCGGCGAACAGTCCGGCCGCGACCCGCTCCGCGCTGAGGACGAGCTCGCGGTAGCTGAGCGCTCCCTCCGCGTCCTCGATCGCCGAGGCCTCGGGGTGCGACGCGGCGACGTCACGGAGGACGTCGAGGAGGGTGCGCTCGGCCGGTGCGCGCACGCCACCGAGCAGCGCGGGCTGCCGCTCGATGAGGAGGGCGGTGCTGGTGTCGGCGTCCATACGCGATCCCCTGTCGTCCGGCTGTTCAGCGCCGCCAACGGTAGGCAGCGCGCATGGACGGTTGGTGAACACCAGTCAACCGCCAGATGTCGTGGAATCGTCGGCGACGCTCCGTCGGCCCCAGGCATCCTCGGAGGACGCGCGCCTACCATGGCCTGCATGACCATCGACTACTCCGTGCCCCAGGAACGCCAGCTCGTGACCGCCATCCCCGGCCCCCGATCGCTCGCCCTCACGGAACGGCGCCGCCGGGCGGTGTCACGCGGTGCCGGCAACCTCGCGCCGGTGTGGATGGACCACGGCTCCGGCGGCATCCTCGTGGACGTCGACGGCAACCACATCATCGACCTCGGAACGGGCATCGGCGTGACGACCATCGGGCACGCCCACCCCGACGTCGCCGCAGCCGCAGCCGAGCAGGCGACGAAGCTCACGCACACGCTCTTCACCGTGACGCCCTACGAGAACTACCTGCGCGTCGCGGAGAAGCTGTCCGAGATCACGCCGGGCGACTTCGAGAAGCGCTCGATCCTCCTGAACTCCGGTGCCGAGGCCGTCGAGAACGCGGTGAAGATCGCGAAGAAGTACACCGGACGTCGCGCGATCGTCGCCCTCGACCACGCCTTCCACGGACGCACGAACCTGACGATGGCGATGACCTACCGGCCGGCGCCCGAGCGCCTCGGGTTCGGCCCGTTCCCGGGTGAGATCTACAGCGTCCCGCTCTCCTACCCCTTCCGCGACGGACTCGACGGACCGGCGGCTGCCGAGGTGACGATCGACTACATCGAGCGGCACATCGGTGCGAGCGAGGTCGCCGCGTTCTTCGCCGAACCGGTCCTCGGCGACGGCGGCATCGTCATCCCCGCGCCCGGCTACTTCGCGCGCATCAGCGAGTGGTGCACCGAGAACGGGATCGTGTTCGTCGCCGACGAGATCCAGGCCGGCATCGGCCGCACCGGCGCCTGGTACTCGATCGAGCACCACGGCGTCGTGCCCGATCTCATCACGAGCGCCAAGGGCATCGCCGGCGGCTTCCCGCTGTCGGCCGTGACCGGGCGCGCCGAGATCATGGACGCCGTCCAGCCCGGTGGCATCGGCGGCACCTTCGGGGGCAACCCGGTGTCCACGGCGGCCGCGCTCGCGACGTTCGAGGTCATCGAGCGCGAGGACCTGCTGGGCGAGGCCCGTCGGGTGGAGGCGACCCTGCGATCGCTCATGGGCGACTGGGCCGAGCGGTTCGACATCGTCGGCGAAGTCCGGATCATCGGTGCGATGGCCGGCGTCGAGTTGGTCGTCCCCGGCACGAAGCAGCCGCACCCCACGGCACTGCAGACCGTCATCGACGCGGCGATCGCCCAGGGCGTGCTCGTGCTCGACGCCGGCTCATGGGACTCGGTGCTGCGACTCCTCCCGAGCGCGGTCATGTCCGACGAGCTCCTCCGCGACGCGGTGTCCGTCCTCGAGGACGCCCTGGGGCAGGTCTCCTCCTAGCCGCGGCGGTCGCGCGGGCGGGTCAGTCGACGGTGACGAAGTCGATGAGCTGTTCGACGCGACCGAGGAGTTCCGGCTCGAGGTCGTTGAAGGTCCGGACCTGACCGAGGATGCGCTTCCAGGCCCGGGCGATGTCGGCCTGCGAGTCGTGCGGCCAGCCGAACGCCTGGCAGATGCCCTTCTTCCACTCGATGGAGCGAGGGATGGTCGGCCACTCGCGCAGGCCGACCCTGGCGGGCTTCACGGCCTGCCAGACGTCGACGTACGGGTGCCCGACGATGAGGACGTTCCGGCCGTTCGGTCCGGCCATGACGGCGTCGGCGATCCGCTGCTCCTTCGAGCCGGGAACCAGATGGTCGACGAGGACGCCGACACGGCGGTCCGGGCCCGGCCGGAACTCGGCGAGCGCGGCGTCGAGGTGGTCGACGCCCGCGAGGTACTCGACGACGACGCCCTCCACGCGGAGGTCGTCGCCCCAGACCCGCTCGACGAGTTCCGCGTCGTGGCGACCCTCGACGAAGATGCGGCTCGCGCGAGCCACCCGAGCGGTCGTCTCCACCGCGAAGGAGCCGGAGGCGGTGCGCGCCCGCCCCGTCGGTGCGCGCTTCGGCACGACGAGGACGACGGGTTCACCCTCGAGGAGGAACCCCGCCCCCATGGGGAACACGCGTCGCTTGCCGCGGTAGTCCTCGAGCTCGACCGTCTTCGCCTCGACGCGCGTGATCGCGCCGCAGAAGCCGCCGAGTTCCTCGACCACGAGGTCGGTCACCGCCTCGACCTCACGGGCCACCACGCGGTTCTTCTTCCGCCAGTCCCCCGCGAGGACGTCCTGACCGTACCTGTCTTCGAACACCCGTCAACGCTAACCAACCCTCCGACCTTTCTCAGGACGGCCTCGGCGTGGCGCGGCCGACACGCCGCAATCCAGGCTCGACACGCCGACGCCGTCCTGAGTCGGGGACATGTCGAGCGGTGGGTCGCCTGCAGCGGGAGGTCCTCCTGGCATGCGAAGCCGCCCGGTGCGGAGACACGCCCCGACTAGGCTGCGGCGCGCTCAGCCTCGCGGGCGAGACCGCCGAGCAGGAGCCCGAGCTGGTCGTCCACGGTGCCGGGGTCCTCCGGGTGCCATTGCACGCCGGTGATCGGCAGGGTGCGGTGCTCGATCGCCTCGACGGTGCCGTCGGAGGCCCAGGCGACGGCACGCAGGCCCTCGCCGAGCTCACCGACCGACTGGTGGTGGGCGCTCTGCACCTGGAGGTGACGGGCACCGAGTCGGAATGCGAGGGCACTCGAGGGGTCGAGCTCGACCTCGTGCGGGGTCATGCTCTCATCGACCGGGACACCCTCGTTGCGGTGGGCGCTGTGCTCACCGAGGTCCTGCACGAGCGTCCCACCGAGGGCGACGTTGATGATCTGGTGTCCGCGGCAGATCCCGAGCAGCGGTGTGCCCCGCTCGGCGGCGCGACGGGCGACCGCGAGCTGGGCGCGGTCGGCCTCGGGGAAGTGCTGGCCTTCGGCGCGGTAGCCGGCGGTGCCGCCGTACTGGGCGGGATCGATGTCGGCTCCACCCATGATGACGACGGCGGAGGCCCCGTCGGTCGAGGCGAGGAGTGCTTCGGTGCCGAGGTCGTGCGCGGCCAACCTGGTCACGCGCCAGCCGGCCCGTTCGGCGGCGGCGATGGTCCGTCCGACGAGGATCTGCACGTACTCGTGGTACGCCTGGTCGTCCTCACGGAACCTGGTGACCTCGACGAGCGCCAGCATGGGTGAGACGTGTCCTTGCATGATGCTCCTTCCAGGGGTTCCGTGAGGTGACTCGACCAGTCTCGCCGGGCAGATGCCCTCGCGCGAGTGGCCGCGTCATGGTCGGTAACAGAGTCCGTCACGGTCGGTGACAGCGTCACGGTCGGTGTCGGCGAAGCCCCGCCACCGCCGTATAGCACAGCTCTGGTTCGGTGCGCTCGCTGGGAGCCCGCTGTAGAGATGTCGAGGGCCCGGACCTAGACTCGGAACCGAGCCGCGGGGTGGGGCTCCAGGGTCCGAACGAGTGACGAGGTGGCCGATGCGGGTTCGCTGGGCGGTATCGATCTGGGCGTTCTGCGTGGCCGTGCTCCTCGGAGCGGGAGCCACCGCCGCCTGGGCGGAGAGCCCGGTGCAGCTCGGGGCCGGGCGCGTGAGCGACAGCGCGGGTGTCCTCAGCAGCGGTGAGGTCACCGAGGTCACGAAGGCCGTTGACGACCTGGCCGCGGATCACGGCGTCGACCTCTGGGTGGTCTACGTACCGACCTTCACCGACCCGAGTGACGCCGAGTCCTGGGCGAACCGGACCGCGAAGGACAACAACCTCGGACCGAACCAGTACCTGCTGGCCGTGGCGACGGAGGACCGCGCCTACTACCTCTCCGGCGACTCCAGCGGACCGGTGAGCGGTGACCAGCTGACCGAGATCGAGCAGCAGCGCATTCTGCCGCAGCTGCGTGACGACGACTGGGCCGGCGCCGGCGTCGCTGCCGCCGAAGGCCTGGGCGCCGCCGTCGGCGGCGGGTCGATCGGAGGCACCGGTGGCGGCTCAGGGGGCTCGGCCGGGTGGCTGACCATCCTGCTGATCGTGGTCGTCGCCGTCGTGGCCGTCGTCCTCCTGGTCGTCCTCCTCCGCCGACGCCGCGCTGCGAACGGCGACGGCGCGGTGACCGCGGGCCAGCAGGGGGCACCGGTCGACCCGCTGACCACCGCCCCGATCCCCGAGCTCGAACGACTCGCCGGCAGTGCGCTCGTCCAGACCGACGACGCCGTCCGGACGAGCGAGGAGGAGCTCGGCTTCGCCACCGCCTCCTACGGCGAACCGGCCACGGCCGCGTTCACCGCCGCCCTCGCCGGAGCGAAGGACGACCTCGCACACGCCTTCGCGCTCAAGCAGCGGCTCGACGACGCCGAGCCGGACACCGAGCAGCAACAGCGCGACTGGAACCTCCAGATCATCCGGCTCTGCGAGCACGCGAACCACGTGCTCGATGAACAAGCAGCCTCCTTCGACGAGCTCCGCGCGCTCGAGAAGAACGCACCCGCCGCGGTCGAGGAGCTGCGAGCCAGGGCGGCCGCGGCCGGACCGACGGTGACGGCCGCGCAAGACGCGGTGCGCGCCCTGCAGACGCGCTACAGCCCCGACGCCCTCATCACCGTGATCGACAACCCGGCGCAGGCGACGGAGCGTCTCGCCTTCGCCACCGCGGCGATCTCGGACGCAGCTGCACGGCTCGCCGCCGGAGACTCGGGCGAGGCCGCCGTCGGCATCCGAGCCGCCGAGGAAGCGCTCGACCAGGCCACCCAGCTCACCGGGGCCGTGAAGCGGCTGCAGGCCGACCTGACGACCGCCGAGCAGCACCTCGCCGCCCGACTGGCCGAATTGGACGGAGACGTCGCCGCGGCTGGCGGCCAACCGGACCCGACCGGCACCCTCGCCGCGGCGGTCGCGAGCACCACCGCGACGGTCTCCCAGGTTCGCGGCGCGCTCGGCGCACCGAACAACCCGATCGCCCTCCTCGCCCGCCTGGATGCGGCGAACACGCAGATCGACGGTGCTCTCCAAGGGGTGCGCACCGCGGCGGAGCAGCGACAGCGCGCCGCAGCCGCCCTCGGACAGACCCTGCAGACGGCGGGCGCGCAGGTGTCGGCTGCAGAGGACTTCATCGTCTCGCGGCGCGGAGCCGTCGGCCCGGAGGCCCGGACGCGCCTCGCCGAAGCCGGCCGCACCCTCGTGCAGGCCCAGGGCCTCGCCGCCAACGACCCGACGCAGGCGCTCTCCCTCGCCCAGCGCTCCAACTCGCTCGCGAGTCAAGCGGTGCAGCTCGCCCAGGCCGACCTCGGGCAGTTCCAGAGCCAGTCGGCGGGCGGACTCGACGGCATGTTCGGCGGCGGCCAGGGGCAGCAGGGCGGCAACGGGATGCTCGGTGCCGTCCTCGGCGGCATCCTGATCAACTCCGTCCTCGGCGGCGGCGGGTCCCGTTCCGGCGGCGGCATGTTCGGCGGCGGCTCCGGTCGCTCACGCAGCGCCGGCAGCTTCGGTGGCGGCGGCACCCGTTCCCGACGCGGCGGCGGTCGCTTCTGATCCGCGGCACCACCCACCTCATCACCAGACACCGACCGACACGACCCAGCAGGACACGAGAGAGGAACCACACCATGGCAGAGAAGCAGTCCATCTTCGGACGCATCGCCCAGCTGACCAAGGCCAACATCAACGCGCTGCTCGACTCCGCCGAGGACCCGCAGAAGATGCTCGACCAGATGGTCCGGGACTACACGAACTCGATCGCCGACGCCGAGAGCGCGATCGCCGAGACGATCGGCAACCTCCGGCTCCTCGAGCAGGACCACCAGCAGGACGTCGAGGCGGCCTCCGAGTGGGGCACCAAGGCGCTGGCCGCGAGTCGCAAGGCCGACGAATACCGTCAGGCGGGCAACGCCGCGGACGCCGACAAGTTCGACAACCTCGCGAAGATCGCGCTCCAGCGCCAGATCGGCGCCGAGAACGAGGCCAAGCAGGCCGAGCCGCAGCTGGCCTCGCAGACGAAGGTCGTCGAGCAGCTGAAGAACGGCCTCAACGGCATGAAGACGAAGCTCGAGCAGCTGAAGACGAAGCGCAGCGAGCTCGTCGCCCGGGCCAAGACCGCGGAGGCCCAGCGCAAGGTCGCGGATGCGGTCGGCAGCATCGACATCATGGACCCGACGAGCGACCTGAGCCGCTACGAGGACAAGATCCGCCGCGAGGAGGCGAAGGTGCTCGGCCAGCAGGAGCTCGCCGCCTCGAGTCTCGACGCGCAGTTCAACGACCTCGAGGACCTCGGCGAGCTGACCGAGGTCGAGGCCCGCCTCGCCGCGCTGAAGGGCGGCGGTTCCGCGTCTCCCGCGATCGAGTCCTCCGGCCCCGAGTACACGCCGAACGCCGGCCAGTAGTGCCGATCCGACGGGCCCTCGGGACCTCCCGAGGGCCCGTCGCCCTCGCCCCCTCGCACAACCTCCAGGAAGGCACCGCATGACGAAGTTCGTCGTCGTCCCCCAGTGGCAGGGCTCCGGTTCGTCCAGGGCCATGCAGTTGATCGATGGAGCCGAGGCGATCCGTGGCGACCTGCCCACGGCGGCCACGACACTCGTCCACGTGCCGACGGAGGCCGGCGAGGCCCTCGACACCGACATCCGGCGCGCCAGTTCCCTCGTGACGACCGCGGAACTCCAACGTCAGGCGCTCGTCGGGATCGACGAGCCCGTCATCACCATCGGTGGGGACTGCGGCGTCGAACTCGCGTCAGTCGGTGAGGCCCTCCGACGCGACCCCGGCATCGCCGTCGTCTGGTTCGACGCCCACGGCGACCTCAACACCCCGCTCAGCTCGCCGTCCGGGTCGTTCAGCGGAATGGTCGCCCGAGCACTGACCGGCGAAGGCGCCGCGATGCTCCTGCCCGAGGCCCCACTCGATCCCGCCCGGCTCGTCCTCGTGGGGGTGCGCGACCTCGACGACGGTGAACTCGCCCACATCGAGGAGCGTGGCATCCCCATGGTCTCCTCGGTGATGACGAGCGCCGCCGAGGTGGTCGCCGCCGTCGAGGCGACGGGCGCCGACCGCGTCTACCTGCACGTGGACGTCGACGTCCTCGACCCCGCCGTCATCGCCGGCGTCAGCTCGGCCGTCCCCTTCGGTCTCGAACTCGGCACCCTGCTGGACTGCATCACCGCGCTCCGCGCGCGGTTCGGCTTCGCCGGGGCCGGCGTCACGGGCTTCTCCCCCGGCTCCCCCGACGCCGCAGCCGACGACCTCGGCACCATCCTCCGCATCATCGGCGCGATCAGTCGCGAACCGAAGCCCGACAGCACCAACCCGACAGGAGTCACCCCATGAGCCGTACCGTCGATCTCGTCGTCATCGGAGCCGGACCCGTCGGCGAGAACGTCGCCGACTACGCCCACAAGAGCGGTCTGAGCGTCGTCATCGTTGAGAGCGAACTGGTCGGCGGTGAGTGCTCCTACTGGGCCTGCATGCCGTCCAAGGCCCTCATCCGATCGGGCGCCGCCCTGCGTGCCGCCAAGCGCACGGGTGGAGCCATCCCCGAGGACACCGCGCTCGACCCGCTCAAGGTCCTCGCGCGACGGGACTCGTTCACGAGCGACTGGTCGGACGACGGCCAGGTCGATTGGCTCCAGGGCGCCGGCATCGAGCTGGTGCGTGGGCACGGTCGACTGACCGGCGAGCGCGAGGTCACCGTGACGGCCGCCGACGGCTCGACGACCGTGCTCACGGCGACGCACGCCGTCGCGGTCTGCACCGGATCCGCCGCGCTCCTGCCCGACATTGCGGGGCTGGCGGCGGTGGAGCCATGGACGAGCCGCGAGGCCACGAGCGTCCAGACCCTGCCAGCGTCCGTCGCCTTCCTCGGTGGCGGCGTCGTCGCCGTCGAGCTCGCGACGGCCTACCGCTCACTCGGGGTCGACGTCACGCTCGTCGCGCGCAGTGGCCTGCTCGGCAACACCGAACCGTTCGCCGGCGAACTTGTCGAGTCCTCCCTGCGTGAGCTCGGCGTGACGATCGTGCACGCCTCCCCCACCGCCGTCTCCCGGGCCGCCGACGGCGCCATCACGCTCGAGTTCGACGACCGGGATGCGGTGACGACGGCGGAACTCGTCGTGGCCACCGGCCGGACGCCACGGACGGACGACCTCGGGCTCGAGACCGTCGGCCTGGAACCGGGTGCCTGGATCGAGGTCGACGATCAGCTCCTCGCCCACGGCAGCGACTGGCTGTACGCCGTCGGCGACGTCAACCACCGGGCACTCCTGACGCACCAGGGCAAGTACCAGGCACGCGCCGCGGGCGCGGTCATCGCGGCACGGGCGAACGGCGAGGACGTCGACACCAGCCCGTGGAGCGACCACGCGGCGACCGCCGACCACCGTGCCGTGCCGCAGGTCGTCTTCTCCGAACCGGAGGTCGCCGCCGTCGGACTCACGGCCGCGCAGGCCGAGGCGGCGGGGATCGACCACCGGGTGGTCGACTACGACCTCGGTGGCATCGCGGGCTCGAGCCTCCACGCCGACGGCTACACCGGGCAGGCGAGGATGGTCGTCGACGAGGAGCGCGGCGTGATCATCGGGATGACCTTCGTCGGTCAGGACGTCGCCGAACTCGTCCACGCGGCGACGATCGCCGTCGTGGGTGAGGTGCCGCTGCACCGCCTCTGGCACGCGGTGCCGTCCTACCCGACGATGAGTGAGATCTGGCTGCGGCTCCTCGAGACCTACCGGAGCGGTGCGTGACCCGTCCCGGCGAGGTCGATCAGCCGCGGAGCCGTCGTTCCGGCGGCCCGTGGCTCGACTCACCGCTCAGCCGGATCGGGTACTGGTACGCCACGCTAACCGGGCTCGTCTGGGGCGCAGTCTGGAGCACCGGGCCGGTCGAACGGCGGGGCGGGATGATCGTCTTCCGCGGGATGCCGTCGTGGACGTTCGGCCGAGGTGGTTCATGCGTCGGCGGGGTGTACCTCACCGACCGGAACGTGTCGACCCGGGTGCTCGAACACGAGGCGGTGCACAAGCGGCAGTGGCAGCGGTACGGCATGCTCTTCCCGCTGATGTACGCGATCGCCGGTCGTGATCCGCTCCGGAACCGGTTCGAGATCGAAGCCGGTCTCGAAGCGGGAGGCTACCTGCCGAAACGCCGCTGACGAGCGTCGCGGCGTCCGTGCGGTGCGGCCCGGTGCGAGGTCGTGTCAGTGCGATGCGCGCTCGACCGAGCTCGAGCGCTGACGTGCGCCGATGCTCGCCAGGGTCATCCTGAGGTCGTTCCGGAGACCCGTGAGGTGCTCCGTCTCGCCGCCGATCCACACGTGGTAGTCGGCCGCGTCGTGTCCGTCGACGTCGAGCATCTCGCTCGCCCAGGCCCGGGTCGCTCGCGCGACGGCCTGACCGTGTGCGCACCGGCTGCCCGTTCCGGGTTCCCCCGAACGCGCTGCGCGGACGAGCCACGTCACGACGACGCGTCCCGGCGAGTCGAGGGTGGTGATCGACGCGGCGTCGTCGACCTCGACGAAGACCTGGCCGCGGGCGCAGATGGGGAGCAGCGCGAGGACCTCGGCCAGCTCGCCGATCGACGACTCGTCGCCCGCGAGCAGCACGTGGCGTGCGTCCGCGACGGCGAACTCCGCCGGATCCTCGAAATAGCTCACGCGATCAGTATAGGCGAGCCTAAGCTCACTTCGATCCCCTGCCCCGGGTCTTCCAAGGCGGCGGAGCACATCACGATCCGATCACTCTGTGACGCCCCCTGACACCGTGGCTGGCACCACACACGTCGACTGGGTACGCTCGCTGGAGCCCCAGCGATGCGGCTTTCCGGACGCGGTCCAGTATTCACGCGGCCTAGGCGGGAATGCCCGCTGCCCGGAACCGGTTGTGCGTCTCCAGATGCCGGCCACTCCAGCATCCCCGAAAGGACCTCCATGCGTCATCGTCAGCTGCGTCGTCAGCTCCTCACCGCCGCGATCGCGGTCACCGGCGCCGCCCTCGTCCTCACCGGCTGCGCAGGCCCGGCCGCGACGCCGACGCCCGACGCCGACGCGACCCTGCGGGTCGGTCTCGTCCTGGAGCCCTCCGACCTCAACATCCGCACCACCTCCGGCGCCGCGCTCGATCAGATCCTCATCGACAACGTCTACCAGGGCCTCGTGTCCCGCACCGAGGACAACCAGATCGTCGACACGCTCGCGAAGAGCCACGACATCAGCGCCGACGGTCTCACCTACACCTTCGTCCTCCGCGACGGCGTGACCTTCCACGACGGCGCCGCCCTGACCGCGGCCGACGTCGTCGACTCCATCACCCAGGTGCAGCAGGACCCGACGTTCGTCGACAACGTGGCGCTCCAGAAGGTCGCCTCGATCACGGCCGTCGACGACTCGACCGTGCAGTTGCAGCTCACCTCGCCCGACTCCAACCTGTTGTGGACCCTGACCGGACGCGCAGGACTCGTGCTGGAGTCGGGCGCCACCAACGACCTGTCGACGACCGCCAACGGCACCGGGCCGTTCACCCTGAAGACTTGGAAGCAGGGCGACAGCATCACCTTCGACCGGAACGCGAAGTACTGGGGCGACGCTCCGAAGGTCAAGGAGGTCGTCTTCAGCTACATCCCCGACGCCTCCTCCGCCGTCAACGCCACCCTCGCCGGCGAACTCGACGTGCAGACGGCGCTCGACGCGAACCTCAAGGACCAGATCACCCGCGCCGAAGGGTTCAGCATCACCGAAGGCAAGACGACCGACAAGTACACCCTCGCCTTCAACAACCAGCGCGCTCCCCTGAACGACCCCCTCGTCCGGCAGGCGCTCCGCTCCGCCATCGACCACGCCGCGATCGTCGAGGCCGTCGGCGGCGCCGCGGTCGAGCAGTACGGACCGATCCCCGAGCTCGACCCGGGCTACGAGAACCTCAGCGAGCTCGTGAAGTACGACCCGGAACAGGCGAAGGCGCTCCTCGCCCAGGCCGGCCAGGAGAACCTGTCCCTGACGCTCACGATCCCGAGCTTCTACGGCACCTCGGTGGCCAACGTCCTGGTGTCCGAGTTCAAAGCCATCGGCGTCACCCTCACCGTCAAGAGCGTCGAGTTCCCGACCTGGCTGAACGACGTCTACACGAACAAGGACTACGACCTCAGCTACGTGAACCACGTCGAGGCACGCGACTTCCAGAACTGGGCGAACCCGAACTACTACTTCGGCTACGACAACGCGCAGGTCCAGTCGCTCTATGCTGAATCCGTAGCGGCGACCGATCCGGCCGTCGCAGCCCAGAAGCTCAAGGAGGCGGCGTACCTCGTGTCGAAGGACAACGCCGCCGACTGGCTCTACACCGCGATCACCCTCACGGTGGTGCGCGACGGCGTGACCGGCTTCCCCGTGGACTCGGTCAACTCGCGCATCAACCTGGCGAAGGTCGCCGTGACCGGGTGACCCGGTTCATCCTGACGAGGCTGGTACTCCTCCTCGTCGGGCTCCTCGCCGCGAGCGCCCTGATCTTCTTCACCATCAGGGTGCTCCCGGGCGACGTCGCCCAGGTCATCGCCGGAACGGACGCGACGCCCGAAGCGGTCGCCGCGATCCGTGAACAATTGGGACTCGGCCAGCCCGTCCTCCTGCAGTACCTCGACTGGATCGGCGGGTTGCTCCGCGGCGATCTCGGGAACTCGCTCATCACGGGCACCCCCGTCGCCAGCGAACTCGCCCAGAAGGCGCAGGTGACCGTCCCGCTCGGCATCATGGCCCTCGTGATCGCCCTCGCGTTCAGTGTGCCGCTCGGGGTGCTCGCGGCCGTCCGGCGCACCCGCGCGACGGGCGTCGTCATCTCCTTCGCGTCGCAGGGGCTCGCCGCCGTCCCGGTCGTCTGGGCCGGCATGATGCTCGTGCTCCTCTTCGCCGTCGTACTCGGTTGGCTCCCGGCGCAGGGCTTCCCGCGCGCGGGCTGGAACGATCCGCTGGCGGCGATCCGCGCCCTCCTCCTCCCGGCACTCACGATCGGCGTCGTCGAGGGCGCGGTCCTGCTGCGCTTCGTCCGTTCCGCCGCCCTCGACGCGATCGGCCAGGACTACGTCCGGACGGCGGCGGCGAAGGGGCTGACCCGTTCGCAGGCACTCATCCGCCACGGGCTGCCGAACGTGGCCCTCTCGGTCGTCACCGTGCTCGGGCTCCAGATCGCCGGGCTCATCGTCGGCAGCGTCATCATCGAACAGCTCTTCACCCTGCCAGGCATCGGGCGCATGCTCGTCGCCGACGTCGGCAACCGCGACCTCGTGAAGGTGCAGGGCGAGCTCCTCGTCCTCACCGGGGTGGTCCTCGTGATCGGTGCCGTCGTGGACGTCGTCCACCGTCTCGCAGACCCGCGACTCCGAGAACGGGAGCGGACCACATGACTGCCCGTCAGGATCACCCGCGTCGGCGCGCGGCATCAGGCGGACTCCGCACCCTCGTGTCCGGCCCGGCCGGCGTGTTCGGGCTCGTCGTGGTCGCCCTGCTCCTCCTGAACGCCGGCGTCTCCTTTCTCTGGACGCCGTACGACCCCCAGCTCACCGATCCGTTCGCGAAGTGGCTGGCTCCGTCGCCGGCCCATCTGCTCGGCACGGACGAGGTCGGACGCGACATCTTCAGCCTGCTGCTCGTCGGTGCGCGGGTGACCGTGGCCGTCGCGATCGGTTCCGCAGTCGTCTCGACGGTCATCGGGGTCGCCCTCGCCGCCCTCGGTTCGCTCACGCGGCGCTGGGTCCGGGAGACGGTCGCGGTGCTGATCGACATCCTCATCGCGTTCCCGACCCTCCTCATCGCCATGATGATCGCCTCCGTCTTCGGCGGCTCGCTGTGGGTCGTCATCTGGGCGGTGGGCATCAGCTTCGGCGTGAACATCGCCCGGGTGACCCGACCCGAGATCCGCCGGGTCTCGCACAGCGAGTACGTGCTCGCCGGCAAAGCCGCCGGTCTCGGACCGGTGAGGAACCTGACGCGGCATCTGCTGCCGAACGTCGCACCGGTGTTCATCGTCCAGCTGTCGTGGTCGATGGCGGTCGCGGTGCTCGCCGAGGCGGGCCTGTCGTACCTCGGCTACGGCGCCCCCTCCAGTGTCCCGTCCTGGGGTCGGATGCTCAGTGAACTGCAGACCTACCTCGCCGTGCACCCGCTGTCGGTGCTGTGGCCGGGGCTCGCCATCACCATCACCGTCCTCGCCCTCAACCTCCTCGGAGACGCCCTGCGGGACGCGACCGATCCGACCCTCGGTCGCCGCGGACCCGCGTCGACCCCCACCTCGCCCCAGGGGGTGACCGCATGAGTCTCGACGTCCAGGACCTCGTCGTCACGCTCGGTGGCCGCCGGGTCGTCGACGGCGTGAGCTTCAGCGTGCCGGCGGGCGCACGGTTCGGCCTCATCGGCGAGTCCGGATCCGGGAAGTCGCTGACGGCGCTGGCGATCCTCGGACTGCTCCCCGACGGCGCCTCGGTGAGCGGCAGCATCCGCTGGCAGGGCGAGGAACTCCTCGGCCGCGGCGACCGCGAACTCGCGCGCATCCGCGGGCGTGAGATCGGGATCGTGTTCCAGGAACCTCGGACGGCACTCAACCCGATCCGCACCATCGGACGCCAGATCGGCGAGCCGCTGCGCATCCACGAGGGGCTGTCGAAACGGGAAGCGCTCGACCGGGCCGTCGAACTCGCCGCGCGGGTCCGTCTGCCCGACCCCGAGCGCATCGTCCGGCGGTACCCGCACCAGCTGTCGGGCGGACAACGCCAGCGGGTCGCGGCCGCCATCGCCCTCGCCTGCGGACCCTCCCTGCTCATCGCGGACGAGCCGACCACAGCGCTCGACGTCACCATCCAGTCGGAGATCCTCGGCCTCTTCGAGCGTCTCGTGAGCGAGACCGGGGCGTCCCTCGTCTTCATCACCCACGACCTCGCGGTCCTCTCCCGGATCGCCAGCGACGCCGTGGTGCTCGCGCAGGGGAAGGTCGTCGAGGCCGGGCCGGTGGCCCAACTGCTGTCGATGCCGGTGTCGCCCGTGACGCAGCGGCTGTTGGCCGCCGCGAAGACCATGAGCTGGAAGGGCGAGGACGATGACTGAGCCGCTGCTCCACGCCCAGGGGCTCGGACGGGTCTACACCAACCAGCGGGAGTCGCTCTTCCAGCGCCCGAGCCGCACCATCGCGCTCCACCCGAGCGACCTCGTCGTCGCCCCCGGTGAGGCCGTCGGCATCATCGGTGAGTCGGGGTCGGGCAAGTCGACGCTCGTCCGCCTCCTGCTCGCGCTCGACACCCCGAGCTCCGGGTCCGTGGCGTTCGACGGCCGTCCCGTCAGCGCCACCGCGAGCGCCAGGAGTCTGCACTGGTTCCGTCGACAGACGGGTGTCGTGTTCCAGGACCCGTACGCGTCGCTCGACCCGCGCATGAGCGTCGGGCGGATCGTCGCCGAGCCGCTCTCGGCGCTCGGGATCGAGGGCGACCACCGTTCCAAGGTCCGCGCGGTGCTCCGGCTCGTCGGGCTCGAGGCCGACGCGGCCGACCGCTTCCCGCACGAGTTCTCGGGTGGTCAGCGGCAGCGCATCGCGCTTTCGCGCGCGATCGTGCACCGCCCGCGCCTCCTCGTCGGCGACGAACCGCTCAGTGCGCTCGACGTGACCGTCCGGGCGCAGATCCTCGAGCTGCTCGGCCGTCTCCGCGAGGAACTGGGGCTGGCGATCGTGCTGGTGTCGCACGACATCGGCGTGGTGCAGCACCTCTGCGACCGGGTGGTCGTGATGCGTGACGGCGCGATCGTCGAGGAGGGCCCGGTCTCGCGGGTGCTCAGTCGTCCGTCGCACCCCTACACGACGCAGCTCCTCGCCTCGGTCCCCCGCCTCTGACGCGCGAGCGGGCGGCGGAGCCGCCGCGACCGGAGGGACGGGTCCGTGCCGACCGCTGCCGTTCAGCTTGGAAATATGCCAGAGCATGTCAGCGTAATATATATCTGTGGTTTACTAGAGGTATCCGAAGCGGTAGAACGCTCACCTCCCCCGACAGGAACTCATGCGCACCTCCACTCTCCCCCGTCCGCGCCTCGCCGGTCGTGCTGCTGCCACAGCGGCCGTCGCCACCGTGACCGCGGCCCTTCTGACCCCCATTGCCGCGCAGGCGGTCACGCCGGCGAGCGGACCCGACACGGGAGGCACACGGATCGAGACCCCGGCACCAGGAGTCTCCTCGACCGTGACCTCCATCGCATCCGGGCTCTACTTCACCCTCGAGTTGGACTCCGATGGATCGGTCTGGTCCCTCGGCGACGGAACGCTCGGCGAACTTGGCGATGGCACGACGACGAGGGCGCAGCTCACGCCCGTCCGGGTCGAGGGCCTCCCGCCGATCGCCGAGGTCGAAGCCGGCGACCGGTTCGCCATCGTCCGCGGCGTCGACGGCTCCGTCTGGACCTGGGGGCTCGGCTCATCGGGCCAATTGGGAATCGACGACACGGCGAATCAGACCCGTCCGGTCGAGGTGACCGCCCTCGCCGACCGGGACATCATCGACGTCGGAGCCGGGTCCGTCCACTCAATGGCCGTCGCGTCCGACGGCACGGTGTGGGCTTGGGGCTCCGGACTCGGCGATCAATTGGGGACCGGCGACCGGCAGCAACAGAACCTCCCGGTCCAGGTCCCCCTGCCGGTGCCGGCGTCCCGCGTGGCATCGAAGTACCTCACCTCCTTCGCCGTCGGGGTCGACGGGAGTCTGTGGGGATGGGGCGACAATTCCTACGGCGAGGTCGGTGAGGGTACCGCGATGCGGCAGCCCACCCCGACGAACGTCACGACACTCGCGGGCGTCCCGGTCAAGGATGTCGATCCCAGTTTCCAGGCCACTACCGTCCTCACCGAGGCCGGTGCAGTCTGGACCTGGGGCCGCGGGTCGAACCTCGGCGACGGGAACACTGTGCGACGGCAACCGACGCCGGTGCCCGCATTGGACGGCGTCGTCGTCGACGAGATCGCGACCGGTGAAGCACACTCCCTGGCTCGGACGATCGACGGCCGGGTGTTCACGTGGGGCTACAACAGCAATGGACAGATCGGCGACGGTACAACCGCGATGCGACCCCTGCCCACCGACATCACCGGCTTCTCCTCTGCTCCGGTCATCGCTGTCGCGGCCGGACGGTCGCACTCCTTCGCGCTGACCACGGACGGCGAGCTCTTCGGCTTCGGGAACAACCAGTCGGGCCAGCTCGGTATTGGTGTGAACGGGAACACCGAGCGGACACCGACACGGTCTGACACGGTCCCGCTCAGCCCGGTCGGCGTCTCATTCGACGGGATCGCAGGAACCGACATCGCCGTGCCGTCCCCCGGCCTGGTCGCCGCCATGACCCCGCCCCACGCTGCCGGTCTCGTCGACGTGATCGTGACGACCGCCTGGTCGAGCGGCGTCCAGAGCGGGGCACCCGTTTACACGACGCCTCAGGCGTTCGAGTACATCCGCACCGCCGCAGCGGCCTCGTCGACCATCGAGGCGACGCCCGTCGAAATACCCGCCGACGGGACCTCCGAGTCCTCGGTCGTCGTCTCCCTGCTGGGGTCCGACGGCATCCCCCTGGAGGTCGGCGGCGACACCGTCGTGCTGAGCGCCTCCCTCGGCGCACTGTCCGAGGTCATCGACAACGGCGACGGCACCTACGGCGCGACGCTCACTGCGGGCTCCACCCCGGGTGAAGCCACGGTCGCGTTCTCCGTCAACGGTGTGGCGGGTGACGCGACGGCCGTCGTGACCTTCTCGGTCGTCGACCAGGGTCCCGGCGACGACGACGGCGGACCTGGCGCGGGCGACACGGGCTCTGGCTCGGGCGACACGGGTTCTGGCTCAGACGGAAGCGGAATCGGAACGTCCGCAGCGTCGAACGGACTCGCCGATACCGGTACCGGCTGGACCATCGGCGCCATCACGGCGGCCCTGCTCGCCCTCCTGGGCGGCGGAGCGCTCCTCATCATCCGTCGACTGCGACCCGCCCATCGGTCCTGACTACCTCAGCCGGCATCGCGCGTGACCCGCCGGTGCCGGCGCAGGGCGGCCCGCTGACTCGGGGACTCACCGTGCAGGACGAGCCCGATGACCCAGAGGACGACGCGCGTCGCCGGCACGACCGGCAGCGGGATCGGCCCGAGGTGGGCGGTGCGGAGCCCGAGGATGCGTCGGTATTCGGGCGGGATCGTCGCGACCGCCCCGGCGAACAGGACCGAGTAGGCCGGGAGGAGCGACCGCTCAAGCGGCGGTCGGCGGAGGAAGGTGAGGGTCTCGGTCACCCGGGGACCACCGGTGAGCTCGCCCCGATCGAGGTAGCCCCGGAGCTGTTCCGCCAGTTCGTCGGCGGACCGCGGTGGGTCGACGACCCCCATGAGGTCCCCGGCGAGCGCCCAGTCGGAGACGTAGGCGTCCGGTCCGCCGGGGATCGGACCACCCCAGGTCCGCCGGACGCTCAGGAAGGCGTCGGTGAAGGCCAGGTGGACCCAGCGCAAGAGGTCGGGGTCGTTGGCGGCGTAGGGCCGGGCGACTCCGTGCGCGTCAAGATACTCGCCCACCACTCGCTCGTGAAGTTTCAGGACGTAGTCGCTCGTCCGCCGCGCCGTCTCGCGATCGCCGTACGTCACGGTGAAGATCCAACGAATGGTGCCGTCGAGCCGACCGAGGGGGTCCTCCCGGTATCGGGACCAGTCGTGGACACCGGCCAGGGCGCCCGGGTGGGCGGCCTGCAGCAGGAGCGCCCGGATACCGGCGACCATCGTCTCGACCCCGCCGTGGACGACCCAGGCCGCAGACTCGGGCGCGAAGTGGCCGGTGTCGGTTCCGTCCTCGAGATCGAGCGTCCACTGCGGCGGACGGTCCTGCTCGACGGCGAAGACGGAGAGGATGCGCGCCCGGAGGCCGGCGAGCAACCGTGTGCGCAGACGGGAGACAGGACGTCGCCCGGTACCGCTGTCCGTCACTCGATCGTCCTCCGCCCGCTGTCACGACGAGCCTACGTCGGGATCGCGCGTCACCCGCCCGTAGGAGGACCGCCTCCCGTGCTCCAGTCCTGCACGCGTCCCGGTCCCTGAGGTGTCCCGATCCCTGAGGTGTCCCGATCCCTGAGCCTGTCGAAGGGCGCTTCGGCAGGGCTGCTCACCGGGCGGGCTTGCGGGCCTCGATGAGGGTTCGGGAGGAGTGCGCGACGAACGGGCCGTCCTCCTGCAGGGAACGGTGCAGCTCCTGCAGGCGGTCGAGGTACCGCGCGGAGGTGAATCCGGGCACCATCCAGATCACCTTGCGCAGGAACCAGACGATCGCACCGACGTCGTGGAACTCGATCCGCAGCCGTTCGGTCCGCAGCTCCACGATCTCGAGTCCGGCGGCGCGGGCGCCGTCGGCCTCGTCATCAGGGTGACGTGCTCGACGGACGGCTTCGGGCTGCGGGCCGAGGAAGGCCTCGACGAGTTCGAACACGCTCGCCGGTCCGACGTGCTGGGCGAGGTAGCCTCCTCCCGGCGCGATCACCCGCGCCACGTCGGCCCAGTCCACAGCGACGGGATGCCGGCTCGACACGAGCGCGAACGAGTCGTCCGCGAACGGCAGTGGAGCACCCTCCTCCGTGCGAACGACGACGACCCCGCGCGGGTGCAGGCGGGCGGCGGCTCGGGCGAGGTTCGGTGGCCAGGACTCGGTGGCGGCCGCGAGCGGTGGAAGCACCGGCGCCGTGTCGAGCACCTCTCCCCCGCCGGTCTCGAGATCGAGCGAGGACGGGACGTCGGCCAGACGTCTCCCGAGCAGCTCCGAAAACCGCCAGGAGGGGCGCGCCTCACTGGCTCGGCCGTCGAGCCACGAGAAGTCCCATCCGTCGACCGAGGCGGCGTCGGCCTCGGCGACGAGGTCGTCGAACGATCGTGACATGGTCTCCTCCGTGCGTGGCTCCGTGGTCGGTGCGCTCATCCGACGGCCTCGAACCGGCTCGGATCGAGCCGCTCGACGTCGAACCGCGGCACCGCGTCGAGCAGCTCCCGAGTGTACGCGTGCTGCGGATGCCCGAGGACGGCCGAGGCCGGACCCGACTCGACGACGCGCCCGGTCGACAGCACCGTCACCTCGTCGGCGATCTGCCGGACGAGACCGAGGTCGTGCGAGATGAACAGGTAGCTGAGCGCGTGCTCGTCCCGGAGGTCGAGGAGCAGTTCGACGATCTGCGCCTGCACCGAGACGTCGAGCGCCGAGGTGGGCTCGTCGAGGACGAGCACCGTCGGCGCGAGGACCAGCGTCCTCGCGAGTGCGACCCGCTGGCGCTGACCGCCCGACACCTCCCGTGCACGACGCCCCAGCACACTCGTGGGGAGGGCCACCTGATCGAGGATGGTCGCGACGCGGCGCCGGCGTTCGGCGGCGCTCCGCACCCCGTGGATCCGCAGGGGCTCCTCGATGATCTGTCCGACGGTGTACCGCGGATCGACCGCCGAGAGCGGGTTCTGGTAGACCAGCTGGAGGTCGCGCGCGAAGGGGTTGGCGACGGCGTTGTCTCGTGGCAGCTCCCGGCCTGCCACCCGCACCGACCCGTCGTCGAAGGCGGTGAGCCCGGCGACGATGCGGGCGAGTGTCGATTTGCCCGACCCGGACTCGCCCACGAGCGCGTGGATCGAGCGCGGGCGGAGGACGAGCGAAGCCTCGTCAAGTGCGGGCGGCGTCTGGGGATCGCGCCCGTACCGTTTCGACACGTGCGACACCTCGACCACGGCGGGTGGCACGATCGTCCCGCCGCGCTGCTCCGCCTGCACCTGCTCGGCCGCAGCGCGGATGCGTTCCCGGTAGCGCAGCGGCGACGATGCGGGTGAGTCCGAGAGCAGCCCCACCGTGTAGGGGTGCCGCGGTGCGAGCAACACCTCCTCGGCCGGACCGGACTCGCGGACGTTCCCGTCCTGCAGGACCACGATCGCGTCGCTGCGCTCCTGCGCCAGCGCCAGGTCGTGGGTGATGAAGAGGATCCCGAGCCCGAGCTCCTCCCGGAGGCCGTCGAGGAGGTCGAGGATGCGCCGCTGGACGGTCACGTCGAGCGCGGACGTCGGTTCGTCGGCGATGAGCAGCTTGGGCCTCGCCGCGATGGCGATCGCGATGAGCACCCGCTGCAACTGCCCGCCGGAGAGCTCGTGCGGGTAGGACCGCACGCGGGCCGAGGCCTGACGGATGCCCACGTGCTCGAGCAACTCGATCACGCGCGCGGGGACCTCCGAGCGCGGGGTGTCGCCCGCCACCTGGACCGCCTGGGCGATCTGCACGCCGATCCGCTGCAGCGGGTCGAGTGAACTCAGCGGATCCTGCGGGATGAAACCGAGCGTCGAGCCGCGCAGGGGGCGCCACTGCTTCCGGGAGAAGTCGGCGACCTCGTGTCCGGCGACCGCGACCCGACCGGCGGTGACCGAGCCGTTGCCCGGGAGGAGTCCCGCGACCGCCCGGGCGATCGTGCTCTTCCCCGAACCGGACTGACCCACGAGCGACACCGTCTCGCCGCGGCCGACCTGGAACGACACGTCGCGCACCGTGTCGGTCGGCCCCCTCGAGCCGCGCGTCCGGTACCCGACGGCGAGCCCGTCAACGAGCAACGGCACCGGAGCCGCGTCGACGACGTGGAGTGAGCTGTGCTGCAGGGCTGCCTGGTTCATGCGGTGGTCCTCTCGCGGGTGAGCTGGCTGAGACGGCTGATGGCGAGCACGGTGACGGCGATCACGAGGCCCGGGACGACGACGAGCCACGGCGAGGACACGACGTACTGACGACCCTCGGAGACGAGCAGGCCCCACTCCGGGTCGGGCGGTGGGGCTCCGTACCCGAGGAAGCTGAGCGAGGAGATCCAGATGATGGCGAGGCCGAACTGGAGGGCCGTGAGCGACAGCACCGCGGAGTACGAGTTCGGGAAGACGTGCTTCGCGAGGACGTACGCCCGCGAACCGCCGAGATGGTGACTCGCCTCGACGAACGGCAGGTCCTTCACCGTCAGCACCTCGGAGCGCATGATCCTGGTGAACGCCGCGATCGAGGAGATCCCCACGGCGACGGCCGCGTTCAGGGTGCCGAAGCCGAGCGCCACGACGACGACCATCGCGAGGAGCAGCCCGGGGATCGAGAGCAGCACGTCGACGATCCGGCTGATGACGGCGTCGACGAGACCGCCGAACGACGCGGCGACGAGCCCGAGGACCGTGCCGGCGCCGAGACCGATGAGGACGGCGACCGCCGAGCCGAGCAGGGTCCGACCGGTGCCGTGGATCACCCGCGACAGCAGGTCGCGACCGAGGGAGTCGGTTCCGAACCAGTGCGCGACCGATGGTGCGGCGAGCGCGTTGGCGTCGTCGGGCTCGAGCGGGTCGTACGGCGTGAGGAGGCCGGGTGCGATCACGGACACGAGGACGAGACCGACGACGATGATCGCCAGGACGTCCGCGACCCCGAGGCGGCCGAGGAGTCGACGGAACGCGTCCGGTCCGTCGTCGGCCGCGGTGACGTCGCGGTCCGCTTGGAGTCGGAGGCTCATGCGTCCACGCTCGCTTTCGTCGGGATACCGCCGGGTACCGCCGTCCCCGTCGCCGCCGCTGTCGCGACAGCAGGCCTGGCGAGGCGGGAGCGTCGGGACCGCCCATGCCCCGGGCGGACGATGCGCGGGTCGAGGACGGGGTAGACGAGGTCGGTCACGAGATCGATGCCGACGTAGATGGAGGAGATGAGGATGACGACGGCCAGGATCACCGGGGTGTCCTGATCGCGCACGCTCTCGAAGGTGATGAATCCGAGGCCGGTGCGGGTGAACACGGCCTCCACGACGACGGCACCGGCCAGCAGCTCTCCGACGACGAGGGCGAGCATCGTGATCGACGGGATCGCACCGTTCTTCAGGACGTGGCCGAGGGCGATCCGGACCTCGCTCGTCCCCTTCGCACGGAGCACGGTGACGAAGGGTTCGTCCGCAGCCTTCCGGAGTCCCTGGATCAACACCTGCGTCAACGGACCGTTGACGGCGAGCGCCAGGGTCAGCGCCGGGAGCACGTAGGACACGAAGCCCTGATCGCGCACCGACGACACCCAGCCGAGCTGGAAGGAGAAGATCGCGAGGAGCACGAAGCCGATGAGGAAGCTCGGCGCGGAGATGGAGGCGATGGGCGCCGATGCCGCGATGCTCCTGATCGCGCTGACGGGGGCGTACACGGCGGTGAGCGCGATCGCGAGCGACAGCACGATCGTCATGACGAACGCCACGCCCGCGAGCACGATCGTGTCCGAGAAGCCCTGCGCGACGAGGTCCGACACGGCACGACCGCTCACGAGCGAGTAGCCGAGGTCCCCGTGGAGGAGCCGCCCGACCGTCAGCGTGAACTGCTCGAGCGGCGACAGGTCGAAGTGGTAGTACGCCCGCAGTGCTTCGCCGGCGGACGGGGGCAGTGGGTTGAGCGGACTCGTCAGCTTGTTCTCGATGGGGTCGCCGGGCAGGACGAAGAGGGTGAAGAAGACGAGCGTGTAGACGAGCGCGATGACGAGGAGCGCCTGGGCGACGCGCTTGATCACGTAGTCGCGGTACTGCCGGCGTCGCGTGTCCGCCGCGCTGACGTTCGGATGCTGGTTGGACATGTGGGGCCTCCTCTCGGAAGGGACGGGACCGGAGACGGGAGGGCCGTCCGATCGACGGCCCTCCCGCTCGCTCAGTCCTCGATCGAGGTGTTGTAGAACTCCGGCAGGGCGCCGTCGGTGAGGGAGAAGCCCTTCACCCGCTGCTGGGTGACGAACACCTGGCTGTCGTTGAGGATCGGGACGACGTAGGCCTGGTCGATCAGGTGGTCCTGGATCTGTCCGAGGATCGCCGCACGGGTGTCGTCGTCGGTCGCGGCGTTCTGCGCGTCGAGCAGCGACTGCAGGGTCGTGTCGGAGCCGGCGAGACCGAGGAGGTCTGAGCCGTCCTTGCTGTAGTACTCGCTGAGGCCCTTCGAGGGGTCCGGGTGCGGCCAACCGACCCGGAGCGCCCCGACCTCCGGGTCCGCGAACGCGGTCGCCCAGTAGGTGGAGTAGTCGAGCTCGTTGAGCGACAGCTCGATCCCGACGTCCTTGAACTGGTTCTGGATCTGCTGGAAGAGGCTCTTCGCCGTGTTGTCGTAGACGTCGATGTAGGTCTTCACCGTGAGCCGCTCGCCGTCCTTCGTGCGGTAGCCGTCCGCGTCGCGCTCGGTCCAGCCGGCGCCGTCGAGGAGGCGGTTCGCCGCATCCGGGTCGTAGGCGAACTTCGCCGATTCGTCGACGTAGCCGAAGGTGCCCGGCGACAGGACCGACGTCGCGGGCGTCCAGCTGTCGGTGTACTGCGTCTCGATGATCTGCTCACGGTCGATCGCGTGCAGCAGCGCCTTGCGGACGTCGACGTCGTCGAGGAACGGCGCCTGGCTGCGGAGGAACCACTGGTTGCTGAGACCGACACCCGTCTTGGACACGATGTCGTAGCCGGCGTCGACGAGCCCCTGCTCCTCGCTCGGCTGGACGTAGCGGATGACGTCGGCCTCGCCCGACTTCAGGGTGCCGAGCCGGACGCTGTCCTCCTGCACGGGGATGACCGTGACCGAGGCGAGGTGCGCCTCGCCCTGGTTCGGGGAGGACGGCGGGGCCCAGGCGTACCCCTCACGACGGTCGAGCACGATCTCCTTGCCGTAGGTCTCGGAGGCGACGACGAAGGGGCCCGAGCCGATGAGGTTCACGAACTTCGACTGCTCCTCCTTGCTCGCGTCGATCGTGGCGTCGGCGACGAGCCCGGATCCCCACCCGGTGAGCACGTTGAGGAAGGGCGCGTAGGGTGCGGCGAGGACGACGGTGACGGTGCTGGTCGCGTCGTCCGGCGTCGCGACGAGACCGGGCGGGAACTGCGCGTTCGGGGTCGTGCCCTTCGCCTCGTCGCCGGTCGACTGCCAGTTCAGGTTCTTCGCGACGCTCGTGGCGTCGACGGCGGTGCCGTCGCTGTAGGTGACGCCGTCACGGATCACGAAGGTGTACGTGAGACCGTCGGGGCTGACGGTCCAGGAGTCGGCGATCCACGGTTCGAGTTCGCCCGTCTCCGCGTTCCGGTAGAGCAGGCGGTCGGTGATGTTCTGCTGGAGCGCACGGGTCTGCCACGTGCCCGCCTCCTGCACCTGCGCCGAGGTGGGGATCTCCGCGTCGAGGTAGGTGAGGCTGCCACCGTCCGCGTCGGACGAGGCCGACGCCGCCGAGCAGCCGGTCAGCGCGATGCTCACGGCGACGAGGGCTGCGGCGGCGAGTCGTGCTCGCCGTCTGGTGGTTCGGGTCATGACGGGTACTCCTGTGGGTCGGGGTGGTCCGGTGCTGTGCCGGTGTGGTTGCCCATCCTGGTCGGCACACCGGGCCACCCCGCGGCTCTGTTACGACAGGTTTCCCGCGGGTTCCCTCGATGACGCCGTGTGACCGTCGAGCGCCCTCTCGTGCTGGTCGCCGAGGTTCCGTCCTCCGCGATACCGGGCGGCCGGGTGGTCGTCCGGGAGCCGGGCCGCTCCGCCCGTCAGGCGCTCACGGAGCGTCTCCCCCGGTCGATACGCGTCGCGCAGTCGTCCCCGACGACGCAGCTCCGGCACGACGAGTTCGACGAAATCGGTGAGCGTGTCGAGGCTGTGGTACTGCCGCAGGTTGATCCCGTCGATACCGACCTCGTCCAACCATCGCTCGATCTCGTCGGCGACGACCTCGGGGGTGCCGACGGCGAAGAAGTCCCGTTCGAGGTCGCTGCCGACCCGCACGATGAACTCGCCGACGGTGCCGGCCGTCACCTGCGGCGGCAGGGCGTCCGCCGGGACCCCCTCTGCGGCGAGCGCCTCGGCGACGGTCCGGTCCTCCGGGTGGGCCAGCGGGTCGAACGGCAGCCCGGCGTGCACGAACCGGCCGACGATACTCGCATGCTCGCGGTACTGCACGGCCTTGGCCTCGGCCTCCTCCTGCGTCCGCGCGACGATGACGGCGGCCTGGACGACGATCTTCAGCGCGGCCCCGTCGCGTCCGTTGTCGGCCGCTGCCGCACGGAACCGCTCCAGGAGGGGGCCTGCACCACCTGGACCCCGCACGCCCGTGAACACGGCTTCGGCGTGCCGTCCGGCGAACGCGATGCCGGCCGGTGAGGCGGTCGCGGTGTAGAGCAGCGGTGTCCGCTGCGCGCTCGGCTCGGACAGGTGCGGTCCGGCGACCTGGAAGTAGCGCCCGACGTGATCGATGTACCGCACCTTGTCGGGGTCGGAGTAGACGCCGGCCTCCCGGTCGCGGATGACGGCGTCGTCGTCCCAGGACCCTTCCCAGAGCTTGTAGAGGACGTCCAGGTACTCCTCGGCGATCGCGAACCGTTCGTCGTGCGGGATCTCCTCGGCGAGGCCGAAGTTCCGTGCGGCGTTCGGCAGGTAGGAGGTGACGATGTTCCACGCGACGCGGCCGTTCGTCAGGTGGTCGAGGGTGCTCATGCGACGCGCGAAGGCGAACGGCGGCTCGTAGCTCGTCGAGAAGGTGATGCCGAAGCCGAGGTGCTCGGTCACGGCGGCCATCGCGGGGACGACGAGCAGCGGGTCGTTGTTGGGGATCTGCAGGCCCTCACGCAGGGCGTCGGCCGGGCCGCCGCGGAAGACGTCGTAGGCGCCGACCACGTCCGCGATGAAGATCGCGTCGAACCCGCCCGCCTCCGCTGTCCGGGCAAGTGTCGTCCAGTACCGGATGTCGGTGTACTGGTCGCGTCGGTTGTCCGGCAGGCGCCAGAGGCCGTGGGTGATGTGGCTCACGCAGTTCATCTCGAACAGGTTGAGGATGAGCTGCTTGGGGCTGGACCGCGTCGGGCTGGACTGTTCGCTGATGATCGACTCCTCCGGTGGAGCGGCGATCGGTCCGTCCGGACCGGGCCGCCTCAGCACCCTAGGCGCAGCGGGAGGGACGAGGTCCGGCCGCGGTGTCACATCCCGTCATACGCCACCGGGCGACGATCGGTCAGCGGGCGACGGACGGGACGCGGTCCTGCCAACGCAGTCGCCGCTCCAGTTGCGCACCGAGGGCGAGCAGGGTGGCCTCGCCTCCGGGACGCCCGATCAGCTGGACGCCCATCGGCAGCCCCTCGGACGTCTCGTGGACCGGGAGCGTGATGGCCGGCAGGCCGGTCGCGTTCACGAAGGAGGTGTGCGGCGCGTAGCGCACCTGCTGCTCGAAGTTCAGCTCGGGCGAGTCCTGGTCGTACCACCCGATCGGCCGTGGTGTCTGGGCGAGCGCCGGCGTGATGATCGCGTCGAACGGCGCGAACTGCGCGAGGACGCTGCGTTCGAACCGGTGGAGACTGGCGAGCGTCTCCATGAGCCGGGTCGCCGGCAGCGCCCGACCGCGCTCGACGAGGGACCTCGTGATGGGTTCGAGGAGCGCCAGCTCCGCCTCCGAGGACGCCGGGACACCGGCCGCTGAGGCCTGCCAGATCGTCGTGAAGTCGGTCGGGTACCGTTCGGCGTCGCGAAGGGTGAGCTCCTCCAGGCCGTGCCCCATCGCGGTGAACGCCCGGGTGGCGACGTCGACGGCGGCGCGGGCCTCCGGGTCCACCGCCAGCTCGAAGGCGCTGTCCCAGGGTGAGCCGTCGAGGACCGCCAACTGGAACCGGCCCTCGCCGCGCACGGCGTGCCCGAGCAGGGGTCCGTCGTCGGCGTCGGGTGCTCGCAGCGTGAAGTGATGGTCGATGCGTCCGTGCACGCGCTCGATCATCGCGTCGAGCAGGAGCGCCGCGTCGGCGACGGTCCGGGCGATCGGCCCGGGGACGACGAGGCCGGCGAGTCGGTCGACACCGGAGCCCGCGGGGACGAGCCCCCGCGTGGGCTTCAGGCCGACGAGCCCGCAGGCGGCCGCCGGGATGCGGACGGAGCCGCCACCGTCGGAGCCGGGGGCGAACGGGAGGAGCCGCGCGGCGACGGCGGCTGCGGCCCCGCCACTCGACCCCGCGGCTCCGCGGTCGAGGGCCCACGGGTTCCGCGTCGGCACCCCGTCGAGCGGCTCCGTGTAGCCGTAGAGCCCGAACTCCGGGGTCGCGGTCTTCCCGAGGCTCACCGCTCCGGCCCGGTCGAGGACGCCGACCAGCTCGTCGTCGGTCGTCGCCACGACCTCCGCGGTGAGCCGTGACCCGAAGCGGACGGGCTGACCGGCACGGGACACGAGGTCCTTGTCGCCGATCGGGAGTCCCCAGAGCGGTGCGGTCCGAGGAAGTGCCTCGACCGCCTCCACGCGTTCGGCGAGCGATCCGGCGGCGACCGAGGTGAAGGCGCCGATCGCGTCGTCGAGGCGCTCGATGCGGTCGAGGTAGTGCCGGGCGAGCTCCGTCGGTGAGACTTCGTCCCGCTGCAACGCCTGCCACTGCTCGAGCGCCGTCAGCTCATGGAGTTCCGCCATGCGACCAGCCTAGAGGCGGCGCTCTCCTGTGGTCCCCGTTCCCCGGCCGTTCCGGTCTCTGAGCCCGTCGAAGGGTGTCGACCGGTTCAGCGCTTCAAGGACTTCTGGAGGAGGACCGTGCCGATCCAGCGGCCGAACTTGAAGCCGACACGGCCCATGCGGCCCACCTCGGTGAACCCGAACTTCTCGTGGAGGGCGATCGACGACTCGGCGCCCTTGTCGGCGATGACGGCCAGCATCTCCTTGAGCCCGGCGGCCTTCGAGCGCTCGATGAGCTCACCGAGCAGATCGGTGCCGAGGCCCTTGCCGGTCGCCGCCGCTCCGAGGTAGATCGAGCTCTCCACGGTGAATCGGTAGGCGCGCTTCTGCTTCCACGGCGCGCACAGCGCGTACCCGAGGATCTGTCCGGTCGGGTTGACGGCGACGATGAACGGGAGCTGGAGCCGCTGCAGGTAGGCGAACTTGGAGCGCCACTCGGCGAGGGTCATCGCGTCCTCGTCGAAAGTGACCATGCTGTTGGCGACGTAGTGGTTGTAGATCGCCCGGATGTCGGGCAGGTCGGCCGCAGTGGCGTCGCGCATCGTGAAGGCGAACGGCGTCTCGGGGGTCGGCGGCTTGCGCAGGTGCGGCGGCAGCCGGCGCCTCGGCTCGTACTCCTCTTCCAGCATCCCCCAAGCCTAACGAGGGGGAGGGTCGGCGGACAGCCCTTGCGGCCGACGCCACGACCCGGTCGTCAGTCGAGCGACCAGTCGATCGAGTCCACGCCGCGGGCGACGAGGAAGTCGTTCGTGCGGCTGAACGGCTTCGAGCCGAAGAAGCCCCGCGAGGCGGAGAGCGGACTCGGGTGCGCCGAGACGATGACGTGGCGGTCGGGGTCGCCCGATGATTCGAGCAGCGGTGCCAGTCGTTCGGCGTCCTTGCCCCAGAGGATCGACACGAGCGGTGCGGGGCGTGCGGTGAGCGCGCGGATCGCCTGTTCGGTGACCGCCTCCCAGCCGTGTCGGCGGTGCGACCCGGCGGAACCCGCCTCGACCGTGAGGACGCGGTTGAGGAGCAGCACGCCCTGTCCGGTCCACGAACTGAGATCGCCGTGTTCCGGCGTCGGGACACCGAGGTCCTCGCGGAGTTCCCGATGGATGTTCGCGAGGCTGCGCGGCACCGGGCGGACCTCCCGGTCCGCGGCGAACGACAGGCCGATCGGATGACCCGGCGTCGGGTACGGGTCCTGCCCGACGATGAGGACCCGGACCGCGCTGAACGGCGTGCGGAAGGCCCGCAGGACGAGCTCGGGTGCCGGCAACCATCGGGCACCGGCCGCTGTCTGCGCCGCGAGCCAGTGGTCGATCGTCGCGAGGTCGTCCGCGACGGGTGCGAGCGCGTCGGCCCACCCCTCGTCCATCGACCCCGCCGCGGCGAGCTGTGCCGGGGTGCCGCCGAGGATCCCGTTCGTCATGGACTACTGCTGCTGCGGCTGCTCGGCACCGATCGTGCGGACGACGACCCCGTGCTCGGCGGTGAAGACCTGCCAGACACTGCCGCCACCGAGGACGGAGAGCGCCCCCTGCCCGACGACGAGCGCCGTGTTCTCGTCGATCGCGACCCCGCCGTCGACGACCCCGGCCTCCGTCGCGGCGACGAGCCGCCCGAGGGTGCCCCACTGTGCGGCATGCGCCTCGACCGCGATGTCGACGAGCCCGAGACCGTCGCCGATCGTGACCTCGTCGAGTTCCTCGGACGCCGCCTCGGGGCTCACGGGGACCTCGCCGACACGCCATCCGCCGATGATCGCGTGCTCGGCGGCGATCATCGCGCCGGCCGAGATGCCGAGGTAGGGCAGACCGGACGCGACGAGGCGTCGGATGTCGGTGGCGACCGGCGCGACCGCCTCCGCGTAGGCCGAGGGCAGTCCGCCGCCGACGACGATCCCGTCGACCTCGGCCAGCTGAGCCTGCGCGACCACGCCGCCCTCGCGGACGACCACGCGGATCGCCTCGATCTCACCGGAGCGTGCGACGGCACGTTCCAGGGCGGCGGACTGCTCGAGCCCGTCACCGTCGTGCACGACGACGATCGCGATGCGCGGGGCCAACCGACCGGCGACGACCGCGAGCGCGGCCGCCTCGGCGATGAACGCTGCGTAGACGGTCGACTCGGTCTCTGGGGCGGCCGGACCGCCGAGGAGGAAAACACTCACCCTGAGACCCTACCCGGCACCCCGGATCAGGCGGGGACGATCAGGCCGTGATCGTCGGCAGCGTCGACCAGGGAAAGGAGATCCAGCGGTCGACACGCTTCCACACGTAGTCGGGGCGGAGCACCGTCTGCGGCTTCTCGTACAGCGTCACCGTGCGGACCTCCGCACCACTCGCCTGCATGAGTTCCAGCACCATCGCGAGCGTGCGACCCGAGTCGGACACGTCGTCGACGAGCAGCACCCGGCTCCCCGGCAACCCGGCCACGTCGAGCAGCGGCGGGAGCACGACGGGCTCGGGGAGACGCGCGTCGACCCCGGTGTAGAACTCGACGTTCAGCGCGCCGCACGCCTTCACGTCGAGGGCGTAGGCGATGGCACCGGCGAGCAGGAGCCCACCGCGCGCGATCGCGACGACGGAGTCGGGCCGGAACCCGCTCGCGACGATCGCACTGGACAGTTCGCGGGCCGCGTCACCGAACGTGGGCCAGTCGAGGACCTCTCGCTCCGGGGACGCTGCGCTGGGGTTCTCGGTCGACATCCTCCAACGCTATCCTGCCGGCCGGGCCGCCTGTACCATCCCCACATGGCGCGAGACAGCACGACGACCGGCGGAGCCTCGGCGACCGGATGGCGGACGTCGATCCGTGGGTCGGCGGCCGGCATCACCGCAGGACTCATCGGCTGGTTGTTCCTCGTCGAGATCACGAGCGGCGTCCTGCAGGGCTACTACGTCCCGCTCATCCCGGACCTCGTCGAGCACCTGGGCATCCACGACGCGGACTTCAACTGGTTCGAGGCCGCGCAACTGCTGTTGTCGGCGCTCGTCGTCCCCATCCTCGCGAAGCTCGGCGACATGTTCGGGCACAAGCGGGTCCTCCTCGTCTCCACCGTGTTGACGGCCGGCGCCAGCTGGTGGCTCGTCGTCGCCGGGGACTTCTGGTCGTTCCTCGCGGCCTGGGCACTGCAGGGCTTCTACGTCGTGTGGCTGCCACTCGAGATCGCACTCATCTTCGAGCGGGGCCGTCGCTCCGGCACCGGGGCCTCGCAGACCCGCCGGGCCGCCGGGCTGCTCGTCGTGGCGCTCGAGGCCGGCGCCATCATCGGTGCGCTGTCGAGCGGACGCATCCTCACCGCCCTCGGCGGCGACATTCCACTCACGATGATGCTGCCGGCCGTCGCGGTGACCCTCGTCTTCTTCGCCATCCTGTTCGGCGTCCCCGAGTCCGAACCCCTGCCGGGCAGGACTTTGGACCTCGCGGGCTTCGTACTCCTCAGCCTCGCGCTCCTGCTCATCACCTCTGGGCTCACCTTCCTGCGACTCAACGGTCCGCAGACGTGGTGGGTGTGGGGGCTCATCGCGATCGGCGTGCTCGCGTTCCTGCCGTTCGGGCGACATGAACTGCGGCAGCCCGACCCGGCGATCGACCTCCGGGTGCTCCGGCAACCCAACATGTGGCCGGTGCAACTGACCGCCGGGCTCATCGGGATCAGCCTGCTCGGCGCCCAGGCCCCGCTCAGCACCTATGCGGGGACACCCCGGGAGAACGGGTACGGACTCGGGCTCGACGCCGGCGACATCTCCACGCTCATCGGCGCCTACCTGATCTCGATGATCGTCGGTGCGCTCCTGTTCCCACTCGTATCGCGCTGGGCGACGCCTCGGATCGCGCTCATCATCGCCGCCTCACTCGTCGCGGTCGGGTACCTCCTGTTCCTCCCGTTCCACCTCGAGACGTGGCAGGTCTTCCTGAACATGGCGATCGCGGGGCTCGGCTCCGGTGCCCTCGTCGGAGCCATGCCGGCTGCGGCTGCGGCCGCCGCACCTCGCGGGCAGACGGGCGTCGCGTCGGCACTGACCAACACGACGAAGACGATCGGTGGCTCCTTCGCCTCGGCTGTCTTCGGCGTGGTGCTGTTCGCCGGCGCCGCGCAGGCCGTCACGGCCGGCGCGTCGAGCCTGTCCGGCTACCTCACGGTCTGGGCGATCTGCGGGGCGGGCGCGCTCGTCGCCGCCGTCCTGCTCTGCTTCGTCCCGAAACTCGCCTTCGCGGACGCGGCCCCGGTCGACGCGGAACCCGGGCCACGCATCGATCCCGCTGCTGAGCACCCGACCGGTCACTGACCTCCCGCCCGGTCCCTGACTGCAACCGGTCCCTGAACTCCCGACCGGTCCCTGAACTCCCGACCGGTCCCTGAGCCTGTCGAAGGGTCTACTCCGCGACGCGCAACGGCCCCTTCGCCAGGCGGTACGGGGCGGCCTGGGCGACCGGCTTGATCGTGATGAGGTCGAGGTTGACGTGCGGCGGCAGCGAGGTCGCGTGGACGATGGCCTCGGCGACGTCGTCGGCCGAGAGCGGATCCGGCACGTCCTCGTAGACGGCGTCGGCGCGGTCCTGGTCGCCACCGAAGCGCACGAGCGAGAACTCCTCCGTGTGGACCATGCCCGGCGCCACCTCGATCACCCGGATCGGTTCGCCGTTGAGCTCGAGCCGGAGCACCTCGAAGAGCGCCCGCTCGGCGAACTTCGCCGCGTTGTACCCGCCGCCACCCACGTAGGCGACGTGGCCCGCGATCGAGGTGACACCGACGATGGTGGCGGCACCACCCTCCGGGATGCTCCGGCGGAGGATCGGTAGGAGCGCCTGGACCACGCGCTTCGTGCCGAGGACGTTGATGTCGAACATACGCCGCCAGTCCTCCGCGTCGCCGTCCTCGACGGACGCGAGGCCGAAGGCACCGCCCGCGTTGTTGACGAGCGCCTGGGCGCCGCCGAGCTCCTCCACCCGGGCGGCGAGCGCGTCGACGTCCGCCTGCACGGTCAGGTCCGCGACGACCGCCGTACCGCCGATGTCCGCGACGAGCGCCTCGAGCCGCTCTGCTCGGCGGGCCACCGCCACGACGTCCCAGCCGTCGGCGGCGAATCGCCTCGCGGTCGCCTCCCCGATCCCTGAACTCGCACCGGTCACCACCACACGTCTCGTCGTCATGCCTCCAGGGTAGCCACCGGTCCGAGGCGTTACGCCGTGTTTCCGCGTGGTTGGCGCGTGCAGGTGGGGCCGGTAGCCTCGGGGTCACGACGGAGCACCACCCGGAGCCACGCCCGGCGACATCGCTGTCGGACCGAGCGGCCACACCGGCGGCACCCATCACCCGAGCAGCACCGACCACCCGAGCAGAGGGGACCATCCACCATGAGCGATGCCACGAACGACTGGAAGTTCGAGACGAAGCAGATCCACTCCGGAGCTGCGCCCGACCCGGTCACGAAGGCTCGGGCCACGCCGATCTACCAGACGACGAGCTACGTGTTCGACAACGCCGACCACGCCAAGAACCTCTTCGCCCTCGCGGAGTTCGGCAACATCTACACGCGCATCCAGAACCCGACGCAGGCCGTCGTCGAGGAGCGCCTGACCGCGCTCGAGGGCGGCAGCGGCGCCCTCCTCCTCGCCTCCGGACAGGCTGCGGAGGCCTCGGCGGTCCTCAACATCGCGCAGGCGGGCGACCACATCGTGTCGTCCTCGTCGATCTACGGCGGCACGTACAACCTCTTCAAGTACACGCTCGCGAAGCTCGGCATCGAGACCACCTTCGTGGAGAACCAGGACGACGCCGAGGAGTGGCGGCGTGCGGTGCGCCCGAACACGAAGCTGTTCTTCGCGGAGACGATCGGCAACCCGAAGATCAACATCCTCGACATCCGCCTCGTCGCCGACGTCGCGCACGAGGCCGGCGTCCCGCTGATCGTCGACAACACGATCGCCACGCCGTACCTGATCCGTCCCTTCGAGCACGGAGCGGACATCATCGTCCACTCGGCGACGAAGTTCCTCGGCGGTCACGGCACGGTCATCGGCGGTGTCATCGTCGACGGCGGCACCTTCTCCTGGACCGGGCACGCGGACAAGTTCCCGGGCCTCACGACGCCGGACCCCTCGTACCACGGCGCGGTCTACACCGACGCCGTGGGCGACTCGCTCGCCTACATCATCAAGGCGCGCGTGCAGCTCCTGCGCGACCTGGGTGCGGCCATCGCCCCGGCGAGCGCCTGGCAGCTCATCCAGGGCATCGAGACGCTCAGCCTCCGCATCGAGCGCCACGTGCAGAACGCCCAGCAGGTCGCCGAGTGGCTCGACGCCCACCCCGACATCGCGAGCGTCAACTACTCGGGTCTGCCGTCGAGCCCCTGGTACGCGGCGGCCAACCAGTACGCCCCGAAGGGTGTCGGAGCAGTTCTGTCCTTCGAGCTGAAGGGCGGGGTCGACGCCGGCCGCGCCTTCGTGAACTCGCTGCAGTTGTTCTCGCACCTCGCGAACATCGGCGACGTCCGTTCGCTCGTCATCCACCCGGCGTCGACGACGCACTCGCAGCTCACCCCGGAGCAGCAGCTCACGGCCGGCGTCACGCCCGGGCTCGTGCGGCTCTCGGTGGGACTCGAGAACATCGACGACATCACGGCCGACCTCCAGGCCGGTCTGACCGCCGCGAAGCAGGTCGTCGAGGCCGCCCGGGTCTGAGTCCGTCCCGAGGCGTCCCCTCCTGGGTTGCGCCAGCGCGGTGCGCTGACGCGAGCGCACCCCACAACCGCGAGCGCGGGTCTCCAGAGACCCGCGCTCGCGTCGTTCGTTGCGCACTCGGGCCGGTCCCGCGTCACTCGGGCCGGTTCCCCGTCGCTCGAGCCCGTTCCGGTGCGCCGGAGCCGAGGGGAGCGCACTCGCGCCAGCGCACCGCGCCGACCTCGATCGATCGGGTGACGTAACACGGCCGGTCGACGCCCCAGGGCACGCCACAATGGAGACCTATGGACTGGCAGACCCCGGAAGACAGCGTGCCCTCCCGCTTCGTGACCGAAGCCGAGGTCGGCGCCCTGCTCGCGAACCCGCCCTCGAGCGGCGCCTGGCGCGACGGCGATCGGCCGGGCGACCGGCTCTTCGCCCCGCTCGGCCGCCTCGACTTCGAGCACGGCGGGAGCATCCCGCACGCCAGACTCGCCTACGAGACCTGGGGCACGCTCGACGACGACGGCGGCAACGCTGTCCTCATCCTCCACGCGCTCACCGGAGACAGCCACGTCCTCGGAGGCGCCGGCAACGGGCATGCGACCGCCGGGTGGTGGGCCGGCATCGTCGGTCCGGGACTCGCCGTCGACACGGACCGCTGGTTCGTCGTCGCGCCGAACATGATCGGCGGCTGCCAGGGCAGCACCGGCCCCTCCTCCTTCGCGCCCGACGGCGTCGAGTGGGGTTCGCGGTTCCCGTACACCTCGATCCGCGACCAGGTCGAGGCCCAGCACCGACTGCTCGGACACCTCGGACTCGACCGCTGGGCCGCGGTGATCGGCGGGTCGATGGGCGGCATGCACGCCCTCGAGTGGGCCGCCACCCACCCCGAGCTCGTCGACCGACTGGCCGTGATCGCCGCGCCCCCGGTCACGACTGCCGACCAGATCTCCCTGAACTTCGTGCAGCTCGAAGCGGTCCGCACGGATCCACACTTCCAGGGCGGCGACTACTACGACGCCCCGGACGGCGAGGGCCCGCACCGCGGTCTCGCGCTCGCCCGCCGGATGGCCCTGCTCAACTACCGCAGCCCGGGTGAGCTGAACGCCCGCTTCGAACGCAGCTGGCAGTCGAGCGTGAGCCCGCTCGGGCACGGCGGACGCTTCGCCGTCGAGTCCTACCTCGACTTCCACGGCAACAAGTTCACCCGACGCTTCGACGCCGGCAGCTACGTGACCCTCGTCGAGGCGATGAACTCGCACGACGTCGGACGCGATCGCGGCGGCGTCGGTGCGGCACTGCGGGCCTACGCCGGTCCGTCGCTCGTGCTCGGGATCGACAGCGACCGACTCTTCCCGGTCAGCGGGCAGGAGGAGATCGCCCTCCATCTCCCCGGGAACCTCGACGGCACCCGGCCGGCGGTCCTCCGGTCCGATTTCGGGCACGACGGCTTCCTCATCGAGAACGCGTTGGTCGCCCCGCATCTCAGCCGGCTCCTCGCCGTCTGACAGCCGCGCCCCGTCTGTCCGACACCCGTTCCGCGGCGGTCGTGTCACCCGATAGGGTGACTCCTCAGAGGAGCGTGAGCATGGATCGGGTGGCGAGGACCCAGCGACGGCTGCTGCTGCGTACGACGCGTCTCTTCGGACTCGCGGGGTGCGTCACGGCCGCGATGATCCTCAGCGTCCCGGGCGTCGTCTCGGGAGGTCGGTACACCGTCCTCCTCGTCCTCGTCGCCGCCCTCGCGCTCACGCACGTGGCCGCCGAGCAGTACGACGGCCGTCGGTGGGTGGTGCTGGTGTTCCTGGTCGGTGTCGGGGTCGTCATCGTGATCGGTCTGTCCGACGGGAACACCGGCCAAGTCGGCTCCGCGAGCGCGATCGCCGCGATCACCTCCCTCGGCATGGGCGCCGTCGCGGCCCGACTCGTGCCGCTCCGGCGCACCTGGCCGTTGCTCCTGACCGCGTTCGTCGTGACGGCGGTCACCATCATCGTCGTCACCGGGCCCACCGCGCTCACGGTCCCGACCATCGGCCTGACAGCGGTCGTGTGGGTCGCGATCGGTGCCTTCGGCGGGTGGCTCGACACGAGCATCCCGCGGCTCATCCGCCGGGTCGACACCATCGGCAACGCCTACAACGCCGAGCGGCTCGCGAGCCAGGCCGAATCACAGCGACGCCAGGACGCACGACTGCTGCACGACACTGCGCTCGCGACCCTCACGATGCTCGCCCACTCCGGACGCGGCGTCGATGCCGCAGCCCTCCGTTCGCAGGCCGGGAACGACGCGCATCTGCTCCGCAGCCTCCGCCTCGGCGAGGAGCTCAGCCCCGTCTCCTCCGGCTCGTACATCCTCCAGCGCGGTGCCGACTTCACCCTCGACGAGGGCATCGAGGCCGTGACGGACCGGTTCGCCGGGCTCGGACTCACGGTCAACGTCTACGGCGGTGGACAGGCGAACCTCGACCCACGTGTGCGGGAGGCGTTCCTCCTCGCGCTCGGGGAGTGCCTGGAGAACGTCCGGCGTCACTCCGGGGTCGACTCGGCCGACGTCACGGTCTCGATCGACGAGCTGACCGCCCGACTCCTCATCACCGACACCGGCACCGGGTTCGATCCGTCGGCCGTGCCGGACGGCCACCTCGGCGTCGCGGAATCGGTCGTCGCGCGCATCCAGGAGGTCGGTGGGCAGGCGCGCGTCTTCTCCGCCCCGGGGGCCGGGACGACCGTCATCCTGGAGGTCCCGCAAGCATGAGTGTCGACGCCCTCGTTGAGGCCACCGGGCCGACCCGGCGCTACCGCCATCGGCGCGCCATCGACCGGCAGCGCTCGTCACTCGGAACGACACAGCTCGGCATCGGGCTGTCGGTGTCCGGCCTCATCCTCGTCGTCTACGCCGCGATCCGCTTCGTCGGCTCGGTCCACCACTACCCGCGACCACTGCTCAGCGTCGTCGCCTGGCTGCTGCTCACCGCGGCGATCGCGTCGACCTTCCTCCTGCTCCGCCGTTCCGCGTTCCACCTCTCGGACCGGCTGTTCGTCGCGCTCCTGATCCAGCTGGTGGTGGTCGCCGCGCTCGACCTGGCGAGCGTCTGGAGTCGCGACGCCGTTGGCGTCTATCCGACGGCGGCCGCGGCGGTCGGCGGCGTCCTGCTCGCGGTCGTCGCCCTCCGCCCGGTCCGCGACATCGCCGCCGCGACCGTGGTGCTCGGGCTGATGCTCGTGGGGTCGATCCTCACCGTCACGCGGACCCAGACCGCGACGCTCGGGGCTGAGCTGCTCTTCGCCGCGGTCGCCGTCGTCCCCCCGCTCATCGCCTGCGCGATCGTCTCCCAGTACCGCCGGATCGTCCGCCTCGAACTCGACCGGGTCATGGTCGCCTCCACGGTCGCGAGCGTCCGGGACGCACTCGGGTTCTTCGACTCGGAGGAACTCGTCACCCTCGACCTCGAAGCGGAGGAGCTGTTCGTCGGTGTCGCCGACGGTTCGGTCGACCTCCCGCTCAGCCCCGAGCTCGCGGCGCGCGCCTCACGCCTCGCGACCGAGCTCCGACGTCATCTGATGTCCGAGGGCAAGGAGTCCTGGCTCGAGCACGCGTTCCAGGAGTCGTCCGTGTTGTCGGACCGCGCGACCCTGCGCGACCCCGAGCGACTTGCGACGTATCTCGCAACGGATCAGCGGGATGGACTGCTCTCTGCAGTATGGTTGCTCCTCGGGGAAGCAGATGCGCAGAGTGCCAGAGCTGTGCTGACGCTCGGACCGGTCGACCGCTCCGAACGACCGGGCCGATCTGGTGCGCTCGTCATCCCGATCGTCCTCGAAGCGGTCGGAGTGCAACGCGCCAAGGTGGATCCCGCGGTGTGGGAAGCGCTCGGACGAGTGGGCAGCTCCACGGACACGTACCAGAAATCCCGGATCAGGATCGAGATCGACAGCACCGTCGACAATCCTGCTGCGGGCCAGCGGAAAGGGGAACGTCAATGACGTCACAGGAGTCTCGCATCAGGGTCGGCATCGTCGATGACCACCGGATGCTGCTCGGTGCGCTCACCGAATGGATCAGGAGCGTCGCCGACGACATCGAACTCGTCGTCGTGACCCCGTCCTGGCCGGAGCTGCTGACGCACCCCGCCTTCCCCGTCGACGTCCTGCTGCTCGACGTCGACCTCAAGGACAACGTCCCGGTCGCCGTGAAGCTCGCGACGCTGAAGACCACGGGCGTCACGACCGTCCTCATGAGCACCTACAGCGACCCGGCGGTCGTCCGAGAGGCATTGGCCGCCGGTGCCCTGGGCTACCTCGCGAAGAGCGAGGACGCCGAGACCATTGTGCACGCCCTCCGTGCGGCGTCACGCGGTGAGTCCTACATCTCCCCCGAGCTCGACCTCGCCCTCGCGAGCGGCGCCTCCGGGACCGGCCCCCGCCTCAGCGCGCAGGAGCGTCGCGTCATGGCGCTGTACGCCGCCGGTGAGCCCGTGAAGATGGTCGCCGAGAGCCTCGGCATCTCCGACGAGACCGCGAAGAGCTACCTCAAGCGCATCCGCGAGAAGTACCGCAACGCCGGCATCGACGTCGGCACGAAGGTCGCCCTGCGCAAGCGGGCGATCCTCGACGGCATCATCGTCGACTAGCAGCGCGGTGCGCCGACCCGAGCGCGCGGGTGTCGGTCAGACGGGGATCGGTGCCGTCGGCGGGTTGCGGTCCGCGATCCGGCGATCCTCGGCGTCGTTCGCCCGCAGGAGTTCGCGCCGGAGCTGCCGGCGTTCGACGGAGAAGCTCGTGATGACGATCGCGAGGCCGATCACGGTCAGCACCACACCGGTCCAGACCGGGGCGAGGTAGCCGAGGCCACCGGCAATGACCACACCGCCGAGGAAGGCGCCGAGCGCGTTGCCGATGTTGAGCGCCGAGTGGTTGAGCGCTGCGGCGAGCGACTGGCTGTCGCCGGCGACGTCCATGAGCCTCGTCTGGATGGCCGGACCGAGGCCCTGCGACGCGAAGCCGACCGCGAAAACGAAGAGGAACATGGTCGGGGTCCATGTCGCGGTGAGCGCGAGGGCGGTCAGGACCACGATCATGAGCGCGAAGAAGACGATCAGGGCTCGCTTCACCCCACGGTCCGCGAGATGCCCACCGACCAGGTTGCCGATCGTCATGCCGACCCCCATGGTCGCGAGCGCCCACGGGACGAGCGTCGCCGACTCCCCCGCGACCTCGGTCACCAGGGGCGCGAGATAGCTGTAGACGGCGAAGAGCCCGCCGAACCCGATGGACCCGAACCCGAGCACGAACCACGCCTGGCCGCGTCGGAAGACACGGAGTTCCCGACGCATCGTCTGCTGCGGGTTGCCCGCCTGCACCGGCACGGCGAACCAGATGGTCACGGTCGCGAGCGCGAAGATGCCGGTGACGATGAGGTAGGCGGAGCGCCACCCGAACTCCTGGCCCACCCAGGTCGCGAACGGCACGCCCACGACGTTGGCGATCGTCAGCCCGGTCATGACGAGCGCGACGCCCTTGCCGCGCTTCCCCGGCCCCATGAGACTCGCGGCCACGAGGGCGGCCATGCCGAAGTAGGCGCCGTGTGGCAGGGCCGCGACGAACCGGGCCAGGAGGACGAGGCCGAAGCTCGGCAGGACCGCAGACGCGAACGTGCCGACGGTGAACGCGACGCCCAGCCAGAGCAGGACGGTCTTGCGCCGGTATCGCGCGACGAGCGCGGCGATCGTCGGCGCACCGACCACGACGCCGAGCGCGTACGCCGTGATCAACCAGGCGGCCTGTGCGTTCGCCTGCTCCTGGCTGCGAGCGGCCAGCTCGGGCAGGAGGTCGGTCGCGATGTTCGGCAGCAGACCCATCGCCACGAACTCGGTCGTACCGATGCCGAAGGCCCCGACGGCGAGCGCGAGGATGGCAAGACGAACACGGGTCGGCGACAGCTGCGTCGACCCGTCCAGGATGGTGGGCATGGATCGAGTGTACGGGAATCCTCGAATCGATTCGAGTCCCCGAGCGGCGAAACCGGACGACCGCTCGGGGGTGGGCTCAGCCGTCGTTCTCGAGCGCGGCGTCGAGGCGGTCGAGCTTGGCGGTCAGCTCACCCGTGTAGCCGGGACGGATGTCGGCCTTGAGGACGAGCGAGACCCGGCTGCCGTAGGCGCCGACCGCCTCGGTGGCGTCCTTGATGACCGCGAACACCTCGTCCCACTCCCCCTCGATGGTCGTGAACATGGAGTCGGTCCGGTTGGGCAGGCCGGACTCGCGGACGATCCGCACGGCCGCGGCGACCGCGTCGTGGACGGAACCGTCCGAGTTGCCGGAGCCGCTGGGGGCGACGGAGAAGGCGACGAGCATGGTCACTCCTTGTGGGTTCGAGCGGGGACGGGGATGGACACCGACGAGACGTCCTCGTCGGGGTGGGACGGGGTGAACAGCGCGTGGACGGCCCAGCCTGCGAGGACCAGGTAGGCGAGGTTGCGGACCGTCAGCACGGTCACGAGGACCGGGTCGACGTTGAGCAACCACAGGTACAGGTAGGGGTAGACGAGCTGCGTGAGCGCGGCGATCATCAGCGCGAGCACGGCCGGCGCGACGAAGCGCCGACGCTGCAGGACGATCCCGAGGATCACCGGTGCAGCCAACCACATCGCGAACTGCGGTGACCCGACCTTGTTGAAGATGATGAGCGTGAGGACGAAGAGGAGCGACAACGGCGCGAGCACCTGCACGAGGGGGCGTCCGGACCGCACCGCGAGCACCCCGAGGAGCACCGCGCCGGCGACGGCGAGGCCGAGGAGCGGGGTCATGACGGCGATCGCCGTGTCGACGCCCGGGCCGGTCACTTGGAAGGTCAGGATGTCGCGGTCGTAGTAGACGAAGCTCTGCGGGACACCCAGGACGGCGAGCCACAGGTAGGCGTTGCCGATGGGCGACTCGATCTGGAGACCACGTCCGGTCTGCTCCGTCACGAAGCTGACGGCGTTCGCACCGCCGAGCACGAGGCCGACCCCGAGGACCACGACCGACGTCGCCGCCGCCGCGACCAGGACCTGTCCGCGATGGCGGTGCGCCAGGACGATCGCGCCGATCAGGGCCGCCGGCCAGATCTTCATCCAGGCGGCGAGTGTCAGGAGGACGGCGGCGACCCGCGGGCGGCCGGCGACCCAGAGGAGCCCGACGATCGCGATGGGGACGGTCACGGAGTCGATCCGGGCGAGCGCGATCGGTCCGAGCAGGAGGAGGAACGCGAGCCACCACCATGCCGCGATCAACCGTGGGCGTGAGTGGCCGTTGCCGAGGAGGACCGCGAACGCCCCGGCGTTCATCGCGGTCACCAGCAGGAGCCAGCCGACGCCGTACCCGGCGCTGCCGAGCAGCAGGGGGATCAGCATCGGCACGATCGCGAGGATCGGATAGACCCAGGGCTCGTCGATGGCGGGGATCGGGCCGCCGGACGTCGCCTGTTCGACCCACGGCCGGTACACGAGGACCACGTCGCCGAGCGGGAGGCCCTCCGCCACGAGGCACAGCCAGCCGACGAGGAGGTGCACGAGGCCGAACCCGCACCAGAGGAGCCAACGCCGCATCACGTGGACCATCCTAGGCTCGTGCCGCCGATGGAACCGGTCCGCCACTCGCTCGACGCCCGAGCGGGTCGGGTCCGCGAGCCTGCTGATCAGTACCCGCTGAAGGCGTCGGTACGGACGTGTCCGACGCCGATCCCGCGCAGGGCTGGCTTCAGGGCCTCGATCATCGCGGGCGGACCGGAGATGAAGACCTCTCGTTCGGCAAGGTCGGGGACGGCCTCGGCGAGGCGCTCGTGGTCGAGGCGCCCGGGTCCGAGACCACGCCAGCCGTCCGGCAGCCGGACGTCGTCCGTCGGTCCCACGACGAGCACCGGTGTCCCCCAGGTCTCGAGCTCGGCCGCGTAGGCGAGCTCCTGCGGGTCGGACACGACGTAGACGAGGACGACGTCGCGCTGGTCGGCACGGAGGTGCAGTCGGGAGAGCTGGCTGACGAACGGGGTGATCCCGATCCCGGCGGCGAGGAGCAGGATCGGCTTGCTCGTGTCCTTCGGCAGGACGAAGTCGCCCCACACGCCGGTCGCCGAGAGGCTCGCGCCGACCGGCAGCGCGTTCAGCGCCCGCTTGAAGCTACTGGCCCGCTCGGGCACACGCATGGCCACGCGGATCGTACGGTCGTCGTCGGGTGGCGAGGAGATGCTGAAGACGCGCCTCGAGCCGCGGACGTCGGCTCCGCGGTGCGGCAGCGACAGCTCGAGGTACTGGCCGGCCGCGAACGGGATCGACCGCTTCGAGCTGAACCGGTACTCGACCGCCGTCGGGGTGAGCGCGCGGGTGCCTTCGAGCGTCAGTCGCATCCCCCGACGACGGGCGACGATGAACGCCAGCACGTTGCCCACGATGAGCGCGAGCTCGGGGGTCGACGCCACCTGGCCGAGCGTGAACGGGATGGAGAACAGCGCCGCGACGATCGCCGCCTCGGCGAGCTGCTGCCAGCGCCGCGGTGGAAGCGTGAGCGGCTCGGTGAGCATGAACGCGGCGAGGAAGAGGATCGGGTAGGACGTGAGCGGAGCCAGCAGTGCCGGTCCCAGCTCTTGACCACCGGTGACGAGCCGGACGGTGACGAGTGCCCAGGAGAGCACGATGAAGACGAGTGCCATCGTGAGTCGCTTCGTCCGGATGAGGACGAGGCCGCCGAGGATGACGACACCGGGCAGCAGCCACGGGTTGGCGACCCACCAGACCGACGGTGACACGCCGGGGAGGGTGACGTAGCTCGCCAGCACACTCATCACGAGTGCGGCGATGGCCGCCGGGTTGAGGACGTGTCGGCCCCGGATCGCGAGCAGGTACTTCGACGCCGAGGCGACCGTGGCGGCGAGGGCGATCCAGGCCAGCGCGGTGGGCTCGCTCGTCGGCCACAGGATGAAGAACAGCAGGAGGGAGGTGATGACGGACGACTCGCTGTGCGGCTGCACCTGGAACAGCGCGCCGAACAGGCGGTTCGTCAGGTAGCCGACGACGAGCAGCGTTGCCAGGGTGGCGAGGAGCTCGAGCGGCTTGTAGAACACCTGCCCGAACAGCGACAGCACGAAGGCGTAGATCGCGAGGGTGCCGAGTGACAGCGTCACGAGGCGGTACATGGTGACCCGCCCGAGGACGGTGCCGAAGAAGGAGCCGGTGCGGCCGTTCATGTGCGGTCTGCTTTCTGGGAGATGGTGCCGTCCGGGCTCAGGCCCTGTGGCGCGTGACTCAGGTGAAGAGTTCGCCGGGGAACCCGACGGACCGGTCGGTGAGACCGGTCGTGAACAGGCGGACGCTCTCGAAGGTGAACGCCTCCGCCAGGGTCTCGTGGTCGGTGAAGAACAGCGCGGTGGCCAGTCCGTCGGCGACCATAGCGTCCGGGGCGGTGACCCAGGTCGCCGCGACGGTCCTCGTCGGTTCGCCGGTCCGGCCGTCGATGACGTGGTGGAGCCCGTCGCCCCAGGCACGACGATTGGTCGCGGAGGCGCACAGGGCTCCGTCGTCGATCGTCGCGACCCCGATGGCCTTACTGGGATCGTACGGATGCTCGAGCGCGATACGGAGCGGGTCCGCCGCGCGGGACCCGTGCTCGTGACGCAGGTCGCCCGAGGCGTCGACCGTGAAGGACTCGTGGCCGTGGCTGCGGAGGAGGTCCGCGACGAGGTCGACGAGCCGCCCCTTGCCGGCCGCACCGATGTCGATCACGAGCGGGAGGCTCGTCTCGAGCACCTCGCCGTCCCACCGGGCCACGTCGTCCCAGTGCGGGGCGGCGACCGCCGGGCCCTGGGGGACGAGCGAGTAGGAGGCGTCGTAGCCGAGCCGTTCGAGCGAGGTGCCGATGAACGGCGTCACGGCCCCGGCGGTGGCATCGTGCAGACGACGGTACGTGTCGAGCAGTGCGACCGCATCCTCGCGCGCGTCATCGGGGAAGGCGGTCGAGACCGGGCCGGCGGCGAACCGCGCGATGAACGCGTCGTCCCGGAACCTCGACCAGGTCAGGTCGAACCGGTCGATGCACGCGGCGACGGCCTCAACGGTCTCAGGCTCGAGCGGGAGCGCCGTATCGAGCTCCCATCCGGTGCCGATCGCCTCGAAGCGCAGTGTCGTCTCGCTCATCGTCGGTCCGGCCCCGCGGCTCAGCCCTTCGCTTCGGTCTTGATCGTGTCGATGGCCGCGTTGAAGCCGCCGCTCGTGAGCGAGGAACCGGCGACCTTGGAGACCTTGAGGCTGTCGATGTCCTTGCCGACCACCTCGGCTGCGATCCCGGAGATGAACTCCGCCTGGTAGCGCTTGCTGTTCGCGCTCTCGGCGTGCGAGACGACGTCGACCGCCGTGACCTTGTCCTCGGCGAGGGTGACGGTCACCGTGATCGACTCGGTGCCGTTCGGCGACTGGTAGCTGCCGTCCGCGGTGTACGAGCCGTCCTGGTAGTCGGTGGCGCCGGAGCCCGCTGCAGCGTCGGTGGAGGTGGTCGCCTCCGGCGCCGCCGTGCTCTTCGTCTCGGGAGACGTGGTCGTGGTCGAGCTGCCGGCGTCGGCCGCCGAGCAACCGGCCAGGCTGCCGACGAGGGTGAGGCCGGTCAGGGCTGCGAAGGTCGTCTTCTTCGCCGCCACGGACAGGCGTGGCGTGCGGACGGGAGGCTGGGTGGTGGTGGGGTTGCGCATCGTTCAATCTCCTCGGGCGATGTGTGGGCCGCGGTGCGGCGGCCGCCGTGGCGAGGTCTCCGCCGCGGTGGCACCAGTGTCCTGAGCTTCCCTATGGGCGAGCTATGAGCGTTCTGGGAGTTGTCCTTCGTCCACCGATGAACGATCGTTCAGCGCAGGAGACCACCGACGACACCGCGCACCGCTTCGGCCACGTCGAGCGCGGCCAGCGGGCCCTCGGCCGCCGCGGTATCCCCGGCAGCCGCGTGCAGCAGCACCCCGCTGGCGGCGACACTCGCCAGGCAGCCGGGGTCGGCGAGCACGCGCTCGGCGTTCGTGGCGACGAGCGCACCGATGATCCCGGCCAGGGCGTCGCCGGTGCCGGCGGTCGCGAGCCAGGGCGATCCGCCGGAGACCGTGATGGCGTCGCCGTCCGGCGCGACCACGTGGGTCGTGCCGCCCTTCAGCACCACGACGATGCCGAGGCGGGCGGCGACGTCGGCCGCGTACGACACCGGGTCGGCACGGATGGCCTCGACCTCGGCCGGGCTCCCCAGGCCGCTCAACATGGTCGCCAGTTCACCGACGTGGGGCGTGGCCACGATGCGCCACGACTCGTCGACACCGAACGCCCGCTGGTGGGCACCTGCGGCGACGCGACGGAGTGAACCGGCATCGGCGACGACCGGCTCGCCCCCGTGCAGGGCGGCGTCGAGCAGGGAGCTCTCCTCTCGGGTCAGCTTGCCGGGGTCCATGCCGGAGCCGATGAGCCACGCCTGCACGCGCCCCTCCGCCGTCACGATCTCGGGGCGGCGCTGCAGCAAGAGGTTCGCCGGTCGGTCCGCACCGAGGTACCGGACCATGCCGACGCCGGTGCGGATCGCCGCCTCGACGCCGATCACGGCGGCACCCGGGTAGCGGTCCGACCCGGTCACGACGCCGAGGACGCCCCGGGAGTACTTGTCCGATTCGGCGTCGGGCACGGCGATCCAGTCGCGTGCGTCGGCAGGGGTCCAGAGTCGCGGTTCGGCCATGCCATCACCCTAGGCCAGTCGTCGCGGCGGACTGACGCTGAGCCGTCCATCGTCGGTCATCCTGCAGGCGGGAATCCGAACGCATTCCGGAACGTTGGGCCGGGTGGCGACTCCCGTCGCCCCGAGACCCGAGGAGTTCCGTGCCCCAGCTGTTCGATCCGATCACCATCCGCGACCTCACCATCCCCAACCGCCTGTGGATCGCCCCGATGTGCCAGTACAGCGTCGCCGCCCAGGACGGCGTCCCGACCGACTGGCACCTCGTGCACCTCGGCCAGTTCGCGGCGGGCGGCTTCGGCCTCGTCATCTCGGAGGCGGCTGCGATCAGCCCCGAGGCCCGGATCTCGCCCCAGGACGCAGGCATCTGGAACGACGAACAGCGCGACGCCTGGCGACGGATCACCGCGTTCATCACCGAGCAGGGTTCCGTGCCCGGCATCCAGCTCGCGCACGCCGGCCGGAAGGCCTCCACGTTCGCCCCCTGGGGCACCGACGGTCAGGGCAGCGTCCCGATCGAGGACGGCGGCTGGTCGACCGTCGCCCCGTCGCCCGAGGCCTTCCCGGGCTACGCGGTCCCGGAAGCCCTCGACGATGAGGGCATCGACCGCGTCGTCGACGACTTCCGGGCGGCGGCCGTCCGGTCGGTCGACGCCGGCTTCCAGGTGATCGAACTCCACGCCGCGCACGGCTACCTGCTGCACCAGTTCCTCTCCCCGCTCGTCAACCACCGCGAGGACGGCTACGGCGGCTCGCTCGAGAACCGGGCCAAGCTCCTCCTGCGGGTCGTCGATGCGGTGCGCGAGGTCCTCCCGGCCGGTCTGCCGTTGTTCGTCCGGTTCTCGGCCACGGACTGGGTGGACGACGGATGGGACGAACACCAGACCGCGACCGTCGCCGCCTGGTGCGCCGAGCGCGGCGCCGACTTCTTCGACATCTCCACCGGCGGAGCCGTCGGCGGCGTCCGCATCCCGCTGTCCCCCGGCTACCAGGTCCCGTTCGCGGCGCACATCGGGTCGACGGGTGTCGACACGAGCGCCGTCGGGCTCATCACCGACGCCCAGCAGGCCGCGGCCATCGTCGCCGACGGGCAGGCGGAGGCGGTCATGGTCGCCCGCGAGGCGCTCCGTGATCCGCACTTCGCGCTGCGCGCCGCCACGGAGCTCGGCGTGGAGGTGGCCTGGCCGGGCCAGTACGAGCGGGCCAAGCCGCGCTCCTGAGCGCGACCCCGACACGACGACGGCCCGCACGCGATCGCGCGTGCGGGCCGTCGTCGTGTCAGCGCTCAGCCGTCCGATCAGCGACGCCGGGTGGCGTCCTGGACCTCTCCGACGAGTTCCTCGATGATGTCCTCGAGGAAGAGGACCCCGGTGGTGGCGCCCGCTTCGTCGAACACCCGGGCGACGTGGGCTCCCGAGCGGCGCATCGTGGTCAGCGCGTCCTCGACGTCCGAGTCCTCGAACACCGACACCAGCTGCCTGATGTGCTTCGCGGGCACCGGGCGCTCCTCGTCGCCACTGCCGTCGAGGTCGTCGTACCGCAGGACGTCCTTCAGGTGCAGGTAGCCGATCGGCACCGACTCGTCGTCGACGATCACGTACCGCGAGTAGCCGTACTTCGCCACCGCGCGCTCCACGTCCGAGGGGGTGGCCTCCTCCGTCAGCGTGATGAGGCTCCCGAGCGGCAGGGCAACGTCGTGGACCTTCTTCTCGGTGAATTCGAACGCCGCCACGAGCGCACCCGTCGAGTCGGTGAGCACACCCTCGCGGGTGGACTGGTCGACGATGGTCGCCACCTCGTCCAGCGTGAACGCGCTCGCAGCCTCGTTCTTCGGCTCCACCCGGAACAGACGGAGGACGGCGTTCGCGGTCGCGTTGAGGGACACGATGATCGGACGGAAGACGCGCGCCACGAAGACGAGCGGCGGAGCGAGCAGCAGGACCGCACGATCCGGGATCGAGAAGGAGAGGTTCTTCGGGACCATCTCGCCGAAGACCACGTGGAGGTAGGAGACGAGCAGCAGCGCGATGATGAACGCCACCGTACCGATGGTCTCCTCGGGCCAGCCGGTGAGCGCCAACGGCACCTCCAGCAGGTGGTGGATCGCCGGCTCGGAGACGTTCAGGATGAGCAGCGAGCAGACGGTGATGCCCAACTGACTCGTCGCCAACATGAGCGTGGCGTGTTCCATGGCCCACAGCGCGGTCTTGGCGCTCCGGCTCCCCTGCTCGGCGAGGGGTTCGATCTGCGACCGACGCGCGGAGATGACCGCGAACTCGGCGCCGACGAAGAAGGCGTTCGCGAGCAGCAGCACCACGAGCCAGGCGATTCCTGCCCAGTCGCTCATACGTCACCACCGTCCTCCGACACGACGGGTCTCGGGGTGAATCGGATCCGATCGATCCGTCGGCCGTCGAGTCGCTCCACGCGGAGCGTGCCGTCCTCGAGCTCGAGCTCGTCGCCTGAGACCGCGAGTCGTCCGAGTTCGCTCATGACGTAGCCCGCGACCGTCTCGTACGGACCGTCTTCGGGGACACGCACGCCGGCGCGCTCGAGGAGCTCGTCGGGACGGAGGCTGCCCGGGAAGGTCGTGGAGTCGCGTCCGCGGACCACCCCGGCACGCGAACGGTCGTGCTCGTCGGCGACCTCGCCCACGAGTTCCTCGACGAGGTCCTCGAGGGTGGTCACGCCGGCGGTGCCGCCGTACTCGTCGACCACGACGGCCATCTGGTAGCCGCGTCCGCGCAGCTGCGAGAGCAGTACGTCCAGCTTCATCGTCTCGGGGACGCGCAGGGCCGGCGACTGCAGGGCCGAGACGGGCACCTCGCCGCGTCGGTCGCGCGGGACCGCGATGGCCTGCTTCACATGCACGACACCGGTGATGTCGTCGACGTCGGCATCGGTGACCGGGAAGCGCGAGTGGCCGGTCGACCTCGCGAGGGCGAGCACCGCCTGGGCGGGTTCGCCGCGCTGGATCGACGCGATGCGCGGCCTGGGCGTCATGACGTCCGACGCATCGTGGCTCGAGAAGCGGAGGGTGCGGTTGAGCAGGGTCGCGGTGTCGGCCTCGAGTGTGCCCTCGAGCGCCGATCGACGCACGAGGGACGACAGCTCCTCGGCCGTCCGGGCTCCCGACAGCTCCTCCTTGGGCTCGATGCCCATCGACCGCAGCAAGCCGTTGGCGCTGCCGTTGAGGACGACGATGGCGGGCTTGAACACCCAGGTGAAGGCCGTCTGGAACGGGACGACGAACTTGGCCGTCTGTCGGGGCAGCGCGAGCGCGAAGTTCTTCGGGACGAGCTCGCCGATGATCATGCTGAGCAGGGTGGCGAGGGTGATCGCGACGATCGTCGCTACGACGGCGACGACGCCCTCGGGGATCCCGATGGAGCCGAGTGGACCGGCGAGCATCGACGACAGCGCCGGCTCCATGGTGTACCCGGTGAGGAGCGTGGTCAGGGTGATCCCGAGCTGCGCGCTCGACAGGTGCGTCGAGGTGATCTTGAGCGCTGCGATCGTCATCGTCAGGCGGGTCTCGCCACGGTCGCGGCGGGCCTCGAGGTCGGCGCGGTCGAGGTTCACGAGCGCGAACTCGGAGGCGACGAAGAAGCCCGTCCCGATGGTCAGTACGAGGCCGACGCCGAGCATGATCCACTCAGACATGACGATCCCGTCCGTGCTGAGCGGTCGATGCCGGAGTGGGGGTTCCGTCGCCCGGGTGGGCGGTCGTCGCCCGTGATCGGGTCAGCACGGGGCTGGGATGGTGGCCGGGGGATCTGTCTGAAGGAGGGTCGTCCATTGTGCGGACGAGTCTATCGGACATCCGCGGCTGTGGACCCCGGATTTCCGGGGTTCTTCTCAGCGTCCGCGAGACGCCGGCGCTCCTCGGCCGCGCGACGCTTCCGACGCCGCAGGAGGAGGAACCGCACGCCGATGCACGCCGCGGCGAGCGCCGGGACCCCACCCGAGACGATCATGCCCACGTGTGCCCCGGCGACCTCGACGAGCCACCCCATGAGCGGACCGCCGATCGACTGTCCGCCGAGCAGCACCAGGATGTACAGCGACATCACCCGGCCACGGATCGCCATGTTGGACGACAGCTGGACGAGTGAGTTCGCCGCCGTGATGAAGAGGAGGTTCGCGACCCCGCCCGCGACGAGCAGGAGGGCGAAGGGGAGGAGCACGGGCATCGCCCCGGCGGCCGCCTGCAGGACGCCGACCGCCGCCGCCGCGACGATCACGATGCGCAGGTCCACACCCCCGCGCCGCGTCGACGCGAGTGCACCGGTCAGCGCGCCGACGGCGACGAGGGCGTTGAGGAACCCGTAGCCGCTCGCGCCGATGTCGAAGACGTCCGAGGCGTAGGCGGCGAGCAGGACCGGCAGGTTGAACGCGAACACCGACATGAACGCGACCATGATGACCGTCCACCGGATGGCCGGCTTCCGCATGGCGTACCCGAGTCCCTCCTTGAGCTGGCCCTTCGCCTTCGCGACGACCGGCGTCGGGACGAGTTCCGAGACACGCATGAGCGCCAGGGTGAGCACGACGCCGGAGCAGGCGAGGGCGTTGATCGCGAAGGACCACCCGGAACCGACGGCGGTGATGAGGACACCACCGACGGCCGGACCGACGAGCTGGCCGAGCTGGAAGACGGCGGAGTTGAGGCTGATGGCGTTCCGCAGTCTCGCCGGGCCCACGAGCTCGTTCACGAACACCTGCCTCGCCGGGTTGTCGACGACGGTGACGAGACCGAGCATGAAGGCGATGACGTAGATGTGCCACACCTCGACCGCGCCGCTGAGCGTCAGGATCGACAGCGCGACCGCGAGGACGGCGGCGAGCGACTGCGTGATCATGAGCAGCACGCGCTTGGAGTAGCGGTCCGCGATCACGCCGCCGAGCAGTCCGAACAGCAGCATGGGCGCGAACTGCATGGCGACCGTGATCCCGACGGCGGCGACGCTGCCGGAGAGCTCGAGGACGAGCCAGTCCTGCGCGATGCGCTGCATCCCGATCGCGGTCGTCGCGACGATGTGCCCGATCGTGAAGAGTCGGAAGTTCGGGACGCGGAGCGAGGAGAAGGTGTCCCGCCAGGCGGGACGCTCCCCCACGATCGGCATGGGGGCGGTGGGCGGTGGTGGAGCGACGGCGGTGTCGGATGGAGGGGTCACGGAGAGGGCCAGCGTTTCGTATGTCGAGTGCGTGTCGTATGGGTGGAGCCGCGGAGGCCGTCGGCTCCCTTCCACGCTATTGCCGACGCGACCATTTCCGAGCAGGATGATCCCTATCAGTCCTATTCGATTCCCGAATGATCGGCTCACGCATGTTCGACCCCGCCCTGCTGCGCACCTTCCTGGCCGTCGCCGAGACGAAGAACTTCACGCGCGCCGCCGCGCAGCTCGGGTTGAGCCAGCCGACGGTCAGTCAGCAGATCCGACGGCTCGAGGAGGCTGCCGGCCGGTGGCTCGTCGTCCGGGACACGAGAGCGGTCCGCCTGACCGACAACGGTGACGCGATGGCCGGGTTCGCGCGCACCATCCTCGCTGCACACGCCTCGGCGGAGAGCTACTTCACCGGCTCGGCGATGAGCGGTCGCCTCCGCTTCGGGGCCGCCGACGACCTCGCGATGACCCAGCTCCCCCGGATCCTGCGGCACTTCCGTCAGGGTCACCCGCAGCTGAACCTCGAACTCACCGTGAACCAGAGCGGGCCGCTCTACCGTCGGCTGAAGGCGGGCGCCCTCGACCTCATCTTCATCAAGATGCACCCCGGCCAGAACGAGGGCAAGCTCGTGCGGACCGACTCGATGGTCTGGGTCGGTCTCGAGAAGACCACGATCGAGCCGGGCCAGCCCGTCCCCCTCATCGCCTATCAGGACCCGAGTCTCTCCCGGCAGCTGGCGATCGACGCCCTGGAGGACGCCGGGCGCACCTGGCGGATCACCTGCAGCACCCGTGAGGTGAACGGCGTGCTCGCGGCGGTGCGGGCCGGGCTCGGTGTCGCGGTCTTCCCGCGCAGCCTGATCCCGAGCGACCTCGTCATGCTCAGCAACCGGCTGGAACTCCCGACCCTGGGCGGCGTCGACTTCACCCTGCTCGCGAACCCGTTGGCGGCGGCCGGCCCGGTGGAGGCGCTCTCCTCGGCCATCATGGACCGGTCGCTCGCCTGAACGAGCACGCGGCGGTCAGGCGTCGACGGACTCCGACGCCTCGGCGAAGGGTGCGGGGATGAGGTAGGTCTCGCGGACCTCGGCCGATTCGTGCGGGCCGCTGCCGTCGGACGGCGTGAAGGGTTCGTCGAACTCGACGATCCAGGTCGTCAGCTGTTCGGTCCACACCGACACGAACGCCGCGGCACGCTGGCGGCCGGGTGCGACGATGACCCCGGAGGCACGCTCCCCCGTCGAGGGATCGGATCCCGGGTCCACGAGCACGAGGACCTGCATGCCGACACCGAACCCGTGCGTCCCACCGTTCACCACCATGGGCCCATCATCCCACCGCGGTCGTGCGAGCCGCACCAGCACCGCGGCTCACCAGGAGACGGGCAGCGCCTTGCCCTCCTCGTACCCGGCGGCCGACTGGACGCCGACGATGGCGCGCTCGTGGAAGCCGGGGACCGAGTCGGCACCCGCGTAGGTGAACGACGAGCGCACCCCGGCGGTGATCATGTCGAGGAGGTCCTCGACCGAGGGCCGGAGCGGATCGATCGTGATGCGGGAGGACGAGATGCCCTCGGCGAAGAGCGTCTTCCGCGCGAGTTCGAACGGGTCGAGTCGGCCGAAGCGCTCGTGCACGGCCTTGGTCGACGCCATGCCCCAGCTCTCCTTGTAGAGCGACCCGTCGGCGGCGCGCTGCAGTTCACCGGGGGCTTCGATCGTGCCGGCGAACCAGGAACCGATCATGACCGAGGACGCGCCGGCCGCGAGGGCGAGGGCGACGTCGCGGGGGTAGCGGACACCACCGTCCGCCCAGACCTTCGCGCCGAGCGCGCGGGCGGTCGCGGCCGTCTCGAGCACGGCCGAGAACTGCGGACGCCCGACCGCCGTCATCATCCGCGTGGTGCACATCGCACCGGGTCCGACACCGACCTTGAGGATGTCCGCACCGGCGTCGACGAGGTCCTGCACCGCGACGGCGGACACGACGTTGCCGGCGACGATCGGGAGGCCGAGACCGAGGGCACGGACGGCCGCGATCGCCCGGAGCATGCCCTCCTGGTGCCCGTGGGCGGTGTCGATCACGAGGACGTCCACCCCGGCGGCGGCGAGCGCCCGCGCCTTCACGGCGACATCGCCGTTGATGCCGATCGCCGCGGCGACCCGCAGTCGGCCCGACGCGTCGAGCGCCGGCGTGTAGATGGTCGACCGGAGCGCGCTCGTCCGGCTGAGGGTGCCGACGACAGCGCCGTGGTGCAGCACGGGCGCGAACTCGAGGTCGGCGGCGACCATGAGGTCGAACGCGGCCCGGCCACCGGTCACGTCGTCGGCGTCGATCGAGGCGAGCGACCCGCGAGCGAGGTCGCCGAGCCGTGCGTCGGGCAGCGCCGTGGCGAGACGTGCGGCCGGGATGCAGCCGGCGAAGGCGTCGCGCTCGTCGTGGAGCACGATGCCGTGACCGGCGACCGCGGGGATGAGGCGCAGGGCGTCGGCCGCGGTCTGATCGGCGCGCATGATCAGCGGGGTGTCGAAGGCGACCGGCTGCTCCTTGACCCAGCGGATCGCCGCGTCGAGCTCTTGGAGCGGCATGTCCTGCGGCAGGACGCCGAGTCCGCCGCGCCGCGCCAGTGCCGCCGCGAGGCGTGGCCCGGTGACGGAGTTCATGTTGGCGGAGACGATCGGGATCGTGGCGCCGGTGCCGTCGTCCGGAGCCAGGTCGACGTCGAGTCGACTCGTGATCCCGGAGCGGCTGGGGACGAGGAACACGTCCGAGTACGTCAGGTCGTGGCTGGGAATCTCACCGATGAACCGCATGAGAACACCGTATCCCGACCGGCGTCCGAGCCGCACCGGCGACGGAATGGGTTTAGGCTTGATGACTGGATCGTGCGGGCATGTTCCCTGCCTGCAAACAGTGAGAATTCAACGGAGAGAGTGGGCGATCGACGGTGTCGAGCCAGATGACCGGAGTGGGCGCCGATGACGGCGCAACGAACGAATTCGGAGCCAATGAATGGCTCGTCGACGAGATGTACGAGCAGTACCTCGTCGACAAGGATTCCGTGGACCGCTCCTGGTGGCCGATCCTCGAGCACTACCGGCCGGTGAACGGCGCAGCCCAGGGAACGACGGGCGGCCAGTCGGACGACGGTGCGGCAGCTGCCGGCGCCACGGCGTCGGCCCCAGCGCCTGCGGCGGCGGACGAGGCGGCCCGGGTCAACCCGCCGACGGCCCCGATCCAGGTCATCGGCGCGCAGCCGGTCGCCCGCACCACCTCGGTCCAGGCGAAGCCGGCCCCGATCCCGGCCGACGCCCCGATGACGAGCCCGAACCAGGTCCAGCAGCCGAAGAGCGACCAGACCGAACCCGCTCCGGAGGACGTCGACAAGGTCACCGTGCTGAAGGGCATGGCCAAGTCGCTCGCCACCAACATGGACGCGAGCCTGACGGTCCCGACCGCGACGAGCGTGCGCACCATCCCGGCGAAGCTGATGATCGACAACCGCATCGTCATCAACAACCACCTGAAGCGCGCAAGAGGCGGCAAGGTCAGCTTCACCCACCTCATCGGCTGGGCCCTCATCCAGGCGTTGAAGGACTTCCCGAGCCAGAACGTCTACTACGAGGAGACCGACGGCAAGCCCACGGTCGTCGCCCCGGCGCACATCAACCTCGGCATCGCCATCGACCTCCCGAAGCCCGACGGCTCCCGCGCCCTCATGGTGCCGGGCATCAAGCGCGCCGACACCCTCACCTTCAACGAGTACCTCTCGGCCTACGAGGACCTCGTGACCCGTGCCCGCAAGGGCAAGCTCACCGGAGCCGACTTCCAGGGCGTCACGATCTCGCTCACGAACCCCGGTGGCATCGGGACCGTGCACTCGGTCCCCCGTCTCATGAAGGGCCAGGGCTGCATCATCGGCGCCGGCGCCCTCGAGTACCCGGCCGAGTTCCAGGGCGCCTCCGAGCGCACGCTCAACGAGCTGGCGATCGGCAAGACGATCACGCTCACGAGCACCTACGACCACCGCGTCATCCAGGGTGCCGGCTCGGGCGAGTTCCTCAAGGTCGTCCACGAGTTGCTCATCGGCAGCCGCAGCTTCTACCAGGACATCTTCGCCGCGCTCCGCATCCCGTACGACCCGATCCACTGGTCGCCCGACATCAGCGTCGACCTCGCCGACGCCGTCGACAAGACCGCCCGCGTCCAGGAGCTCATCAACGCGTTCCGCGTCCGCGGCCACCTCATGGCCGACATCGACCCGCTGGAGTACGTGCAGCGCTCGCACCCCGACCTCGAGATCGAGACCCACGGCTTGACCTTCTGGGACCTCGACCGCGAGTTCGTCACGGGCGCCTTCGGCTCGGCCCGCACGGCCAAGCTGCGCGACATCCTCGGCGTCCTCCGCGACTCGTACTGCCGCACCACGGGCATCGAGTACATGCACATCCAGGACCCCGCGCAGCGCAAGTGGATCCAGAGCAAGGTCGAGCGCAAGTACGAGAAGCCGACGCACGACGAGCAGATGCGCATCCTCGGCAAGCTCAACGAGGCCGAGGCCTTCGAGACCTTCCTGCAGACGAAGTACGTCGGCCAGAAGCGCTTCAGCCTCGAGGGCGGCGAGTCCACCATCGCCCTCCTCGACACCATCCTCCAGGGTGCGTCGCAGGCCCAGCTCGACGAGGTCGCGATCGGTATGGCCCACCGCGGCCGCCTCAACGTCCTCACGAACATCGCCGGCAAGACGTACGGTCAGATCTTCCGCGAGTTCGAGGGAACGCAGGACCCTGCGAGCCACGGTTCCGGCGACGTGAAGTACCACCTCGGCACCGAGGGCACCTTCAAGGCCGAGGACGGCCGCGAGATCCCGGTCTACCTGGCAGCGAACCCCTCGCACCTCGAGGCCGTCAACGGCGTCCTCGAGGGCATCGTCCGCGCGAAGCAGGACCGCGGGCCGATCGGCGCGTTCGGCACCCTCCCGATCCTCATCCACGGCGACGCGGCGATGGCGGGGCAGGGCGTCGTCCTCGAGACGATGCAGTTGTCCCAGCTCCGCGGCTACCGCACGGGCGGTACGGTCCACGTCGTCATCAACAACCAGGTCGGCTTCACCACGCCTCCTGGCGAGGGCCGCTCCTCCATCTACAACACCGACGTCGCGAAGACCATCCAGGCGCCGATCTTCCACGTGAACGGCGACGACCCCGAGGCCGTCGTGCGGGTCGCGGAGCTCGCCTTCGAGTACCGCCAGGAGTTCAAGCGCGACGTCGTCATCGACCTCGTGTGCTACCGCCGACGCGGCCACAACGAGGGCGACGACCCGTCGATGACGCAGCCGCTCATGTACAGCCTCATCGAGGCGAAGCGCTCCGTCCGCAAGCTGTACACCGAGGCGCTCGTCGGCCGTGGCGACATCACCGAGGAGGAGTACGAGGCCGCGCACCGCGACTTCCAGGACCGCCTCGAACGCGCCTTCATGGAGACGCACGCCGAGCAGACCTCGCCGACGCCGATCCCGACCGAGGTCCTCGACGAGGACGGCTACTCCGGCGAACTCGAGACGACCGGCGTGTCCGAAGGCGTCGTGCAGCTCATCGGCGACGCGTTCAACAACAAGCCGGCCGGGTTCACCGTGCACCCGAAGGTGCAGCAGCTCCTCGAGAAGCGACTCGACATGAGCCGCAACGGCAACATCGACTGGGGCTTCGGAGAACTGCTCGCGCTCGGATCGGTACTCATCGAGGGCACCCCGGTGCGGATGTCCGGACAGGACTCCCGCCGCGGCACCTTCGTGCAGCGTCACGCCGTCCTCCACGACCGGGTCAACGGCCAGGAGTGGCTGCCGCTCGCGAACCTCAGCGACAACCAGGCCCGCTTCTGGATATACGACTCGCTCCTCAGCGAGTACGCGGTCATGGGCTTCGAGTACGGCTACTCGGTCGAACGTGCCGACGCGCTCGTGCTGTGGGAGGCGCAGTTCGGCGACTTCACCAACGGCGCGCAGACGATCATCGACGAGTTCATCTCCTCCGCCGAGCAGAAGTGGTCGCAGCGGTCGAGTGTCACGCTCCTCCTCCCCCACGGCTACGAAGGCCAGGGCCCCGACCACTCGTCCGCGCGGATCGAGCGGTTCCTGCAGCTCTGCGCCGAGGACAACATGACCGTCGCACGGCCGTCGACCCCCGCGTCGTACTTCCACCTCCTGCGTCGCCAGGCGTACGCCCGCCCGCGTCGGCCGCTCGTCGTCTTCACCCCGAAGGCGATGCTGCGTCTGCGTGGCGCGACCAGCCCGGTGGCGGACTTCACCTCCGGCCGCTTCCAGCCGGTGATCGACGACGCACGGATCACCGACAAGGCCGCGGTCAAGCGGGTGCTCCTGCACTCCGGGAAGATCCACTACGACCTCCTCAGCGAGCTGCAGAAGCAGCCGAACGACGAGATCGCCCTCGTCCGCGTCGAGCAGTTCTACCCGGTCCCGGTGGCCGAGCTGAACGCCGTGGTCGCGCAGTACCCGAACGCCGAACTGGTCTGGGTACAGGACGAGCCGGAGAACCAGGGCGCGTGGCCGTTCATCTGCCTGGAGGCTGCCAAGCACCTCGAGGGTCGGACGATCCGCAACGTGTCGCGCACCGCGTCCGCCTCCCCCGCCACGGGTTCGGCGAAGCGTCACGCCGCCGAGCAGGCGGAGCTCCTCCGCACCGCGCTGTCGCTCTGACCTCAGCCGCACGACCGACGACCGCCTGTTCCGACAGGCGGTCGTCGTCGTCTGCGTCGTCGTCCGGACGCGGGCGGTCAGCACGGCGACAGCGATCCGTGAGTGGGCGGTGAGCCACCGCCAATAGGCTGACGCCATGGACTTCGCATTCCTCGCCGTCGTCGCGGTGGTGACCATCGTCGCGGTGGCCCGCTTCGCGAACAAGCTTCGCGTGGCAGCCCCGCTCATCCTCGTCCTGGTCGGCCTCGCCCTCAGCTATCTGCCGTTCGTGCCGGACGTCGAGGTAAAGCCGGAGTGGATCCTCGCCGGCGTGCTGCCGCCGCTCCTCTATTCGGCTGCCGTCAACGTCCCGCTGGTCGACTTCCGCCGCAACCTCAAGGCGATCTCCGGGCTCTCGGTCGTCCTCGTCGTGGTGTCGTCGGTCCTCATCGGCTGGATCCTGTCGACGATCCTCCCCGACCTGAGCCTGGCCGCCGGCATCGCCCTCGGCGCCGTCGTCAGCCCGACCGACGCGGTCGCCGCGACCTCCATCGGCAAGCGGCTGGGCATGCCGTCGCGACTCGTGAGCGTCCTCGAGGGCGAGAGCCTCGTAAACGACGCCTCGGCCCTCGTCCTCCTGCGCTCCGCCATCGCCGCGACCGCCGGGACGGTCTCGTTGTGGGGTGTCCTGGGCGACTTCGCCTATGCCGTGGCGCTCGCGATCGCGATCGGGATCGTCGTCGGGTTCATCACGGTCCGGATCCGATCCCGCCTCGGCGACCCGGTCCTGACGACGGTCATCTCCTTCGCCGTGCCGTTCATCGCGTATCTGCCCGCCGAGCACTTCCACGCCTCAGGCGTCCTGTCGGTCGTGGTCGCCGGGCTCTACACCGGGCATCAGAGCGCGAAGTACTTCACCGCCCAGGACCGCATCAGCGAGCGCATCAACTGGCGGACGACGCAGTTCCTCCTCGAGAACGGCGTGTTCCTGCTCATGGGGCTCGAGCTCGAGGCCATCGTCTCGCAGGTGGAGCAGGACGACCTCGGCATCTGGTCGTCGATCGGCCTCGGGTTGCTGACCGCCATCACCCTCATCGTCGTCCGCATCGTGTTCGTCGGCGTCCTCGTCTGGTCGTTGCGACGCGATGAACGGGAGGCCCTCGCCCGGCGGCCGAGACTGGAGCAGGTCTCCGCACGCCTCGAGGAGCATCCGACGGAGAACGCGCGATCGGCCAAGCGCAAAGCCGCCTTCTCGAGGTCGATCGCCCGGCGGAGCGCCGACCTGGACTTCCTGCAACGTGAAGGACTCGGCTGGCGGGGCGGCGCGGTGCTCGCCTGGGCGGGGATGCGCGGTGTCGTCACGATCGCCGCCGCGCAGTCGCTGCCACTCGACACCCCGTATCGGGCGGAGCTGGTGCTCATCGCCTTCACGGTCGCGATCGTCACCCTCCTGCTCCAGGGCGGATCCCTCCCGCTCGTCATCCGGCTGACCCGGGTCGGCGGGACGGACGAGCAGGCGGCGATGGCGGAGCTGGCCGGTCTCGTCGAGGAGATCTCGACCGTCGGTGTGGCCGCCCTCGACGACCCGCAGCTGCGCACGGACGGCGGGGAGCCGTTCGACTCCGCGGTCGTCGACCGGGTGCGCACGAGCAGCCTCATCCGCGTCGAGTCGGCGGCGGAACGCACCGATGCCGGCGTGGGCCCGCACGAGCAGTTCCGACAATTGCGACGCCGAGTGCTCGACGCCGAACGCGATGCGCTCCTCGATGCGCGGGCGACCGGCAGCTACTCCTCCGAGGTGCTGGCGAAGGCGCAGCGGATGCTGGACGTCGAGGAGTCACGACTCGACGGCGCAGGCTGATGCGGTCGGTCCGGCGTCAGGCGCTCTCGTGGGTGGCCTGGGTGGCCCGCAGCGACGCCAGGACCTGGTTCTTCAGGTCTTCGGGTGCCGTCTCCTTGCACGCCCGCTGGACGGCCTCCGTGAGGGTCTGGGCGACGAGCGCCTCGTTCTGACACTCCGGGCAGTTCGCGAGGTGCTCGCGGATGTCGGCCGCTTCGGTCGTGCACACCTCGTGACGGAGGTACTCCTCGAGGTCCTTCTTGGCCTTGTCGCAGCCGCAGTCGCTCATTTCTTGCTCCCCTGCTTCGTCACGGTGAACCCCCGCGACTCGGCGTAGTCGGCCAACAGGTCGCGGAGGAGTCGTCGGCCACGGTGCAGACGACTCATCACGGTCCCGATGGGCGTTTTCATGATGTCGGCGATCTCCTGGTAGGCGAAGCCCTCCACGTCGGCGAGGTACACCGCGAGGCGGAAGTCCTCCGGGATGGCCTGCAACGCGTTCTTCACGTCGCTGTCCGGCAGGTGATCGATCGCTTCGGCCTCGGCGGAGCGGCTGGAGGTGGCGCTGATCGACTCGGCGCCGCCCAACTGCCAGTCCTCGAGGTCGTCGATGGTGCCCTGGTAGGGCTCGCGCTGCTTCTTCCGATACGTGTTGATGTACGTGTTCGTGAGGATGCGGTAGAGCCACGCCTTCAGGTTGGTGCCCTGTTCGAACTGCGCGAACGCGGCGAAGGCCTTGACGAACGTCTCCTGGACGAGGTCCTGAGCATCCGACGGGTTCTTCGTCATGCGCATGGCAGCGCCGTACAGCTGATCGATGAACGGCAGTGCCTGTGCTTCGAACAGTGATCGGGGGTCCGGCTCGGCCGGAAGGGCTTCTGGGTCGACGGAGGTCATCACCGGCCAGTCTACGGCCAGCGCCAGACGACCGTGATCGGCCTCCGTCACCGGTCGTTCCAGTACCGCTGTGGACATCCGTTCCTCCTTCTGCTCGTGACCCCGACTACTGTTGGAACCAATGTTGACCAATCCGTATTCCGCACCCGATTTCGACGTGTACGGCGATGCCGAACCCGAGCACGACGACGCCGCCTGGCCGGCGCCCGTCGCGGACGGGCCGGTCGATGCGACCGTGTCCCTCCCGGGCTCGAAATCCCTCACGAACCGCGAGCTCGTCCTGGCCGCCCTGGCCGACGGACCGTCGCTGCTCCGTGCTCCGCTCCACTCGATGGACAGCACCAACATGGTGGAGGCGCTCCGCGCACTCGGGACGACCATCGTCGAGCGCCCGGCCTCGGGCGCGTTCGGCAAGGACTGGCTCGTGACGCCGGGCGAGCTGTTCGGCAGCACGACCGTCGAGTGCGGGCTCGCCGGCACCGTCATGCGGTTCGTTCCTCCGCTGGCCGCCCTCGCCCTCGGGCCGACCGTGTTCGACGCCGACCCCTCGGCCAGGAACCGGCCGATGGCCACCATGATCGGCTCGCTCCAGGCGCTCGGCGTCGACATCAGCGACGACGGCCGGAAGGCGCTCCCCTTCACGGTGCACGGCACGGGCACGGTGAAGGGTGGCAAGCTCACGATCGACGCGTCGTCGTCGAGCCAGTTCGTTTCCGGCCTCCTGCTGGCCGCAGCCCGCTTCGAGCAGGGTCTCCACCTTGTCCACGAGGGCGAGCGTCTGCCGAGCCTGCCGCACATCGAGATGACCATCGCGGCCCTCGCGGCCCGCGGGGTCACCGTGGAACAGCCCTCCGTCGGTGAGTGGGTCGTCGCCCCCGGCACGATCGCCGCGCTCGACGTCGACCTCGAGCCCGACCTCTCCAACGCCGCACCGTTCCTCGCCGCGGCGCTCGTCACCGGCGGAAGCGTCACGCTCCGCGGCTGGCCCACCTCCACCACCCAGGTCGGTGCCGACCTGGCGGACCTCCTGCCCCGCTTCGGCGCGACGGTCACCCTGGACGGCGACCGCCTCACCGTCACCGGCGGCGAGCGGATCACCGCGGTCGACCTCGACCTGACCACCGGCGGTGAGCTCGCGCCCGCCCTCACCGCGCTCGCGGCACTCGCCGACGGCCGGTCGACCATCACGGGCATCGGGCACATCCGTCACCACGAGACCGACCGCCTCGCGGCCCTCGCGACGGAGATCAACAAGCTCGGTGGCGCCGTCACGGAGCTGCCGGACGGTCTCCGCATCGAGCCGCGCCCCCTCCACGGCGGCGAGTGGTCGAGCTACCATGACCACCGCATGGCGACCACGGGAGCGATCCTCGGTCTCGTCGTGCCCGGGGTCACCATCGAGAACGTCGCCACGACCGCGAAGACGCTCCCGCAGTTCACCGAACTGTGGCACGCGATGCTCGGGGGCTGAGCCGATGAGCTGGTGGGACGACGGCGTCGACGACGACGAGCCGGAACTCGACGAGTCGAGCATCAGGATGCGGCCGAACCCGAAGGCGAACCGCCCACGGACGAAGACGCGGCCCGAGCACCTCGATGCACTGACCGCACGCGTCCTCGCGGTCGACCGCGGTCGCTACACCGTGCTCCTCGACGAAGGCACGCCCGAGGAGCGCGTCCTGACGTCGACCCGCGCTCGCGAACTCCGTAAGCAGGCCATCGTGACCGGCGACCGGGTCGATGTCGTCGGCGACACCTCGGGTGCCGAGGGCACGCTGTCGCGCATCGTGCGGATCGTGCCGCGCACGACGCTGCTCCGCCGCAGTGGCGACGACACCGACGCCATGGAGCGCGTCGTCGTCGCCAACGCCGACCAGATGCTCATCGTCGTGGCTGCGGCGAACCCCGAACCACGGGCCCGACTCGTCGACCGTTACCTCGTCGCCGCCTACGACGCGGGGATCACCCCGATCCTCTGCATCACGAAGACGGACCTCCAGGACCCCGACGAGTTCCTCGCGAACTTCGCCGGGCTCGGCCTGCGCGTGTTCCGCAGCCGGGAGGACGACGTCCCCCTGGCCGAGATCACCGAGGCCCTCATCGGCCACGACACGGTCTTCGTCGGCCACTCGGGCGTCGGCAAGTCCACCCTCGTCAACGCCCTCGTCCCGACCGCTGAGCGCGCCACAGGGCATGTGAACGTCGTCACCGGGCGTGGCCGCCACACCTCCTCGTCGACCGTCTCGCTGCGCATCGAGGCGCCCGGAGGATCCGGGTGGGTCATCGACACCCCGGGCGTCCGATCGTTCGGTCTCGGACACGTCGACACCGCCAACATCCTGAAGTCGTTCACCGACCTCGCGGAGATCGCGCTCGAGTGCCCACGCGGCTGCACCCATCTGCCCGACGCCCCCGACTGCGCGATCATCGAGGCCGTCGCCGAGGGGCGGCTCGGGGAGAACGGCCCGGCACGCCTCGACTCGCTCCAGCGGCTGCTGGGCACCTTCGCGACGATCAAAGCCGACCAGTACTCCTGACTAGGCTTGGGGTATGCCTGAACCCCTCCGTCTCTCCGCCGGCGACCCGGCCCCCGCGTTCACCCTCACCGACCAGGACGGCGCCAGCGTGTCCCTGTCCGACTTCGCTGGACGACGGGTGATCCTCTACTTCTACCCCGCCGCGATGACGCCCGGCTGCACCACCCAGGCGTGCGACTTCCGCGACAACCTCGCATCGCTCGGCGGTGCGGGGTACGTGGTGCTCGGCGTCTCGAAGGACTCCGTCGAGAAGCTCAAGGCCTTCCAGGAGGAGGACGGGCTCACGTTCCCGCTCCTCAGCGACCCGGAGCTGACGGTCCACCAGGCATACGGAGCCTACGGTGAGAAGAACTCGTACGGACGTATCGTCACGGGGGTCCTCCGCTCGACGTTCGTCATCGACGAGACGGGCACCCTCACCCTCGCCCGGTACAACGTCAAGGCCACCGGCCACGTGAAGAGCCTCCGCAAGGCCCTCGGCCTCGACGCCTGACGCGTCGTCGCTGCTGGACCATCACGACCGACGCGTTGCGCTCAGATCTCGCGTCGGGTCACGGCGGCGACCGCGGGCGTGAACAGGAGCCCGAGGACGGCCAGCGACGGCAGCAGCAGGAACCACCCGATCGCGGGTTGCGCGAAGACCCCTTGGAACGCGCCGACGGCGACGGCGATCTGCACGAGCTGCCAGGTGACCGCTCCCCCGCGGATCCAGCTCCGTCCGCGGATCGCGCCGAGCGCGAGCGCCGTGACGAACGCCGTTGCGATGAGCAGGATCACGAAGATCGCCAGCGCGCTCGTGAACGAGGCCGGCGTCGCCGCGACCAGCTCGAAGAGGAACCAGGCCGAGAGCCCGATCATGAGCAGCGCCTCGGCGACGAGCAGGACGATGAAGGCCAGCACCGCCGGACGACGACGCTCCTCCGGGTTCGGAGCGGAGGCGGCGTTTCGATCGGTACTCACAGGGTTCACCCAAACTTGACTATTGATTTGCTCTTACCGATATGAAACCATGTTTGAGGCCGACATGAGGTCCACGAGGGTGTGGACAGATCCCGAATCCCGGACGATCATCCCCCTCGCATTTCGGCTTTCGCTTCCCGAGACCCCTCACTCGGTTGAAGAAATCTCACCATGCAATAAAAGGAGCTCCCCTATGGATTGGCGCGATAAAGCTGCCTGCCTGACCGTCGACCCGGAATTGTTCTTCCCGGTCGGGAACACCGGTCCGGCGGTCGATCAGATCGACAAGGCGAAGGCCGTGTGCGCCACCTGCAGTGTCACGGAGCTGTGCCTCCAGTACGCGCTCGAGACCGGCCAGGACTCCGGCGTGTGGGGCGGCCTCAGCGAAGACGAGCGTCGCGCCCTCAAGCGTCGCGCTGCTCGCGCTCGCCGCGCCTCCTAGTCGCAGACGAGAACCCCGGGTGCCGAACGGCCCCGGGGTTCTCGCATGTCTGCGGCCGTTCGTGACCGACCAGGACCTCAGCTCTTGGCGACCCAGCGCATCGGGATCGCGATCGTGACCTCGGTTCCGCTCCCCATGAGCGTGTGCCAGTCGATGGTCCCACCCAATTCACCCTGGATGAGCGTCCGCACGATCTGGGTGCCGAGACCGGACCCGACCTTCCCCTCCGGGAGCCCCACGCCGTTGTCGCGGACCTGCACGCTCAGCAGCTCGTCCGTGCGGTCGGCCGTGATCTCCACGTCGCCGTCGCGGCCGTTCAGGCCGTGCTCCACCGCGTTGGTGACGAGTTCGGTGAGCGCGAGGGCGAGTGGCGTCGCGTACTCGCTCGGGAGCACGCCGAACGAGCCGGAGGACTTCGGGCGGACCGTGGTGTTGTGCGAGCTCGCCACTTCGGCGATGAGCAGGAGTACGCGCTCGAAGACCTCGTCGAAGTCGACGTTCTGATTGAGCCCCTCGGACAGCGTGTCGTGCACGACCGCGATGGCGGCCACGCGCCGCATGGCCTGCGTGAGGGCGTCGTGGGCGTCCTCCGAGTGCGTCCGCCTGGCCTGGATCCGCAGGAGCGATGCGACGGTCTGGAGGTTGTTCTTCACCCGGTGGTGGATCTCGCGGATCGTCGCGTCCTTGGTGATGAGTTCCTGCTCCTGGTGACGCAGTTCGCTGACGTCGCGGCAGAGCACGATCGCGCCGACCCGCTCGCCGCGGCTCCGCAACGGGATCGCCCGGAGGGAGACCGTCACGCCCTTGTCCTCGATGTCGGTCCGCCACGGCGCCCGACCGGTGACGACGAGTGGCAGGGACTCGTCGACGGTGACGGTCCCCGTCCCGGAGAGCAGATGGGTCGTGACGTCCGCGAGCGACTCGCCCTCGAGTTCCTCGGCGAATCCGATCCGGTTGAAGGCCGAGAGCGCGTTGGGGCTGGCGAACGTGACGGTGCCGTCGACATCGAGACGGATCAGGCCGTCGCTCGCGCGCGGCGCGCCCCGGCGCGGTCCGGTCGGCGCTCCGAGATCCGGGAAGTCGCCGACCGCGATCATCTCGAACAGGTCGCTCGCGCAGTCGTTGAACGTGAGTTCCTGGCGGCTGGGCGTCCGAGCCTCACCGAGATTGGTGTGGCGGGTGATGACCGCGATCGGTCCGTCGGCATTGGTCGTCTCGGTCGGAGATATCCGCCGGGCGACGGGTACGGCACGAACCCTGGTCGGGGTCTCTTCGTACCAGTCCGGTGCGGACGACTCGATGATCCGTCCACTCTCGAAACAGTCGGTGACCTGCTTGCGCCATTCCTGCTTGATGGATTGCCCGACGAAGTCGCGATAGAAGAGTGTCGCGGCACTCGACGGACGCGAATGCGCGACCGCTATGAAACTGCCGGAATCGGTCGGTACCCAGATGACGATATCGGCGAACGCCAGATCCGCGAGGAGTTGGCTGTCCGCGAGCAGCATGTGCAGCCACTCCACGTCGGCCGCACTGGAGCGGCCCTGGGCGAGAACGAGATCACTGAGCGTCGACACGATTCCAGTCTAGGCTCGGCCGGCCGACACCGAGTGCGCCGAGCGTGCCCTGACGACCACTGTCAGGCAGGCGCTGTCTCTTATACACATCTGACGCTGCCGACGACAATTA
>NZ_JBNBBL010000005.1:0-329827 GCF_050031945.1 Plantibacter sp. 2H11-2 | reverse complement strand
TAATTGTCGTCGGCAGCGTCAGATGTGTATAAGAGACAGCCCGCGGCCCGACTCACGGCCTCGTCACTCGGTCGTGACCGGTCCGTCCGTCGGCTGCTCCGGTGCGACGAGGCGTCGCGTCCGCCGCAGCGCGAGGACGAGCAGACCGGCGACGACGAGCAGGCCGGCCGCGAGGAGCGCGCCGGTCGTGAGCCCGGCGCCGGTGACGGCGAGCGGACTCGCGGTGTCCCGGCCGGTCGTGGCCTCCGGCGCACCCGGCGTCGCGCCCGGTCCCTCCGGAGCCGGGCCGGTCCCGGGCTCGGTCGCGATGAGACCGCCGTTCCAACGGAGGTCCTCGCCGTCGGTTCCGTTCGGCGACGGGTCCGCGATCACGATGTCCGGCATGACCCACTCCGCCGGGTCGATCGCGGAGTTCCGGAGATCGTCGTCGCCGACCCGAGGCGACGTGGCGTCGGCCATCAGGTCGTCCGGGAGTCGCACGTCGATCCGGTAGGCACCGGAGCGGAGCGCATCGAACCGGTACCGGCCGTCGGCGTCGGTCGTGGCGGTCCGGGTGACCGGCTCCCCGCGCTTGTCGGTGCCGGTCAGTTCGAGCTCGACGTCTGCGACACCGGGCCCGGGCGTCCCGTCGAGCCCGTCGTCGTCGAGCCCGTTCGCGTCGAGATCCCACCAGATGCGTTCGCCGAGCGCCGAGCTCACCAGCTGAGCCGCGACCTGGGGCGATTGTGCGCCGAGCGATTGCGTCGCGGAATGCACGACGGCGTCGTTCACGAACCGGGCGTCGACCGCGGCACCGATGGTCGTCAGCTCGTAGTCCACGACCACTGGCGCGAACGGCGTGAGCTCGGCGACGGTGGCCTCGATCGCGGTCGCCTCTGCGATGGACGCCGGGCAGCCGGTCATGCCGAACTCGTCCGCCGCGCACCACCGCGCTCCGTCCGGCAGGGTGCCGAAGCCGTCGTCGACGACGGGGTCGACGTTGCTCGCGACCGCATCACCGGGGGCCGCCGTGTAGCGGAGGTCCGCTCCGTCCGACGAGGCCGAACCCGCCAGGACGCCCTGCCCGGTCGAGCCACGTTCGTCGCCCGGGTACGGGAGGACGTCGATCATCCGCACCTCGCGCTGCACGGCCCCGGCGCTCATGTTCCCGAAGACGACGTCGACCTCGACCGCGTCGCCGAACTCGACGACGGACCGGGCCACGTGCTTGTCGATCTGCAGTCCGGATGGGGTGGTGACCACCATCGACTGCCAGGAGTAGTGGGAGTCGAGTCGTCCTGGCTCCGCGGGGAAGTCCGTCAGGGACCCCGGGTCGTCCGGACTCGCGACGATCGCACGATTGAGGAACTGTCCGACGGAGAACCGGTCCGAGACCGCGATGTAGGCGATCACCGGCTCGGCTCCCTGTCGGATCCGCCCGAGGTCCCAGGTGAGGAGCGTGCTGCCGTCCGCCTGCGGGACCACGGTCGTGGCCGCCGGGGTCGCCGAACCCTCGTCGAAGAGGAATCCGGCCGGCAGGGAGTCCGTGACCGTCACGGCGTCGGCTCGATCGGCCACCCCGTCGGGGGTGATGATCTGCGGACGCACCTCGAAGGTGATGGGTGAGCCAGCCGCGATCGGTGCCGGAGCGCCAGGCGCGACCTCCGGTGAGGTGGCCCGCTTGTTGAGCGTGACCGCCGCGTTCGCGGCGACCAGTTGATCGCCACGGGGGTACTGTGCGTTGCCCTCGGACGCGCGGTACCGGCCGTGCCACCATCCGTCCTCCACCCAGGCGGTCGCCGACTCCCGGTCCGGACCGTTGCCGGAGGACTTGATGCTGTAGGTCTCGGTGATCATGGTGCCCACGTCGAGGCCCTGTCTGGCCTGCAGTTGCACCCACAGGGTCACGCTCGTGCGAGGAGGGAGCTCGCCGTCGACGGGACGAAGACGGACCTTCGTGATGTCGTCGGTGTCGACGAGTGACGGGTCGGCGATCCAGGTGTCGTCGGCGTCGTCGCAGGTGGTCGCATCCATCTGCGCCTGCCGGGTCTCGGCGTCGGCCGCGGCGTCGACGCTGGGCGTCGTCCCGTACTCGACGATCACAGCCCCGGCGGTTGAGCGGAACTCTGCAGGGTCTCCTCCGCCGGGACGCTCACCGACCTGCTGGGTGGCCGGGTCGAACACCGCGCAGAGCACGGCGCCGGTCAGGGGGCTCGTCGTGGTGTTGTTCCAGGCGACGGTCTGCTCGAACCGCTGGCCGCCGGCGACAGGCCCGTCGCCGGAGCCGGCCGTGCTCTGTCCGGGCACCATGCGGTTGTCGGTCCGGCGGTCCGAGTACCGGCTCGCGTGGTCTCCGCCGCCGGTGCGCTGGGCGATCGTCGCGGTGGCGACGTTGTCCGCCAGCGGCTCCGGAGCGTTCGGCAGAGGCGTCCCGTCCGCGGCGACACCCGTCACGCGGAGATCGGCGAGGTCCAGCCGCACGGGCAGGGCGCCGTTCGCCGGGACGTCGTCCTCGGGCACGAACACGCCGAATCGTCCAATGGCGAGGTAGCCCTGCGCCGTGATCGCGGAGCCGGAAGCGGACCGCGAGGGGATGTGGTCGCCGCTCAGGTCGGCCCCACTGACCGTGACGAGGACGGAACGGCCGTCGGCTGCCGGCTCGCAGGTCCAGGTCCCGGAATCCGAGACCGCGTCGTCGCCTCCGCCCGCCGCCTTCGGGAAGACCGCGGAGTCGAAGGCCCCGGTGAGACAGCTCTGCGGCACCGGCCTCCCCTCAGGGTTGACGGTCGCGAGCCGCGCGCCGGCTGGATACCCGTTGAGATCGATGACGAAGGTGACGTCGCCCACGACGTTCCCGGATCCGCGAGCGCCGCGTCCCTCATCGGTGCCGAAATCGGTGATCGAGAGGTAGGTGTCGTGTGCGATGTACCAACCCACGGTGCCGTCCTGCTCCTGCACGCCGTCGACGACCGGCCCCCGTCGGACGCCGACGTTGACGCGCGGGCCGCTGCTCACCACCAGATCCGGTGCGGTCGTGCTGGCCCGGATCTCGGACCCGTCGGCGGCGTCGGCGGCGATGATCTCGATACCGTCCTGCGGCGCGCTGATGACGGTGCCGTTCGCCGGCGCGGTGGTGAGCATCGCGGTGAGCTCGATGGCGCTCACGGAGTTCGGGAGGACGTCGGAGCGGACGCAGTCGAGGACGGCGCGGTCGGGACTGACCGTCGATCCGGCGACGCAGTACCCCGGCAACTGATCGACGGTGGGCCACTGCAACCCTTCGGGCAGCCGCTGTCGGACGACCACCCGGTTGTCGCGGGCGGCCCCGCGCAGCTGCGCCTCGATCGTGTATGTCACGGCGTCGTGGGACCGCAGCACCGCGTCGTCGGGTGAGACGTCGAGCCCCGGACCGGGCGCCTGATCGAAGGGAACGCTCCCGGTGGCGGTCCGCTGCAGCGAGGTGTTGAGGCCGAGCGACTGGGTCGCGGCGGCAGCGGGAGTCGAGGTGGTGTCCGGTGCCGTGACCGGCAACATGGCGCCACCGGTGACGGCGACGATGGACAGGGCGCCGAGCGCCCTGCGGAAGAGGATGGTGTTCACGTGGGTCCGACCTTCTGGAGGAGAGGGGGCCGTCACACGATACACAAATTGGTCGACTGATATGTGGAATACGCAAGAATCCCGACGATGTAAGACGGGTGTTGGGGCCGGGTCATGTGCGGTGGACCGGCGGAGGAGGGTGTCCGCGGCGCGGACGGCTCCTTCGGTCGGATCGCCCGGCCGCGCGCGCCAGCGTCTACTGCAGCGCGGACGTCAATCTGGCGAGGTTGTCGAGCACCGTCGACCGGAGGGGCTGCTTCAACCATTCCGCGAGCGTCAGTTCCTTGCTGATCTCCCGGTACCCGTCCTCGACGCCGCGCATCTCCTGAACGAACTCGCGCCCGCGGACCATGAGCGAGACCTCCAGGTTGAGACCGAAGGAACGCATGTCCATGTTGCTCGACCCGATGACGGCGACGTCGTCGTCGATCGTGAAGTGCTTCGCGTGGAGGATGTACGGCGCCGGGTACTGGAAGATCCGCACGCCGGCTCGCAGGAGCGCCTCGTAGTAGGAGCGCTGCGCGTGCCAGACCATCGCCTGGTCGCCGATCTCCGAGACGAACAGGTCGACCGGCACACCACGCTGGACCGCCGTCGTGACCGCTGCGAGCAACGACTCGTCGGGCACGAAGTACGGACTCGTGATGACGATGCGCCGCTGCGCCGCGTAGATGAGGGTGAGGAACAGCTTGAGGTTGTTGTCGCCGTCGAACCCCGGCCCGCTCGGCACGACCTGCAGCTCGAGGTCGCCCACCGGTCGGGCCTCGAGCAGACCGACCTCATGAGACAGGACGTCGCCCGTCTCGCTGTACCAGTCGCTTAGGAAGATCGTGTTGATCCCCGCGACCCCGGGGCCCTCCACCCGCGTCATGAGCTCCTGCCACTGGAGACCCCGCTTGATGTTGCCCGGCTTGTTGTAACTCCGGTCGATCATGTTCTGCGAGCCCATGAACGCGACCGCGCCGTCGACGATCACCATCTTGCGGTGGTTCCGGAGGTCGGGACGTTGGAACTTGCCCTTGAACGGTTGGAGCGGCAGCATGAGCGCCCACTGGGCACCCATCGCGGTGAGGCGTTTCAGCGTGTGCTTGTAGTCGGGGGTCCGCCAGCTCGCGAAGTGGTCGAGCAGCACCCGGACCGTGACGCCGCGGGCCACCGCGCGCTCGAGCGCGTCGAAGAACGGCTTCGTGGTGCGGTCGCAGGTCAGGATGTAGAACTCGACGTGCACGAACTGCTCGGCACGGTCGACCTCGTCGGCCATGGCATGGAGCGAGGCCTCGTAGTCACCGATGAGACTCGCGGTGTTCCCGCCCTGCAGCGGCATCGACCCGAGGTTGCGGTTGAGCGTCACGACCGACCGGAACCAGGCCGGGGCGTTCGACGTCAGGTTCGCCTTGACGAGGTCGCGGGTCGTCTGGCGGATGTAGACGTTGATGTCGTACTGCTTCCGCCGGCGCACCCGTGGGAGTTTCGGATTGCCGATGAGGAGGAAGGCGATGACACCGACGTACGGGATGAGGAAGATCGCGAGCAGCCAGGCCATCCCCGCGGTCGGGCGCCGGTTGCGCGGGACGACGATCACCGCGATGACACGGATGATGAAGTCCAGGACGAGGGCCGTGATGCCCAGCCAGTTCCAGGAGAACTCGATCGTCATGTCGCCCATCCGCTCAGCTGCCGAGGCTCCAGCCTACTGACCATGCCGGACAGCTGTGGGGCGACATCGCCACGTGATACGGGCGGGTCAGACCTCGCGAGGGGCGGAGGGCTCGACCGGCGGGAGACCGAGCTTCGCGCGCTGCTCCGCCTCGACCTGCGCGTACGCCTTACGCTCGTTGCGGTCGGACCGCAGGATGGCGCGCATCACGACCCAGAAGATGATGCCGACGACCACGGTGGGCAGCAGCGACCAGAGCGCGTTGAGCCAGTAGTCTTCGATCACTCCTCAATCGTACCGCCCTTCGACAGGCTCAGGGACCGGAGGGTTCGCTCAGGGACCGGAACGACGTGGTCGCGCGATGCCGAACGAGCGCGCAGCGGCCTCAGGAGCCTCCGGCGAGGGCGCCCCACAGACCGCTGACGACGAGGTACAGGCCGATCCCGCCGACCACGATCCAGATGGTGATGCGCGCCGTCGTCGGCCCCTGTTTCTTCGGGTCCTGGTGGTCGCCGGGGTCCATCATGCTCATCGTCGCGCCTGACTGTCGGTGGTCGTGCTGCCGGGTGGCCGCTACTTGACCAGGGGGAAGAGGATCGTCTCGCGGATGCCGAGACCGGTCAGCGCCATGAGGAGTCGGTCGATGCCCATCCCCATGCCTCCGGACGGCGGCATCCCGAACTCGAGCGCCCGCAGGAACTCCTCGTCGAGACGCATGGCCTCGACGTCGCCCTGTGCGGCGAGCTTCGCCTGCTCGATGAAGCGTTCGCGCTGCACGACCGGGTCGACGAGCTCGGAGTAGCCGGTGGCGAGCTCGAAGCCGCGGACGTAGAGGTCCCACTTCTCGACCGCGCCATCGATGGAGCGATGGGCGCGCACGAGCGGGCTCGTGTCGACCGGGAAGTCCATGACGAAGGTCGGGCGCTCGAGGCCACCCTTGACGAAGTGCTCCCACAGCTCCTCGACGTACTTGCCGTGGATGGGGTGCGGGACCTCGACGCCCTCACGCTCGGCGAGCGCCTTGAGTTCCTCGATCGGCGTCTGCGGCGTGATCTCGACACCAGCGGCGGCCGAGAGGCTCTCGAACATCGAGATGCGGTCCCACTCGCCACCGAGGTCGAACTCCGTGCCGTCGGCCCAGGTGACGACGTGGCTCCCGCTCGTCGCGAGCGCGGCGTTCTGGACGAGGGTCTGCGTGAGGTCGGCCATGGTGCCGTAGTCGCCGTAGGCCTCGTACGCCTCGAGCATGGCGAACTCGGGGCTGTGCGTGGAGTCGGCGCCCTCGTTGCGGAAGTTGCGGTTGATCTCGTAGACGTGGTCGATGCCGCCGACGACGGCGCGCTTCAGGTACAGCTCGGGCGCGATGCGCAGGTAGAGCTCGGTGTCGAACGCGTTCGAGTGGGTGACGAAGGGGCGGGCCGAGGCTCCACCGTGCATGACCTGGAGCATCGGCGTCTCGACCTCGACGAAGTCGCGCTCGGTGAAGGTCTGGCGGAGGCTGGCCACCGTCTTGGCCCGGTCGAGCACGTTCTTGCGCGCCTGGTCGCGGGCGATGAGGTCGAGGTACCGGCTCCGGACCCGCGTCTCCTCGTTCAGCTCGTTGTGGAGATTCGGCAGGGGCAGGATCGCCTTCGCCGCGATGGTCCACTCGGCCACCATGATCGACAGTTCGCCGCGGCGGCTGGAGATGACCTCGCCGGAGACGAAGACGTGGTCGCCGAGGTCGACGAGTTCCTTCCAAGCGGCGAGCTGTTCGTCGCCGACGCTGGCGAGGCTCACCATCGCCTGGATGCGGCTGCCGTCACCCGACTGCAGGCTGGCGAAGCAGAGCTTGCCGGTGTTGCGCAGGTGCACGACGCGGCCTGCGACGCCGACCGTGACGCCCGTCGCCTCGTCGGGCTGGAGCTCACCGAATCGGGCGCGCACCGCCGGGATCGTGTCGGTGATGGGGAGGGTGACGGGGTAGGCGCCACCGGCACCCGACGTCGCCTCGTCGATGAGGCGCTGGCGCTTCGCGAGCCGGACGGCCTTCTGCTCGGAGAGCTCTGCCTGCTCTGCTGCGTCGTCGATCGGCTCTGGCGTCGTGTCAGTCATGCGGTGGGATTCTCCTCGTGCGGTCACTGGAGTTTACCGGGGACCGTGCGGGCCGCGCGCACGGCCGGTTTCCTATGAACCGGCTATCGACGCCCTGACAAGGGTCTGCGAACAACCATTCGGAGGACATCGCCGGGTACCCGGGCCGTGCTTGGCTCGAAGGACAGGAGTCCCGATCGGGGGCACCGACGCCGGAAACGAACTCGAAAGGCTCGTCATGACGACGCTCTCCGACCACCAGCACACCGACCACCGTGAAGCCACCACCGTCCCACCGGTACCGGCCTCCCCCGCCGCGCCGCGCGGACAGGCGGGGATCGACGCCGGTCTCCTCCTCCTGCGCCTGGCCCTCGGTGTGGTCTTCATCGCCCACGGCCTCCAGAAGTTCCTCATCGACTCCATTCCAGGCGTCGCCTCCGGGTTCGGAGGCATGGGCATCCCGGCACCGGAGATCGCGGCGGTCGTCGTCGCCGGGCTCGAGGTGGTCGGTGGCCTGCTGCTCATCGTCGGCCTCGGCACGCGCATCGTGGGCGCCCTGCTGGCGGTGACGATGGCCGTGGCGATGGTGCTCGTGCACCTGCCGGCGGGGTTCTACGCCGCAGACGGTGGCTTCGAGTACGTCATGCTGCTCGCGCTCGCGTCGCTCGCGCTCACCCTCGCCGGCCCGGGCCGATTCGCGATCGACGCGCTGATCCGTCGCCGCCGCAGCCGGTGACACGGGCCCGCCCGCCTGCCCGGACTCGGGTGGGCGGGCGGCGGTTCGTCCACCCGGCTAGAGCAGCTCGTCGACGTCGGGCGTGGTCGCCCCGCGCAGCGCCTCGTCGACCGACGACCGCACGAGCGACGACAGGAAGCCGCCGGCGTTCTCCACGCCGATCTCCTGGAGCAGAGCCGTCGACTGCTGCACGACCGCGCGGGAGAAGCTCGCGGCCGTCTCCACCGCTTCGGCGTAGGCCGCACGATCGGCCTCGGCGATGATCACGGGCTCCGCGCCCATCTCGACCACGAGCGCCTGCCCGATCGGTTGGACGGGGGCCGGTGCGGTCACGGCGAACGAGGTCTCGTGCAGGCGCGCGAGATCCAGGCTCGTGCCGGTGAACACCATGGCCGGGTGGATCGCCAGCGGAATGGCACCGGCGCGCGCTGCCGGAGCGAGCACCGCTGTCCCGAACCGAGCCGAGGTGTGCGCGACGAGCTGACCCGGCTGCCACGCACCGACCGCCGCGAGCCCTTCGACCAACGACGCGAGTTGCGCATCGGGCACGGCGATGACGACGAGTTCGCTCCGCTCGACCACCTCGGTCGGATCGAGCACCGGCACATCCGGCAACAGGGCGTTCGCCCGTTCAAGGCTCTCTTCCGACACCGCGGTGATGCCGACGATCGCATGTCCGGCTCCCCCGAGCGCCGCTCCGATGACCGGGCCGACGCGACCACTCCCGATGATCCCGACGCCGAGCCTGGCGCTCCGTCGTTCCGCGCTCACGTGGTCCTCCGGTCCTGGTCGGTCGTCGGGAACGGCACGGACGGTGCCGGGCTCTGCTCCTGCCACGGCTCGGCGTGCGCCCGCGTCGTCGGTTCGGTGCCGGACTGCGCCACCGGCTCATCGAGGTAGGGCGCCGTCGCCTGCGCCTCGTCGGGCTGGTGCTCGGGGTCGAAGCTCGCCCACCGGTGGCTGCGGTCGGTCGACTGCGCGACCACGATCGCCGCCGACGCCGCGTCGAACATCCGCACCGCCTCGTCGCGGGCCATGGCCGGGAGCTTGGCGATCACGGGGCCAGGGACCGTGTGCGCGGTCGCGGAGGCGAGGTCGAGCGCGCGCAGGAGCGGCCCCTGGTCGACCCGGATGCTCTGCAGGCGTGCGAGCGGGAGGATGTGGAGTTTGCGCCAGACCACCCCCTGCCGGAACAGCAGCATCCCGTCGCGCAGGGCGTAGCCGGTACGACGCCAGGAGAACCAGTTGATCCATCGCGAGCGGCGGGGCGAGCCCACGAAACCGACGCCGTCGCGTGTGGCGAGGGCCGACTGCAGGGGCGCCCAGGCGCTGCCGTCGATGCGGCCCGCGAGCATCAACTCCACGACCTGGGCGGCGTCCACGAGCGACCCGACCGGCAACACCGTGTTGCTCGTCGCACCCCGAGCAGCCTGCTCCAGTGACAGGCCGGCCTTGTTGATCCGGACCCGCCACCAGCCGAACGGGCGCCAGATGATGGGCTGTGACACCTCGATCGCGTGGATCCGTCCGGGCGGGACGGTGTCGTTCGTCGTCGAGAAGAGCCCGAAGCCGATGCGGACGCCCGAGGGCGTCGCGGCGATGCTGTAGCGCAGCGACTTCGTCACGCTCGACCAGACGAAGGCCCCGAGACTCAGCACCATCGGGACGAGCCAGAACCAGGCCCAGTCCAGCCCGTTGACGAGGAGCACGACGCCGGCCACGACCGAGATCAGGACGATCACGGTGAACGGGCTGAGCAGCGTGGATCCGACCAGGCGTCCGAGCGTCAATCGCACGACGGAGTCCGGCACCGCCTCCTCCGGGTCGAGTTCGGGCGAGATGAAGTCGTCGACGCGCTCGGTGACGAACCGGGACACCCCGCCGGCGCCGTCGGGCACCGATTGCGGCGGCAGGGTCGGGTCGGCCGGGTCGCCGGCTGCGGCGGTCTGCCGGCGTTCGGCGAGCTTCACCCCGCTCGCGAGCGTGAGGACGTCCCGGCGGAGGCCGTCGGCGTCGGCACCGTACAGGTACTCGAGTTTGACGTTCGCGTCCTGGCCCGCGACGCTCACGTTGATGCGGGAGGCCCCGATGAGCCTGGCCAGGAGCGGCTTCTCGATGGAGACGCCCTGGATGCGGTCGAGCTTGGCTTTGCGGTTCGTGCGGAACAGGATCCCGCTGCGCACCTCCACCGCCTCGTCGGTCACCCGGAACGTGTGCATGCGCCATGAGAACCAGAACACGGCGATCACCACGATGAGCCCGACGGCGATCGCGAGGAGCACCCACCCGACGAAGCCGTGGTTGAGGATGTAGTCGATCGGGTCGGTCGGCTGCTCCATCCCCGGAGCGGGGATGAAGAACTCGATGAGTCGCTCGCGGAGGTTCGCGATCACGATGCCGAGGATGGCGACGAATGCGATGCCGCCTCGGAGCAACGGCGTCGCCGGGTGCAGCCGGTGCCACTGCCCGTCGACGAGACTCTGCCCGGCCACCCGCGGGACGATCGCCTCGGCCGTCGGCTTCACCCGAGGACCCGCGGCCGGAGCCTCGAACCGCTCCGGCGGTCCTGCCGCCTGGTGCTCGCTCACAGTCCGGTCCGCCGGCTCTCCGCCACGGCGACCAGATGGTCGCGCAGCCCCTCGGCCTCGGCTTCCGGCAACCCGTTGATCACCACTCCGGTCGAGGCGGAGGCGGTCACGAACTTGAGGTCGGCGAGGCCGAACGCCCGCGAGAGGGGCCCGCGGTTGATGTCGACGAGCTGCATACGCCCGTACGGCACGGCGACGAAGCGCTGCCACATGATCCCTCGGCGGAACAACAGATCGTCCGCGCGCAGTTGGTACCCGATCGATCGGATGCGACGAGGGATGAACGCCGCGGCGATCAGGGAGATCACGGCGAAGGCGGCGAACGGCCACCAGATCCAGGTCCAGTCCCAGACGAGCGCGACGAAGACCACGGCCGCCGTGACGAGCACGAGACCGGCACCCTCGGAGATGAACTCGACGGCGATGAGCTTGCGACTCACGCGTCGCCACTGGGCATCAGGCAGTTCCAGCCGCTTGCCGCTCTGCTCCGCAGGGTCGGCCTGGACCGTCTCCGGCGACGACAGCTCCTCCAGCGGCGTCTCGATCAGCGGCCGCTCGGCGGGCTGATCAGGTGTGGGACGGGGCTCCCCCGGGTGCGGCGTCGTCATCATCATCCTTCGGAACGGTGCAGAACCACTCGGCCACCAAGGCGGCGACGACGAGTGCGACGGATCCCACGATGGACGCGATCACCAGCCACAACGAGCCTATCGCGGGCAGGATCGGGCGGGTCAGGACGAAGAGCAGGATCCCGACGGTCGCCCCGGCCACCAGGGAGCCCGCATGGCTCGAGGCCTTCGCGAGCGCGGCGACCCGCATGGCGCGGAACGGATCGATCCGACGGGTGGCGCGACCGGTCGTGCTGCGGCGGATCGGCCAGGACAGGGCGATGAGGATGATCGCGACCGCCACGAGCGAGACCGCGAGGGTGACGGGCGGGATGATCGACGCGCGTCCGCCGGAGACCATCGCGACCTCGACGAGGAAGCCGAAGACGACGCCCACCCCGGCGAGGACGATGAGCGGTGTCGCGGTGGTGCGGGTCACGGGTGCGTGCCGTCGTCGGGGACCACGGAGCCGTCCTTGGCGGCCGCAAGGGTGTCGAGGCGGCCGACGCCGGGCAGCGTCGCGTCGGGGTCGAGGAGCAGCCAGGGCACGACGACGAACCCGCGCTCGGCGGCTCGCGGGTGCGGGACCGTGAGGCGTTCGTCGTCGATCGTCTCGTCGTCGTAGGCGACGAGGTCGAGGTCGAGCGTCCGATCGCCCCAGCGTTCCTCGCGGACGCGGCCGTGCGCGAGTTCGATCCGCTGGAGTTCGTCGAGGAGCGCGTGCGGCTGGAGGCGGGTGCGGACGGCAGCGACACCGTTGAGGTAGGCCGGAGCCGACTCGTCGACACCGGACGACTTGACGGCCGCGCTCGACACGAGCGGCGACGGCCGCACCTCGAGCACCCCGTCGACGGCGGCGAGGTCGTCCACCGCCTGTGCGATCGTCGCGCGGCGGTCCCCCAGGTTGGCCCCGATGGCCACGACGGCCCAGACGGCGCGCGGCTTCGGTGGTCCGGGCCGACGGGCGGGGTCGTGGATCGGTGTGCGCGAGACCATCAGACGGCCCGCCCGGCCTGGGTGCGGTCGGCCTGGGTGCGCTCGATCGTCACCGCCACGTCCGCGAAGGGCACCGTGATGGGGGCGCTCGGCTTGTGCACGGTGACCCGGACCGCCTCCGCGCGCTCGTTCGCGAGCACCACGTCGGCGATGCGCTCGGCCACCGTTTCAATGAGGTCGACCGGGTCGCGCTCCACGGCCGCGACGACCGCCTCGGCGAGCTCGCCGTAGTGCATGGTCGCGCCGAGCTCGTCGCCGCCGGCGGCCGGGCGGAGGTCCAGCGACACGGTGACGTCGATGACGAACTCCTGTCCGGCCTCGCGCTCGAAGTCGAAGACGCCGTGGTGCGCGAACGCACGCAGGCCCGTGAGGGTGATCGAATCAGTCATCGGCTCCACCTTGCCATGCATCGAGGGTATCGAGAGCGAGTCTGGTTGCGGCGACGTCGTGGACGCGCACACCCCAGGCTCCGGCCTGCGCGGCCAGCACGCTCACCACGGCGCTCGGCAGGTCGCGCGCCTCCATCGGGGCGTCCTCGGGGAGGAGCGCTCCGATGAACCGCTTGCGGGACGCACCCACCAGCACCGGGTACCCGAGCTCGCGCAGCAGGTCGAGTCGGGCGAGGATGCGCCAGTTGTGCTCGGCGTGCTTGGAGAACCCCAGGCCGGGATCGACGACGATCCGGCCGGGGTCGACGCCCTGACCGCGGAGGGTCGTCACCCGGTCGTCGAGTTCCCGAGCGACGTCGACCGCCGCGTCGGTGTAGGTGGCGCGGCTCGCCATGTCGGCCGAGTGCCCGCGCCAATGGCTGATGACGCAATCGAGACCGGACGCCGCCATGACGCCCGGCATGCGATCGTCGGCGAGGCCACCGGAGACGTCGTTGATGATCGAGGCACCGGCGTCGGCCGCAGCACGGGCGGTCTCCGCGTTCATCGTGTCGATACTCACTCGCGCACCAGCGGCGGCCAGTGCGGCGATGACGGGTGCGACCCGGTGCTGCTCCTCGCGGGTGTCGACCCGGGCGGCACCGGGCCGGGTCGATTCGCCGCCGACGTCGATGATGGTCGCGCCGGCCGCGATGAGCTCGAGCCCGTGGGCGACGGCGTCGTCGACGTCCAGGTACCGGCCGCCGTCGCTGAACGAGTCGGGGGTGACGTTGACGACGCCCATGATCTGGAACATGCGATCACCCCGCCTGGTCGGCGGACGCGCCGATCAGGACCATCAGCTCGGCCCGTGCAGCCGGATCGGCCAGGGCTCCACGGCTGGCGATGGTGACGGTGGTGCTCGTCAGCTGGCGTGACCCGCGCATCGAGACGCAGCCGTGTGCGGCCTGGAGCACGACGAGGACGCCGCGGGGCTCGAGCCGTTCGACGAGGGTGTCGGCGATCTGCTCGCTGAGGCGCTCCTGGACCTGCGGGCGCGAGGCGAGTGTGTCGACGAGCTTCGGCAGGGCACCGAGTCCGATGACGAGTTCGTCGGGCAGGTAGGCGATGTGCGCCGTGCCGAGGAACGGGAGCAGGTGGTGCTCGCAGACGGAACGGAAGGCGATGTCGCGGACGAGCACGACGTCGCTGGTCGCGCCCTCCTCGATCGGGATTGGGCGCGCCAGGTGCACACCGGCGTCCTGACCGACGCCACCGAAGAACTCGGCGTACGCATCGGCGACACGCGTCGGGGTGTCGGCGAGGCCGTCGCGGGAGGGGTCCTCGCCGATCGCCTCGAGGATCTCGAGGACCGCTGCGGCGATCCGCTCGCGGTCCACGGACGACCGCGAGGCCGAGCCCTGATCGGGCTCGGCCTGCGCGGCTGCGACCGCGTCGTCCGCGGTGTGCTCGCCGTGGGTCATGCGGGCTAGGCGGTCGCCGGTCGCGGCTTCGTCGCGCGGGTGCGCTTGGGCTTCACGGGAGCCTCGGGCTCGGGCTCCGAGCTCACACCGCCGTCTGCCGCGCCGGAGTCGATGGGTGCGGTGAAGGACGCGGAACCGACGGCCGAACCCGACCCGACGGGACGCTTCTTGCTGGACAGCCAGACGGGGCGCGGCGGGAGCTTCTTGACGTCCTTGAAGATCTCGGCCAGCTGGTTGTGGTCGAGGGTCTCCTTCTCCATCAGCTCGGCGGCGAGGCGGTCGAGCACGGCCCGGTTGGTCGTGATGACCTGCCAGGCTTCGTCGTGTGCGGCCTCGATGAGCTCGCGGACCTGGGCGTCGACCCGCTGCGCGATCTCCTCCGAGTAGTCGCGCTGGTGGCCCATGTCGCGGCCGAGGAACATCTCGCCCGAGGACTGCCCGAGCTTGACGGCACCGACGTCGGTGGTCATGCCGTACTCGGTGACCATCTTGCGAGCGATGCCCGTGGCCTTCTCGATGTCGTTCGACGCACCCGTGGTCGGGTCGTGGAACACGAGCTCCTCGGCGACGCGGCCGCCCATCGCGTAGGCGAGCTGGTCGAGCAGCTCGTTGCGCGTGACGGAGTACTTGTCTTCGAGGGGCAGGACCATCGTGTAGCCGAGGGCACGGCCGCGCGGGAGGATCGTGACCTTCGTGACCGGGTCGGTGTTGTTCATCGCCGCCGCAGCGAGCGCGTGCCCGCCCTCGTGGTAGGCGGTGATGAGCTTCTCCTGCTCGCGCATGACGCGCGTGCGGCGCTGCGGGCCGGCGATGACGCGGTCGATGGCCTCGTCGAGTGCGCGGTTGTCGATCAGCTGGGCGTTGGAGCGCGCCGTGAGCAGCGCGGCCTCGTTGAGGACGTTGGCGAGGTCGGCGCCGGTGAAACCGGGCGACTTGCGGGCGACGACCTCGAGGTCGACGCTCGCGGCGAGCGGCTTGCCCTTGCCGTGCACCTCGAGGATCTTCTTTCGGCCTGCGAGGTCGGGGGCGTCGACGCCGATCTGGCGGTCGAAGCGACCGGGGCGCAGGAGCGCGGGGTCGAGGATGTCGGGGCGGTTGGTCGCGGCGATCAGGATGACGTTCGTCTTGACGTCGAAGCCGTCCATCTCGACGAGCAGCTGGTTGAGGGTCTGCTCGCGCTCGTCGTGTCCGCCGCCCATGCCTGCACCGCGGTGGCGACCGACGGCGTCGATCTCGTCGACGAAGATGATCGCGGGCGAGTTCTCCTTGGCCTGCTGGAAGAGGTCGCGGACGCGGCTCGCACCGACACCGACGAACATCTCGACGAAGTCGGAACCGGAGATCGAGTAGAACGGCACGCCGGCTTCACCGGCGACGGCGCGGGCGAGGAGCGTCTTGCCCGTTCCGGGAGGGCCGTACAGCAGGACGCCCTTCGGGATGCGCGCACCGACGGCCTGGAACTTCGCGGGCTCCTTGAGGAAGTCCTTGATCTCCTCGAGCTCCTCGATCGCCTCGTCGGCACCGGCGACGTCGTCGAAGGTCACCTTCGGCGACTCCTTCGAGACGAGCTTCGCCTTCGACTTGCCGAACTGCATGACCTTGTTGCCGCCGCCCTGCATGCCGGAGAGCATGAGCCAGAAGAAGACACCGATGAGGAGCAGCGGGAGGAGGAGTCCGAGCATCGACAGGAGCCAGCTCGGCTGGGGCACCTTGTCGTTGTAGCCACCGGACGGGTCTGCGGCGTCGACGGCCTCGACCACGTCGGCCGCACGGGCGCCGACGTAGTAGAACTGCACCTGCTTGCCGAACTCGTCGTCCGCCTTCGTCAGCGTGAGGTCGACTCGCTGGTCGCCGTCGGTGATGACGGCCTCCTTGACCTGACCCTTCTCGAGGAAGGCGAGACCCTCTTGCGTGGAGACCTCACGGAAGCCGTTCATGCTCATCAGGCTGATGCCGATCCAGAAGACCAGGGCGGCGATGATGAGGTACGGGATGGGACCCTTGAAGAGACGCTTGACGTTCATAAGTTGAGAGGCCGGGGCTGGCCCGTTCCCTTTCTGCAGGAGGGGTCGACGGGCGGAGCCGCGTCGGAAATCAGGCTACCCCCTCGCCGCTGGATGCCTCCCCTGTGTTTGCCGTGGGCTTAACGGGGGTGCGGTGTGAGGTCGGTGGAGTGGTTCAGGCGTAGACGTGCGGGGCGAGGACGCCGACGTCGCGGAGGTTACGGTACTTCTCGTCGAAGTCGAGACCGTACCCGACGACGAAGTCGTTCGGGATGTCGAAACCGACGTACTTGCACTCGACGTGCACCTTGGCGGCCTCGGGCTTGCGGAGGAGCGCGCAGACCTCGATGGACGCGGCTCCGCGCGAGGCGAAGTTCTCGAGCAGCCAGGAGAGGGTGAGGCCGGAGTCGATGATGTCCTCGACGATCAGGACGTGGCGGCCCGTGAGGTCGGCGTCGAGGTCCTTGCGGATCTGGACGACACCGCTCGACTTCGTGCCAGCGCCGTACGAGCTGACGGCCATCCAGTCCATCGAGAGCGGGATGCGGAGTTCGCGCGCGAGGTCGGCCATGACCATGACCGCACCCTTCAGCACGCCGACGAGCAGGACGTCCTTCCCGGCGTAGTCGGTCTCGATCTGCCGGGCGAGTTCGGCGAGCTTGTCGCGGATCTCCTGCTCGGTGACGAGGATGGTCGTGAGGTCGTCGGAAATGTCGCTCTGCTCCATGCGTCGAGTGTATGCGAGATGACCCGGAAGCCCGTGCGCCTCCTGCTCGGAGAGCCGGCGGTCAGCGGGCCGCGAAAACGATGCGTCCCGCGTGTCGGGACGCCGTCAGGCCGGGCAGGTCGATCGGACCCTGGCCCGCCCAATCGGTGACGAGCCGCGCGACCTCGATCGTCTGCGACCGCGTGAGCGAGACGCCGAACTCGCTCTTCACGATGTACCGGATGATCCGCTGGCGGAGCGCTGCCGGGTTGGCCGCGAGTGCCCCGGCGCTGACGGAGATCCCGGCCTCGGCGTGCTCGACGAGCTCCTCGATGGTCTCCTCGATCATCTCCTCGAACGCGTCCGCGTCCTCCCGGGCGGCGTCGGCGGTGCGGGTGAGGGCCTCGGCGATCCCCGGCCCGAGCTCCGCCTCGAGCACCGGCAGGACCCGTTCCCGGACCCGGACCCGCGCATAGGCGTCGTCGGTGTTGTGCGGGTCGTGCCACGGTTCGAGTCCTTCTGCAGCGCACGCCTCGCGGGTCTGGGAACGCCGGATCCCGAGCAGCGGTCGGAGGAGCGCACCGGAGACGGGCGCCATCCCCTGGAGGCTGCCGGTTCCGGACCCGCGAGCGAGGCCGAGGAGCACGGTCTCCGCCTGGTCGTCGAGGGTGTGCGCGAGCAGCACCAGGGACGCACCGACCTCGACTCGCGCGGCGTCGAGTGCGGCGTACCGTGCCGCCCGTGCAGCGGCCTCCGGCCCACCCTCGGAGCCCACCTCGACGACCCGGACGAGGACGGGGTCGAGCCCGAGGGCACGCGCCTGGTCCGCGGCACGCGCCGCGACGTCGGCCGAGCCCGGTTGCAGTCCGTGGTCGACGATCACGGCGCCGGCCCGCAGACGGAGCTTTCCGGCTTCGAACGCGGTCGCGGCGGCGAGCGCGAGCGAGTCGGCGCCACCGCTCAGCGCGACGAGCAGGTCGGCACCGGCGACGTCACGCGACGCCGCTGGCGCCGTGCCCGCGATCGCGTCGCGCACCGCCTTCCGCAGGGCGGCGACGGACGGGTGGAGCGGGGGTCGGACGTCGTTCACGCGGACCACGCTATTGCACCGCGCCGAGCGCCTCCCCACACCGTTCGCTCCGGGACGCATCGGTTATGGTTGGTCCTCGTCGGCGACCGCGCCGACTCAACGTCATCCAACCGCGCAAGGAGCAGGCTTATGGCCGAGTACGACGCCGTCATCGAGATCCCGCGGGGCAGCCGCAACAAGTACGAGATCGACCACGAGACCGGTCGGGTCTTCCTGGACCGCGTCCTGTTCACGAGCTTCGTCTACCCCGCCGACTACGGCTTCTTCGAGAACACCCTCGGCGAGGACGGCGACCCGGTCGACGTGCTGGTCCTGCTCGACTTCCCGACCTTCCCGGGCGTCGGCATCAAGGTCCGCCCCGTCGGTGTGCTGCACATGACGGACGACGGCGGCGGCGACGACAAGGTCATCGCCGTGCAGTACAAGGACCCGCGCTGGTCGCACATCCAGGACCTGACCGACATCCCGCAGGCGACGCGCGACGAGATCGAGCACTTCTTCGTCCACTACAAGGACACCGAGCCCGGCAAGTGGGCGCGGATCGACGGCTGGGGCGACGCCGCAGCGGCCGAGAAGATCATCCTCGCGGGCTTCGACAAGCTCAAGGCGGAGGGTCACTGAGCCCCTGCGGACCTCCGCACACCGCATGACGAAGCGGCCGGCACCCGAGGGTGCCGGCCGCTTCGTCGTGCGGGTCGCTGCGCTCGATCAGCCGAGCGGCGCCCCGCGGTCGGCCATGAACGGCTGCGCGTCGATCGCACTGCCGTTGATGCGGACCTCGAAGTGCAGGTGGCAGCCGGTGGAGGCACCCGTCGTGCCGACGTAGGCGATGACCTGCCCGGCGGAGACCTGGTAGCCGACGCCGACCTGGATGCCGCCGTTCACGATGTGCGCGTAGCCGGTCGAGACGCCGGAGCCGTGGTCGATGAGGATGAAGTTGCCGTACGTGCCGTACCAACCGGCGTAGGTCACGGTGCCGGCGGTCGCCGCGTAGATCGGGATGCCACAGCCGCCCGCGATGTCGGTCCCGCGGTGGAAGCTGCCTGAACTGCCGCCGCCGGTGGAGATCGGATCGCGGTAGCCGTACGTGCCCGAGATGCTGCCGGAGGCCGGGATCGCCCAGCCCTGGCTGCTGAGCTGACCGCCGTCGGCGCTCTCGCCACGCGCGGCCGCTGCCGCAGCTTCGGCGGCCTTCCGCGCGGCCTCGCCGGCTTCGAAGTCCTTGACCGTCTTCGCGGTCGTGTCCTGCAGCGCCGTCAGCTGGGCGTTCAGCGTGACGATCAGCTCCTGGTTCTTCTCGAGCTTCGCCGCCGCCGCGGACGCCGCCGCCTGGGCGGCCTCCATGGCCGCCTGCGCCGCCTGCCGGAGCGACTCGCGCTCGTCGCGGGCGACACCGGCCTGTTCACCGAGCGCAGCCGCGGTGTTGCGCGCGGCGACCGCCTGCTCGTAGACGCCGTTGCTGTGCTCGGCGACCTGGTTCATGTTGCCGAGCTTCGACAGGAGGTCGGTCGCGCCCTTGCTCTCGCCGTCGAGGAAGAGGCTCAGGCTGAGGTCGGCGCCGCCGGAGCGGTAGAGCTGCGAGGCGACCCGACCGGCCTGCTTCGTCGCGGTGTCGGCCTCGGCCGTCTTGGCGTCGGCCTGCGACTGGATCGCGGTGGCTCTGGCGTCGGCCTCGAAGAAGGCCTCCTCAGCGGCCTGGAACTCCGTACCGCGCTTCTCGGCCTCGTCCTGGGCGACCTGCAGCTCGTCCTGCAGCTGGACGATGAAGTTCTTGATGTTCGTGACCTCGGCGGCCTTGGCGGCCTCATTGCCCTTCGCGGCCTGGACGTCGTCCCACGAGGGGTAGTCGGCTGCCGACGCCGGGCCGGCGACACCGAAGGAGCCGACGATCGCGAGCGACATGACGATGGCGGCGGTGAGGCGTCCTCGCCACCGCACGGAGGACGCCGATCCGGCGTTGGTCGTCCGGCTTCGGCGCCAAGCGCCGGCAAGCTTCTTGCTCATGAAGTAGGGGCCCATCTCGGTTCGCTGCAGTCACATCGGTCACATCGGTACCACTGTCCACGCTAGCCCGACGGGGGTCGGGACCGGCTGTGGACACTCCCGTCGGCCGCGGCATCCGGGAGTGGTCCACGCCAGAGGCTAACCCCGGCCGGGGGCCGTGGAGTGGTCATTCGGCGCCTGTCGTCACATCCGGCATGGAGCGCCGATCGCTGCTCCGCGAACCCGATTTTGGATTCGGGGGTTTCATCCGTATGCTTGTCGCTCGGTAGTCATGAAGCTTCAGGGCTTCGCGGCCCTATCGTTTAGCGGCCTAGGACACCGCCCTTTCACGGCGGCAGCACGGGTTCGAATCCCGTTGGGGTCACCACCGACTACTGGAAAAACAGCCGCTCGGATTCAGGTATAGTGAGTCTGCGCGACTGCGAGAAGCACCGAGTAACACCAGCATCACCGCAGTTCGCATCACCAGCAATTCAACATGTATGGCCCTGTAGCGCAGTTGGTTAGCGTGCCGCCCTGTCACGGCGGAGGTCGCGGGTTCAAGTCCCGTCAGGGTCGCAAAAGGTCGGAAGCCCTCTCGCAAGGGAGGGCTTCTGCTTTTGAGACATCGGCGCCGTTCGTGCAGCTGATGTACTCGGCTCTGTAGCTCAGTTGGTAGAGCGCACGACTGAAAATCGTGAGGTCACGGGATCGACGCCCGTCGGAGCCACGGAACCCCCACCTAGCTTCTACATGGTGGGGGTTCTTTTTTTCGCCCGGACGCCCGGAACACCTACGCCACCACCGGAGTTGCCACTCCTGGCCCGCGGCGGACAGACTCGCACTGTGGAATCGAAACCGTCACGCTGGGTGACCGCCTCCGTACTCGCAGTCATGCTCGGCACGTCGCTCGTCGCCTGCTCGGACACGCGGTACGGACTGCCACGTGGTGAGGCCGTCGGCACCTGGCGCAGTGGGGACACCCGGCTCGAGCTCGCCGACGACGGGACCTTCGAAGCCACCGCCTGGCCCTCGGATGTCCAGTGCAGTCTTGGCGACGACCCCCGCGCGGACGACCCGATCGACTTCTCCGGGACCTGGATGGTGGACAACGAGGGGACCCACCGGGACCTCGTCCTGCATCCCGGCGACGGCGCATGCGAGACGTCCCGGATCACCTCCGACGTACGGAGCGACGACGGTCTCGCGCGCCTGTGCATTCACGCCCGTGGATCCTTGTCCGGCCCGGCCGAGAACTTCTTCACCCTCTACCAGGGTGATCCTCCGGAGACCGAGGATCCGGATCGCTGCCTGAACTACTAGCCCGCGGGGGCAGATGATTATCGCCCGCCCGATCCCTGAACCTTCCCCGCTCCCTGCGGCCTGTCGAAGGGCGCACGGAGAAGCATCCAAGACCAGCGACACCCATCCGGTACCTGAGCTTGTCGAAGGGTACTCGTAGGCACTTCGACAAGCTCAGTGACCGGAAGAGGTGCACCCGCACTCACTCCGGTCTCCGCGCAACCTTCCCCGGTCCCTGAGCTTGTCGAAGGGCACACGGGAGAACCCCGCAAAACCGGTATGCCTCCTCCGGTCCCTGAGCCTGTCGAAGGGCACACGAGGACACTTCCACAGCCGACACAACTCAGCATCTGGAATGTCAGTGGTCCATGGTGGACTGGAGTCATGACCGAGACCATCACCACCGCGATCCGCGCGAGCGACGAGCACGCCGCGCGCCTCGCGGAGTTCTCGGATCACTACGCGGACATCCAGCGGCGGCGTGCTGCTCTGGATGCCGAGGAGGCCCGGCTACTCGCCCGTTCTGCGGCCTATGCGGACGCGCTCGCGGACTCGGTCGTTCCGGCCGTGTTCCCGCCGGCCGAGCGCCTGGCGCTCTCCCGCCGGTCGACCTGCGCGGCCCTCGCGATGGCGACCCGAACGCCCGAGCGGACGGTCCAGCGCGCGACGAACGACGCGGAACGGCTCGTGAACGACGCACCTGCCGTGCTGGCCTCGCTCGAGGCCGGGCGCATCTCGGCGCGTCACGCGCAGACGATCATCGATCAACTCGGTGACGTGCCGACCGCGGGGCGGGCGGTGTTCCTCGCTGAGGTCCTTCCGATTGCGGAGGAGTCCACCAACGCGAACCTCCGCAGGCGCGCTCGCGTCCTGCGCGAGCGACTCCACCCCGAGTCCATCACAGCACGCGCCCGGCGGTCCGAGGCGGACCGCCGGGTCGAGTTCGAGCCAGCGGCCGACGGCATGGCGTGGGTGCACCTGTTCACCACGGCGCCCATCGCGCAGGGCATCATCGAGCGCGTCGAAGCGGCGGCAGCGGAGTCACGCGCAGCTGGTGACACCCGCACCTGCGCCCAACTCCAGGCAGACGCCCTTGCGGCCCTCGCGCTCACCGGTGTCACGCCCGACGACGTCATGTCGAGCCCGGCGCTCCCGCACCCGATCGAGGTGCAGGAGCACATCAAGCCCACCGTGCAGATCACGGTGCCGGCGTTGAGCATGGCCGGTGTCAGCGATGCCCCGGCGACGCTCGACGGGTATGGGCCGATCGACCCGGAGACGGCGGCACGCATCGCGATCAACGCGCCCAGCTTCACCCGGATCCTCGTCCAGCCGGAAACCGGCGCCGTCCTCTCAGCGGGGCGGAATCAGTACCGCGTTCCCGCCGACCTGCAACGCGCGGTCCGCCTCCGGGACGGCACCTGTCGGGCACCGGGGTGCAGCAGGCGAGCCAGGGCCTGCGACCTGGACCATTCGATTGCCTGGCAAGACGGCGGGACGACAGATGTCGGGAACCTCGCCTGTCTCTGTCGGCATCACCACCGGATGAAGCATCTGCCCGGATGGAACCTCGACCACGGTCCCGGCGGGGTGCTCGACTGGACAACGCCCGACGGCAAACACCACCGGACCGAACCGGACCCCGCACCGTTCTGACCGTTTCCGGTCCCTGGGCTGCGCCGCACTGAGCTTGTCGAAGTGTCGAAGGGTTCCCCGTGGGCACTTCGACACGCTCAGCGACCGAGAAAAGTGTGCCCGGAACGATGAGGCGTCCTCGTGGGCACTTCGACAAGCTCAGTGACCGAGAAAAGTGTGCCCGGAACGATGAGGCGTCCTCGTGGGCACTTCGACAAGCTCAGTGACCGGCAGAGGTGTGCCCAGAACGTTTCGGTCCCTGAGCTTGTCGAAGGGCAGGCGGGGTGCTCTCGCTCGGTGCGCGGGAGGACGTCCGCCGGCTCACATCGTGCACCTCCGTCCGCAAGCCCCAGACATCCGGGGCCGATCCGGACAGACTGGTCGTATGAGTTCTGCAGACGACCGCACGACCGACGGCCCCGACGACGCCCACCGAGTCCCCGCAGGGGTCGACGACGCGACTGTGGAAGCGGTCGGCAAAGTGACCGAGGCGCTCGAAGTGGTCGAGCAGGCGCGCGGCATGCTCTACGGCTTCCATCGCCTGACCGGCAAAGCGGACCTCGCGCTCGGCGAAGCCGCGGACGCCCTGCGCGAAGCCGGACACGACGCCCTCGCCGACCGGATCGACACCGAGCTGGTCGGACGCAATGTCATCGACGGACGCTGGACGTTCCAGATCGTCGAAGACTACGACGGCAACTACTGGGAACCGTTCCGCACGCTCGAGGCGGAGGTCCGCAACGAACTGGCGGGCGGCCGACGCCACCTCGCGGAAGCCGCCATGAAGGAGGACCGCCGCACGCACGGCGCGCCCCACCACGAAGCCACACCGCCGACGGTCTGAAGCCGCACGGCATGAGGGCCGCGTGGCGTTAGGCTCGATCCGATGACCGATGCACCCGTTTCCCGGACGAAGTTCTCCCGCCAACGGGTGATCGTCGGAGCCGCCGAGTTCGCCGACACGTATGGCGCCGACGCCCTCACGCTCGCCGCCCTGGCCCGCGAGCTCGACACCTCGGCACCGGCCCTCCTCAAGCACGTCCGCAGCACCGAGGACCTCCGCGCCGCCGTCGCCCAGCTGGCCCTCGCCCAACTGGCCAGCGGACTCGACATCGCGACGACCAGTCTGAGCGGGTCCCCTGCACTCACCGCGCTGGCCGAGGGGTACCGCCGCTTCGCCCTCGCCTATCCCGGCCGGTACGCCCTCGCGTTCTCGATCGAGGACGTCCGCGCCGACACCGGCGAGCCGGCCGACCGCGAGCTCGTGATGCTCGTCGAACGGGCACTCGCGGGGCGCGGTCTCGACAGTGTGGCGATGACGGACGCCGGACGCATCGTCCGGGCGGCCCTCCACGGCTTCGTGTCCCTCGAGCTCGTCGGCGGCTTCACCCGCGGCGCCGACCCCGCCACCAGCTACGCTGCCCTCGTGGACCTGCTCGACCATTCGTCCGCGCTCGGCTCACGCCACCTCCAGGAGACGCCATGACCAGCACGACCACCACCGCCCCGACCGTCCTCTTCGTCTGCGTGCACAATGCCGGTCGATCCCAGATCGCAGCCGGCTTCCTCGACGCCCTCGCCGGCGACCGGGTCGAGGTGCTGTCGGCCGGGAGCGAACCGAAGGACCGGATCAACACCGTGGCGGTGGAGGCGATGGCCGAACACGGCATCGACATCACCGCAGCCGTGCCCCGCATCCTCACGACCGACGCCGTCCGGGCGTCCGACGCGGTCATCACGATGGGCTGCGGCGACGCCTGCCCGATCTTCCCCGGCAAGCGCTACGAGGACTGGGAACTCGAGGACCCGGCCGGCCAAGGCATCGAGGCCGTCCGCCGCATCCGCGACGACATCGAGGAGCGGATCGCCGCGCTGTTCGTCGAACTCGTGCCCGCCGAGGCGTCCGAGTTCTCGGCCACCATCGGCTCGGTCGCCCACGAAGCGCTCGGCGCGCACGGGTTCACCCGCTTCGAGCAGCTCACGCGGGTCTCCCCCGCCGCCCTGCTCCGCATCCACGGCGTCGGACCGAAGGCCGTCGACATTCTGACCGAAGAACTCACAGCCCGCTCACTCGCCTTCGCCTCCTGAGGACGCCTGCGGCGCGCAACCCCATTGCCCAACGCGACACCAGTCGTATCGTGGTCGTATGAGCAAGCACGCAGCGAACGACGACAACCTCCCCGAGGACCACGAGACCACCGAGGACTCCATCGAGCAGGAGGTCGACGGCGAGGACACGTTCCTCCCCATCGCCGAGCCGACCACCGGTCCCGCTCCCGCCCCGTAACCCGACGCGCCTCCGGGGCCGCGGATCAGGGGCCGACGAGGGCCTGGAGGTCGCGCAGGGAGCCGTCGAAGACGTTCACGTCGATGAACTCCTCCTTGCCGACGTACCCGGGCATCCGTTCCCGGCTGGTGTACTGCCAGAGGTCCCACGCCCGCCCGTCCGACAGGACCGGCGGCGTGACGACCGAGCGGATCCACATCGGGTTCCGCTCGTACGAGCCCGCGAGGAACGCGTCGTAGTACCGCATGGTGGCGTAGATGATCGGCGGCCGACCGTAGTGCTCCTCGAGTGCCGCGAGGAGCGGATCGAGCACGGCGGCGACCCGCTCCGCACTCGGTGGCGTCCGGCAGTAGTCGGCATAGCACTCGAGATCGATGGTGATCGGGAGAGCGCCCGCCGTGACCGGCACGGTGTCGAAGATGTTCTGCGCCTGCGTCTCGGCAGGGCTGTCGAAACTCAGGAAGTGGTACGCCCCGATCAGCAAGCCGGTCTCGTCGGCCGCTCGTTGCGCGCCCGCCCAGTTCGCGGCGAACCGTTCGTCCTGATCACCGGATCCCTCGGTCGCCTTCATGATCGCGAAGTCGATGGGCTGCGCCGCGAGGACGTCCCAGTCGATCTCGCCCTGGTACGAGGAGACGTCGACACCGCGCACCGCGTACGAGGCGGCCAGGATCGCGTTCGGCCGCACCAGCCCCATGGCGACGAGCACCGCGCAGATCCCGCCGATCGCGAGCGTGCCGGCGGCCCCGACGACGATCGGCCACCAGCGTCTCCAGAATCGGCTCATCGACTCACTCTGTCACGTCCCGGCCGTGTCCCGGTGCAGGGCGCCTCAGCGCGGGTAGAGGACGGCTGCCCGCGGGTCGACCACGAAGTCGACGACGTCACCTGTCGACCAGCCCGCGGCCGCGAACTGCTGCACGGCGACGTCGGCGGTGATGACCGCCGAGCGGACCCGGACGGCGTCGCCCCTGGGTTCGAGGTCGGTGATCGTCGCCCGGAGGGCGCCTGACGCAGTCGGGCCGCCAGACCCGCCAGCCTCGCGGACCTCGACGCGGGACGGTCGGAACGCGCAGGCGACGGCGACCCCGGCCGGGATCGGGTCGGCCTCCGCGGAGGGGTCGACCTCGACCGCGACCTCCGCTCCATCCGGCAGACGGAGCCCGCGTGCCGTGCGGACGCCCGTCAGCAGTTCGAGTCCCGCGAGGTCCGCGGTGAACGCCGTCCGCGGCCGTTCGAGCACCTCAGCCGTCGGCCCCTGCTCGACGATGCGCCCGGCGTCCAGGACGATCACCCGGTCCGCGAGCGTGTACGCGTCGAGCACCTCGTGCGTCACGAGCACGGTCGTCCGCCCACGCAACTGCTCACGGAGCATGCGGCGCAGGTGGGGCGCGACCGTCGCATCGAGCGCGGCCATCGGTTCGTCGAGGAGGAGGAGGGCCGGGTCCGGGGCCAGCGCGCGGGCGAGTGCCACCCGCTGCGCCTGGCCGCCGGACAACTCGGCAGGACGGCGCCTCTCGAGCTCAGACGCCTCGACCTCCGCGAGCCGTCGTCGGGCGATGTCCCGAGCCTCGCCGCGTGACGCACCGGCGACCAGCGGGCCGTAGGCGACGTTGTCGAGCACGGAGCGGTGGGGGAAGAGCAGTGCTTCCTGGGCCAGGAGCGAGATCCCCCGCCGATGCGGCGGCGACCACTGGTCCCGACCCGGTCCACCGACCGCGAAGAGCTCGCGACCGGCGAGGGTCGCGTGACCCGTGTCCGGACGCAGGAGCCCGGCGAGGACCGCGAGCAGCGTCGACTTGCCGGCGCCGTTGGGGCCGAGCACGGCGACGGTCTCCCCCGCGGCGAGGTCGACGGCGAGCTCCCAGTCGCGTTCACGCAGCGTCGCTCGGAACGCCAGGGCCGCCCCGGTCATCGAACCACTCCGGCGACGGTCCGTCCACGGCGGATCGACCCCTGCACCCCAGCGACGCCGACGACGAGCACGGCGACGACGACGAGGACGAGCGACAGTGCGACAGCGGCGTCGGGATCCGTCTCGCGCTGCAGGTAGATCTCGAGCGGCAGCGTCCGGGTGACCCCCTGGAGGCTGCCCGCGAAGGTGAGGGTCGCCCCGAACTCGCCGAGGGCCCGCGCGAACGAGAGGATCGCGCCCGACACGACGGCGGGCGCGAGGAGCGGCAGCGTGACGGTGCGGAAGACGGTGGTGGGACGAGCACCGAGTGTCGCGGCGACGGCTTCGTACCGCGAGCCGGTCGTGCGGATCGCCCCCTCCAGGCTCAGCACGAGGAACGGCAGGGCGACGAAGGTCTGGGCGAGGACGACGGCGGTCGTGGAGAACGCGATGTCGATCCCGGCGTCCGCGAGTGCCGGTCCGAGCAGGCCGAGCCGGCCGAAGGTGTAGAGCAGGGCGATCCCGCCGACGACGGGCGGGAGCACGAGCGGGAGGAGGACGAGTGACCGCAGCAGACGCTGCCCCGGGAACCGGGTGCGCGCGAGGACGAGGGCGAGCGGCACGCCGAACACGATGCAGAGGGCCGTCGCGAGTGACGACGTCCGCAGACTCAGCCCGAGCGCCGCGACCGACGACTCCGAGCTGACGAGCGCACCGAAGTCCGCCCAGTCCACCCGCAGGACGATCGCGACGAGCGGCAGCAGGACGAACGCCGCGCCGACCATGGCGACGACGACGATCCAGCGGGGCACCCCCGAGCCGAGTCCTCTCACGGGGTCACGGTGCGCCGAAGCCGGCTTTGGCGAGCACCCGCTGTCCCTCGGCGCTCACGACGTAGGCCGCGAAGGCCGCCGCGACGGCGGGGTTCGCGCTCCCTGCGAGCGGCGCGATCGGGTAGGTGTTGACGGCCTTCGACGACTCGGGGAAGGTGATACCCCGCACGGCGTCGCCGGCCGCGATGACGTCGGTCACGTAGACGAGCCCGGCGTCGGCCTCGCCCGAGGTCACCTTGCCGAGGACGTCGGTCACCGACGACTCCTCGCTGACCGGGCTCAGCGCGACACCCGAGGCGTCCTCGACGGCGACGGTGGCCGCTCCACAGGGGACCTGCGGCGCGCACACGACCGTCTTGACGCCCGGACGGGCGAGGTCGGCGAAGGTCTTCACGTCGGCGGGGTTCGACGGGGGCACGGCGATCTGCAGGACGTTGGTCGCGAAGTCGACCGGGTCGCCCTCGACGAGGTCGGCATCGGTCAGCTTCGCCATGTTCTTCTCGTCTGCGGACGCGAAGACGTCGCCGGGAGCACCGTTCGTGAGCTGCGTGACGAGGTCGGAGGAGCCGGCGAAGGTCAGCTCGACGGTCGTACCGGGGTGCGCCTCCTCGAAGTCCTCCGCGAGCGCGGTGAAGGTCGTTTTGAGCGAAGCCGCCGCGTAGACCGTGATGGAGCCGCTGAGCTCATCCGTCGTGGCCGAGGCGGTGGGTGTCGGCGTCGCGGCGGGGGCGGCGCACGCGGACGCTGCGAGCAGGACGCCGGTGCCGAGGGCCAGCGCGCTGAACAGTCGGAAGGATCGACGGGGTGCGGTGCGGTTCATGAGCTCGCCTTCGGGGTCTCGATGAGGACCGTCGTGGCCTTCACGACGGCGATGGCCGTGGAGCCGAGTTCGAGGCCGAGTTCACGCACGGCCTCACTGCTCATGAGCGACACCACGCGATGCGGGCCGCACTGCAGTTCCACCTGCGCCATCACCGTGTCCATCGTGATGTCGGTGACGATGCCGACGAAGCGGTTGCGTGCCGAGCGTCCGATCTCCGAGGGGTCGACGGGGAGGACGGCGTTCTCCCGGGCCAGCCGAGCGAGCGAGAGGCCGTCGACGACCGCTCGGCCCGCGTCGTCCTTCGCGCTGACGAGTGCGCCCTGGTCGATCCAGCGACGAACGGTGTCGTCACTGACCCCGAGGAACAGGGCGGCGTCTCGGATACGGATCTGCGGCATGGAGACAGGCTAGTGCACGCATTCGCGTTGATACGACGTAACCGTAACCGCATTCGCGTTCCGGGCCGTCGGCAGTCGACCGGCGCTTCGGCCCTCCGCGACGCCCACCGCTCCGAAGCATCCCTATGAGATCACGACTGCTCGCCGCCGTCACCCTGCTCGCCCTCGCCACCGGCCTCACCGCCTGCGCGTCCCCCGGCTCGGGGACCGGCGGCGCCCCGGGCGACGGACCGCTCGTCGCGTTCTACGGCGATTCGTACACCCTCGGCACCGGAGCGAGCGACCCGGCCAACCGCTGGTCCACCGTCGTCAGCGAGGAACGCGGCTGGCGGGAGTTCAACCCCAGCGTCAACGGCCTCGGGTTCGTGAACCACCGCGACCGCTTCGGCGACGGCAGCGGCGACCTGCCCTCCCTCATCATCGCCGAGCAGCCCGACATCGTCTTCGTCACGATGGGGCTCAACGACGCGTTCAGCTTCGACGACGCCGCCGAGCGGATCCACGAACAGATCACGACCGACCTGCAGCGCCTTCGTGACGCCCTCCCGGACGCCCGCTTCATCGTGGTCGAACCGTTCTGGTACACCGACGAGCGTCCGCAGTCGATCGAGACGATCATCGGCTGGGTGGACGACGCCGCGCAGGAGATCGACGCCGACACCATCCCCGGGGCGTCGCACTGGATCGAGGGGCACCCGGAGTGGATGGCCGCGGACGGCCTCCACCCGAACGACGAGGGGTACGCGGAGATGGCTCGGCGGATGGATGCCGAGCTCGAGCGACTCGGACTCTGACGCCCCGGTGTCCGACGCGACTCAGCCCAGGCGGATGCCCCGGTCCGCCATGAACGGGACGGCATCGACGCGCGAGCCGCCGATCCTGACCTCGAAGTGCACGTGGCATCCGGTCGAGGCACCCGTCGTCCCGACGAGCGAGATGTTCTGACCGGCGGACACCCGCTGACCCTCGCCGACGAGGATGCTGCTGTTGTGCGCGTACCCCGTCATGACGCCGCCACCGTGGTCGACGAGGACCCAGTTGCCGTAGGTGCCGAGCCAGCCGGCGTAGACGACCGTGCCGGCGTTCGCGGCGTAGACCGCTCGCCCGCAACCCGCTCCGATGTCGGTGCCCGAGTGGAACGGGTTGACGCCGGGCACGGGGCGACCGGGTCGCGGTCCGTAGTTGTCGGTGATCCGGCCGGAGATCGGCAGGGCCCACCCCTGGCTCCCGACGGCACCCGAGGCACCGCCGCCACCGCCGCCGCCGCCTCCGCCACCGCCCGCGTTCGCAGCGGCCTCGGCAGCCGCGCGTGCAGCCTCAGCCGCAGCCGCCGCGGCTGCAGCAGCGGCGGCCGCAGCCGCCTTCACTTCCTCGCCCTTGCGGTAGTCGGCCTCGGTGGCTGCGCGGTTCTCCTTGAGGACCACGAGCTGGGCCTCGAGCGTCGCGAGGTACTCCTGCTGCTCGGACACGGCGGTCTCGGCGTCGGCACGGGCTGCGACCGCATCTCCGAGCGCGGTCTCGGCTGCCGCGGCGAGCTCGCCGAGGGCGGCCTCGGCGATGGTCGCCTGCTCGGTGAGGAGCGACGCCGTGTTCGCATCGGTCCTCGCCCGGTCGTAGGTGCCGTCCGTGGACTCGCTGAGCTTCGTGATCGTGCTCAAGCGCCCGAGGAGCGACTCCGGCTCCTGGCCGTCGAGGAATGCGGCGGTACTGAGGTCGACGTTCCCCGACCGCAACCACGCGGCGACGAGCGCGCCGGCCTGGCGTTTGGAGGCCTCTGCCGCGGTCGTCGCGGCCACGGCCTGCTCGCGGAGCGAGACGGCACGGTAGCTCGCCTCGTCGACGGCCAGCTGAGCGGCCTCGTACTCGTCGGCACGGAGGACGGCCTCAGCTTCGGCGAGCGCCGCAGCGGTCTTCAGCTGCTGGACGAGCCCTTCGATCTGACCGATGGTCGACTGCTTCGAGGACTCGCTCGAGCGGGCCGCCTCGACGTCCTCCCAGCTGGGGTACTCCGCAGCGGCGGCCGGCTGCGCGAGACCCATCGAGAGGACGATGACTCCGGCGAGGGCCGCGGCGATGGAGGCGCGACGGCGCGCGGGACGGAGGCGTGGCATGCTGCCATGGTGGCAGTGGTCAGCCCCGTTCGGGGGGAGGCTCGCCCGCCTGGGAACGAACCGGCTCCGCCCGGTGGGCGAGCACGAGGTCGAGCAGCCGGTCGGCGATGCTGCGCTTCGAGCCGGTCGCCTCGCCGACCACCTCGCCGGCGCCGTCGATCACGACGACCTCGTTGTCGGGCGTGCCGAAGCCGTTCGTCCACCCCACGCGATTGAGCACGAGGAGGTCGGCGCCCTTGCGTGCCGCCTTGGCGCGGCCGAGGGCCAGCAGCTCCTCACGGTCGGCGGCGGTCTCCGCAGCGAACCCGACGACCATCCGTCCCGGCACCCGGGCCGCGGAGAGTCCGGCGAGCACGTCGGGGTTGCGGACGAGTCGCAGGGTGAGCTCGTCGCCGGTGTCGTCCTTCTTGATCTTCCGTTCGGCGATCTCGGCGGCACGGTAGTCGGCCACGGCTGCCGCCATGACCACGAGCGTCGCGTCGGCCGCCGCGTCTTCCATGGCCGCTGCGAGTTCCGCTGCGGTGCCGACCGGGACGACCCGCACACCGTCGACCGCTGCCGCTTCGGCCGCGACGTCGGCGTCCAGGTGCGCCGCGACGAGCACCACCTCGGCCCCTCGCTCGGCGGCGGCCTGCGCGATGGCGAGCCCCTGCCGACCGCTCGACCGGTTCCCGAGGAACCGCACCGGGTCGAGCGGCTCACGGGTGCCGCCGGCCGAAACGACGATGCGCTCGGCCCGCAGGTCGTCCGGGTGCGCGTCCGCTCCACCGGCGCGTCCGGCGAGCAGCGCCAAGCCGGCGGCCACGATGTCGTCGGGTTCGCTCATGCGTCCCGGCCCCGTGTCGCCGCCGGTCAGCGCGCCGTTCGCCGGCCCGATGACGGCCACCCCGCGCGATCGCAGGAGGGCGACGTTCGCGGTCGTCGCCGGGTGCTGCCACATCTCGGTGTGCATCGCCGGCGCCAGCAGGACCGGCGCCCGGCTGGCCAGGATGGTGGTGCCGAGGAGGTCGTCGGAGAGTCCCGCCGCGAGTTTCGCGAGGGTGTTGGCCGTCGTCGGCGCCACGACGATGAGTTCCGCGCGCTGCCCGAGGGCGACGTGCCGGACTTCGGCGACGCCGTCGTACAGCGAGGTCGTGACGGGGTTCCGGCTGATCGCCTCGAGTGTCGGCAGGCCGACGAACCGGAGGGCGCTCTCGGTCGGCACGACGTGGACGTCGAAGCCCGCGAGGACGAACCCGCGGACGACGCCGACCGCCTTGTAGGCGGCGATCCCGCCCGTGATCCCGACGACGACCGTGCGCCCTGCCGCCTCCCGCGATGCGTCCTGCACGCCCATGCTGCCTCCTCGCTTCCGGCGCTCCCGCGCCGGGTCCTCGTCTAGTCTGTCCTAGTCCGGCCGGCCGAGGAGGAACCAGCGTGTGCACCGTGATCATCGACTTCGAGCCGGGGCGCGCGTGGCCGATCGCCGTGCTCGGGCTGCGAGACGAACAGCCGGGGCGTGCCTGGGACCCACCAGGCGCGTGGTGGCCCGGACTCGGTGACAGCGTCCGCGGCATCCACGACCGCGAAGCGGGCGGCGCGTGGCTGGCGACGAACGACGACGCCCCGGGCGGCCCCCGGGCGGCGGTGGTCCTCAACCGACGCGAGGACCTCGACATGCCCGCCGACGGGTGGACCTCACGGGGCGTGCTGCCGCTGGAAGCCGTCACGACCGGCGTCGACCCGGACGACGCCCGCAGCGCCAGGTCCTGGAACCTCGTGGAGCTGCGTCCTGACCGCGTCACCGTCACGAGCTGGGACGGCACCTCGCTCCGGTCCATCGACGTCGAACCCGGTCTCCACCTCGTGACGCACGAGGGCCCCGACCACCTCGACGTCCCACGGGTCCACCGGTGGCGGCCGGCCTTCCTCGACGTCCCGTCGCCCATCGGGCCGTTGGACGGTGCGACGGCCGCGTCCTGGGAGCCGTGGTTGCGCACGTTGCGCTCCACGACGACCGTCCCCGCCGATGCAGACGAGGCGATCGTCCGCATCGACGACCACGACGGCCTGCGTCTCGCCTCGCTCTCGGTGACGGCGCTCTCGCTCGGCCCCGACGGTGCGGTGCTCCGGAACGCCCGACTCGCCGAGCCCGGCCATCTGCCGGAAGAGCTCGTCTGGGAGTGACCAGGACGGCGACGGTCGGCACCCGCCGGGAGCCACGGGACCCGGATCGGACTGCCACCCGTGTGGAGGGCGCACTGGCGCGCTCGATACTGTTGCAGCATGGCCCTGAACCCCGTGCGACTGCGACTGCTCGAGGCGTTCGACCGCCTCGGTACGATCCGCGCCGTCGGCCGTGAGCTCGACCTCAGCCCCTCGACCGTCTCGCAGCAGCTCTCCGTGCTCGAGGCCGAGACCGGCGCCGCGCTCCTGGAACGACGCGGCCGGACGCTCACCCTGACGCCGACGGGTGCGCTGCTCGTCGAGCGCGCTCGGGCCCTGCTCGCGCAGATGGACGCCATCGAGGTCGAACTGGCCGAGGTCGAGTCCGAGCCGTCCGGTCGGTTCCGCGTCGCCGGGTTCGCGAGCGTCATCGCCCCGATCCTCATCCCCGCCGCGCGCTCCCTCGCGCGGCAGTACCCGCGCCTCGAGGTCGAACTCATCGAGGTCGAGCCGCACGAGAGCACCACCGCCGTCCAGCGGGGCAGCTGCGACGTCGTGATCACCGTCGATCAGGAGGACGGGTTCCTCCTCGACCCCTCAGTGCACAGCGTGCCGCTCACCACCGACCCGCTCCTGCTCATCGCGCCGCTCGACCACCGACTGGCCGCGCAGGATCAGGTCACCTTCAGTGAGCTGCAGACGGAGTCGTGGGCCCTCGACGCACCGGGCACCTACCTCGGCGAACTCGTCCCGCTGATCTGTCGTCGCGCGGGGTTCGAGCCGAGGGTGGCCGGACGGTTCACGAGTTACGAGGTCGTCATCGACCACGTGGCCGCCGGCCTGTCGATCGCCGTCCTCCCGGACATCGCGATCGGCTCGCGGACGGACGTCGTGCGGAAGCCCATCGCCGGGATGAGCGAGCGGAAGATCGTCGCGACGGCGCGGAAGGGCTCACTGCAGCGTTCGGCCGTCGCGGCAGCGCTCGCGGCGGTACAGCGTGCCACGGACGAGGCCGTCGCCCGCTGAGCCGCGGCGGAACCAGCCGAGACTCCCTTCGGGGAGGATCAGCCGTGGTAGCCGGACTTGGCCATGGCGACGAGCGCCCCGACCAGGCCGATGCCGCCGAAGACGGTGATGAAGGCGATCACGCCGATGAGGATGTCGTTGACGGTCATGCACCCATCGTACTGAACCCGACGGGCCCCACGACTAGGGTTGGTCCGTCCCCCGACACCACCCGGAGCAGCACCATGATCACCTCATCGAGCGAATCCCAGGCTGCCGCCTTCCGCGACGGCCGGATCCCTGCGACGGAGCACCTCGACGCCGACACGGTCGTCATCGCCGTCCCGACCGGCGACCCCGACAATCCCTTCACCCTCTGCTCGGTGCTCTTCGGCACCGACGGTCGCGCGATCGTCGTCGACCCCGGAACCGACACCCCCGAGGGCCGCGAACACCTGCTGCGGGAGCTCCGCGGCATCGGCGTGACGACGCTCACGGGCGTCGTCGTGACCCACCTGCACCCCGACCACCTCGGCCTCGCCGGCGCCCTCCGCGACGAGCTCGCCGCACCCGTCCTCATGCACCGTCTCGAAGACGAGGCGGCGGGCTCGACGCCGCCGGGCCCGGCCGACCTCGCTCTGGCATTGGACGAGTGGGGCGTCCCGGCCGACGACACGACCGTGCGCCCCTGGGCCACGGGTGCGACGGCACCCGCCGGGCACCTCGGCGACACCCGTGCGGACCGGACGCTCGAGGACGGCGAGCTGCTGACGCTCCCCGGTCGCTCGATCAGGGTCCTGCACACCCCCGGCCACACGACGGGTCACCTCACCCTGCGCGATGAGGACCGCGGCTACCTGTTCACCGGTGACCACGTGCTGCCGACGATCTTCTCGGGGCTCGGGCTCGGGGCGCGCACCTCGGAGAACCCGGTGACGGCCTACCTGTCGTCGCTCGACCGCGTCCGCGGCTATGACGGCGATCAGGTGGTCCCCGGACACGGCTTCCGGTTCACGGGACTCGCGGACCGCTGCGACGAGCTGGCCGCGCACCACCTGCGGCGAGCGGACGAGGTGCGCGCCGTCCTCGCGGACGACCCCGATGCGAGCGTGTGGACCGTCGCCTCCCGCATCGGCTGGTCGGCCGGGTGGGACGCACTGACCGGTCTCCTCCGCGTCTCGGCGCTCACACAGACCGACTGGCACCGGGCACGCCTTCAGCAGCTCGCCGGCTGACCGTCCGCGCTACCGGCTGAGGCCGGCCCACCCGGATCGACGACGCGCCAGTGCCCGTTCGAAGGCGTAGAGCCCACCGCCGGCCGCCACCCCGGCGGCGAGCACCGCGAACACGACGACCCCGATCGTCGAGGCGAGTCCGATGGGTGCGGCGATGAGGCCGCCGACGATCAGGACGAGGAAGGCCGCACCACCACCGGCGATCCAGGCCCGGTGGACCGGGCCCCGCTCGCCCCAGTGGTCGAGGATGCCGAGCGCCAGCAGCGCACCGACCGCCCCGACGGCGGCGAGCATCCCTCCGACGAGTCCACCGACGAGGACGGCGATCCCGCCGAGATCGGCCGGATGCACCGAGACGGTCCCGACCGTCCCGAAGAGCTCTGCACCGGCCGCGAGGGCCGCTCCGGCGACCGCTCCGACGCTGACGGCGAGGCCGAACAGCGGGACGACACGGAGGAGGGACCAACCCGGGTCCGCTGCTTCATCGAACACGTCCATGGCTTCGACCGCCTCCTGCGCGCCTCGTCGTCGACGGCGCTTGGCGCTCAGCGTGGCATGTCGGTGCGTGGTGCCCCAGGGCGTTGCGCGCGGAGGAGGAGCGGGTGTAAGGCTCCGGCGTCTGCTACCAGCCGCGCGTGCCCGGGGCGCCCTTGAACGGCCCGACGATGCCCGGCGTGATCCATCCGCCGTAGAAGTCGCCCTCCTGCGCCTGCACCGGCACTCCGTCGACCTCGCAGGCGTCCATGCGTCCCGGATAGACGGCGATCATGCCGAACAGCGGCGCGTATCCCGGACGCGGATCGGGGTAGGTCCACGCGGCGGCACCGGCGACCGCGTCGCCCACCCGCACGTCGAGGTAGTGGGCCTCGCCCTTGAACTCGCACATGGTCGTCCCGTCGACCGGCACCAGGACCCCCGGCGAGAAGTCCGCCGCCGGGACGTAGTACACCGGCGGGTGGCTCGTCTCCAGGACCCGGACCGCGGCCGTCGACTCCGCGATGACCGTGCCGCCGAACCGGATCACGACGCGCTCGTCGCGCGGCTCGACCCGCGGCGGACGCGGGTACTCCCACACGGACTCCTCACCGGGTCCGGGCTGGACGGGCAGGGGGCGGCGGAATCGCGAGGAGTCGGGCATCTCCCCATGCTGCCCGGTCCACCTGAGCGACGACCGCGAATCAGGCGCGCCGGCCCACGGTCCGTAGCGCGAGCCAGAGCAACCAGGCACCCGCCGCCGCATACCCGATCAGTAGCAGCACGACGGCCGTCGACCTGAGGTCGTAGACGACGGGGATCACCGGCGAGCCACCGACGCCGGCGTCCGTCGACTTCCCGTTCGCGGTCAGGAGGGCCAGGACGAGCAGCACCGCGGCACTCGCGAGGATCGGTCCGCCGGTGGCCCAGACCTTCTGCTTGGTCGTCCAGGCGCGCGACCGCCACAGCATGACCATGCCGGCCACCCAGCCGACGAACGGCACGACGAGCCCTCCGAGCATCACGAACAGGGCTGCCGTGATCGCGAACCCGCGGCGTTCGAGGACCTGCTCCGCGAACGGCCGGCCGTCCTCGGGTGGGCGGGCACCCTCCTCGTCATCGTGTCCGATCATGCGCTCCTCCTCGTCGACGTCGCGCGGACGTGCATCCGTTCACCCTGCTTGCCGAACAGGCTGAGGAACTCCACCGCTGCGGCCTCGGCCCGGCCGAACCAGTGCGGGACGCGGGTGTCGAACTCGGCGACCTCTCCCGCGGTGAGCACGATGTCCTGGTCGCCGAGGAGGAGCCGCAACCGACCGTTGAGGACGTAGAGCCACTCGTAGCCCTCGTGGACCTTCTGCGTCTCAGGCGTCTGCGGGCCGTCGCCGCCGTGGATGATGCTCTTGAACGCGTGGAGGCCGCCCGATCGACGCGTCAGCGGCACGATCGTCTGGCCGTACCGCTGGACGGGCTTCAGGTGGACGCGGGGATCACCCGTCTGCGGAGCACCGACGAGGTCGTCCAGGGGCACCTGGTGCGCCTTGGCGAGTGGCAGGAGCAGCTCGAGGTTCGGTCGGCGCTGGCCGGACTCGAGCCGGGAGAGCGTGGAGACCGAGATGCCCGTCTCAGCCGACAGGGCGGCGAGGGTGGTGCCGCGATGCTGCCGGATGGCTCGCAGCCTCGGCCCGACGGCATCCAGGACGCCGTCGATGGACCGTTGCTCGTCGTGTGCATGCGCCATGGGTCGATTCTCGCTCCCACGTTGCCGCTTCGGCAAGTCTCCTTGCCACTTCGGCACCGGTCGGCGCACCCTGGACACCTCCCAGCACGTCGACCGAACGGAACGATCCATGAGCACCCCCGTCACCCCAGCAACCAGCACCGACCTCGTCGACGCCGTCATCGTCGGCGGTGGCGCCGCCGGGCTCAGCGCAGCCATCATGCTCGGACGATCACGACGGTCCGTGATCGTCGTCGACGGCGGCGAGCCGCGGAACGCACCCGCCGACGGCGTCCACGGTTTCCTGACCCGAGAGGGCACCCCGCCTCGCGAGCTCCTGCGCCTCGGCCGAGCGGAGGTGGCGTCCTACGGCGTCCGCGTCGTCGACGGTCAGGTCGTCGATGCCAGGCGCGACGATGACGCGTTCACCCTGACGACGGCGGACGGCACGATCGTCCGAGGCCGCCGCCTCCTCATCGCCACCGGCACCGCCGACGAACTCCCGCCCATCCCCGGCCTCTGGGAGCGGTTCGGCCGCGACGCCCTCCACTGCCCCTACTGCCACGGCTGGGAGGTCCAGGACCGCGTGATCGGTGTCCTCGGGACGAACGCGGAGGCCGCAGCCCACCAGGCGCAGCTGTTCCGGCAGCTGAGCGACCGGGTCGTCGTGCTCCGCAACACCGCGGGTGCCTTCACGGCGGAGCAGGAGGCGGCGTTCGCGGCGCGGGGCATCGAGGTGGTCGACGGCGTCGTGGAGCGGCTCGAGATCGCCGACGACCGGCTCGTCGGCGTGCGATTGGACGACGGCCGCACCGTCCCCGTCGAGGCGCTGGCCGTCGCCCCGGTCAACCGAGTGCGCGCCGAGGCGTTCACCGGTCTCGGGCTCCACACGCGACCGCACCCGCGTGGGGCCGAGTTCGGCGACGCGATCGGCGTCGACGAACTGGGCGCCACCTCGGTGCCGGGTGTCTGGGCGGCCGGAGACGTCACCAACCTGCGTACCCAGGTCCTGCAGGCGGCGGCCGCCGGATCGATGGCAGGTGCGATCATGAACGCCGACCTCGTCCAGGAGGACGTGCGCCGCGCCCTCGCGAAGCGGTAGAACCACCACTGTCGCGCGAGACGCGGACATGGGACGATGACGGCACGGGGGCAGGGGCTCCCGTGCCGTCTCCGTTCCGACGAGGAGAGACATGCCGGGTGCACCCACCACGATCGACGACTACCTCGCCGCGCAACCCACCGACGCCGCGGACGCCATCGAGGAGATCCGACTCCGCGTCCACCGCATCGTGCCTGGAGTCACCGAGGCCATCCGCTACGGCATGCCGACGTTCATGCTCGACGACCGCTACCTGCTCTACCTCGGCGCCTGGAAACACCACATCGCCCTGTACTCGATCCCCCCGTTCGACGGCCCCCTCCAGAACGCCGTCGCCGACTACCGGGCCGCGAAGGACACGCTGCAGTTCCCGTTCAGCCGGCCGATCCCCTTCGAGCTCATCGATCGGATCGTCACGGAGCTGTTGGAGCGGCGTCGGGCGGCCGACGCACGCCACGAGCACTGAGGGCGGCGTGGGAAGTCACGGGAGCATCGCGCCGGCACCGTGGGCCAGCCAGAGCCCGACGGTGGCGAGGGCGACCGTCAGCGGGGCGACCACGAAGCCGAGCGCGATGAACCGGCCCCAACCGAACTCGACGTCCGCCGCGGTGAGCCGCGCGTGCCAGAGCAGCGTCGCGAGCGCCGCCCACGGGGTGATGAGCGCGCCCGCGTTCACGCCGATGAGCAGTGCCGCGAAGCGCACGGGGTCGCCGGCCACCGGCTCGAGGGCCAGGTACGCCGGGAGGTTGTCGACGAGGTTGGCGCTCGCCATGCCGACCCCCGCCAGCTGCAGGAGCGCCAGGAGCGAGTCGCCGGTCCCCGCGATGGACGCGAGCGCCCGCGCGAGCCCGAGGGCGTGAGCCGCCTCCACCACGAGGAACAGTCCTGAGGCGAGCAGGACGAGCTGCCACGGAACGAGGGCCGGACGGAGCGCCCCGGGACGCCGGATGAGGAAGACGACCACGAGGATCACCGCCGCACCGAGCGCCGACATCCACACCGGGATGCCGGACACCAGCAGCGGCAGGAGCACGAGCACGACGAGCCCGGACGTCCACAGCAGCACCCGGTCGTCGTCCTGCGCCTCCACGTCCACCGTGTAGGCACCGGCGAGCTGACGGCGGTACACGATCGCGAGGACCACGCACGGGACCACGACCGCGATGATCGCGGGGACGACCATGAGCGCTGCGAATCCGCCAGGGCCGAGCGGACCGCCACCCGAGGCCGTGGCGGCCTCGTCGATCGCGTGCTCCGCGAGGAGGTTGGTGAGGTTCGACACCGGCAGCAGCAGCGACGCCGTGCATGCCAGCCAGACGGTGGTCAGGGCGAACGGCACCGGCGACAGCCCGGCGTGCCTCGCGAGCGTGATGACGACCGGCGTCAGGAGGACGGCTGTGGTGTCGAGCGAGAGGAAGACGGTGCTGAGCGTGGCCAGCGCGACGACGAGCACCCACAGCAACCAGGTGCTCCCCCGGCCCCAGCGCACGAGCCGCGAGGCGACGAGGGTGAACAGGCCGGCGTCCGCAGCGAGTTCGGCGACGACGGTGATCGCGACGACGAACAGGAGGATCGGCCAGACACGGTCGGCGATGCCGAGGGCCTCCGGGGCGGGGAGGACACCGGTGAGGATCGCGATCGTCCCGATGACGAGCAGCACGACGCCGAGCACGGCACTGCGCACGAGGCCTCCTTCACCACCGGTCCGTCGGTGCGCTGTCGCCCGCTCGGCAGTCGATCATACGACGGCTCGTCGACCGCGTGCTCCCGCGCTCGTCGACGGGTGTCAGGCCCGCACCCAGCGCCCGATGAGTTCGAGCAGGGCGGGCTCCGCGTCGGCCGCCGCATCGATGGTCGAGAAGGTGACGACACCGCGGTCCGGTGCCGCCCACACCACGAGACCGGAGGGGTCGTCGAACCGGAAGGCGTCGCTGTCGTCCCGCTGATGCGCGCCCCGGTGCAGGATGATCCGGATGCGGTTCGCCGGGTGCAGGGCGAAGGTGACGCGGTCCTCGCCGTCGTAGACGAAGCTCGGCGCCTTCCACTTGAGGTGCTCCGAGATGCCCTCGTCCGAGGCCATGATCGCCTCGCGCAGCCGAACGACGGCCGGCTTCAGCTGGTGCGTCAGGGAGGCGAGGTAGGCGTCGACCTCGGCGGAGCTCATGGGGTCAACCCGTCGGGCGACCGACGTAGGGTGCGACGTCGCCGGATCCCCAGATACCGCCGACCCGGGTGCCGGCCCGCTCGTTGGCCGCTTCGACGATCTGGCCGTTCCCGAGGTAGATGGCGACGTGGTAGTAGTCGTAGCCGCTCGACCAGAAGATGAGGTCGCCACGCTGCTTCTGGCTGTAGGGCACGAGGCGTCCCTGCGACTGCATCGTGTAGTACTGGTTCGTCGCGGAGTGCGTCCCGATGCCGCTGCCGTAGGCCGCGCGGGTGAGGCCCGAGCAGTCCCAGACGTTCGGACCGGAACCGCCGAGCTGGTAGCCCTTGCCGACCTGGGCGAGCGCGAAGGCGATCGCCGACTCGACGCCGGCGGAGTCCGGAGGTGCGACCGCGCCGCCGCCACCACCGCTGGACGCGCCGCCGCCACCGCTCGATCCACCGCCGCCGGACGAACCGCCGGACGAAGCAGGAGGGGTGTTGGCCGCGGCAGCAGCAGCCGCTGCTGCCGCCGCTTCCGCCGCCTGGCGAGCGGACTCACCGGCCGCGTACCCGCGCTCGGTCTCGGCGGTGGTGTTCTTCAGGGAGGCGAGCTGCGCGTAGAGCTGGTCGGCCTGCTGCTCCTGGGCCGCAACCGCTGCGGATGCCGCCGCCGAGGCGCTCTCCGCCTCGTCGTACTTCGTCTGTGCTTCGCCCTCGAGGCGTTCGCGTTCCGTCTTCGCCACCTCCGCCTGGTCGGTCAGGCCGCTCGCCGCGTTGCGGTCGGTCACTGCCGCGGCGTAGCTCGCGGCGTTCCGTTCGCCCAGCTTGTCCATGACGGACAGCCGGGACAGCAGGTCGTCGGACTTCCCCGCGCCGAGGACGAGGTCGAGCGAGACGTCGCCACCGCCGCCACGCGACAGCTGTGCGATGAGCGCACCGGCGCGCTGCTTCGAGACCTTGGCGGCGGCCGCAGCGGCCTCGGCCTGCTCGCGCAGCGCCGACTCGCGGGCGGTCGCCTCGGTCACGGCGTCCTGCGCCTGACGATAGGCCTCGGCGGCGATCTGCGCCGTGCGGAACGCGGCGTCGGACTGCTCCTGCAGCGAGGTGATGAGTGCAGTGATGTTCGTGATCTCGGCGGCCTTCGCGGACTCGCTCGACTTGGCCGCTTCGACATCGGCCCAGCTCGGATAGTCGTCCGCGTGGGCGGGCAGGGCACCGACGGTGAGTGACGCCGTGACGACGCCGACGGAGAGGGCCATCGCCAGCCAGGGACGGCGGCGGCCGTACTGCGCACCGGGCGTTCGTGCGGGGGTCATCATTCTCCAGTCCGACGACACGATCACGGCGACCTCGGCGGGTCGCGGCCGTCATCCTGTCACAACAGTCACAATAGAAACTTTGATCACACTAGCCACTCTCGTCCCGGAGCACCAGCTCGAATCCCCCCGGACGGGGCACGGGCGTGCCTGGGTGTGCCCCTGAACGGACACCCGACGTGCAGCCCCGACCGGACGTCCTCGCATCTTGAAGGTTCCCCGTGGGCGCTTCGACAGGCTCAGCGACCGGGAAACGTCGGCCCAGCGGGCAGGTCAGGCGGGTTCGACGTCCTCGGGCGACCACCGGGCGGACTCGCCCGAACGGATGATCGCGAGCAGCTGCGACCGCAGCGCCGATTCATCGGGCAGCTCCGGGAAGACGTCGGCCTCGAGCCGGTGTGCCGCCAGCCAGGCCTCGTCACCCGCTGGTGTCCGGCTCACCACGTGACGACGACGGTCGTCGGCCGCCGCGATCCGCTCGATGTGGCCGGCCCGCTCGAGTCGGTCGAGCGTGCGTGACATCGTCTGGTTCTGCACGCGGGCTCGTCGGGCGAGCTCCTTCTGACTGGCGGGGCCGCTGTCGAGCAGGTGCAGCACGATGAGACCGGCGTGGGTCACCCCGATGCCGTCCAGGGCCTGTTGCCAGGTGTGCTCGATCAGTCGTGACGCCGTGGACAGGAGGCGCCCGGTGGGCCAGTCGGCCATGGGATCGCGGGCGGCGTCGGCGATCACGCCATCGGTCGCGCGCGCTCCATCCATGGCACCAATGTAGTCGCTGAGCCTACGGCCGAGCCGCCACCCACGACCGGCGTGACGTCGGCAGTGGGTGCTGTCCCCCACCGGGCGGCGACGAGAGCGACCGACGAGGTCCGTCGTCATCTCGGCCGATGACGACGGAATCGCGCGTCGAAGGACCCCCACACCCCCAGCATTGGGGGCGGCGACCCCCCTGGAGTGGGGGATCCGCCGATGACCCCCGCTTCCTACAGTTGAGGGATATCCAAGGGGGACGCTCATCTCGACCGGTTTCACCGGTCGGTCGTGGGCACACGAGCGACGTCGCGTTCTCCGCGGGCGGCCCGAACCGCCCTTGCGCATCGCGCACCCGAACCGCACCCGAACCCCACAAGTGGATAGCAACCCAATGACGACGTACCCGAACCGCCGTCGGTCCTCCCGACAGATCCGTCCGCGCACCCGAAGCGCGGCGTTCGCCCAGTTCCGCTCCGAGGGGTCGACCCGAGCATGAGCGCCGACGTGAACGACAACGCCTTCCCGATCACGGGACCCATCGCGCTCGTCCGACGCCGAGCTGCTGCGCTCGGCGCGGAGTCCTCCACCGTCGCGGTCAAGTCCATGACCCAGCGCGAGTGGTCGAAGCGCTACCGTCGCTGGCTCATCCTCACCGACAGCGTCATCGCACTCTTCGCCGTCTCGGCCGCCTTCGTCGTGCGGTTCGGCGACGACCCGGTCGGCCCCGAGGCCCAGCAGCTCTACATCCTGCTGTCTGGCGTCATCGTGCTCGTGTGGCTCGCCTTCCTCGGCTTCACCAGGACCCGGGACAGCCGCATCATCGGTTCCGGTGTCGCCGAGTACAAGCGCGTCGTCAACGCCAGCGCGTTCGCCTTCGGCATCCTCGCCATCGTCTTCCTGATCCTGAAGATCGACATCGCCCGGGGCTACTTCATCCTCGCGCTCCCCGCGGGGACACTCGCGCTCCTCGCTTCCCGCTGGATGTGGCGCAGATGGCTGCTCAGCCGTCGTCGCGTCGGTGAGTACACCGCACGGACGGTCGTCGTCGGCCGGCGTGACGACGTCGCGTACGTCCTCGAACAGGTCGCCAAGCAGCACAGCATGAGCTACACCGTCGTCGGTGCGGCCGTGGTCGACCAGGAGACGGCCGAGCCGTTCTCGAGCCGGGGAACCTCGGTGCCGGTCATCGCGCACATCGACGGCGTCGCCCAGGCCGCCGCGAACCTCACCGCCGACGCGGTCATCATCGCCGGCCCCGTCGACGGCGGCAGCGACTACGTCCGCCGACTCGGGTGGGACCTCGAGGGAACGGCGACCGAGCTCGTGCTCGCGGCCCGACTCACCGACGTGGCCGGGCCCCGCATCCACTTCCGCCCGGTGGAGGAGCTGCCGCTCATCCACGTGGAGATCCCGCAGTTCGAGGGTGGTCACCACATCATGAAGCGCGCACTCGACATCGGGCTCACGAGCCTCGGGATCCTCCTCATCTCGCCGGTGCTGGCACTCGTCGCCCTCGCCGTCAGGCTCGACAGCCCGGGCCCGGTCCTCTTCCGGCAGGAACGCGTCGGCAGGAACGGTGAGCGCTTCACGATGTTCAAGTTCCGGTCCATGGTCACCGACGCCGAAGCCGCCCTCCCCGCCCTCATGGCGCAGAGCGAGGGCAACGGCGTGCTCTTCAAGATGAAGAACGACCCGCGCATCACGCGCGTCGGTCGCATCCTGCGCAAGTACTCCCTCGACGAGTTGCCTCAGCTGTGGAACATCCTCACCGGCGACATGAGTCTCGTCGGGCCCCGGCCGCCGCTGGCGAGCGAGGTCGCCGAGTACGAGAAGGACGTCCACCGGCGTCTGCACATCAAGCCAGGCCTCACCGGCATGTGGCAGGTCTCCGGACGTTCCGACCTGACGTGGGAGGAGAGCGTGCGCCTGGACCTCTACTACGTCGAGAACTGGTCCATCACGGGCGACCTGATGATCATGTGGCAGACCGTCAAGGTCGTGCTCAAACCGGTCGGCGCGTACTGATGTCAGGACTTCTGTCGGTGATGCCCCCAAAGCGAGGGGTGTCCTGCGAAAAGAGGACAAATCCCCTTCCAGAGGGGGCAACACTTCGATACAGTCGTCACCATCACCGCCCGCAGTCACACGGCGAGTCACCCGAAAACGGCTCGATCGCACAGCTGCTCACTGGCGAGACCCGCACACCCGAACCCTCCCGCGACGCACCGCAGCGACGACTTACCCGAGCCGTCGGCGCATCACGTCCGGCACCGTGCGCGCCTCGCCACGATTCCCGCACTCCGGCACCCGTCCGGTCGCGGAACACCCGAACCCGGGCGCGCCTTCGTCGCCCGACCGCTCACGACCGCCCACCCGAATCAGCGATCGTCTGCAGCGCCCACATGAGAACACAAGGACCGGCATGACCCGAACTGCCCCCATGACTCAGCCCACGGAAGACCCCGACGTCGCCGAGCGGTACTCCGACATCGTCGCCCGTCTCGCCGGTGCACAGAAGAAGCGGACGCGAGGCGCTCCGGCGTACTCGATCTACGTCAACCGCAAGGCGGGTCGCTACCTCGCCGCGGCGGCGTACCAGCTCGGTCTCACGCCGAACATGGTCACCGTGATCAGCGCGGTCTTCACGTTCAGCGGCATCATCATGCTCGCGACCCTGCCCCCGACCATCGGTCTCGGTGTCGGCGTGTGGCTCTGTCTCGCGATCGGGTACGCCTTCGACTCGGCCGACGGCCAGGTCGCGCGACTGCGCGGCGGCGGATCACCGTCCGGTGAGTGGCTCGACCACGTCATCGATGCGACGAAGATCTCGTCCCTCCACCTCGCCGTCCTCATCAGCGCGTTCCGGTTCTTCGAGCTGCCGACCCCTGCGCTACTGCTCATCCCCATCGGCTACTGCGTCGTGGCGGCCGTCGCGTTCTTCGCGATCATCCTCAACGAGCAGCTCAAGCGTGTCTACGGTGCCGACCCGGCTCCGGAGAACGGCCACAGCACCATCCTGCGCTCGCTGCTCGTCATCCCGACCGACTACGGCTTCCTCTGCCTGATCTTCGTGCTCCTGGGTGCCCCGCAGGTGTTCTTCGCCGCCTACACCCTCATGTTCCTCGCCAACGCCGGCCACCTGCTGCTCGCGTCGGTGAAGTGGTTCCGTGACATGGAGCGGCTCGGCTCGGTCGGGACCGCGTCCGGCGGCCAGCCCGTCGCGCTCGGCCGGTGACCGCCATCGACGCATCGGAGACCACCCTGGACGCTCACGAGCTCGCCGGCACCTCGGCCACCGATGCCGGTCAGACGGTCCTCATCGCGAATCCGTCGGGCGACGTCTACGGGTCGGACCTGCAGATGCTCGAGAGCATCAGCGCGTTCGTCGGGCGCGGGTACCGGGTGATCGTCGCCCTCCCCGCCGACGGCAAGCTGGTCCCGAGGTTGCTCGCCCGCGGCGCGGAAGTCCGGTTCGTCCCCTTCCCCGTCTTGCGGCGGGCCAACGCCTCGCTGGGCGGCGTCGCCTCGCTCGCGATGGAAGGCCTGCGCTCCGTCCGCTTCCTGCGGAGGGTCATCGAGGAGATCGCGCCGACCGCGGTCTACGTCAACACGGTGACGCTCCCATGGTGGATCCTCGCCGCACGTCTGACGCGCACACCGGTCGTCTGCCACGTGCACGAGGCGGAGACCACGGACGGCAGGCTGGTCCGGTTCGCCCTGAACTCGCCGCTGATCCTCGCCGACGCGCTCATCGTCATCAGTCGCGCAGCGGTCGAGGCGACCACCACGGCCGCACCCGGGCTCGCCCGGAAGGTCCGGCTCGTCTTCAACGGCGTCGCCGGCCCCGACGTCGATCCCACGCCGGCGCCGATCGGCTCCGAACCGCATCGACTCGCGATCGTGGCCAGGCTCTCCCCGCGCAAGGGGCCCGACATCGCCCTCGACGCGGTCGGGATCCTGCGCCGTGCCGGGCGCGATGTGCGGATCGAGATCGCGGGCACGCCGTTCGAGGGGTACGAGTGGTTCGAGCAGCAGCTCCGGGACCGTGCCGACCAACCGGACCTCCGTGGCGCGGTCACCTTCTCCGGCTACGTCTCCCCGATCTGGCCGGCGTTGGAGCGCGCGCACCTCGTCGTCGCCCCCTCGCTCCGGGAACCCTTCGGCAACGCCGTGGTCGAGGCCCAGCTGGCGCTGCGACCCGTCGTCGCATCAGCAGCGCTCGGTCATCTGGAGAGCATCGAGGACGGCGCGACCGGCCTGCTCGTGCCGGCGGGTGACGCCGAGGCCATGGCCGCAGCGGTCGCCGAGCTCCTCGACGATCCGGGCCGGAGCGCACGGATCGCCGACCGGGCCCGCCGCTCGGCGCAGGAGCGCTTCTCCCCGGAGCGCTACCGATCCGAGATCATCCAGGTGGTCGAGTCCGTCCGGCGCGTCCGCGTCTGACGGCGGGGTCGCCGACCGGCCGACGCACCGACCACAACACGAGGAACGGCCCCTGGCATGCCAGGGGCCGTTCCTCGTGTCACCTGGGCTCGCGTCCGATCAGGCCCCGAAGAACTCGTCGACCAGGCGGCGCGTGCTCTGGATGTTCTGCCGGCTGGAGGCGCCGAACACCATCGACTCGATGTTCGGCTGCTCGGAGAGCCATTCGATCGCCTCGCGCGGCGGGATCGCGCCGGACGCGTAGACGGACATCGCGACGGCACGGAACCGACGCTCCTCGAGCACCCGCTGGTAGCCCTCGATCCCTCCCGACATGCGGAAGCCGATCTTGTTGATGTTCGAGCACACGATCGGGTTCTCGAGGCCGGCCTCGTCCAGGGCGTCGAGCAGCAGGGGCAGGTTCATCGTGATGAACCCGGGCTGCGCGTGGTACTTCGTGCGCACGTGGTGGTCGAAGATGGCGAACGCGTCCTTGAAGCCGAGGCCGAGCAGGAGGTCCACGACGACGTTCTGCAGCCAGATCACCGGCGTGTCGACGCCTCGGAACATCGCCATCTCGGCGTCGATGAGCAGCGTGATGATGCCCTCGACGTCCTTCGTGGCGAACGCCTTGCCTCCACGCAGGGCGGCGTTCATGAGGCCCTCCTCAGGCAGGAAGCGCTTGAGCGCGCCGAGCATGCCGTTCTCCGTCACGGCGTCCGCGTACTTGTGCGCGTACGGCATGCACGGTTGGAACGTGAAGTCGGCGTACCGCGTCGGGTCGAGCCGTACCCGCTCCGCGACCTCGGCGATCCGGTCGTGCGTGGTGCACATGAACGAGGTGATGCCCTCGTCGTACGCGACGTCGAGCACGTCCATGATCGCGCCGGTGTCCTGGAAGCGCATGGCCTGGGCGCGCGCCTTCTCCTCCGACATGTGGTTGACGCCGAAGAACTGGTTGTCTCCGAACAGGAGCCGGGGAAGCTTCGGGGCAGCGGTCGCGGCCGCGCCGGTCTGGGTCTCTACGCTCGTCGCCATGGGAGGAGGCCTTTCTTCTTCGCGACGGGAGCGGGTGCGGCCGTCGCGGCTCGGGTGGACGGGCCTGCCGCCGCGTCGATGGTGAGGAGTTCGAGGACGTGGTCGGTGGCGGCCGCGCTGGTGAAGGAGTTCGTCCCCAGCACGGCGCCCTCGACGACCCGGGTGACGAAGTGGTCCAGCTGTGCGCTGTACTCCTCGCCGCGCAGGTAGTACCAGACCTCGTCGGTGAGCTCGGTGGTGTACTTGACGTTCCAGCCGGTCTCGTAGCCCTCGATCTCGGGCGCGGTGTCGCGCAGGTAGACCTGGCATTCCTGCCGGTCCGCGTGGATACGACCGGCGGTCCCGGTGATGGTGATCTGCGTGGTCATCTTGCGGTAGGACTCGTCCGACCAGTTGACGGAGAGCTGCGCGCTGACGCCGGCGTCGAAGAACAGGGTCGAGAAGACCTCGTCCTCGGTGTGCTCGGAGAACACGCTGCCGAGGACCGTGCCGCCGACGCCGATCGGCTCGCCGGCGTACCAGGTGAGGAGGTCGACCGGGTGGGCGGCGTAGTCGTACAGGCAGCCACCACCCTCGTTGCGGTTGCTCCGCCAGGTGGAGCCGCGCGACTTCAACACGACGGGACCATAGGCCTCCGCCTGGATGTGCGTGACGCGACCGATGGCACCGAGGTCGAGCAGACGCTTGACCTCGCGGAACGCACCCACGAAGCGGTTGTGGTACCCGACCTGGGTCACGACGCCGCGACGCTCGGCGAGTGCGGCGAGTTCATCGGAGTCGGCCGCGCTCAGGCTGAGCGGCTTCTCGCAGAAGATGTGGAGACCGCGCTCGAGCACCGACTTCACCATGGGTGCGTGGAACTTCGTCGGCGTCGCGATGATGACCGCGTCGAGCTCGACCGAGGCCAGCATCTCGTCCACCGAGGTGAAGGTCTTGAGGCCGGTGTACTTGCCGAGGACGTCGAGGATGTAGCCGGTCGAGTCGACGACCGCGTCGACGCTCACCCACGGGTGGGCCTTGATCATGGCGAGGTGGGAGAGGCCCATCTTGCCGAGACCGATCACGCCGACCCGCACGCGGGCCGTCTCGATGGGCACTTCCGCGGCCGGGGCGTTCGTTTCAGACACGTGCGACACGTGCACCTCCAAGGTAGGTCTGCAGGACGGTTTCGTATTGGCCGGCGACGTGCTCCCAGGTGAACTCCTCGGCGTGCCGCGCGGACGCGGCGGAGGACAGGGCGGCACGGCGGGCGGGGTTCTGGAGCAGCTCGCCGATCCGTGCGGCGGCATCACGGGCGGTGGTGAAGTAGAGGGCGCCGTCGCCGGCGACCCATCGGTTGTACGGGTTGTCGTGGGCGATCACGGCGTTCCCGGCGGCCATCGCCTCGACGAGCGAGGGGTTCGTGCCGCCCACGGTGTGCCCGTGGAGGTAGCCGAGCGCGTGGAATCGGAGGGCGGCGAGCTCCTCTGGGTCGTAGACCGACCCGACGAACGCGACCTCGTCACTCGCGGCGTCGAGGACGGCGCGGTGGTACGGGTCCGTCTCCGGGGTGTAGGTGCCGAAGACGGCGAGGGTGACGCCACGTCGTTCGGCCGAGAACGCCTGCACGAGCTCCAGGATCGTGTTCTCCGGGATCGGGCGGCAGATCAGCGTCAGGTACTCCCCCGGCGTCAGCCCGTGGGCCGTCAGCGGTGCGACCGGTGCCGAGTCGACACGGTGTGCGCCGTAGGTGATCGTCGTCAGCTTCGACCGCTTCGCCTTCTTCGCGAGGTAGGTCTCGATCTCGGGGTGGTCGGCGATGAGCGTGTTCCCGACCCAGCACGCGATGCGTTCGTTCACGTAGAGGATCGCCTGCTTCATGAACCCCCAGCGCGCCCGTGACCATTCGATGCCGTCCATGTTGATGACGTTCGGGATGCCCTTGAGGCGCTGCAGGACGTTGAAGACGGCGGTGTTGTAGCCGAACGTGAGGCAGACGTCGTCGAACCGCGAGGCGTGTCTGATCGACTTCAGGTCGAACAGGGAGGTGCCCTTCCACCCATCGGGGCCGACGGGGATCGTCACGCGTTCGATGCCGCGCCACTCGTCCTCGACGATCGGTCCGTCGCCGTCGGACTGGCAGTAGACGATGACGCGCCACCCCTGATCCCGGAGGAAGACGGCGATGTTCTCGGCTGCCGTCTCGAACCCGCCGTAGGCCGCCGGGATCCCGTGCGTGCCGAGGATGCGAACCGTCGGCTGCCCCTGACGCCGTGCAGCGTTGTCCCCCATCGAGCTTCTCCTCATCGCTCCAGGCGCCGTTCGGGCGGCGCGGACACGAAGCGTGTCTCGGCTGGAATGCTGAAGAGCCTACCGCCCAACATTCGTCGGAAAACGGGAAAATCGCGCCCTGCGTACCCCCAAAGACAGGGGTAGTGATGACCCTCGAACCGCTACCGCGTGAGGGCTTCCACGGCGGCGCCGAACCGCTCGACCGAGCGCTGGACGGACCGCAGGGTCGTCCGGTGCGCCCGCTTGCCGAGGTTGTGTCCGTCGGCGATGTCGAGCGGGTCGACGTCGCTCCCGAATCGCGCGAACAGCCCGGTGCGCTCCGGCTTCGGCGCAGGAGCGAGACCTCGACGGGCGTTGAGCAGGGCCGCCAGGTCGGACAGACGCTGGTCGGCCGTCGTGCCGGCACCGGGGCGCCAGGTGGCGATCGCCTGGTCGGGCGCTTCGGCCAGCGCTGCCGCCTCGCGGAGGGTGAAGACCTTCGAACGGGCCTCGGGAGAGAGTTTGGCGAGGGCGGAGCGCTCGGCGCGGCTCGCGGTCAGCACGAGCCCAGCACCACCGATCATCGACTTGGTGACGCGGCGTGCACGATGAGCTGGCGCCTTCGGTCCCTCCGACGGCAGGCCGAGGACCTCGGCCGCGTCAGCGCACATCTCGTGCCCGCGACTGACCTCGATGCCGGCGCTCGAACAGACGAGGCGGTCGAAGCCGGGAATGGTCGAGAGTCGGGCTTGGAGGAGCTGTTCCGCGAGCGGGGAGCGACAGACGTTGGCACTGCACACTACGAGGATCCGCGCCATGACGTCCTTCGGTTTTCGCTCGGGGGAAGAATTCCGACAATCGTAGCGTGAGCGCCACACCCCCTTGACCGACACCGAAGGAGACCGTCCTGAACCCCGTCGAACGGGGGTCATCCGCGGGGGTGGACACCCTCGGACTGGGGGTCATCAAACAGCCCGTACCCCCCTGAGTGGGGGCGTCTTTCCCCTGATAAACCCGAAAATCGTCGGTACGCTGAGGTGTTGGGTGTCAACAAACCAGGGGGAGTCAGATGGATCTCGGCGACTACATCGCAACGCTGCGCAAGCAGTGGATCGTCATCGTGGTGCTCGCACTCGTCGGCGCGACCGGAGCCTACGTGTTCGCACAGACGATGGCACCGCAGTACCGTTCCACGACGAGCGTGTTCGTGACCACCGAGGCCGGCAACTCCACGACCGAACTGGTCCAGGGATCCACGTACGTGCAGAACCTCGTGCAGTCCTACGCCGTCCTCGCGTCCTCCCCGATCGTGCTCGAGCCGGTCATCAACGAGCTCGGCCTCGACATGAGTGTCCAGGACCTCGCGGAGTCGGTCAGCGCCGATGCGCCCCTCAACACCGTGATCGTCGAGATCTCCGCGGTGTCGACCAGTGCCGAGCAGGCGCAGAGCATCGCGGCGGCCGTAGCGAACTCCCTGTCCTCCGCGGTGGACGGCATCTCCCCGAGGGACGATCAGGACCGCCCCGCCGTCCAGCTCACGATCATCGCACCGGCCAAGCTCCCCATCTTCGCCTTCGCGCCCAACACCAAACTCCTCGTCGCCGGCGGCGGACTCGGCGGCCTGCTGATCGGCGTGCTGTACGCCTTCGGCCGGGAGCTCCTCGACACGAGGATCCGGTCGCTGCGCGAGCTGCAGCAGGTCTCCGACACCCCCGTCCTCACGACGGTCGCCCGCACGCGGAAGGGTGAGCTGCCGACGCAGGCGATGATGCGGAACCCGAACGGCATGATCGCCGAGGGCTTCCGGAGTCTCGCGACGAACCTCAGTTTCGCCGACGTCGACGAACGGATCACCTCCGTCATCGTCACCTCCGCACTCCCCGGTGAGGGCAAGAGCACCGTCGCGCTCGGCCTCGCCCTCGCGATGACCGAACGCGCACCGCGCGTCCTCCTCATCGACGCCGACCTCCGCCGCCCCTCGATCGCCGGCTACACGCAGATCGAAGGCGAAGTCGGCCTGACCAGTGTCCTCGTCGGCGACATCACCCTCGAGGAGGCCGTGCAGCCCTGGGGTCGGGGCAACCTCGACGTCCTCGCCTCCGGTGGGGTGCCGCCGAACCCGAGCCAGCTCCTCGCCTCCGACGCGATGCGCCAGCTGGTTGACCGCGCCAAGGAGTCGTACGACTTCGTCATCATCGACACCGCGCCGATCATCCCGGTCACCGACCCGCTCTGGCTCACGCACATGACCGACGGTGCGATCGTCGTGTCCCGGTACAAGTCCACCCGCCGCCAGCAGCTCCACCGCGCGCTCGAGACGCTCGACGGCGCGAACGCCCGCACCATCGGGCTGGTCCTCAACGGCCTCAAGCAGGACGAGACGAGTTCCTACTACCGCTACAACTCGTACCGGTCGGCTCCCGACGCCGTCCCGCTCGGCCCCGCCGCGACGGGAACGGCCGTCCCCGCGGCGAACGACTCGGCGCGCACGCCCTCCATGGCCGGCCGCTGAGCCGCTGCCCGACGACGCGCCCGAAGGGACCGACGAACGATGCCAACACCCGCTCGCCTGAGCCATCCCCGCGCCAGGCTGTACGAGGTCGTCCGCACCGCGCACCTCGAACGCGCCCGTGAACTGGCGCCTGCGAGCATCGTCTACCGTCGTCGCCGCTACGACTTCGATCCGAGCGTCGCTCCGGGCGTCGAGCTCGTCCAGGCCGAGCCGATGGCCGCAGCACGGCTGCTCGTCCGCTCCGGCGTGACCGCGCTCGAGGTCAACGAGCCGCTCCAGCTGTCCTCCGCCATCGCCACCCTCAGCACCCTGGTCGCCCTCGACCTGCGAGGACGCCTCCGGGGAACACGGCCGCTCGTGGTGACGTACGCCATCGAGAACCTCGACCCGATGGTCGCGCGTCCCGCCCGCCTGCGGTCCCGCGTCAAACTCCGGGCGCAGCGATGGGCCGCCGGTCGCGTGTGGCGTCGTCTCGACCGCATCGTCTACGGGACGACCGGGGCCCGCGACCTGCACGCCCGGGTCCTTCCGGCGCGACGCGACCTCGAGTCCACGGTCATCGAAGCCCTGCCCGCGCCCATGCCGGCTCGGAGCGACGTCGTCCGGGACCCCGTGCAGATCGTCTTCCTCGGAGCCCTCGTCGGGCGAAAGGGCTTCCCCCTGCTCGTCGAAGCCTGGTCGACCGTCCTGCAGCGCGAACCGCGCGCCTCCCTCGTCATCCTCGGCTCCGGCGAGCTCGAGCCCGCAGCGACCGCGCTCAGCGACCGCCACCCGTCGGTCACCTTCCACCGCGACCCGGCACGCTCCGTGATCTTCGACACCCTCGCCGCGAGCCGCACGCTCGTCCTGCCGTCCCAGCCGCGTCCCGACTGGCGCGAGCAGGTCGGCCTGCCGATCGTCGAGGGCCTCGCCGCCGGCTGCCTCGTGGTGACCACGACGGAGACCGGCATCGCCGGCTGGCTGGACGAGCACGGCCACCGGGTCGTCGAGCCGGGGGACGACGCGGTGGCACTCGCCGAGGCCATCCTCGCGACGATCGCCAGCACCCGGACCCCGGAGGACGTGCTCGCGGACCTTCCCGCCCGTGACGGCCGTCTTGCCGCCGACACCTGGCTGTTCCGTGACGCCGGCGGTGATCGCTGATGGCGCGCGGCAGGGGCGGCATCTGGGCCTCCGTCAGCCAGACGGCCATCGCGAAGATCTTCGTGATGGGGCTCTCCGGCGTCCTCGGCATCTTCACGAGCCGGATGATCATCGAACACTTCGGCTCCGGCGCCTACGCCCAGTACGGGCTGCTGACGAGCCTGCCGGCCCTGCTGCCGTTCGCCGACCTCGGCATCGCCGCCGTCGTCATCAACGCCATCGCCGGATCCGACGACCCGAAGCGCGACCTGCAGGTGCGGCGTTCGATCGTGACGGCGTTCCGGATCCTCACCGTGTCGGGCGCGGTCATCATGCTCGTCGCCATCCTCATCACCGTCCTCGACCTGTGGCCGGCGATCCTCGGCAACGGCCTCGCACCCGACGGCGGCAGCGTCGCGGCGTTCCTCTGCCTCGCGACGTTCGGACTCGTCCTGCCGATGACCGTCGGTCAACGCATCCTCATCGGGGTCGGCAAGACGAGCACCCAGGTCGCGACGCAGGCGATCGCCGCTCCGGCGATCTTCCTCGGCGTGTGGCTCTTCGTCGTCACCGGGTTCGACGGCGGCTCCTTCGTCGCCGTCCTCTCCTACGCCGCGAGCGGGATCGTCGCCGCCGTCTGCCTGGTACTTGCCGCGCGCTCGATCAGCCCGCAGGTCTGGCAGGCGATGAAGGAGGTGCCGAGGCTCCGCAGCGCTCCGGGCGTCCCCGCGTTCGCCCTCGCCTGGCCGATGGTCGTCCAGATGATCGCGTTGCCCATCGCCATGCAGACCGACCGGTTGCTGCTCAGCCACCTGACGACCGGACCGGAACTCGCCCAGTACAACCTCGCGACCCAGCTCTTCGGCCTCGTCATCCAGACGATCGGTGCGGCCGGGCTGGCGCTGTGGCCGATCTATGCGAAGGCGCGGTCCGCGAAGCGCGTCGAATCGCCACTCGTCCCGACGCTGTGGTTCCTCGGCGGCGGGCTCGCCCTCGCGGTCGTCCTCGCGGCGATCTCCCCGTGGATCGCCGGGTTCGTCTCCGACGGCGAGATCACCCTCGGTTGGCCGATCCTCGTCTCCTACGTCGTCTTCGTCGCCCTCCAGGCCGCGAAGTACCCGGTCGGGATGTACATGACGGACGCGAAGGGCCTCCAGTTCCAGGTCCTCCCCATCCTGTTCATGGTGCCGCTCAACCTCGGCCTCTCCTGGGTGCTCATCCCCGTCCTCGGGGCCGCAGGTCCCATCGTCGGATCCGCGGTCGCCGTCGCGATCTGCCAGGTCGTCCCGAACCTCTGGTACGTCCAGCGCGACCTCGCGAAGCGACGCCGGCTCGCTGCGGAAGCGGAGCCCGTCGATGTCGCTCAGTGACCCGAAGACGAACCTGGACCCGAAGACGAACCTGGACCCGAAGACGAACGCGGGCCCGAAGGCCGCCGCCGTCCCGCGGTGGCGCGCGGCGCGGCCCCGTCCCGCATCACCCGGCGTCGTCGGAGCACCCGCGGACGAGCGGCTCGAACCGCTCCCCGTCCTCCGACCACCGACCGATCCGACCATGGCGACGGTCCACCGCATCATCGCCATCGTGTTCCTCGTGCTCCTCGGCGCTCGCCTCCAGGTCTTCCAGGGCTTCACCGTGGGCTTCGGTGTGGCCCTGATCCTGCTCCCCCTCTGGGTGGGCGAGCTCCGGAGGTACCGCGGCGGGGTGGTCCTGCTCCTCGGAGGGATCGCTGCAGCGGTGTCGGGGCTCTGGCTCACGGCCGCCATGGCCGACGACCACCAGACCGGCCAGGGCGTCGCCATCGGCGCGACCATCGTGCTCCTCGGCCCGCTCGTGTCGGTCGCGTGCATCGTCTGGACCCGGACGGTGCTGACGCCGTCGCACATCATCGTGTTCTACGGCCTCGGGCTGCTCGTCCGTGCCGTCATCGCCGGCCCTGGCGGTACCGCCTACATGTCGAACGTGTGGAAGTTCCAGTACTCGGTGCCGTTGACCGTGATCCTGCTCGGACTGGCCCTGGCCACCCGCCGCCGTTGGATCGAGGTCGCCGTCGTGGCCGCGCTCGCAGCCGTGTCGATCCTCAACGACTCGCGGTCGCTGTTCGCGATCCTGCTCCTGACCCTCTGCCTCGTCGCCTGGCAGATGCGCTCCGCCGGCAAGAGCCGCAAGGCGTCGACCGCCCGGGTCATCATCGGCATCGGCATCGCCGCGGCGTTCGTGTTCAACATCGGCCAGGCCCTCCTCCTCGACGGGGTGTTCGGCGCGGAGACCCAGAGCCGCACGGTCGCGCAACTCGACCAGTCGGGATCCATCCTCCTCGGCGGACGACCGGAGCTCGCCGCGACCGCCACCCTCTTCCTCCACCAGCCGACTGGGTACGGGAGCGGCACCTACGCCTCCCTGAGCGACGTGCTGGTCGCCAAGACCGGCATGGCCTCCATCGGGTACGACCCGAACAACGGCTACGTCGAACGCTTCATGTTCGGGACCGGGTTCGAGGTCCACTCCACCATCGGCGACCTCTGGGTCCGCTTCGGCCTCATCGGGCTCGCCCTGGCCGTGCTGATCGCCTGGCTGACCATCTACGGCCTCGGGCACGGCATCGCACGACGCAACGCGAGCGCTGTCGTCATCTTCCTGGGGGTGCGGACCTGTTGGGACCTCTTCTTCAGTCCGCTCTACAGTTCCGTCCCGACGCTCACCCTGTTCCTGGGGCTCGCCCTCATCCTGAAGGTCGGCACCGACGGCCCGACGGCGGGACGACCCCCGGTCCTCGCGTCCGAGCACCGCCGGGGAGACACAGCATGACCGGACCCGTGCGTTCACCCGAGCGGATCGGCATCGTCGTCGTGAACTACGGCGACCCCGCACTCCTCGAGCAGAACCTCGCGACCCTGACCCGCGCCGTACCCGGCCTCCGGACCGTCGTCGTCGACAACTACTCCTCCCCTGCCGCACGCGACGCCGTCACGCGGCTCGCCGACGCGGAGCGCTGGGATCTCCTCCTGCCCGACGACAACCTCGGGTTCGGTGCCGGTATGAACCTCGGCGTCGCCCGGGCGATCGGACTCGGCGTCGAGCAGGTGCTGCTCCTCAACCCGGACGCATCCCTCACGCCCGAGGCGCTCGACGTGCTCTCGCATCGTTGCGCTGAGCAGCCGATGACGATGCTCGCTCCGCGGATCGAGCGACCGGACGGCAGCCTCTGGTTCGACGGGGTGGATCTGTACCTGCACGACGGGACGATCCGATCGCGGAGACGACGCGAGGACCACCCAGGGGCAGCCGTGGCGCCCTGGTTGAGCGGCGCCTGTCTCATGCTGAGCGTGGAACTCTGGGCGCGCACCGGCGGCTTCCACGACGCCTACTTCCTCTACTGGGAGGACGTCGACCTGTCGCACCGAGTGGTCGCCGTCGGCGGTTCGCTGGCCGTCGTCGAGGAGGCCACCGCGGTCCACGACGAAGGCGGCACCCACGACCGCTCGGACGCCGCCTCGGCGCGTGCCAAGTCGACGACCTACTACTACTTCAACATCCGGAACCGACTCCTCTACGCGGCCGAGCACCTCCCACCGGCCGAGGTGCGGGCCTGGAGACGCTCGACCATCCCCGTGGCCTGGTCCGTGCTCCTGCAGGGAGGTCGTCGGCAGTTCCTCAGCACCCGCAGCCCGCTCCGTGCGGGTGTCCGCGGGGTCGTCGACGGGCTCCGGCTCTCGAAGGCCGCCGCGCGCGGTCGCTGACGTACACCGTCACGCACGCAGGCCGTCGCCTCGGCGTCGCCGCTGCGATGAACGCCTCCCCGCACGTCGAACGGCCGGTCATCCCGAAGGACGACCGGCCGTTCGTTCGCGGTGGACTAGACCGTCGGCTGGACGAGGTACTCGTCGAACCGGGCGATGATCGGTCCGTTGGTCGCGGTGCCCGAGATGTACTGGCTCAGTCCGACGGTGCCGGCAGCCTGCAGCGCCGCCGTCGAGTCGACACTCGTCAGCTGCCAGTTCGTCGGTTCCGTCGTCCCGGCGGCCCAGACCTTCGCGCGCACCGTGGTGGGCGAGGTGCCGAACACCTGCAGCCGGACCTGCAGCTGCTGGCCGGGGACGTACACGAGGTCGGCGATGTTGACCGCGGACAGCGTGGTCCCGCCCTGCAGGAGCTGCAGCTGCACCCCGCTGTTCGAGCGGATCCAGACCCGCGCCGCGTAGTTCGCCGAACCGACCTGACGGCCGATCACCGAGACGTAGTTGCCGCCGCCGGTCGGTCCCTGATCGAACGAGACCTTCACGCTGCTGTCGGAACTCGTCTGGCTCACGCCGTTGAGCGTGGTGGCCCGGGTCTGGCCGGCCGGGGTCGTGATCACGGCCTTGCCGTCGGCGAGGCTGAACGCGGACGGGTTGTTCGCCGGTGTCCAGGCGCCACCCGCCTCGGCCGTCCCCCAACCGGCACCGGCCGGACGCTCGAAGGCGTCCTGCGCGGTGGCCGGGGTGACCGGGGGCACGACGACCGTTCCGGCCACGGTGACCTGCTTCTCGGTCATCGCGGTGGCACCGGCGTTGTCGGTCACGGTCAGCGTCACCGTGAAGGTGCCGTCGGCCGCGTACGTGTGGCTCGCGGTCGCTCCGGTGGCGGTGGCCCCGTCTCCGAAGTCCCAGGCGTACGCGGTGACGGTGCCGTCGGTGTCGGTGGATCCCGACCCGTCGGTCGTCAGGGCGAGGCCGGTCACGCTCGTCGTGAAGGCGGCGGTCGGTGCGACGTTCGGCGGCGGCGCCTGCACCGTGACCGTGCTGGTCTTGGTGGCGGAGGCTCCCGCGTTGTCGGTCACGGTGAGCTTCACCGGGTAAGCCCCGGCGGCCGCGTAGGCGTGGCTCGTGGTGACACCCGTCCCCGAGGCGCCGTCTCCGAAGTCCCAGACGAAGGACGCGATGGAGCCGTCCGAGTCGGTCGAGGTCGAAGCATCGAAGGAGGCGCTCAGGAACGTCGCCGCCTGCGTGAACGCCGCGGTGGGCGGCACGTTCGCCGGCGGGGCCGTGACCGAGCCGGAGGGCTGCGCGATCAGGTTGCCGAAGCGCGTCACGACGGTGCCGCCGGTGGCAGTCCCCGAGATGTACGAGCGGAGGCTCACCGAGCCGGCCGCCTGCAGCGATGCGGTGCTGTCCGTGGCCGTGAGCTGCCAGGCCGCGGGCTCCGTGGATCCGATCGCCCAGACCTTCGCCTTGAGCTCGGTCGGCGAGGTCCCGACGGCCTGGAAGCGGACCTGCAGCTGGGTGCCGGGCAGGTAGTTCAAGCCGTCGATGTTCACCGCCTTGAGGATCGTGTTGCCGTTCATCAGCTGCAGCTGCACGCCCTGGTTGTTCCGGATCCAGATCCGCGCGGCGTAGTTGTCGGCTCCGACGACGCGGCCCATGACCGAGGCGTAGTTTCCGCCACCGGTGGAGCTCTTGTCGAAGGACAGGCGGACCTGCGTCTCGGTGTCCGTGGCGCCGACCGTGGTCAGCTTGGCGGTCCGGGTCAGGCCGACCGCGGTCGAGATGAGACCGCTGCCACCTGCGACGGAGTAGTTGGACGCCGCATCGAGGGTCCAGGCCCCTCCCACATCGGCGGAACCCCATCCGCCGGTGACCGAGCGGGCGAAGGTGTCCTTCGCCAGCACGGTCGCCGCGGGCGGAGCGACGACGGTCACGGACTGCGAGGTCGTCGTGCTGGCCCCACCGTTGTCGGTGACCGTCAGCGCGAGCGTGTACGTCCCGCCGGCGGCGTAGGCGTGAGCGGCCGTCGCACCGGTGTTGGTCGCGCCGTCACCGAAGTTCCAGGCGTACGCGGCGATGGTGCCGTCGGGGTCGCTCGACGCCGAGCCGTCGACCGTGACCGTGAGGCCCGTCGCGGTCGGCGTGAACGCGGCCACCGGCGGCTGGTTCACGGGGACGGTCGTGACGACCGCCTGGCTCGCCTCTCCGAGGAGCCCCTTGTCGTCGGTCACCGTCAGGTGCACGGTGAACGAGCCGGCGGCGGCGTACGTGTGGCTCGGGTTGACGCCGGTCCCGTTCGTGCCGTCGCCGAAGTCCCAGGCGTACGAGGCGATCGTGCCGTCCGTGTCGACGGAGGCGCCGGCGTCGAACTGGACGCCCAGCGCGTTGACCGCTGCGGTGAACGACGCCGTGGGGGCGACGTTCGGTGCGACGACGGTCGCCGGGTGCTGCAGTGTCCCCGTGCCGCCGCGGTTGTCGGTCACGGTGAGGGTCACCGTGTAGGTTCCGGCTGCCGCGTAGGCGTGGTCGGCCGTCACCCCGGTGCCGGTGGTGCCGTCGCCGAAGTCCCAGGCGTAGGTCGCGATGGTCCCATCGGTGTCGACCGAGCTCGAAGCGTCGAAGTGCGCGGTGAGGTCGGTGTTCGTGACGGCGAAACCGGCGGTCGGAGCGACGTTCGGCAGGATGCCCAGGCCGAGGTCGTGGTGCTGGGTGACCTGCGCCGACGTGAGCGGCTGTGCGTAGACGGCCACCTCGTCGATGCGTCCGCTGAACGTGCCGGCGGTCCCGCCCCACGTCGTGTCGGAGCCCACACGCCAATACCCGGTGTAGTCCTGGGCGCTCGTCTGCGGGTTGGTGCCCTGGAGCACACCGTCGACGTAGAGCTTCATGCCCGCCGAGGACTGCTCGGCCACCACGTGGTGCCAGGCGCCGTCGTTGAACGCGGCGGGCGTCGTGATCGTGTTGGTCTGGCCCGTCCAGGTCCCGAAGGTCAACTGACCGCCGTTCTCCATGTAGACGTGTCGGTCGTAGCCGCCCGATCCGCCCTGCTGGTTGGCGCCGAAACCGATGATCTTCCCACCGTTGGTGGTCGTGGTGTTGAACCACGCCTCGAGCGCGTAGCTCGTCGGGTTGGAGTAAGCGGTGTCGCTGGCGACACCCGAACCATCGGGACCGAACTGCGCGGAGCGGTTCCCGGCGACGCCGGCGAGCGCACCGTTCTGGTCCTTCGCGACGGCACCGTAGTAGGTCGCGGGGCCGTCGTTCCGGCCCGAGTCCTTCGCCGTGGTGCCGGTCGTCTCATCGAAGCGCCAGTAGGACGTCGGATCGAGGTTGAACACCGCGGCACCGTACGCGTCGGTCGGAGCGGCCGGGACTGGCGAGGTCCGGCCGGAGGCCACGTAGTGGTTCACGATCGTGTCGCGGTCGAGGACCGTCGGGTAGATCGCGGTGTCGTCGATGGCGCCGGCGAAGTAGTCGCTCGAGCGCGAGCCCGGCCAACCACCGAGGTTGTCGCCGCCGACCCGCCAGTAGCCGGTGAAGTCCTGGCCGCTCGTCGTGTCCGTGCGGCTGTCGAGCTTCTTGCCGTCCACGAACAGCTGCATGCCGTTCGCACCGAGCGTTGCGACGACGTGGTGCCACTCGCCGTCGTTGTAGGCCTTCGAGGACTGCACGGTCCGGACGGAGCCCGGGTAGACGCCGAACATCAGGCGCCCGTCGTTGTTCATGAAGATCATGCGGTCGTAGTTGCCGGAGGTCCCGGTCGACGACCCACCGAACCCGAGGATCTTGCCACCGCGGTCGGTGGTCGTCTTGATCCACGTCTCAGCGGTGAAGGTGTTCGGCGCCTTCTGCGCCGTCGTCGTCGAGGCGGCGCTGTCGCTCGTGCCGGCGAACGTCGTCGCGGTCGTGTTCGAGCCGATGATCGCGCCCGCCGTCCCTCGCGTCGTGTTGCTCGTGAGCGTCAGGTCGTCGCCCGTGGCCCAGTCGTAGCCGGCGGTGCCGCTGGCTTCGCCGAGCGGCCAGAACGACGTGGGACCGGACGCGAGGACCGCCTGCGCGTACGCGGACGTCGAGCCGTCGGCGGACACGGTCACCGGGACGTTGTCGCTCATCGTCGAGTTGCCGAGCGGGTCGGTCACCTTGACGCGGTAGTTGACGGTCGTCCCCGGTGCGAGGCCGCTGTCGGTGTACATGAGGTTGCTGACCTTCCAGAAGGTCGAGCGGACGGACTTCGTCATGATCGGCGTGGCCGTCTGGTTGTTGCGGATCAGCTCGTACTTCAGGAGTTCGTTGTCGCGGTCGTTGTTCGTCTTCCAGGAGACGCGCACGGTGCCGCTGGCGAGGGAGATCGCGGTGATGGGGAAGGCGCTCCCCTTGAGCTTCGGACCCTCGAGGTTCGGTGCGACCGCCTTCGTCGCGAACCGGACCAGTCCCTGCTGCGACTTGTTGTTGACGGCGAGGAACTCTCCGCCGTAGACGACGTAGTTCGTGCTCGCGGCGACGCTCCACGGACCCTGGTTCTGGTTGGTCGCGGTACCCGGGGTGAAGTCCGGGAACCAGCTCAGGATGCTCGGCGTCGGCTGACCGGCGTAGTTGTAGTAGCCGTACGGGTCTGCCGTGGCCGTGCCGGTGGTGGTCTTCGAGAACGCCAGTGCGTTCTGGAAGGTCCACGGCTGCGTCTGCGGGAATCCGCCGATGTTCCCGCAGTAGTGCGGGTGGCCGGCGATGTAGACGGCGTCGCCGTGAGAGGCGACCGAGTAGGAGTCGCCGTGGCAGTCCTCGACCCAGTTCATGTCGCCGTTCGCCCAGCCGGCGTTGAAGGCACCCTCGAGGTTGCCGCCCGAACCGAAGACGTAGCCGGTCCCGTAGACGTTGTTCGCGTCGCTCGTGAGCGAGTAGATCGCGGCGTTCGCGCCACCGTTGCGGATGAGGCCGTTGACGTTCCACGGGAGGAGCGCGCCGGCGGTCGCGTCCACGGCGCCGAGGCCGTAACCGGGATTGCTGCTGCCGTTGAGTGTCGTGAAGGCGCCACCGAGGATCACCTTGGACTGGTCGGGCGCGATCGCGAGGGCGCGGACGACGCCACCCTCGGTGACGGGAGCCCAGGGCAGGAGAGCACCGGCGTTGGTGAACGCAGCCGCTCCCTTGCGGGTCTGGCCGGCCGCGTTGGTGAAGCCTCCACCGACGTACACGGTGCTGTTCGTGGCCGCGACGCTGTAGCCGATGTAGTTGAGGATCGGAGCGAAGGACTTGAGGGCGCCCGTCGCCGTGTCGAACGCGGCGATGCGCGAGCGGTCCTGCCCGTTGACCTTCGTGAAACTACCGACGACGTAGAGGGTCTTACCGTCCGGCGAGGCCGTCACGGCCTTGACCTCTGCGTTGAGGACCGGAGCGAAGGAGTTGATGAGCACGCCGGTGGTGAGGTCGTAGGCGAGCAGGTAGGTGCGGTCGACCTCGCCGACGCCGGCCGCGTTGCCGGCCGGACGGGCCTTGGTGAAGGTTCCACCCGCGTAGACGGTGTTCCCGACGACGACCTGCGACCACACGGTCTTGTTGATCTGCACCGTGGGAAGCGCGTCCGCCGAGACGGTCGACGCCTCGCCTGCACCCTGGGGGACCGTGTCGGCCACCGCCGGAGCCGCCGTGGCGGTGAACGTGAGGAGCGCGGCGAACACCGCACCGATCACGCCGAGTGCCAGGGGCTTCTTCAGCTTGGACGGGACGCCGCGGGCGTCGTTGCGGCTCGGCGCGTGCGCGCTCGGTCGATCCTGGGATCGCAGAAATCTGGACACGGGTTCTCGGGTTTCGCTGGAGGCGGGCTCGGGGCGCGACAGGGCTCCGCGGACGGGCCGAGGGATGCGATCGTGTTTCGGATCCACGATCGCCGGCCAGGTGCAGGGGTGCCTCGCTCGTGAACCATAACGCGGGGGGCATCAGGGGCGTCACCCCCAAAACAGGTCCGATTTCCCGGGGATCCTGCGGGGGTCAGCGTGGATCCGGATCGGGTCAGCGGGGAGCGGTGACCTGGAACACGGCGGCGGGGACGCCGGCCTGGTAGTCGACGATGATCGTGACGTCGTCCCGCTGCTCGACGGGCACCGTGTACACGAACGTCGCGGTGGCGGTGTCCCCCGCCGCGACCTCCGACTCGAAGGGCACAGCACCGGGTTCGGTGAGGGGCTCCGCGGGCACGCGGTCGGCGCCGGAGTACGCGGTGACCACGACGGTGCTGAGGTCGATGCTCGCATCACTGTCGTTCACGATCGTGACCGTGAACCGGACCGCCGGTCCCGCGGTCTCACCGGGTGCGTTCGCCTCACCGTCGACGGCCTCGAGCGCGCCAAGGCTGACGGTCACGCCGCTGACGATCTCGACCGGTGCGTCGCCGGCGACCGGGTCGCGCTCGGGAAGTGCTTCGGCCGGGTCGGTGATGATCGGACTCGGCGTAGGAGTGCCCGTGATGGCCGGCGGATTCACGACGTCGCCGGTGCCGACACGGTTGGCGTTTACCGCGAACACCACGACCACGGCCACCACCGCGACGACGACCGCTGCGAGCACCGAGATGACGACCGCCCGGCGTCGGCGCCTCGGGTCGGGCGTGCTCGACGTGGGGATCTGCTGCTCTGCTGCCGGCTCGCTCACGCCCGTACCTCTCCTCGACGACGGCCACCCGGCGCTCGATGCCCCGAGTGTACTGCCTCGGCTCCATGCGCAGCCTCGTCCGGCTCGCGACCTCGGCCGCCGCTCATGTCACAATGGCTCACACCACCCGACGCCTCCCCGATCTCGCAGCGGACCCTCGGACGCCGGAAGGCTCCGACGAACGCCGAGCGCGACCGATGCACCCGAGCACCGACCCCTGGAGGGTTCATGAGCGGACACCTGACCGTCCTGCAGCAGTTCCCCGTGCCACGCCCGACGACGAACCCCTATCTCGTGATGCTGGCCGACCACCTCCGCGCGGTCCCCGGGGTCTCGGTGCAGAACTTCAGCTGGAGGGGCGCGCTCCTCGGGCGGTACGACGCGTTCCACATCCACTGGCCCGAGATCCTCGTGTCGGGACACACCCCGCTGAAGCAGTTCCTCCGTCAGTGCCTCACCGTGCTGCTCGTCATCCGGCTCGCGATCACCCGGACCCCGATCGTCAGGACGGTACACAACGTCGAACTCCCGCAGGGCATCTCCCGGGTCGAGGTCGCGCTGCTCCGCTTCATCGACCGACGCACGGACTTCCGGATCACGCTCAACGAGACGACGACCCTGCCCGAGAACCAACCCTCCCTCCTGATCCCCCACGGCCACTACCGTGAATGGTTCGCCCGTCACCCGCGCGCGGCACAGCAGGGCGGTCGGTTCGGCTACTTCGGCCTCATCCGCCGCTACAAGGGTGTCGAGACCCTCATCGAGGCGTTCCGATCCGCGGCGGCCACGACCCGAGGACTCTCGCTCCGCGTCGGCGGCAAACCGTCGACCACCGAACTCGCCGACACCCTGACAGCGCTCGCGGGCGAGGGAGACGACGTCCTCCTCGACCTCCACTTCCTCGGTGACGACGAGCTCGTGGACATCGCGACCTCGTCGGAGCTCGTGGTCCTCCCGTACCGGTTCATGCACAACTCCGGCAGCACCCTCGCCGCCCTGTCACTGGACCGCCCGGTGCTCGTGCCGGACAACGCCGTGAACCGGCTCCTCGAAGCCGAGGTCGGGCCCGGCTGGGTGCATCGGTTCTCCGGTGAGCTCGACGCCGAGGCACTGCTCTCGGCGATGGAGCACGTCCGCGCCTCAGCGCGCGGCCAGGTGACGTTCATCGACCGCGATTGGGACCTCGGAGCCGCACGGCACGTCGAGGCCTACCGACGAGCGATCGCCGCGCGACGCGGAACTCCGGCGCCCACGGTCGGGGCCGCGCGATGACCGAGTCGTCCGCCGGCAGACCCGACGCCCGCACGGCCGAGGTCCGCCTCGTCGTCGGCATCCTCACCTTCCGACGCCCGGCGACCCTCGCCGCGAGCCTGCCGAAGGTGCTGGAGCAGACCCGGTGGCTCCGCGACGCCGACGCGTCCGTCGTGAGCACCGAGGTCCTCGTGATCGACAACGACCCCGCGGCGAGCGCCCGGGAGGTCGCCGGTTCGACGCCCGGCGTCCGCTACGTGGTGGAACCCACACCGGGCATCGCGGCGGCACGGAACCGCGCGCTCTCGGAGGCGGACCAGGCGGAGCTCCTCGTCTTCATCGACGACGACGAGGAACCGGGCGAGCACTGGCTGCTCCCGATCGTCGAGACGTGGCGGGCGACGGGCGCTGCGGCGGTCATGGGCCGCGTGCAGTCGCACCTGCCGGAGGGCACCGACCCGTGGGTCGTCGCGGGTGGGTTCTTCGACCGCGTGCAGCGCACGACGGGCACCGTCATCGGCGAGGCCGCGGCGGGCAACCTGCTCCTGGACCTCGACCAGGTGCGGGCACTCGGCGTGCGGTTCGAGTCGAAGCTCGAACTGGGCGGTGGTGAGGACACGCTCTTCAGCAAGCACCTCGTCCGGCGGGGTGGGCGGATCGTCTGGTGCAACGAGTCCGTCACCCACGACTTCGTCGAACGGGACCGCGCGACGAAGCGCTGGGCGTTGCAGCGCGCGTGGAGCCATGGCAACACCAGGATCACGGTGGAGCGGTACTTCGCGGCAGGACGTCGTGACCGGACACGGATCCGCGTCGTCGCGGCGGTCGGCGGTGCCGCTCGGGCCGCGGTCGGTGTGGCACGTTCCGTGTTCGGAACGCTCACCGGCTCGCTCCATCACCGGGCGCGTGGCGCGCGAGCCATCCGGAAGGGCGGCGGCATGTTCGTCGGCGCCTTCGGCGTGGTCTTCCGGGAGTATGCGCGGGACGAGCGGTCATGAGCAGTCTCGGAGCACGGCTCAAGGATCGCGTGAAGCGGTCACTGCCGGTCCTGGGCTCGATCATCGAGGTCGAGACGGCCACCCCGACCGTCGTGTTGACCTACGACGACGGGCCGCATCCGGTCGGCACGGACGGCGTCCTCCGATCCCTCGCCGACGCCGGGGCGACCGCCACGTTCTTCGTCCTGCTGAGCAGCGCTCGCCGTCACCCGGAGCTCATCCCGCGGATCACCGCGGAGGGGCACGAGATCGCGTTGCACGGTGTCGACCACCGTCGTCTCACGGCGTTCACCGCCGAGGAGGTCACCCGTCGCACCGTCGACGCGAAGCACGAGCTCGAGGACCTCGCCGGCACGCCCGTCCGATGGTTCCGGCCGCCGTACGGCGCGCAACATCTCGCGACCTGGCGCGCCATCCGTCGGGCCGGTCTCGAATCCGTCCTCTGGTCGGCGACCACCTGGGACGCACGTGCGGTGGCCTCCGAGAAGCGCGTCGCCCACGCCCTGTCCGACTGCCGCCCCGGCACGATCCTGCTGGCGCACGACGCCTTCGCCGGCCCGGCCGACGGTGTCGACGACGGAGCCGAGCCCGAGGTCGACCGTGGGGCGCTCATCGCGACCCTGCTCACCGAGTTCCGGGCGCGCGGCTGGGTCGGTCGGTCCCTCGCCGATGCGCTCGTGCAGGGGCGCCCGGTGAAGAGCGCCGTCTTCTCCTCCTGACACTCGGCAGAGCTGCGCGGGGATCGCCCCTGCGCCCCGTCCGGGTGGCACTCGAAAGTGGACTCGGCAAGCGCTGATGACCCTCATAGGCTCGCAAGAGGCCCGATGGATGTGCCGAATGCCGGAGTCGATCCCGACGGCCCCGTGCGCACACCACCACGAGCATGCCAGGGGGCAGACCATGACGGATCGCAGTGCAGTCGGACGCGTCGGCTACGCAGCAGGCGCCTTCGACCTCTTCCACGTCGGGCACCTGAACATCCTCCGTCACGCCAAGAGCGCGTGCGACTACCTCATCGCCGGGGTCGTCTCGGACGAGCTGCTGCGCACCCGAAAGCGCATCGAGCCCATCGTCCCGCTGACCGAGCGTCTCGAGATCGTCCGCCACATCGGCTTCGTCGACGAGGCCGTCGAGGAGACCTGGGAGGACAAGCTCCAGGCGTGGGAAGCGCTCCGGTTCGACATCTTCTTCAAGGGCGACGACTGGCGCGGGACCGCCGAGGGCCTCCGGCTCGAGGCGGAGTTCGCCAAGGTCGGCGTCGAGGTCGTCTACTTCCCGTACACGATGAGCACCTCGAGCACGGCACTCCGCCGTGCACTCGCCCAGCTCGAGGAGCAGCGCGAGCTCGACACGACGCTCGTCCAGGCCTGACACCCGAGCTCCCCGCCGTCCGTCCCGCCGCCGCGGCCGCGCTCCCGTTCGCCACGACAGCGAGGTACTGTTGGACGGATCGACTCACAGGGCGGTGGACACATGACGAAGGCTCGGCAGGCGCTGCTCGCACGCCTCACCGGTTCACTCCCCGTCCACGGTTCGATCGTCGGTGTCGCCACCGAGGAGCGCACGGTCGTCATGACCTACGGCGACGGCCCGAGCCCCGACGGCACGCCAGGGGTCCTCGACGCCCTCGCCGAGGCCGGCGCGACCGCCACGTTCTTCGTCCTCGTCGGCCGCGCGCGGAAGTACCCGGAGCTCCTCGAACGCATCGTCGCAGGTGGGCATGAGCTCGCCCTGCACGGCGACGACCACGTACGCCTCACCGACTTCTCCGAGGAGGTCGCCTACCGGCGCACCCTCGCGGCGAAACAGGAGCTGGAGCAGTTGAGCGGCCAGTCGATCGAGTGGTTCCGGCCGCCCTACGGCTCACAGAGCATCGAGACGTGGCAGGCCGTCAAACGAGCCGGTCTGCAGACGGTGCTCTGGACGGCGACCGCCTGGGACGTCAAGGACGTCGGCGAGCACGAGCGCGTCGCCCACGCCGTTCGGCACTGCCACCAGGGCTCGATCCTGCTCGCCCACGACGGCTTCGCCGGCCCGGCCGACGGCGTCGACGACGGTCCGGAGCCCGAGGTCGACCGCGGCGCGCTCGCAGCCGAGCTGCTGAGCGGCTTCGCCCGCGAGGGTCTCGTCGGCCGGTCGCTCGGCGAGGCCCTGCGCGTGGGCAAGGCCGTCCGCCGGGCACGCTTCACGGAGTGATCACCCCCGGTCCCTGAACCGACTCCGGTCCCTGAGCCGACCCCGGTCCCTGAGCCTGTCGAAGGGCGTCGTCAGGGACCGGAGCAGCCCCTCAGTCCTTCGCGAAGCGGTCCGTCGCATCGATGAGTGCCGACAGGATGCCCGGCTCGTCGAATGCGTGCCCCGCGTCGGGGACGATCGTGAAGTCCGCTTCCGGCCAGGCCCGGTGCAGGTCCCACGCGGTGAAGACCGGGGTGCACATGTCGTAGCGGCCCTGGACAATCACGCCGGGGACCCCGGCGAGCTTGCCGGCATCGCGGATGAGCTGCTCGGGTTCGAACCAGCCCTTGTTCGTGAAGAAGTGGTTCTCGATGCGCGCGAACGCCACCGCGAAGTGCGGGTCGGTGAACCGGGCGACGGTCTCCTCCTGCGGGAGCAGGGTGATCGTCGAGGACTCCCACCGCGACCAGGCGACGGCCGCCGGACCGTGGACGGCCGGGTCCTCGTCGAACAGGCGGCGGTGGTAGGCCTCGATGAGGTGGCGGCGCTCGCCGACCGGGATCGGCTCGAGGTAGCCCTCCCACAGGTCGGGGAAGACCGCGGAGGCACCACCCTCGTAGAACCAGTCGAGCTCGGCGTCGCGCAGCGTGAAGATGCCCCGGAGCACGAGCTCGGTGACACGCTTCGTGTGTTTCTGCGCATACGCGAGCGCGAGCGTCGAACCCCAAGAGCCACCGAACACCATCCACCGCTTGATCTTCAGCGCTTTCCGGAGGACCTCGAGGTCGGCGACGAGGTGCCAGGTGGTGTTGGTCGACAAGTCGGCCGCCGGATCGCTCGCGTGCGGGGTGCTCCTGCCGCAGCCGCGCTGGTCGACGAGGACGATGCGGTACCGCTTCGGGTCGAAGAGTCGACGGTGGATGGGGCTCGTCGCGCCACCCGGGCCACCATGGAGGAACACGACGGGCTTGCCGTCGGGGTTGCCGGAGGTCTCCCAGTACAGCGACTGCCCGTCGCCGACGTCGAGCATGCCGGTCTCGTACGGCTCGATCTCGGGATACGGCTCACCCATACGGTCCACTTCCTCCTGTGTTCACGACACGTGTCTCATCTAGCATGCCGCACCCGGCACGCCGGTCAGAGCTGGTCGGCCGACACCGAGAAGGTGTCGCACGCGGACGGACCGGACTGGTAGCCGGTCATGAACCAGCGCTGCCGCTGCTCGGCCGAGCCGTGGGTCCACGCCTCGGGGTTCACCTGGCCGGTCGCGGCCTCCTGGATACGGTCGTCACCGACGGCGGCCGCAGCGCTCAGGGCGTCGTCGATCTCCTGCTGGGTCACGGGCTTCAGGAAGGCGACCCCCTTCGCATCCTCGGTGTCCGATGCCGCGGCGACCCAGGCACCGGCGAAGCAGTCGGCCTGGACCTCGATACGCACGGAGTCGGAGGCCGGACCCGTGCCGCTGCGGTCGGCGCGGTCCATGATGCCGGTGAGCGCCTGGATGTGGTGCCCCCACTCGTGGGCGACGACGTACATCTCGGCGAGCGGTCCGCCCGAGGCGCCGAAGCGGTCGCGCAGTTCGGCGTAGAAGCTGGTGTCGATGTAGATGGTCTGGTCCGGCGGGCAGTAGAACGGGCCCGTGGCGCTCGTGGCGGCACCGCAACCCGTGTTCGTCTGCTGGTCGAAGATGATGAAGTCCGCCGGCGAGGTGTAGTCGGCGCCGAGCGCGGGCAGCTCCTCGGCCCAGTAGGCGTCGAGCGACGAGTAGGCACCGCCCATGCGGCAGTCGACGTTCGCGTTCGCGTCGGCACCTGTCTGGCATTCGTCGGAGAGCTGGCTCTCCTCCTGCTGGCCCCCGCCGATGCCGCCGCCGCCGAGGATGCCCGAGACGTCGACCCCGAGGAACTGCGAGATGAGCGCGATCACGATGACGCCGACCGCACCGCCACCGACGGCGATGCCGGTCGTGCGGCCCCGTCGCTTGACCTTGTTCCCGCTGATGTCGGCGTTGTCGTTGAACGTCATGTCGGCACCCTATCGCGCGGCGCGAGGTGAGGCATATCGTCGCCGGACCCTTGCGCGGACGACGATGTGCCTCCCGTCAACCGCGCGTGGTCAGCGGGACTTCTTCGTGAGCGTCTTCTCGTCGACGGGTGCGTCGCCCGAGGCACGGAGCTCGGCGAAGTAGTCGGCGGCCTCCTGCTGGCGCTGCGCCTCCTGGCCGGTCGCGATGGGTGCGCGCACATGCTCGGGGGCGAAGCCGAACGCTTCGACGAGGTCGAGGGCGTGCGGACGCAAGCGGGCGATGAGGCGGTCGACGTAGGCGCTGACGGCCTGGCCGCGCTGCGGGGAGAGGCGCCCGTGGATGAGGTACCAGGCAAGGTGCTTCTCGATGAGCGAGAGCCCGAAGAGGTCGTGCACCCAGGTCAGCACCTGCTTGGTGCCGGGGTCCTGGATCTGCTCGACACCCTCGGTGAACGCCTCCCACTGGAGGAGCTCGCCATGAGCGCGCGCCGCCTCGATGAGCTCGTTCTGGTGCGCGTTGAACAGGTCGGACGCGGCTTGCTTGGAGAGCTTGTTCGCTCCGCGCAGCTTCGTCGCGACCTCGGCGATCATCGACTCGACGCGCTCGGTCAGCAGCTCGCGCTGGACGTTCGTGTCGCGCAGCTGGCTCACCGAGCGTGCGGTGGACCCGAAGTCCTTCACGGTCTGCGCGAGGCTCCGGAGTCCACTGCTGTGCACGGCGCGGTCGGTCGCCTGCTCGACGACGTAGCGGGCGAGCGCACCGGCGTCGACCTTCGCGAACTTCCGGCTGTAGTCGGTGAGGAGGCGCTTGGCGACGAGCTGCAGCAGCACGTTGTTGTCGCCCTCGAACGTCGCGTAGACGTCGAGGTCGGCGCGCAGGCCGGTGAGGCGGTTCTCTGCGAGGAAGCCGTTGCCACCGCACGCCTCGCGCGCCTCCTGGAGCGTGTCGAGCGCGTGCCAGGTCGACAGCGGCTTGAGGGCCGCCGCGAGGGTCTCGAGGTCCTGACGGTCGTCGTCCGAGTCGGCCTTGCCGCTGAAGACCTCGTCGAACTTCACGAGCAGCCGGTCGTGGGCGAAGATCTGCGCGTAGGTCGTCGCGAGGCGCGGCAGGAGCCGGCGCTGGTGGCGCTGGTAGTCGAGGATGACCTCCTCCTGGGTGTCGCTGCCCGCGTTGAACTGCCGACGCTCACTGCCGTAGGTGATCGCGATCTGCAGGGCGAGGGCGGAGGCCGACGTCGCGGCTCCGTCGAGGGACACCCGGCCCTGGACGAGTGTGCCGAGCATGGTGAAGAAGCGACGCCCGGGGCTCGTGATGGGCGAGGAGTAGGTGCCGTCCTCGGCGACGTCGCCGTAGCGGTTGAGGAGGTTGGTGCGCGGCACGCGGACGCCGGTGAAGTGCAGCCGGCCGTTGTCGATGCCGTTGAGCCCGCCCTTCAGGCCGTCGTCCTCGCCGCCGATCCCGGGCAGGAATGCGCCCTCGTCGTCGCGGATGGGCACGTAGAAGCAGTGCACGCCGTGGTTCACGCCGTTCGTGATGAGCTGCGCGAACAGGGTCGCCGCCTTGCCGTGCACGGCCGCGTTGCCGAGGTAGTCCTTCCACGCCGCGCGGAACGGGGTGTCGATGACGAACTCCTGGGTCTCCGGGTCGTACGTCGCGGTCGTCGCGATCGAGGCGACGTCGGAGCCGTGACCGGACTCCGTCATCGCGAATGCGCCGGGGACGTCGAGGTTCATCGCGCCGGGCAGGAACGCGTCGTGGTGCGGCTCGGTGCCGAGGTGCAGGATCGCCGCACCGAAGAGGCCCCACTGGACACCGGACTTGATCTGAAGGGACGGGTCGGCGAGGACGAGCTCCTCGAACCCGGCGATGTTGCCGCCGTGGTCGTCGGCGCCGCCGAGGCGCTTCGGGAAGGCCTTAAGCACCTGACCGTTCTCGACGAGGAGCTTCAGCTGGTGGAAGACGCGGTCGCGGTGGTCGTCCATCGACTGGCCCTCGATGCGCTGCATCTCGGGCTTGGCTGCGAGTGCGCGCGACGCGAGACGGGCCTCCGGCCAGGTGCCGAGCAGCTGGTGCGCGAGCGCCGGGACGTCGATCCGCGCGTCGGACGGCGCCACCTCGACCGTCGCTGCCGTGGTACCGCTGACGCTCGTCCGGATCGCTGTGTCGACCATCGCTGTGTCCTGCCTTTCACCCATGAAAACCTCCCACAATGGTAGGACTGTCATAACGATGGGTGAAAGCGCCTGTGGGATGTGGACAAGGGCCCGCCCCATCGTCGTCGATCGACTTGGTCCTCCCCCACAGCTGTCGCAGGAAGCTCCCAGGGGCGGGTCACCCGTTGGCTGCGACGACCTCGATGAGGGCCGAACCGTAGGCGTCGAGCTTCTTCGCACCGATGCCGCTGATGCCGTCGAGCGCACCGAGCGAGTCGGGCTTCGCCGTCGCGACCTCGCGCAGCGTCGCGTCGCCGAAGACGATGTAGGCGGGGACGCCCTGCTCCTTCGCGACCCCGGCCCGCCAGGCACGCAGGGCCTGGAACAGCTCGGCCGCGGCCGGCTCGAGCTCGGCGTTCGCACTCGACGAGCGCGAGGACGACCTCGACGAGGAGCGGGCGGCACGTTCCGGCTCGCGACGCATGGCCACCGGTCGGTTCCCTGCGAGCACCTCGGCGCTCCCGTCGGTGAGGCCGAGCGTGCCGTACTCGCCGACGGTGGCCAGGAGGTCGCGTGCGAGCAGCTGACGGACCACGCCGCGCCACTCCTGGTCGCTGAGGTCCTCGCCGATGCCGAAGGTCGCGAGTTCGTCGTGCCGCTGCTGGGCGACGCGGTCGGTCCGCTTGCCGCGGAGGATGTCGATGATCTGCCCCGCGCCGAAGGACTGGTTGCGCTCGCGCTTCAGGCGCACGATCGTCGAGAGGAGTTTCTGCGCCGGCACGGTGCCGTCCCAGGTGACCGGTGGTTCGAGGCAGGTGTCGCAGTTGCCGCACGGCGTGGAGGGCTGACCGAAGTAGCGCAGCAGGTTGACCCGGCGGCAGTCAACGGTCTCGCAGAGGGCCAGCATCGCGTCGAGGTGGGCGCTGAGGTTGCGCTGGTGCGCGAGGTCGCCCGGTGATTCCGCGATCATGCGCCGCTGCTGGACGACGTCCTGCAGGCCGTAGGCGAGCCAGGCGATGGACGGCTCGCCGTCGCGCCCCGCACGGCCGGTCTCCTGGTAGTAGCCCTCGACGCTCTTCGGGAGGTCGACGTGGGCGACGAACCGGACGTCGGGCTTGTCGATGCCCATCCCGAAGGCGATGGTCGCGACGACCACGACACCGTCCTCGCGGAGGAAGCGGGACTGCGCAGCCGCTCGCACGGAGGCATCGAGTCCGGCGTGGTACGCCACGGCGTCCACCCCGTTGTCGCGCAGGAGCTGCGCCGTCTGCTCCACCGTCTTGCGGCTGAGGCAGTAGACGATCCCGGCGGTGCCGGCCGGCTGTTCCTTCACGAACGCGACGAGCTGCTTGCGGACCTCGTTCTTGCCGACGATCCGGTACTGGATGTTCGGGCGGTCGAAGCTCGAGACGAAGTGCTTCGCCTCGCCGAGGTGGAGCCGCTGCGTGATCTCCTGGTGCGTCGCCTCGGTGGCGGTCGCGGTCAGCGCGATACGCGGGACGTCGGGCCAGCGTTCGGCGAGCTCGCCGAGCATGAGGTAGTCGGGGCGGAAGTCGTGCCCCCACTGCGACACACAGTGCGCCTCGTCGATCGCGAGCAGGGCGATGGTGCCCTGGCCGAGGAACCGCCGGGTCGCCTCGGAGCTCAGGCGCTCGGGCGCGACGTAGAGGAGGTCGAGCTCGCCGGCGAGGTAGGCCTGTTCGACCCGCGAACGCTCAGCGGGATCCTGCGTCGAGTTGAGGAACGCGGCACGGACGCCGACGGCGAGGAGTGCGTCGACCTGGTCCTGCATGAGGGCGATGAGCGGGGAGACGACGATGCCGGTGCCCGGTCGGAGCAGGGCGGGGATCTGGTAGCAGAGGCTCTTGCCCCCACCCGTCGGCATGAGGACGACCGCGTCGCCGCCACCGGCGACCTGCTCGATGATCTGCTGCTGCTCGCCGCGGAACGCGTCGTACCCGAAGACGGTGTGGAGTGCCTCCTGCGCCGTGGCGAACTTCTGGCCGGCCGCACGGGCGGCCACCGGAGCCGCTGCGGGCGGAGCGCCTGGAGCGGACGCGACCGCTCCACTCCCCCACGCGACACCACCGCCGAGGTACGCGTCGTCGGGCGGTGGGGCGTCGAAGTCGTCGGGAGCGTCCGCGTCGTCCGGGATCCAGTCGGGTTCGGTGCTCCAGCTCATCCGTCGATCGTAGCCGCAGCAGCTGACACCCCGGTGCCCCTCCACAGGAACGGATCCGAAGAATTTCGCTCCTCTTAATGCGCGACCCCGTCCGACACGCGATCGGATCTTTTTCCAAACCACCCCCGTGGGGGCTCCGAAGTGTCATCGAGGGCCGGTTCTGAGAGGCACTCGACAACCGGTCCAAACCTCATCAAAGGAGAATCACATGCGTACCATCAAGCGAAACCACATGGCAGTGCTCGCACTCGCCGCCGTCGCGACCTTCGGCCTCGCAGCCTGTTCCAGCGGCTCCAGCTCCGACAGCGGTTCCTCGATGGAGCCGAGCTCCGCTCCCACCGAGTCGATGGCTGCAGACCCCGCAGCGGACCTCGTCGGCTCGGGCTGCGCCGCCTACGCTGACGCCGTCCCGGACGGTGCTGGCTCCGTCGCCGGCATGTCGGCCGACCCGGTCGCCGTCGCCGCGTCCAACAACCCGCTGCTGACCACGCTCACCGCTGCGGTCTCCGGCCAGCTGAACCCCGACGTCAACCTCGTCGACACGCTGAACGGCTCCGAGTTCACCGTCTTCGCCCCGGTCGACGACGCGTTCAAGAAGATCGACGCCGCGACGATCGACAGCCTCAAGACGCCTGAGGGCGCTGCGACGCTGACCTCGATCCTCACGTACCACGTGATCCCCGGCCAGATCGCTCCGTCCGACATCGACGGTGAGCAGACCACCGTCGAGGGTGGAACCGTCAAGGTCGAGGGCTCGGGTGACAACATCACCGTCAACGGTGCCAAGGTCATCTGCGGTGGCGTCAAGACCGCCAACGCGACCGTGTACCTCATCGACTCGGTGCTGATGCCGCCGGCAAAGTAGCCGACCGCGGGTTCACCCGCACGCTACACCGGTAACAACGGAACAGCCCCGTCATCCTCTCCAGGATGGCGGGGCTGTTCCGTTGTGTCGGGACCGGAACCCGCTCGCCCGATCCTCCCCCGGTCACTGAGCCTGTCGAAGTGCCCACGAAGCACATCGCCATCCGAGGACACCATCGACCGGAGCGCCCTTCGACAAGCTCAGGGACCGAAGCGTGTCACCTCCCCCGGTCACTGAGCCTGTCGAAGTGCCCACGAAGCACATCGCCATCCGAGGACACCATCGACCGGACCGCCCTTCGACAAGCTCAGGGACCGGACGGGGTGCGGCTCAGGGACCGGAACGGGTGCGGCTCAGGGACCGGAACGGGCGCGGCTCAGGGCGCGGAGGTGTCCGTGCCCTGGTCGTCCGAGGTCGGCTCCGGCTTCCGCCGGGTCACGAGCAGCACGCCGATGCCGGCGATCAGGACGACGCCGATCGCGCCGACGATCCACCACACATCGCCACTGAGCCCGCCAGCGGACGACTCCGGCTCGACGCCACCCGCCTCCGACGAGGGCTCGACCGTGGAGGCACCGCTCGTCGCGCACGCGGGCTTCGCACTCCCCACGGCGAGTTCCTGGCCCTCGGCCGGCGCCCACTCGAAGGTGTAGCTGCCCGACAGCGGGTGGCCGTCGGTCGAGACGAGCTGCCAGACGACGGTGTACTCACCCGCTTCACCGAGCTGCAGCGGCATGACGAGCGCAGGGCCGTTCACGGCTGCGCACGCGGTGCCGTAGTAGAGCCGCTCGTCGCCGGGACCGGTCACCTGGATCTGGTTGGACTGGCCGGCTTCCCCGAGGTCGAGCAGGTTGTCGTTCGTCGTGATGACGAGTTGCTCCGGCTGTTCGGTGATCGTCGAGCCCTCGGCCGGCGTCGTCGAGATGATGCTGTTGTGCGCTGAGGCCGGCTGGGCCACGGCGAGCACCGCCGCGACCGCGAGGAACGCGGTCGCGGCGGTGCCGACGAGACGGCGACGACGGGAGACCGTCATCAGGCCTGGCGCTTCGCGTCGGACGCTGCGCGGCGTGCGGAGGCAGCGATGACGATGCCGGCGGCACCGACGACGAGACCGGCGATGCCGAGCACGCGGCCCAGCACGTCGGTGGTGCCGGCGTCGGTCGAGGCAGCGGCCTCCGTGTGGTCGCCGTCACCGTCGTCGTCCATGGCAGCACCACCGTGGTGGTCGCCGGCCTCGGCAGCGGTCACGACCACGACCGGCGCCGGTGACTCGAGGTCGTCCTCGGTCTGACCGTCCTTCGCGACGTCGGTCCAGTCGGTCTGGCCGACCTCGCACGTCTGCGTCACGGGGAAGACGAGCGTCTTGCCTTCGGCGTCGGCCGGCAGCTGGACCTGGAAGGAGACGGTGTCGCGGTAGCCGTCGGCGAGCGGCGTCTTGGCCGTGTAGACGACCGTGCCGACGCGCTCGGCGAGCTGCTCACCGTGACTGTCGGTGATGGGCTTCGCGAGCGGGGCCATCTGCTTGTCGATGGTCCAGTTCGGGTTGACCGTCGGCGTCACGGCGTTGATCTCCTCGGGGATCTCGAAGGAGAGGCTCGTCGTGGGCGAGCCGTCGCAGCCGTGACCGACGGCGAAGCTCAGCACCGTGTAGGAGCCGGCGGCCGTGGAGGTCGGCGTGACGCTGACGTGGGCGCTGGCGGCGAGCGGTGCACCGACCGCGAGGAGCGCTCCGGCGCCGATGGCGATGGCACCGAGCACGGCGGGCTTGCGGAAGGTGGGGCGGGGGGTGGTTGCGTTCATGATCGTCCTGTCGACTGCTCCGCACGGCGTCGAGCGTGCGGAAAGGGGATGGTCACGCCGGATGGCGCGCCGAAGGGTGCTGCTGCGTCGGGGCCGACCGGCCACGCACTGCACCCGTCCCGGTCGGAGGGTGGTGCGTCGGTCAGGCGGCGGCGAACGCCGGCGGACCGCGGTGTCGCAGGTGGAGCAGGACCACCCCGAGGTTGCGGGGACGACGGTTGACGCGGACCCAGCGCACCCGGCGGGGCGCGGGGACGAGGTGCGTCGGTGCGGCACGGCGGGCGAGGATCCGGACGGTCAGGGCGGCGAGCGCGGCGAGCGTCGCGCGTTCGGCGAACAGGATGGCTGCGATGGTCGCGACGGCCGCGACGAGGTGCGCCGCCCACATCGTGGTGTCGCCGTGGGTGTGCGCCGCGGTGACGCCGCCGGACGCGAGTTCGACGACCCCGTGCCGGTGCCAGTTCGCGGGGCCGGTCGCACCGCCGGATGCGACCGTGGCACTGACGGTGCTCGGGACGAGGGTGAAGAGCGCGTGGTAGCCGAGCTGGCTCACGAGCACGGAGGCGACGACCCCGAGTGCGGTGATGCGGCGGCCGGCGAGGAGGACGCAGACCAGGACGGCGAAGGTGCCGCCGACCAGGAGGACGAACGCGGACGGTGCGGCGGCCCCGCCGATCGTGTGCGAGAGGGCTGCGGCGAAGGTGGCGAACGCGGCTGCGGCGGTGCCGCGGGCGACACGGGCCCACCGTTCCGTCATGCGATGCCTCCGGGAGAGCGAGCGGACCAGGTGTCGACGCTCGTGCACACAGCCTACCCGAGCATCGCCCTTCGACAGGCTCAGGGACCGGGGAGGGGGTGGTCAGGGACCAGGGAGCGGGCGCTCAGGCCCCGGTGTCGGCGACGAACAGCAGCACGATCGAGGCGATGGAGCAGACGACGCCGATGCCGAAGGTCACGCCGAACAGCAGCCGGAGCGCCCTCGTGTGATCGGCCGTCCGGCGGAAGCGTGCGCGCGACGGTTCCCGGCGGGCGTAGAAGACGTTCGGCTCCTCGGGGTCGCGGAGGGAGTCGAACTCCGCATCCGTGACGGGTCGTGAGTACAGCTCGGCCGCCTCGGTCATCCAGCGGACCTCGCGCCCCGGACCTCGATCGACGTCCTCGCCGCCCGCGTCGTCCGGCAGGTCCACGATGACCCCGTGCGTCTCCACCCAGCTGCCGTCCGCGGCCCGCGCGATGAGCATGACGAGCAGCACGACGACGGCGCTGCCGAAGCCGATCCAGGTGAAGACCTCGAAGACGAGGCCGAGGAGATCGTGGGGGTCCACGATCACATGCTATCCGGCGGGCGGACCCACGACCCGGACGGCCTCCCTCAGACGGACTCGGGTCGCTTCTGCCGCATGGGCTCGGCCGGCTGGTCCGGACCGTTCCAGACGCCGATGATGCCCCACGCGACCGCGGCGATCGGGACGGCGAGGACCGCGCCGACGATGCCGCCGAGGATGGTGCCGGCGGTCAGGGCGAGGAGGACGACGAGGGCGTGCAGCTTGAGCGAGCGTGCCATGACGACGGGCTGGAGGAAGTTGCCCTCGAGCTGGTTCACGAGCACGACGATGCCGACGACGATGAGGGCGGCGACCGGACCGTTGGCGACGAGCGCGACGAGGGCCGCGAGGATGCCGGCGGCGGTCGCTCCGACGATCGGGATGAAGGCGGTCAGGAACACGATGACGCTGAGCGGCAGCGCGAGCGGGACCCCGATGATCGCGAGGCCGATGCCGATGCCGATCGCGTCGACGGCCGCGATCGTGGCGGTGCCGCGCACGTACCCGCCGAGGGTGTCCACCGTCTTGCCGCCGATGCGCTTGGCGCGGTCGTACGCGGTTCCGGTGAAGGGACGGAGCAGGAACTCCCAGAGCCGCGGTCCGTCCTTGAGGAAGAAGAACAGGACGACGACCATGAGCACCAGGCCGGTGAGGAAGCTCGCCGTCGCGGAGACGCCGGCGAGCGCCCCGCTGCCGAACTGGCTCGAGGTGAGGAAGTCGACCGCGGTCTGCTTGGCGTCCTCGATCTGCTTCTCGTCGATGTCGAACGGCAGGGTGCCGAGCCAGTCCTGCAGCTGCCCGAAGCCCTTCGAGGCGGAGTCGACGAGGTCGTCCCACTGGCTGCGAACGGCCCAGACGATGAGCCATCCGATGCCGCCGAGGACGACGAGGATCGAGACGAGGGCGATCCAGGTGGCGAGGATCGACGGGAGCCCCTTCGACCGCATCCACCGCATGAGTGGGTAGATCGCCGAGGCGAGGATGAGTGCGATGACGACGGGGATCATCACGAGGGAGAGCTGGGTCAGCGCGAAGACGATCAGCGCGGCGACCGCGACGATGGCGAGCGTCTGGATGCTCCGGGTCGCGAACGTGCCGATGCGGTCGTGCCAGAGGCCGCGGGCGAGCGGTTCCGGTGCGTCCTCATGCTTGTCGAACAGGCCCATGGGATCCCCAATCTCGGCAGCGGCGGAGCCGGACGGGCCCCGCGCCCAGTCAACCACGTCGGTGCGGGCCGAGGTCAGGCCGAGCGGGAGTAGCGTTGTCCGTGATAAGGAGGCGCTCATGACGAGACTCGACGCCGACCCGGTCCCCAGCGTCTGCCACGCACCTGACGGATCCGGGACGAGACTCCTCGAGGCCCGCGAGGTCCCCCTCGGCGGTGTCCGCGGCCTGAGCGTCCATCGCACCCTCCCGCAGCGCGAGCTGCCGATGATCGGCGCCTGGTGCTTCCTCGACCGCTTCGACGAGGACCGCTCACTGATGCGCGTGCTGCCGCATCCGCACACCGGCCTGCAGACCGTGACGTGGCCGCTCGTCGGCGACATCCGCCACCGCGACAGCGTGGGCAGCGACGTGGTCGTCCGCCCGGGCGAGCTCAACCTCATGACGAGCGGTCGAGGCGTGTCGCACTCCGAGTTCTCGGTGGGCGAGGAGGCGGCCGCCATGCACGGCCTCCAGCTGTGGGTGGCGCTCCCGGAGGCCGCCGCCCAGGTGCCGGCCGCGTTCGAGCAGCACACGGACCTGCCCGTCCACCGCGCTCCAGGATTGGAGGCGACCGTCCTCGTCGGCACGCTGGGCGGCGTGACGTCGACCGCGACCGTCCACTCGCCCCTGCTCGGTGCCGACGTGACGCTCGAGGCCGACACCGTCGTCGAGGTGCCGGTGGATCCGTCCTTCGAGCACGGCGTCCTGGTGATCGACGGGGCGCTCGAGGTCGGCGGCGTCGAACTCGGCTCCGGCCCGTTGCTCTACCTGGCGCCCGGGAGCGATCGCCTCGAGCTCCGGAGCGCGACCGGTGCCCGCTTCGTGCTCCTCGGAGGGACGCCGTTCCCGGAGGAGCTGGTCATGTGGTGGAACTTCGTCGGTCGCAGCCACGAGGACATCGCGTCCGCCCGGGAGGACTGGGAGGCGGGGTCGCCGCGCTTCGGGTCGGTCGCCGGCCACGGCACGGACCGCATCCCTGCGCCGCCCTTGCCGAACGTCCGTTTGACCCCGCGCCGACGCTCGATCTGATCGCCCGGACGGGGCGCTCGGGACCCCGTTCCGAGCGGTGTCGGTCGGCGTCTCGACGGGCTGATAAAGGATAGGCTGTCCTCAGGAGATCGGCTGCTCGTGAAGGTGGGCTCATGCAACGTCTGAGTACGCGACTGCTGCTGACCTGCGCCGCCATCGGCGTCGGCGGCGGCCTCGTCTTCGTCGTCTCCGGGTACGTCGGCGGCACGATCTCCGCGACCGCCCCCGTGCTCTACGGCCTCATCATCGGCGTGTACTTCCTGCCGGGCGTCGTCTCGCAGGCGCTCCTCCGACGTGGTGGCGTGGCCCTCATGACCGGGCTCACCGCCGGCCTCGTCTCAGCGGCGTTCAGCCCGCAGTGGTTCTTCCGGTACTTCGGCACCGGCCTCGCGATCGGGCTCCTGCAGGAGATACCCTTCGCCGTGTCGCGTTACCGCGTCTGGAGGGCCTGGGTCTTCTACCTGGCAGCGGGCATCGCCGGACTCGTCTTCGGCGGCTCCGTGCTCGTCGTCCTCGGGATCGAGCACTTCGCGCCCCTCGCCCAGACGGTCTACATCGCGCTCTTCGTCCTCAGCCCGATCGCCTTCACCGCGCTCGGGCGGGCGGTCGCAGCGGCCCTCGCGAGAGCCGGTGTGGGGCGGTCCATCGCGAAACCCCTGCAGCGCGACCGCGGCTCGGCCGGCACGCGGGCCTGAGTGGACCCCGTACCGCCGACGCACCCCGCCACCGTCGTCCGGCGGATGCGCATCCGTCACGACGACCGCGAGGAGTGGACCCCGGACGACGTGTCGTTCCAGGTCGCACCCGGTGAAGTGGTCCTCCTGCTCGGGCCGAGCGGCTCGGGGAAGTCGACGCTCGCGCTTGCCCTCAACGGCCTCGTCCCCCATGCAGTCCCGGCCGAGTTCGAGGGTGCTGTGGTCACCGGCGGGCTCGACACGGCCACCTCGACGGTCGCGCAGTTGAGCGAGCACGTGGCGATGGTGTTCCAGGACCCCGACGCCCAGATCGTCACCGGAACGGTCCTCGACGAGGTGTGCTTCGGCCCGGAGAACCTCCTGCTCCCCGTCGAGGAGGTGCTGTCCCGCGCCGAACGCGCGCTCCGGCAGGTAGCGCTCTGGGAGCGCCGGGCCGAGAACCCCGACCGGCTCTCAGGCGGAGGCCGACAGCGACTCGCGATCGCCTGCGCCCTGGCCATGGGGAGCGACCTCCTCGTCCTCGACGAGCCGACGGCGAACCTCGATCCGGCCGGGATCGAGGAGGTCTACGCCGCCCTCCGCTCACTCGCCTCCGGACCCGACGGCGCCGGGAAGCGGCATGCGATCCTGCTCGTCGAGCACAACCTCGACGCCGCCATCGACCTCGTCGACCGGGTCGTCGTCCTCGATCGTGACGGGCGGCTCGCCTTCGACGGCCCGACCCGCGACGTCCTGCTCGGCCACCTCGACGAACTGCTCGCGATGGGTGTCTGGCTCCCGGTCGCGACGCTCGCGGCCCTGCGACTGCGGGAGGGCGGTGTCCTGCTGCCGGCCCTCCCCCTGACACCTGCCGAGCTGACCGCCGCACTCGACGCGACCGCACTGCCGGCGCTGCCGACAGCACCCGCCGCCCCGGTCACCGCCGAGCGGTCGGTGGCGGTCCGCGTCGACCGGCTCAGTGTCGAACGCGGTCGCGGCCGCCGGCGCACCCCGATCCTCCACGAGGTGAGCCTCGAGGTCGGGACGGGCGACTTCCTCGCGGTGATCGGGACGAACGGTGCCGGCAAGACGACCCTGCTCCAGGCGATCGCCGGGGTGGTCCGTCCTCCACGAGGGCGCATCGACGTCGGCGGGATCGACCCGGGGCGCAGCGACGTCCGGACGATCGCGGCGCACATCGGCTTCGTCTTCCAGAACCCCGAGCACCAGTTCATCACCCACACCGTCCACGATGAACTCGCGCACGGCCTGCGGATCCGGGGCGTCGACGACACCGAGATCGAGCGGCGCGTCGACGACCTGCTGCGGCGGTTCGGCCTGGAATCCGCACGCGACGTGCATCCGTTCCTGCTGTCCGGCGGCCAGAAGCGCCGGCTGTCCGTCGGGAGCGCCCTCATCGCCGGAGCTCCGGTGCTCGCGCTCGACGAGCCGACCTTCGGTCAGGACCGGGCGCGGGCGAACGAGCTCCTGGACCTCCTCGCCGGACTCAACGCGCAGGGCACCACGGTCGTCGTCGTGACCCACGACCTCCAGCTCGTCGCCGATCACGCGAGTCACGTCGCGGTGATGGCCGGTGGTCGCCTACTCGCCCACGACACGACCGCCGCGGTCCTCGACGACGACGAGCTCCTGCGCCGCGCGGGGCTCCGCCCACCACCGCTCGCCCAGGCGATGCGCTCGCTGGAGAACCACCCCGACTGGCGCCACCTGTCGAGACTCGACGACCTGCCCGGGGCGGCCGCCCGATGAGCGCCTCGACGATCGACCCGTACGCCTCGGGCACGGCACCGGCCGGTCGATTCCTGTACCGGTTGAACCCGCTCGCGAAGCTCGGCGCTCCGCTCCCGGTGATGATCCTGCTCGCGTTCACGAGGGACCCCGTCACGCCGGCGCTCTTCATCGCCCTCGCGGTCGTGGTCATCCTCGTCGGGGCCCGACTCACGCGGACGGTCGCCCTCCTGCTCTTCGTGGCGCTGCCGCTGCTCGTCTCGATCATGTCGTTCAGCTTCGGCCTGTGGACCGACCCGAGCCGCGTCGACCAGTCCGTCCTGCTGTTCCAGGTCGGCGACTACCGGTTCTTCCTCGGGGCGCTGCTCGTCGGCCTCGCAACGGCACTGCGACTCGCGGCCCTCCTCCTCCTCGCCTGCATCGGCGGCCTCACCTCGACCGGTCCTGAGTTCGTGCGCGCGATGATCCAGCAGCTGCACGTGCCCTACCGGATCGGGTACACGGCGCTCGCCGCCTACCGGTTCGTGCCGCGGTTCGGGCACGAGCTGGAGGTCATCCGTTCCGCCCACCGGGTCCGCGGCATGGCCGAGGGTCGCGGACCGATCGCCGCCGTCCGCCGGGCCGCCGGCACCGTCGTGCCGCTGCTGGCCGGTGCCATCCGTCACGCGGAGCGGGTCGCGCTCGCCATGGACTCCCGCGCGTTCGGCGCCCATCCGCAGCGGACGGAGCGGACCCGCATCCCGTTCCGCACCCGAGACTGGTGCTTCATGGTCGCCTTCTGGCTCGTGAGCGCCGCTCTCCTGTGGTGGAGCCTCACCGCCGGTCCGGGTCCCGTCATCCGGAACTGATCGTCCTGAGTCACCCGCAGCACTCGAACGTATGTTCTAATGGAGGCATGCGGTGGAGCGGACAGGAACTCGGGGTTGAGACGACGTCGGCGCTGCCGGGCCTCGCGAAGCTGAACAACCTCGTGCGCAGCGTCCAGACGCCCGAGTTCGCCGGGATCACCTTCCACGAGGTGCTCGCGAAGTCCGCACTCAACCGCGTGCCCGGCCAGTCCGTGATGCCGTTCGGGTGGACCATCAACCCCTATCGGGGCTGCTCCCATGCCTGCGTGTACTGCTTCGCCCGACCGACGCATTCGTACCTGGACCTCGATGCCGGGAAGGACTTCGACTCGCAGCTCATCGTCAAGGTGAACGTCGCCGAGGTCCTCGAGAAGGAGCTCGCGAAGGCGAGCTGGGGCAGGCACCCGGTGGCACTCGGCACGAACACCGACCCGTACCAGCGCGCCGAGGGCAAGTACCGCCTCATGCCGGGGATCATCAAGGCCCTCGCCGACTCGGGAACCCCGTTCTCGATCCTGACGAAGGGCACGCTGCTCCGGCGCGACCTACCCCTCCTGGCCGAGGTCGCTGAGCGCGTGCCGGTCGACCTCGCCATGTCGATCGCCATCTACGACGACGAGCTGCAGCAGTCGATCGAGCCCGGCACCCCGACGGCGGCGGCCAGACTCGCGACCGTCCGCGCCGCTGCCGACCTCGGCTTCGACGTCGGGGTCTTCATGATGCCGATCCTCCCCTACCTGACCGACACCGTCGACCACCTCGACCTCGCCCTGTCGCGCATCCGCGAGGCCGGCGCGAGCACCGTCCTCTTCTCGACCCTGTACCTGAAGGCCGGCGTCAAACCCTGGTTCATGCAGTGGCTGTCGCGGGAGCACCCCGAGCTCGTCGAGCGGTATACCTCGATGTACGCCGACGGCGCCTACGCCCCGAAGGAGTACCGGAAGTGGCTGGCCGCGCGCATCCGCCCGATGATCCGCGACCACGGGCTCGAGCGCGGCACCGAGGACCCGGCCACCGGGGGTGTCCGCTCGTCGGCGCTCGGCATGTTGCGCGACGGGTACGGCGAGCGGGCCGAGCTGCGGAAGCGCGTCCCGGAGTTCGTCACGACCGGCCTACAGGTCCAGCCGACCCTCTTCTGACCCGGAGCCTCAGGCGTCGGGGATGAGCCGCTTGCTGAGCAGCGCGACCTCGTCGGTGCCGTACCCGAGCGCCTCGTAGAACCCGATCACGCGGTCGTTGCCCGTCCGGACCATGAGGTTGATCTTCGGGCACCCGAGTCCGATGAGCAGGCACTCGGCCTCGGCCATGAGCCCCCGACCGAGTCCACCACCCTGCTGCGCCGGTGACACGGCCAGGTAGTGCACCCATCCGCGGTGGCCGTCGTACCCCACCATCGCCGTGCCGATGAGGGCGCCATCGGCATCCACCGCGACGAGGAACAGCTCGGGCTGCGTCGTCGACTTGCGCTCGATGTCTTTCGCCGGGTCGTTCCACGGTCGTGTGAGCCCCACGGTGTGCCAGAGGGCGATGACGGCGTCGGTGTCGGCTGGGGTGAACGGACGGATCTGCATCGTTCCAGTCTTCCGCAGCCGTCTCCCGTCCGATGCACAGGCACGCGTACGACCGCCGTCGATACAGTTGGTCACCCGAGCATCGACGAACGGACGCGTATGAGCATCGACCCTGGGCTGGAACCGGCCGACGACGACACCCGGTCGGACGACCAGCCCACGCCGATCACCGTCGACACCGGCAGCGGCCCGGTCACCGGACGCAGTGCGGGCGGTGTCTCCAGCTTCCTCGGCATCCCGTATGCGGCGGCGCCGTTCGGCGACGACCGGTTCCGCCTCCCCCAGCCGGTCGACCCCTGGGACGAGCCGCGCGACGCGACCCGGCCCGGCGCCACCGCACCGCAGGCCCCGTATGCCGGCGCGGTCGGCGACCTCCTCTCCACGGTGACCGTGCCGGGGAACGAGATCCTCAACGTCAACGTGTGGACACCGACCGAGCCGTCGACCGCCCTGCGCCCGGTGATGGTCTGGATCCACGGTGGCTCGTTCGTCCACGGCTCCAACGCGCTCGACGCCTACGACGGCACCGCATTCGCTCGCGACGGCGTCGTCCTCGTCTCCGTCAACTACCGTCTCGGGTCCGAGGGGTTCTCGGTGCTCGACGACGTCCCGCTGAACCTCGGCATCGCCGACCAACTGGCGGCCCTGACCTGGGTCCAGGACGAGATCGCCCGGTTCGGCGGCGACCCCGACAACGTCACCGTGTTCGGCGAGTCCGCGGGCGGCGCCTCGGTGGCGACGCTCCTCACCCACCCGGACGCTCCAGCCGTGATGCGGCGGGCGATCATCCAGAGCGGGCCGCTGGAGGCGCAGACGCGCGAGCGGGCGGGCCGCATCTCGAAGCTCATGGCGAAGGATCTGGGGGTCGCCACCACCCGAGCAGGCTTCCGACGTGTTCCACCGGAGGGGCTCGTGGCCGCGCAGGAGCGGGCCATGGCGGGCGGCAACCCGCTGAACGGCGGCGCCGGCTTCGCGGTCGCGACAGCCGCACCACTCGTACCGGACAGTCCGTTCGACGCGTTGCTCGCCGGACGGGCGGCCGGCATCCCCGTCCTCATCGGCAGCACGACGGAGGAGTACCGACTGTGGTTCGTTCCGACGGGACTCCTCCCGACGATCAAACGCGTCCATCTGCTCGCGGCACGCCTCAAGCTCGGGATCCCCGCGGCGACGGTCCGCACCTTCCGACGGAACCGTCCGAAGGCCTCGACCGGGGAGATCCTCGGTGCGATGGCGACGGACGTCCTGTTGCGCGTGCCACTCAACCGGGTCGCCGACGCGCGTGCAGCCGCGGGTGCGGACACGTGGGTGTACGAGTTCGCTTGGCGCAGCCCCGTCGGCGAGGACGGGCACGGTGCCCTCGGAGCCGCCCACGCGATGGAGATCGGCTTCGTGTTCGACCACCTCGACTCGCCGGAGGCCGTCCGGATGGCGGGCCCCTCGGCGCCGCAGTCGCTCGCGACCGCGATGCACGACGCGTGGGTCGCGTTCGCGAAGGCGGGCGACCCGGGCTGGCAGCGTTGGGACGCCACGCGCCCGGTCCGGACCTTCGACGGGGTCGACGATGCCGTCGTCCTCGCGCCGCGCGACGACGAACGCGCGGCCCTCACCCCCTGACACGCGAGAACGCCCGCCGAGCGTGAGCTCGGCGGGCGTTCCTGATGCGGTGCGGACTACGCGGTGGCGATGTCCTCGACGAGCTGGTCGCCGGGGGCGGCGTCGTCGAACGCGGCCTCGATCTCAGCGCGGTCGAGCAGTTCGGTCATCCGGCGGCGACGGGCCTTGGGGATGATCGTGACGACGCGACCGATCTTGCCGGCACGGCCGGTGCGGCCGGCACGGTGCAGGTACGTCTTGTACTCGTCCGGGGCGTCGGCCTGCACGACGAGCGTGATGTCGTCGACGTGGATGCCGCGGGCGGCGACGTCGGTGGCGACGAGCACGTTGACCCGACCCGAGGTGAGCTTCTCCAGGTTGCGCGTGCGGCGCGCCTGGTTGAGGTCGCCGTGGAGCGAGACGGCGGGGATACCCGCCATGCCGAGCTGCTCCGCGAGACGCTCGGCGTACGCCCGGGTGCGGGCGAACACGAGGGTCTTCTCGGTGCGGTTGACGAGCTCCTCGATGAGGCGGTCCTTGCCCTTGTGCTCCACCACCAGCACGCGGTGGTCGATCGTGGAGGACGCCTGGTCCTCACCGGCGACCTCGTGCACCGACGGGTTCGGGAGGAACTCGTTGACGAGGGCTGCGACACCCTTGTCGAGGGTGGCGGAGAAGAGGAGCTTCTGGCCGTCGGGCGCGGTGCGACGCAGGATGCGCTGCACGGGCTCGAGGAAGCCGAGGTCGCACATGTGGTCGGCCTCGTCGAGGACGGTCACCGTGACCTGCGAGAGGTCGAGGCGACCCTGCTCGATGAGGTCCTCGATGCGACCGGGCGTACCGACGATGATGTCGACGCCGCGCTGCAGTGCGCCGACCTGGCGACCCTGCGGGACACCGCCGTAGATCTGCGTGGTGAAGAGGCCGACGGCGCGCGCGATGGGCTGCACGGTGCGGTCGATCTGCAGGGCGAGCTCACGCGTCGGGGCGAGGATGAGGGCGCGGGGCTTGCGACCCGGCTTGCGGTTCTTGCCGCCACCGTTCTCCATGAGCTTCTCGACGAGCGGGGCACCGAAGGCGATGGTCTTCCCGGAGCCGGTGCGGCCACGGCCGAGTACGTCGCGGCCCGCGATGACGTCCGGGATGGTCGCCGCCTGGATCGGGAACGGGCTGTCGGCGCCGAGCTCGGCGAGGGCACGGACGATGTTGCCGCCGAGGCCGAGGCTCTCGAAGGTCACACCCTCGACGTCGCCGGCCTGGATCGCGTCGGCCTCGAGGCGCTCGAGCACCACGTCGTCCTGGGGCGTGTAGGAGCCGGCGTCGCGCTTCGGGTAGTAGTCGCTGCCACGGCCGGCGTCGGACGCGCCGCGGTCGTCGAAGGACCGCTTGGGGCGGTCGTCGAAGGACCGCTTGGGGCGGTCGTCGTACGAACGCGCGGGGCGGTCCTCGAAGGAACGCTTGGGACGGTCGTCGTACGAACGCGCGGGGCGGTCGGTGCGGTTCGCCTGACGCGGGTCACCCTGACGGGCCGGGCGGTCACCGTAGGACGGACGCTCGGTCCGCTCGCCACGGTTGTACGCGGGACGCTCGGTGCGGTCGCCGTAGGAGGGACGCTCCGTGCGCTCACCCCGGTTGTAGGCCGGACGCTCGTTGCGGTCGCCACCACGGTTGTACGCGGGACGGTCGTTCCGGTCACCGTACGAGGGACGCTCGGACCGCTCACCACGGTTGTAGGCAGGACGCTCGTTCCGGTCACCGTAGGAGGGACGCTCGGTCCGCTCGCCGCGGTTGTACGACGGCCGCTCGTTCCGGTCGCCGTAGGACGGACGCTCGGACCGCTCACCGCGGTTGTACGCAGGACGCTCGTTCCGGTCGCCGCCGCGGTTGTACGACGGGCGCTCATTGCGGTCACCGTACGACGGACGCTCGGACCGCTCACCACGGTTGTACGCAGGACGCTCGTTCCGGTCGCCACCGCGGTTGTACGCAGGACGCTCGTTGCGGTCGCCGTACGAAGGACGCTCAGTCCGCTCACCACGGTTGTAGGCGGGGCGCTCGTTGCGGTCGCCACCACGGTTGTACGTGGGACGCTCGTTGCGGTCGCCACCACGGTTGTACGCGGGACGCTCATTGCGGTCGCCACCACGGTTGTAGGCAGGACGCTCGTTGCGGTCGCCGCGGGGTGCGCGGTCGCCGCGCTCCTCCGACTCGAAGCGGGCGGCGCGCTCGGCACGCTCGTCTGCGTTCCAACGAGACTTCTGCGGCGCTCCACCGGCGTCGGGACGGTAGCCGCGGTGGCCTTCGCTCTTGCTGCCGGACTTCGCGCCGGGACGCGAACCGAAGGGCCGCTTGTTCTCGCCGTACTTGGACTTGGGGTCGAAGTTCTTGGCCGGGCGTTTGCCGGCGGGGGTGTTGTTCTTGGGCATGGAGAAATGCTTTCCGGGTTATAACTCGTTCGCATGAACAACCTGCATGACTCACACAGCGCCATCCGAAACCTCGGCTGCGCTGCGGCATGCTCATACCCGGGCGATCACTGGCCGGGGCCGTCCACATCATGTGTGTGTTCGCGGAGTTCTCTCCGACGAAACCGGCCCACCAGACTGACATAACCCTCCGCGGTACAAACGCGGTGTCTAGAGCCGACTCACCTACGTTACCCGATCCACCCTGAGAAGTCACGGAGCATCACTCCCAGGCAGGCGCGCGGCGGCGTGGCAGCATGGGTGCATGCCCAGCCCCATCGAGGATTACGCCCTCATCGGTGATTGCCACACCGCCGCGCTCGTCTCGTCGGAGGGCAGCATCGACTGGCTGTGCCTCCCCCGGTTCGACTCGCCGTCGATGTTCGGTGCGCTGCTCGGCACCGAGGACCACGGATGCTGGACGGTCCGGCCTGCCGATGCTCGGGCGACGGCGAGCCGCGCCTACCTCGACGACACCTTCGTCCTCGAGACCGTCTGGACGACCCCCGACGGCCAGGTGCGTGTGACCGACCTCATGCCCCACGGCGACCGCCGGGCGGATGTGGTCCGCCGGATCGAGGGGCTCAGCGGCACCGTCGCGGTCGACGTCGAGGTTCGCCTCCGCTTCGGGTACGCCGACGCGATCCCGTGGGTGCGGCAGCTCCCGGACGGATCCGGGATCGTCGCCGTCGCCGGCCCCGACGCCGTCGTGGTCCGGGGCGTGCACCTGACGGCGTCCGATCACGCCCACTCGGCGACCGTCGAGGTCTCCGCGGGCGACACCGTCGACCTCACCCTCACCTGGTACCCCTCGCACCGCGAGGTGCCGGACCCGGTCGACGTCGGCCCGCGCATCGACCACACGATCGCCTGGTGGCGCGACTGGGCGTCCCGCTGCGATCCCGCCGACGAGTACGAGGAGGCGGTCGTGCGGTCGCTACTCGTCCTCCGCGCCCTCACGCACGAGGACACCGGGGGCATCGTCGCCGCCGCGACCACGAGCCTGCCGGAGTCGTTCGGGGGCGTCCGGAACTGGGACTACCGCTACGTCTGGTTGCGCGACGCCTCGCTGACCCTCGAAGCCCTCATGCAGCACGGCTTCACCGAGGAGGCGCACGACTGGCGCAGGTGGCTCCTCCGGGCGATAGCCGGTGACCCGAACGACCTGCAGATCATGTACGGCCTCGCCGGCGAACGCCACCTCGTGGAGGAGGAGCTCGACAGCCTCCCCGGCTACCTCGGTGCCGCCCCCGTGCGCGTCGGCAACGGCGCCTACACGCAGTACCAGGGCGACGTCTTCGGGTCTGTGATGATCGCCCTCGACGAGGCGCGCTCGGTCGGTCTCGCGGACGACGACTTCTCGTGGAGCCTCCAGCGCGCGCTGCTCGGCGTCCTCGAGGAGCACTGGAACCGCCCCGACCGCGGCATCTGGGAGGTGCGGGGCGACGAGCAGCACTTCACCCACTCGCGCGCCATGATCTGGGCGGCGCTCGACCGCGGCGTCCGAGCGGTTCGCGAGCACGGCATGGACGGGCCCGTCGAACGTTGGGAGGCCCTGCGCGAGACCCTCCGCGAGACGATCGAGCGCGAGAACGTCGACCATGCACGCGGGTGCTACGTCCAGCATGCCGGGACGACCGAGGTCGACGCGTCGCTGCTCGTCCTCGCGCAGATCGGCTACGTGGCGCCCGACGACCCGCGCATGCTCGCGACGGTGGCCGCGATCGAGGAGGACCTCCTCCAGGACGGTCTGCTCCTGCGCTACCGCACGACGAGCGGGGTCGACGGTCTGCCGGGCGACGAGCACCCGTTCCTCGCGTGCTCGTTCTGGCTCGTGCAGCAGTACGCGGCCTCGGGCCGACTCGACGACGCCCGCGAGCTGATGGACCGGCTGCTGTCCTTCCGCAACGACCTCGGCCTGCTGTCCGAGGAGTACGACGTGCAGCAGGCTCGACAGGTCGGCAACACTCCGCAGGCGCTCTCGCACCTCACCCTCGTCCGAGCCGCCGACGCCATCGCCGCAGCCACCCCCTCCAGCCCGCGAACTGTCACCAAACGCTAGTCACGGGCCCCGGAACTAGCCTCAAGTGACAGTTCGCGGGCAGGTGGAGGGACGTCAGCGGGTGAAGCGGGCCTCGCGCTCGTCGGAGGCGGCGAGCGCTATCCGGGTGCGGAAGTTCTGCGAGACCTGCTCGGGCAGGGCATCGAGCGGGAACCACCGCGCCTCGGAGTTCTCGCCGTCAGCCGGATACGGCTCGCCCGACTCGTAGCGGCATCGGAACACGAGGTCGATGTACTGCGTGACGTCGCCGTTGTCGTAGACGTTCTGCGGGAGCACCTGCACCTGGGCGAGACGCTCGGCGACGGCGACCACGGCCGCCTCCTCGAGGACCTCGCGCTCCGCCGCGACCGCGGGCTCCTCGCCCGGGTCGATGATGCCGGTGACCGGCGTCCACGCCCCGTTGTCCTGTCGCCGGACGAGCAGGACCTCCGCCTCGGGCGTCCCGAGACCGCGCAGGACGACGGCGGTCACCCCCGTCAACCAGAGGGGCGCGTGCCCGATCCGCTCGCGGAGGGCCAGTACGAAGTCAGGAGTCGCCATGCCTCGACTCTACGGGGGCCACAGCGGGACACGAGATCGAAACACGAGTGCGGTCTACTGGGCGCATGGAACACGATCCCATCACCGTCTCGATCGAGCGACGCGTCAACCCGGCGTCGATCTCCGAGGCCACCATCTGGGTCCAGGCGGGCATCAACCTGGCGAACCGATACCCCGGCTTCCTCGGCTCCGGCTGGGTGCGCGCCGGCGCCGAGAGCGACGTCTGGTACATGCTCTACCGCTTCGCGGACGAACAGACGCTCACCGACTGGGAGGAGTCGAAGGAACGCGCCTGGTGGCTCTCGAGCGGCCGCGAGTTCATGGAGCAGTCCCGCGTCGAACGGCGCAGCGGGATCGAAGGGTGGTTCGACGCACCCGACGGCATCCTCCGCGTCGAGGAGGCCGAGCTCTCCGGCGACCCGGATCCGATCCCACCGGCACCGCCGCGCTGGAAGCAGGCGGTGAGCATCTGGTTGGGCTTCTTCCCGCTCAACCTCGTCTTCACCCTCCTCGTCACGGCGCTCGTGCCCGGTTGGGAACCGCTCGGCGTGTTCCTCCATGTGCTCATCTCGACGCTCATCCTGACGCCGATCATGACCTACTGGCTCCTGCCACTCGTGACGAGGCTGCTGCGGCCCTGGTTGACGGCTCCGCGACGAACCGGGCGCACCGCAGGCTGATCCGGCGCACTCGGACGGCGCTGCGACCTCAGACGTCCTCCGCCTTGGTCTGCTCTCGGAACTGGCTCGGGCTGAGACCGGTATGCGCGACGACCGCTCGACGGAGGTGCGCCTGCGAGTGGTAGCCGCAGCGGGCCGCGACCTCGGCGATCGACAGGCCCCGGTGGTCGGGGTCCGAGAGGAGGGCGAGCGCGAGCTGCACCCGCCGCTCGGCGATCTCGCCGGCGGCGCTCGTGCCCGAGCCTTCGAACACCCGTTGCAGGGACCTGGTCGACATGTTGAAGCGACGCGCCAGCGTCTCCGGTCGCAGCTCCCGCTCGGCGAAGGACGCGGCGATGTGCTCGATGATCCGGAGCCGGAGCGGAACCCGGCCGGCCTCACCCTCGGCCCGGAAGAGGTCGTTCTCCGCGTAGAGCGTCGCGAGCATCGTGTCGATCACGCGGCAGAGTCTGAGCTGTGCGGCGCCGCCGATCGGTTCGAACGCGGAGATGACCTCCACGAGGAACGCGGCGCTCCCCCGCAACAGGGGCGACGGCGCCAAGGGGCCGAGGGCGCTCGTCGGGGCGATGCCGAGGCGGCGAAGCGCACGCATCGGCACGAACACGTACAGATAGGTCGCGTGGTCGTGGATCGTCGTCCGATACGTCTCGGCGCCCTCCGTGAGCGTTCCGGTCCCGGGGAGCAGGTCGAGTTGCTGTCGTCCGTGGACCAGGCTGGCCGCACCCTCGATGAGCATCACGATCGTCGCGACCGGTTCATCGAGCCCGTAGGCGTCGGCGACGACGTCGAAGGTCCCGGACCCGACCGTGTTGCGATGGAGGACGTACTCGCCGAGCGTGATCGAGTCCACGGTCATCGAGAACCGATCGGGGTCCACCTCCACGAATCGCAGTGCGCCCGACGCCTCCTGCATCCCGGTCGCACCCTCGAACCGTCGTGTGGTCACGCGGCCGCGCGCAGGGAACCGACCGGACAGGCCATCATCAGGTGCGGGCATCATCGGACCCTTCGAAGAGTTCATCCACCCTCGCACAGGGTTCCGTCCGAATCGAGGGGTTGCCAGCCGCATCGCACGGTGGTCGGCGATACTGGACTGATGATCTCCGCTGACCTCGCCCGAGCGCTCCGCACCGCCGGCCTGCGCTGGACCCCCGAACCCGGCGACCGCTTCACCATCGACGGCGGCGAGCTCGCCGGCGACGTGTTCACGGTGAGCGAGATGACCGTCGAGGTGCACGAGCACCCGGGTGGCCGCAGCTTCGGCTTCAACGGCACGACCGAGTGGGCGTTGGACTCCGTCGACCAGGAGGAGACGCTCTGGCTGCCGTCGGAGCACCAGCTGCGCGCTCTGCTGCGCGGCTCGTTCCGGTCGCTCGAACGCGCGGTCTCCCCGGCTGCGCCGACCGACGGTGAGCCGACCCTCGACGACGAACTCGACGTCCTCCTGTCGTTGGGCGACGCCGAGGCGTACACCGTCGTGGTCGAGCTCGGCGGCGAACTGCGACGGTTCAGCGCCGCGACGGCGCCCGACGCGTATGCGACCGCACTGCTCGAGCTCATCCTGCGCTCGGTCGCCTGACCACGGTTCCGGAGCCGCCGCACCGCCCGCCCGCTCCGCCGAGCGCTCAGCGACCCCGGATCCGCCGCGACAGCTCGGCCGCCGCCGGGTGGATCTCGCGGGCCAACCACGCCGGGTCGAGCCCGGCATCGGCGTCGTAAGTGACCGCGATCGCCGCCGCCGGCCACCCCGTGTGGTCACGGACGACCACCCCGACACTCGCGAGACCGAGCGTCACCCCGCCGGCCTCGCGCGCATACCCGTCCTGCGTCGTCTGGGCGAGGACCTGGCGGAGTTCGCGGTACCGCTTCGGCCCGTGGCCGGTGCGGTCGACGAACGCCGCCTGGTCGGGGAACAGGGCGCGCAGCTGGCCGGCCGGGAGCGCGGCGAGGATCGCGCAGCCGCTGGCGGTCAGGTGAGCCGGGAGGCGCACACCGACGTCGGTGACGAGGTGCGGCCGACGCGGTGCCCGCTCGTCGACGATGTAGAGCACGTCCCGGCCGTGCAGCACGGCGAGATGCGCGCTCTCGCCCACCCGGTCGACCAGCTCGGCGAGCAACGGGCGCCCGAGCATGCTGAGCGGCTCCTGGCGCGCGTACCCGCCGGAGAGTTCGAAGGCGGCGACCCCGAGCCCGTAGCGACGGGCTTCGGGCAGGTGGACCACGAAGCCGTGTTCCTGCAGCACGCTGAGGAGGTGGTAGACCGTCGATCTCGGCAGGTCGAGTGCCGAGGCGATCGCCGCGGCCGGAAGCGGGCCGCGGGCGCCGGCGAGATGGCTCAGCACGCGCAGGGTGGCGTCGGCTGCCGGGACCTGACTCACCGTTGACCTCGTCTCCGCGGCTCGGACACGGCCGCCTGGTCGTCCATGTCTGTCATCCCAGACACGGACGACTCTACGCGCACCGCCGCGGTGGGCGCCCGGGTGTTCCATCGGAACATGGACATCCAGCCCGGCGCGATCCCGACCACCAGCGACCCGACGACCTCCGGTCGCTCGTATTCCGAACCCGCCGGCCCGACCTCGGTCTCCCTCGGCGCCGGGCCGCTGTCGATCGACGAGGTCGTCGCCGTCGCCCGGCACGGCGCACGGATCGACCTCGACGGCGCGGCCCTCGACGGTGTCGCCGCATCACGTCGGATCATCGAGGCGCTCGCCTCCGACCCCGAGCCCCACTACGGGATCTCGACCGGGTTCGGTGCGCTCGCGACCACGTTCATCGAGCCGACGCGCCGCGCGCAGCTGCAGGCGAGTCTCGTCCGCTCGCACGCCGCCGGCAGCGGCGAGGTCGTCGAGCGGGAGGTCGTGCGTTCCCTCATGACGCTGCGCCTCTCGACGCTCATGACGGGCCGCACCGGGGTGCGGGTGGAGACGGTCCGCGCCTACGCGGCGATGCTGAACGCCGACATCACCCCGGTCGTGCGCGAGTACGGGTCGCTCGGCTGCTCCGGCGACCTCGCACCCCTCGCGCACTGCGCGCTGGCGGTGATGGGCGAGGGCGAGGTGACCGATGCGTCCGGGCGCACGCGCTCCGCTGCGGAGGCGCTCGCGGACGCCGGCCTCCAGCCGGTACAGCTCGCCGAGAAGGAGGGGCTCGCCCTCATCAACGGCACCGATGGCATGCTGGGGATGCTCGCGCTCGCCGTGGACGATCTGCGGATGCTCTTGCGCACCGCCGACGTCGCCGCGGCGATGAGCGTCGAGGGCCTGCTCGGCACGGACGCCGTGTTCGCCGCAGACCTGCAGGCCCTGCGCCCGCAGGCGGGTCAGGCCGAGAGCGCCGCGAACCTGCGGTTACTGCTGGAGGGCTCCCCGATCGTCGCGAGCCACCGGGGCCCTGAATGCACCCGGGTGCAGGACGCCTACTCACTGCGCTGCGCCCCGCAAGTGCACGGTGCAGCCAGGGACACCGTCGACCACGCCGCGATGGTCGCCGAGCGGGAGCTCGCGAGTGCCGTCGACAACCCGGTGCTCACGCCGGACGGGCGGGTCGAGTCGAACGGGAACTTCCACGGCGCCCCGGTCGCCTACGTGCTCGACTTCCTCGCGATCGCCGTCGCCGATGTCGCGTCCATGTCGGAGCGCCGCACCGACCGCTTCCTGGACCGGAGCCGGAGCAACGGCCTCCCGCCGTTCCTCGCGCACGAGGTGGGTGTCGACTCGGGCCTCATGATCGCCCAGTACACGGCGGCCGGCATCGTGAGTGAACTGAAACGGCTGGCGCACCCGGCGTCCGTCGACTCGATCCCGTCCTCCGCGATGCAGGAGGACCACGTCTCGATGGGCTGGGCGGCGGCGCGGAAGCTCCGTCGGGCGATCGACGGTCTCGGCCGCGTGCTGGCGATCGAGGTCATGACGGCGGCCCGTGGCCTCGACCTGCGCAGCCCGCTCGAGCCGGCCGTCGGCACCGGGGCGGTGCTCCGCCGGGTGCGTGAGCAGGTCACGGGTCCCGGACCCGACCGGTTCCTCTCCCCCGAGATCGAGGCGGTCGCCGCGCTGGTGCAGTCGGGCGAGGTTGTGCGGGCGGTCACCGGCGCGGTCGGCGATCTCCGCTGAATCGGGCGTCACACGACGAAGCCCTCGGGCGCCGGTGACGGCGTTCCCGAGGGCTTCGTGTCGAGGGGCTCGAACCTCAGCTCATCGACCGAGCGGGAGGTGGTCGATCACGGCCACTGCGCGCGGCGGCGCTTCGGCCGTTCGGTGCCCGAAGACGGCTCAGTCCCGGGTGCCGGGTCGGCATCGGGCTTCGGCTCAGCGTCAGGCGTCGGCTGGGTGTCGCTCGTCGGGCTGGAGTCAGCAGGGAGCTCGGACTTCTCCGCCGCCTCAGCCTCTCCGGCCGGCTCCGTCTCCAGGATCGGCTCGGGCTCGGCGACCGGCTCAGCCGTCGCTTCCGGCTCAGGCTGCACCGCAGGGGCTGCGTGCTCGCCGGAATGAGCGACCTCGTCCGCAGGGCCTTCGGAGACCGCGTCGGGAAGGGTGATCGCCTCGGTGCGCGGCAGCTCGTCACCCGTCGCCACATGCGCCCCGTGCACCTCGTGGGCTTCGTGCGCAGCCGGGCGCGTCATCGGTCGATCCGCCGCCGGCTCAGTCGGCGCAACGACCGGCGGCTCGGGTGCGGCATCCGCCGGTTCCGCGTCAGCGGGAGTGGCGCCATCTGGAGCCGCGTCCACCGGAGCCACGTCCGCCGAGGCCGACGGAACGGATGCGTCAGGCACGCTCGGCGCGGTTGCAGCGCTTCCGCCACCGGCGCCGACGAGGACCGGCTCCTCCGCGGGGACAGTCGCGGCCCGCGGCCCCTCGATCGCGGCGACCGTGCGCGCCGTCGGCTTCGGCTCGGCTGCAGCCCGCCGCTGCTCGCGACGTTCGCGGAACCCCTCGACGAGGTTGTAGAGGGTGGGGAGCACGACGAGCGTCAGGATGGTCGAGGAGACGAGCCCGCCGATGACGACGATCGCGAGCGGCTGCGAGATGAAACCACCGTGTCCGGTGATGCCGAGTGCCATCGGGGTGAGGGCGAAGATCGTCGCGAGCGCCGTCATGAGGATCGGACGGAGCCGGCGTGCGGCACCGTGCTCGACGGCCTCGATCACCGTCATGCCGCGGCGCCGGTACTGGTTCACGAGGTCGACAAGCACGATCGCGTTCGTCACGACGATACCGATGAGCATCAGCACGCCGATGAGCGACGGTACGCCGAGCGGCACGCCGGTGATGATCTGGAGCCCGATCGCGCCGGTCGCGGCGAACGGTACCGACACCAGCAGCAGGAGCGGCTGCCGCAGCGAACGGAAGGTCGCGACCATGATGACGTAGACGATGAGGATCGCGGCGAGGAGCGCGAGGCCCAGCTGTCCGAACGCGTCGCTCTGCGATGCCGTGACACCCCCGAGGGTCGCCGTGGTGCCGGCGGGCAGCTTGACGTCGTCGATCGCCGTCTGCACCTCGGCGCTGGCGGTACCGAGGTTGTCGCTGCCCGGAGTCGCGCTGATCGTGGCTGAGCGCAGCCCCTTGACGGTCGAGATCGTCGCGGGTCCGTCGACCTGCGAGACCGTCGCGAGGGTGTCGAGGCGTCTCGGGCCGGTGGCCGTCGGGACCTCCGTCGCCGCGAGGGCGTCGACGGTGGTCGGCGGGTCCTGGGCGTCGACGTAGATGGTGAGCGTGGTGTCGTCGATGACGATGGATCCCACCGTCGTCGGCTGCATGAGCTGCGAGACGTACGCACCGAGCGCGACCTCGCTGAACCCTGCTGCGGCGGCGGCGTCGCGGTCGACGGCCACCTGGACGTAGGGCCGCGATTCGCTGAGGTTGCTCGTGACCTGGTCGATGCCGTCGAGGCCGGTGACGGCCTGCTTGATAGCGTCGGCGGCCTTCGCTAGATCGCTCTGCCGTGCGGAGGTGATGTCGATCTCGATGTCGCTCGACCCGCCGAAGCCCGCGGACGCGGCGACCTCGATCTCGCCGACGTCGTCGAGCCCGGACAGGTCCTTGCGGACCGTCTTCTGGAGTGCCGTCTGGTCGGCGTCTTCGCTCGTCGTGATCGAGTAGGTGATGGCTCCGCCACCGCCGCCCGAGAACGCGTCGCGCAACGAGCTTCCGCTCGACCCGATCGAGAGCTGGACGGTGTCGATGCCGTCGATGTCGCGCAGCTTCGTCTCGACCTGCTTCGCCGCCGCGTCCTGGGCGTCGAGGCTCGTGCCGACCGGCAGGGTCTGCGTGACCGTGAGGGTGTTCTGGCCGGAGTCACCGAGGAAGTTGGTCTTCATGAACGGCGTCAGCGCGAAGGTGCCGACGAGCACGAGCACCGAGAGCAGCAGGGTGGTGACCGAGTGCTTGAGGGTCCAGTGGATGATCGGGAGGTAGGCCTTCTGGAGCCGTGACGGCTTCTCGAGGTCGTCTTCGTCCTGCACGCTGACCCGGCGCTCGCGTCGGCTCCGGACCGGTCCGCTCGTCGCGTCGGAGGGCGCTTCCTCCGCTGCGGCTGCGGCTGCGAGGCGCTGGGCCTTCGGGGCGCGGAGGAACCAGTAGGCGAGCACGGGCACGATGGTGAGCGCGACGAGGAGCGACGCGAGCAGCGCGATCGTGACGGTGAGGGCGAAGGGTCGGAAGAGTTCTCCGGTGACGTCGCCGACGAACGCGATGGGCAGGAACACGGCCACCGTGGTGATGGTCGAGGCGGTGATCGCGCCCGCGACCTCCTGGACGGCGCTCAGGATCGACCCGGCGCGCTGTGCACCCGTGCGGTTGTCGCCGAACGAGAGGTGTCGCTTGATGTTCTCGATGACCACGATCGAGTCGTCGACCACGCGCCCGATGGCGATCGTCAGCGCGCCCAGCGTGAGGATGTTGAGCGAGTACTCGGCGACCTGGAGACCGATGAAGGTGATGAGCACGGACGTCGGGATGGAGATCGCCGTCACCAGCGTGGCCCGGACGTCGAGGAGGAACACGAGGATGATCAGCACCGCGAAGACGAGGCCGAGCAGGCCTTCCGTCGTCAGTGCCTCGATGGACTGCTCGATGTAGGGCGCCTGATCGAAGACGACGGTGAGCTTGGCGTCGGAGCCGATGGTCCGCTCGAGCTCGGGAAGGATGTCGCGCACGCCCTGCGAGACCTCGACGGTGTTCGCCGCGGGCAGTTTCGTGACGGCGATGGTGAGCGCCGGCTCGCCGTCGACGCGCGAGATCGACGTGATCGGGTCGTCGCTCAGGGCGACCGTCGCGACGTCGCCGATGGTCAGGACGGAGCCGTCGGCGGCGAAGGCGCCCGTGATCGGCAGGGCGGCGATGTCGTCGACCGAGGTGAGCTTGGTGCCAGTCTGCACGGAGAACGTCTTGTCGCCTTCGGTGATGTCGCCCGCGGGCTGCAGGGAGCCGTTCTGCTGCAGCGTCGTCCCGATGACCCGGCTGGTCTGCCCCGCGAGGGCCAGTTTGGCGTCGTCGGGGGTGATCGTGACCCGTTTGCCCACCTCGCCGACGATCGCCGCGTCGCGGACGCCGTCGACGTCCTTGATGTCGGGGACCACGGAGCTCGAGAGCACCTCGGCCAGGGAGTCCTGGTCGGCCGCGCCGGATACGGCGATCTGGATGACCGGGAGGTCGTCGATGCTGCCGCTGACCACCTGCGGGTCGACGGTGTCGGGCAGGGTCGACTTGATGCGGTTGATCGCCTGGGTGATCTTCTGCTCGGCGGTGGCGAGGTCCGTGCCGTAGGTGAAGGTCGCGCTGATGAGGCTCGAGTTCGTGCTCGACGTCGCCGAGGTGGACTCGATACCGGGCACGCCCTGGATCGCGGTCTCGATCGGGGTCGAGACGTCGTCGTTGACGACCTCGGGTGCCGCACCCGGGTAGCTCGTGACGATCGCGAGCTGCGGGAACTGGACCGACGGGATGAGCTCCTGCTTGAGGCCGCCCACCGCCAGGACGCCGAACACGGCGGCCACGATGGTGACGAGCGCGATCAACGCGCGGTTCTTCATGCTGAGGACGGAGAGCAGGTGCACGGAGCCGCTTTCGGTTGTTGCGAGAGGTGCGGACGCTGTAATTATGTCACCGCACACCCGTCCGACGGCGGTCTCGCGCGGAGGCTGGACACGGCACGCTCGAGCACTGCGTGTGGAGCGGTGTCACGCTCGTCGGCGACGAGGTCAGACGACGTCTTCGAGGTAGTCCAGAGCCGGCACGTGCCCGAACATCGCGGAGTGCCAGGTCTGCGTCAGCAGCTCGACCGCCTGCTCGGTCTGGGCCCACGGATAGCTGATCGGGATGCGAAGGTAGCGCTCGAACGCCCCGTCGATCCCGAACCGTGGCCCGGCGACGATCACGAGCCCGTGGCTGCGAGCCGCGAGCGAGAGCTGCGATGACGCGGCCTCGCCGAGGTTCACCCAGGTGGCGATCCCACCGTCGACCCGCGGCACGGTCCACTCGGGAAGGCGGTCGGCCAGGAGGTCGACGAGCCGGTCGCGGGTCTCGCCGAGCGCGACACCGCGCCGGGCGACGATGCCGTCCATCGCCGGCATCAATTGCTGGACGGTCAGCTGGTCGAGGATCGGCGTGCCGAGGTCGCCCAGCGAGCGTGCCGAGACGAGCTTCCTGATCGTGCCGCGCTCGGCCCGGATCCACCCGATGCGGAGGCCTCCCCAGATCGTCTTGCCCACCGAGCCGATCGTGATGATCGACGCCGGCGCGCCCTGGAGTGCGGCGAACGGGGTGCCGTCGAGGCCCTCGTCCGTCGGCCGGTCGATGTCGAGCTCGGCCGTGGTCTCGTCGATCACGAGCACCGTCCCGTGCCGCTCGGCGGCTGCGGCGACCCGTCGGCGGGTCTCGAGCGGCATCGACGCCCCGGTCGGGTTGTGGAAGTCCGGCATGAGGTACGCCATCGCGGGGCTCGTGCGCTCGAACCACTGCTCGAGTTCGCGGACGTCCCAGCCGGTCTCCGAGGAGACGGTCGCGGCGCCGAGCCTGGCCCCGGCCGCCCGGAGCGCCTCATAGGCGTGGGGATAGCTCGGCATCTCGACGAGGACGCGGTCACCTCGGCTGAGCAGGGTGCGCGCGATGAGGGCGATCGCGTGTTGGGCCCCCACGGTCACCATGATCTCGTCGGGGTCGGTGGGCAGCCCGCGCGCGGTGTAGCGGTCGGCGATGGCCTGCCGCAGCTCGGGCATGCCGACGAGGTCGTAGTCGAAGTCGTGCATGTACCGCGGCAGTTCTGCGGCGGCGGTGGCCACGGCGTCGATGATCTCGGGGCACGGCGGGACGGCCGCCTTGCTGAAGTCGAGGAACCCGCCCTGTGGCACGGGAGCCAGCGCAGTGGGCGCCGACGGCAGGAGGGTGACACTGCCCGAACCGCGGATGCTGCGGAGGTAGCCGGCCTCGCGCAGTTCGCGGTACGCCGCGGTGACCGTGGTGCGGCTCAGCGCGAGCCGATCGGCCAGTTCCCGCTCGGCCGGCAGACGGGTGCCGACCGGGATGCGTCCGTCGAGGACGAGGAGTCGGATGCGGTCGGCGAGACCGCGGTATGCGGGCGCAGCGGTCTTCCACTGCCCGAGCAGGGCGGCGAGCGATCGGGCACTCAGGGTGATGGAAGCCATTGAACCACGATACCCAGATTGGCCTCTAGCGCCAAAGCCAATCGTGCAATTGGATTGTCCACCATGACCCGTCGTGTGCTCCAACTCCTCATCGGCCTTTTCCTCTACGGCATCGCCATTGCGATGATCGTGCGCGGTGCGGTCGGCGTCGCCCCGTGGGACGTCCTCACCCAGGGACTCAACCTGCGGACCGGCCTGAGCTTCGGACTCATCACGATCATCGTCGGCGGGCTCGTGCTCCTCGCCTGGATCCCGCTCAAGCAGCGGCCGGGCGTCGGTACCGTCCTGAACGTCCTCCTCGTGGGGCCCTCGGCCGACATCGGGCTGGCGTTCATCCCCGCGGACCTCGACCTGTGGGCGCGCATCCTGCTGTTCGCCGGCGGACTGCTCCTCCTCGGCGTCGCCTCGGGCCTCTACATCGGCGGCAACTTCGGCCCCGGCCCGCGAGACGGCCTCATGACCGGCATCCACCGCGTCACCGGGTGGCCGATCTGGGTCGGGCGCACGGGTGTGGAGCTCGTGGTCCTCGGCATCGGGTGGCTACTCGGCGGGAACGTCGGCATCGGAACGGTGGTCTTCGCCGTGCTCATCGGCCCGATCTGCGGCTACACGATCCCGTTGTTCCGGATCGCTCCGCGGACGGAACACTCGACCACCGCCGTGGACGAGGCTGTGCTCGAGGGCGACACCCCGCCCTCGAAGCCGATCGTCGACTCCCCGGCCAACTGAAGCGCCCTTCGACAGGCTCAGGGTCCGGGAGCGACAGACTCAGGGACCGGATGTCCGGTCCCTGAGTCTGTCGAAGGGCCGATCCCTCAGGGCTTCGCCACCGCCACTGCGCCCGTGTGGTCGTCGACGCTCATCGTCGCCTCGTCGAACCGCGAGCGACCGGAGAGGACCTCGCCGACCTGCACCCGGTCGACCTCCTTCACCCACGTGCCGATGATGATCGTGGCGACCGCGTTGCCGGTGAAGTTCGTGAGCGCACGCGCCTCCGACATGAAGCGGTCGATGCCGACGATGAGGCCGACACCGTCGACGAGGTCGGGTCGGTTGGCCTGCAGGCCGCCGGCGAGGGTCGCGAGACCGGCGCCGGTGACGCCCGCGGCGCCCTTCGACGCGATGATCATGAACACGAGGAGCGAGATCTGCTCCCCGAGGTTCATCGGGACGCCCATGACGTCGGCGATGAAGATCGACGCCATGGTGAGGTAGATCGCGGTGCCGTCGAGGTTGAAGGAGTAGCCCGTCGGGACGGTGATGCCGACGACCGGCTTGGAGACACCGAGGTGCTCCATCTTCGCGATGAGTCGCGGCAGCGCGGCCTCGGAGGAGGAGGTGCCGACGATGAGGAGGTACTCGCGGCCGAGGTACTTCATGAGCTTGAAGATGTTGAAGCCCGTGGCGAGGCGCAAGACCCCGCCGAGCACGACGACGATGAACAACGCGCAGGTGATGTAGAACGCGATCATGAGCGTGGCGAGCCCGACGAGCGCGCTCGCGCCGGCGGACCCGGTCACGGCGGCGATCGCACCGAAGGCACCGATCGGCGCGATCCACATGATCATCGCGAGCACCCGGAACACGAGCGCCTGGATGAGCTTGATGCCGCGCAGGATCGGTTCACCCGTCGTCCCCATCTTCTGCAGGCCGAAGCCGACGAGCAGGGCGACGAAGAGGACCTGCAGGATGTTGCCGCCGGTCAGCGAGGACACGAGCGTCGTGGGGATGATGCCGAGGATGAACTCGGTCGTGCTCTTGGCCTCCCCCTCCACCTGGTAGCTCGTCTCGGCGAGGTTCAAGCCGGCGCCCGGCTGGATGAGGTTGCCGACGACGAGGCCGATCGCGAGGGCGAAGGTCGACATCACGATGAAGTACAGCAGCGCGAGCCCGCCGACCTTGCCGACGGTCGCGGCCTTCGCGATCGACCCGACGCCGATCACGATGGTGCAGAAGATGACCGGGGCGATCATCATCTTGATCAGCGCCACGAAGGCGTCGCCGATGGGTTTGAGTCCCTTCGCGAACTCCGGGGCGGCGAGTCCGACGACGATGCCGGCGAGCACCGCGACGATCACCGCGAGGTAGAGGTAGTGGGTCTTGTCCAGCCGTTTCAGGGAGGAGAGCGTCATTGCCATTCCGGATCCGTTTCGTCGGCCGCGTCAGTGCGGCAGCGGGTGGTCGATCGACCCATGCTGCGACCACGCCGGCGGATCGACCGGGTTGTGGTCGTAGTGACCGCTTGTGGTCGTACTGGTCGCGGTCGGCGACGCCTGTGGCCGTCGTCACCCCCGATACTTGAGGGGTCGACGCGACGGAGCAGACGGAGGTGACGCGATGGCCGGTCGGTCCAGGAGCATCGCCTCGCGGCTCTTCCTCGTACAGCTCGTCGCGGTCGTCGCGATGACGCTCGTCGCCGGAGTCCTGCTGTGGTTCCAGGCCCGCACCGAGACCGAGGACCGCGCGGTCGCGAAGTGCCTCGACGTCGCGAACGGCGTCGCGGACAACCCCTACGTCGTCGCGCAGCTCGGCTCGGATCGCCCGTCGGACGCACTCCAGCCCTACGCCGAGGCGCTCATGCGCGACACCGGTGTCGACTTCGTGACGATCATGGCTCCGGATCGCACCCGGTACACGCACCGCGAGCGCGACCAGATCGGCAAGCCGTTCATCGGCACGATCGGACCGGCGCTCGAGGGACGGACCTTCACCGAGACGTACACGGGCACGCTCGGCCCCTCCGTCCGCGCCGTCGCACCCATCCGTGACGACGCCGGCGAGGTCGTCGCCCTCGTCGCCGCAGGCGTCACGGTCAGCAACGTGTCCGAGACCTTCGAGACCCGGGTGCCGTGGTTGCTCGGAACGGCTCTGCTCGTGCTCGTCATCGGCGCGATCGGCTCCTGGACGCTCCGCCGCTACCTCGCACGGGTCACCGGGTCGCGCGGACCGGAGGACCTCGCCAGGATGTTCGACTACTACGAGTCGGTGCTCCACTCGGTGCGGGAGGGGCTCGTCCTCGTGGACCGCCACCGCCGTCTCGTGCTCGTCAACGACCAGGCGTCCGAACTGCTCGGGCTGCCCCTCGGCGAGCGTTCCCCGGGAGCGGCGCCGGTCGACGAGCTGCCGATCGACGCCGGCCTGCGCGAGCTCCTCGCGAGCGGACGCCAGGCCGTGGACGAGATCCACCTCACACGCGACCACGTGCTCGTCGTGAACCAGGAGTCGGCGGTCGGTCCGGGCGAGACGGCAGGCCCGCACCCGCGTGGGTGGGTGATGACGCTGCGCGACCACACCGAGATCGAACACCTGAGCGGCGAGCTGGCGTCGATGCGCACGATGAGCGACGCCCTGCGCGCGCAGACCCACGAGTTCGCGAACCGGCTGCACACGATCGTCTCGCTCATCGAGCTCGACCGGCGGGAGGAGGCGCTCGACCTCGCGGCGCAGGGACTCGGAGCGAGTCAGCGGTTGACCGACCGCGTGCTCGCGGCGGAACAGGAGCCGGTGATCTCGGCGCTGCTGCTCGGCAAGACGGCGCAGGCGGCCGAGCAGGGGGTCGAGCTGCACCTCGAGAGCGACCCCGCGCTCGGACGCGTGCGCGTCGACCCGGCCGTGATCGTCACCATCCTCGGCAACCTCATCGACAACGCGATCGACGCGGCGTCCGGCGATCGCCCCTGGGTGGAGGTCTACCTCGGGCAGGGGCTGCCGGACGACCTCGGCGCCGGGCGGTGCGACGACGCCGAGACGACGGAGCTCGTGATCCAGGTGACCGACAGCGGACCGGGCCTGCCCCCGGAGGCGCTCGACCTCGCGTTCGTACGCGGCTGGTCGACGAAGGAGCCCGGCCGATACGGCCGGGGGTTCGGTCTCGCGCTGGTCCAGCAGGCGGTGACACGGCTCGGCGGCACGGTCGAGGTCGTCCGCGAGCCCTCCTCGGCGTTCGTCGTGACGCTGCCGGCCGCGGTCGGCGTCCGGGACGAGGCAGGCACATGAGCGAGCGCATCCGGGTCCTGGTCGTCGAGGACGAACCGATCGCCCAGCAGGCCCACGCGTCATACCTGCGCCGCGTCGAGGGCTTCGAACTCGCCGCCGTGGCGGGCGATGCGGCCACCGCGATGCAGGCGCTGCGGGCAGCTGCGGCCCGCCGCTCCCCCGACGACCGGATCGACCTCGTCCTGCTCGACCTCAACCTGCCGGACGCGCACGGTCTCGAGCTCTGCCGACGCATCCGGACGGCGGGTATCGACGTCGACGTCATCGCAATCACCGCGGCCCGTGATCTCCGGATCGTCCGAGCGGCGGTCTCGGCGGGCATCGTCCAGTACCTCATCAAACCGTTCGCGTTCCCCGCGTTCGCCGACAAGCTGGAGGCGTATCGATCCTTCCGGCACACGATGTCGGCGGAGGGCTCGGTCGCGAGCCAGCACGAGGTGGACCTCACCCTCGCCACGCTGCGGGCGCCGTCCTCCCGCCCGCAGTTGGCGAAGGGACTCTCGGAGGACACCCTGCGGCTGGTCTCGGACCTCCTGCGCAACGCAGCGGCTCCGCTGTCGGCGAGCGAGGCGGCGGCGGCCGGGTCCCTGTCACGGGTGACGGCGAGACGCTACCTCGAGTACCTCGCCGAGACGGGCGCGGTGGAGCGGTCGCCCCGGTACGGCTCCCCCGGCCGCCCGGAACTCGAGTACCGCTGGCGCTGATGCCGCGCCGACCTCCCCCGCTCGGCGGAGACCGTCTCGATGACGGATCAGTCAGCCGACGGATGTCGGCTGAGCGGGTGGTTCCTAGGCTCGGAGCATGACCTCCTCGACGACATCCACCGCCCGCCCCGCGCTGATCGACCCCGTCATCATGAGTGCGATGACCGGCGCCGGAGTCGGCCTCGGGTTCGCCGTCGCCCTCGCCGTCGCGGCCCTGCTCGACGTCCCCTTCGGCCTCCCGCTCGCGATCGCCCTGCCGTCCTCGATGCTGCTCGCCGTCGGTGCCGCCATCCTCATCACCCGACGACGCAAGCGGGTCGGATGAGCATCGGACGGCCGCGCCCGGTCGCTGAGCTTGTCGAAGGGTCAGCTCGAGTACCACTGGCGCTGATGCCGCTGTGGTCTCCGCTGCCCTCGAGCACGCTGCCCGGTCCCTGAGCTTGTCGAAGGGTCAGCTCGGGTTCACGACCGCGTAAATCTGGTTCCAGTTCGCGAAGCCGGTGACCGGCTCATCCGAGCCGTTCAGCATGATGTCCTCGTCCACGGAGTTCGTCTCGCCGGTCGACGGATCGTAGATCTCGTAGACGCCGTCGTGGAAGCCGATGATGAGCACGTAATGCTGCGGGATGGTGTTGTCGCTCGGGCCGACGAGGAGCGGGACGGGCGTCCCGTCGTTCGCTGCCACCGCGGCCTCGGTGAGTGCTGCACCTCGGCCCGAGTCACCACCCAGGGCGTTGGTCCAGTCGATGTGGTAGTCGGTACCGGTGCGGTCGGATTCGGCGACCGCGCCGCCGGGTGCCGTGCCCGCGACGTTCGGGTAGTCGATGGGGCCGGGGAACAGGTCGTTCGCGCGGTCCTGGACGGCCTGCTGCAGGAACGTCATCCGATCCTCCGTGTCCAGACCGGCCGCATCGGCGAGGTCGAGACCCCGGAGGTAGTCGGGCACATGGCCGTCGAGGAACTCGCCGGTCTGCAGCCAGTAGGCGAGGAACGGGTCCGACTGGGCGGCGAGGGTGATGAGCGTCGTCGACCCGCAGGTCTTGTTGTTGTACTGGTCGAAGGTCTCGCCGTTCACCGTGGCGTCCCCGTTGTCGCCGACGCCGAGGTTCGTGAGCTCGTCGATCATGCGCTGGCGTTCGCCGGGGGGAGCGTTCTTGATCGCGTCGGCGAGGGCGAGCACGGAGGAACTGCCGGCGCCGGTGGCGATCGCACTCATGAGGAGGGCGCTGACGGCGGGGTCGCCGGACTCCTCCATCGCCGCGAGGATGCGCTCCCGTTCGTCGTCGCTCATCGCGTTCCAGTTCTGGACGTAGTTGGCCCACTCCGTCTCGGAGAGGACCGAACCGTCGGGGTCGCCGTTCGGGAACTGCGTCCGCGAGACGAGGACGTCCAGCCTCGTCTGGCCCACGGGCACCTCGACGCCGGCGAGCACGGCGTAGCCCTCGGAGTCCGACAGGGCCCGCTGCAGCGCCTCACCGGCCGCCCATGCGTCCTCGTAGGCTTCGTGGCAGACGGATACGCCGTCGAGGATCTGACCAGCTCCGCGGATGAGGTCCGAGATCACCCCGGCGACCTCTCCTGCTCCGGTGATCGGGTTCGTCATCGCCCACGGGTTCACGGAGATGTTCCCGATGGTCCGGTGGCCGTCGCGGATGCTGTCGGCACCCGGCTGGTGGGCGGTGCGCGCCGAGGTGATGGCGTCCGCGTAGTCTCGGAGGCCGCTGGCCCCGGATCGGAGCCCCTCGATCTCGGTGCCGACGAGGGTGTCGACGGACGCCAGGACCTGCGTCGCACTCGCGCCCGTCACCCCGACGAGGGCGTCCGGCAGGCTCGACCCGGTGACGGTGGAGAGCGTGGTCTGGATCGCCTCCGCGGCGAGCGCCGCGTTCTCGTACTGCTCCGCGAGCCCGTCGATGGTGGCCGGGTCACCCGGCGGCGGGGTGTCCGCGAACGTCGAGGATCTGGGGATGAGCCCGACCGCGCGATCGACGAACGAACCGATCGACGTGATGAAGCTCAACGGGTCGCCGCTCAACGAGCCGATGAAGGTGGCGAGCACGTCGATCTCGGCTGAGCTCTTGGTGCGGAGTTCGGAGAGGTTCATGGTCGGTCCTTGTTTCCGGTGGTGCTCCTGGTCGCGGCGAGGCCGGAGAGGAGCCGCAGGACGACGGTCTGCAGCTTGGCGACCGCGCGCAGTTCGGCGGCCGTCTCCGCACTGTCGGCTCCTCGGCGACGCGCGTCGAGGAGGGCGTCGAGCAACACCGCCCCCGCCTGCTCGTCCGTCAGCATGCCGGCGCCGAGGCCGATGACGGCGTCGAGACCGGCCGTGCGGACCACACTCGCGACCTGCTCGGTGACGCCGGCGGGGACGCCGGCACCTCGGAGTTCCGCGGCCAGCGACGCGACCCGCGCGCCGGTCTCGGCCCGCTCGGCCGCATCACGGCGGTCGGGCTGAGCAGCCGTGCATGTCCGGGCCGGCGGCGACGGCGCGGTCATGAGGCGTCCTCGGCGAGCGCCGCATCCGTACCGGCCATCGTGTCCGCGACGTTCTGCATCCACCGCGCGAAGTCGTCGAGCGTCTTGCCCGCCTCCGTCATTTCGGTCCGCCACGTCAGTTCGAAGGCGGCGGCGCTCGTGGCCACCTGCTCGTCGAGGAACGACGTGTCGAGGCACGTGGAGAAGATCCCCGTCGCGCTCGACGCCGCGCCGGCGACCGCTTGGACGACCGCCGCCAGGCCCGCATCGTCCACCTGCATCGTGCCGCTCATGGTTCCCCGCTCTCCGGTGCTGTTCGCGCTGCCCGGCCGATCCCGGTGATGCGCCTGATCCGATGGCTCCACCCTGTCCCAGCCGGCTCCCCAAGACGATGGGCAGCACTCCCCATAGCCCGGTGGGCGTCGGACCTGGCGCACGACGGGGCGTCGGTTACGGTGAGGGTGACGCGTCCACCCGGGCGCCGCGGAAGGGGCCGTCATGCAGCAGATCCATCGTCGCCTCGCGACCGTGTCGTCGACCATCCTCGTCGCGGCGCTCTGTTGCACGGGATGCGGCCTGTCGTCGACCCCCGTCGTGGCGGACGAGACCGACGATGCCCGGCTCACCGCGTTGGCCGATGATCCGCTCTTCGCGGAAGGCAGCGTCACCGGGCCACGGGTTCCGGACACCTCGGCCAACGTCAGTGTGCAACGCGGGGCGATCACGGTCGACGACCTCTGGCCGACGGACGTCACCGCGGAACCAGGAGTGAGCGGGCCCGCCTGGCCTGCCGCCACCGCCATGTTGGCCCAGCTGCGCGAGGCAGGTTGGCGACCGGTGGCCGTCTCCTGCGAGCTGGATCGGTCGTCCGGACTGGAGGGCGCGACGGTGTACGCCACGAAGGAGTTCGACGACTTCACCGCTGCGCTCGAGGCCGAGGTGAGGCCTCCGTCCTCGAAGCTCGTCGGGTACGTGCCCTTCCATGCGGAGGCCGACGACCCGTGGTCGGCGCGCTCGGAGGTCCCGGCCGGGTCGAGTTGCCTCGACGGCGACGGACCGCCGAGCGACGAGGGGTCCGTACCGGACGACCTGGCCATCGCTCCCTGGTACTGAGCGGTCGCCGATCCCAGGGTCGACTCAGGGTGATCCCGGAGGTTCCAGGGGTTGCCATGCACCGAGACGCGATATATCGTGAATTCCAGTTCAACGCGATATATCGCGATCACTCGGAAGGAACCGCACCATGGCACAGGAGAAGTGGATCATCGCTCCCGGCGAGAGCCGCATCATCGACCTCGAACTCGTGAGACGACTCAAGGTCGGCCTCATCGGCGGCCAGGTCGACATCATCGGACACGACGAGCCCGGCGCCCGCATCGAGGTGGGGGCCGTCACCGGCAAGGACCTCAAGATCACCATCGACGGCGACGTCGCCGAGATCGACCACCCGCAGCTGCGCTGGGACAACTTCCTCGAAGTGTTCTCGAACTTCGGCGCCAATCGCGCCACGGCCCAGGTCAGTGTCCTCGTCCCCCGCGACATCGCCCTGACGTTCGGTGTCGTCAGCGCCAGTGGACTGGTCGCAGGCCTCACCGCAGACGCCAAGCTCAACACGGTGTCCGGCGACCTCGTGGCCGACCGCATGACCGGGCGACTCGACCTCAACTCCGTGAGCGGCGAGCTCACGGTCCAGAACCACACGGGTCGCATCCAGGCGCACACGGTCTCGGGCGACGTCACCGTCTCCGGCGACATCACGCGCGCCTCGATCGACGGCGTCTCCTCCGACCTGCTCCTCGACATCCACGGTGCGTGCGAGCAGCTCGACCTGAACACCGTGAGCGGCGCGATCACGGTCCGCCTCGACGAGGAACTCGCCGCCCGCTACACCGCGAACTCGGTCGGCGGCCGCCTGGCGATCGACGGCGTCGTCCTCAAGGGACTGCGCGGCGGCGGGTACAACTCGCACACCGGCGCCCTGTCCGGACAGTTCGCCGAGGTGCGCATGAACACCGTCGGCGGCGCGGTGACCGTCCTCCGCCGCTCGGCTGCCGAGCCGGCACGCGCGGCCACCACCGCAGGGAGCGAGGCAGGCGCATGAGCCCCGTCTTCGCCCACGGCAGCCTGCGACTGTACCTCCTGAGCCTGCTCGACGAGTCGCCGAAGCACGGCTACGAACTCATCCAGGCGCTCACCGACCGGAGCGGTGGCACCTACAGCCCGAGCGCCGGCACCATCTACCCGCGCCTCGCGAAGCTGGAGGAGGAGGGGCTCGTCACGAAGACGAGCGACGGCCGGAAGACCGTCTACGAGATCACCGAGGCGGGCCGGGCGGAGCTCGCGGCACGGGCGGGTGAACTCGACGGCATCGAGGACCAGCTCACCGATTCCGTCCGCCGCATCGCCGACGAGGTCCGCAGCGGCGTCACGGCGGCCATGAAGAGCCTCCGGGCCGATCTCGCCTCCGCCGCGCGCGAGGCGAAGCAGTCCGCGAAGCCCGGTCCGAGCTGGACGTCGACCGCCGAGGAGAGCGCCGACCAGAAGGTGCAGGGTCGCCTGGCGCTCCACGAGACCGACGTGTCGATCAACGAGTTCCGGCAGGCGGTCCGAGCCGAACTCCGCGAGCACGTCGCCCGTGGGGGCGTGCTCGACGACGACACCGTCTCGGCCCTGCGTGCCGACCTCGTCGCCGTCCGCGACCGCCTGCGCGAGCGCCTGCAGGGCTGAGCGCCCCGACACGCAGGCCGAGACACAGAACCGCCCGACCCCTCACAGGAGTCGGGCGGTTCCGTCGGTACGGCGTGTGCGGTCGGCCTAGCGTGCCGCGCCGGCCAGCGAGCCCGTGGTCGCCGCGGAGTCGTAGATCACGCAGGTGACGAGCCGGTCGTCCACCCCGTTCCAGCTGGCCTCGGTCGGCGTGTAGTAGTTGAACTCGAGGCTGGAGTCCTCGTAGACGATCCCGACGAACGCCTGGAACTGCGCGTAGCACCCGTCGTCGGCCTGCTGCGTGACGGCCTCCTCGCCGGGCCACTCGTCGCCGGTCAGCGTGACCTCGCCGTACACCTCGTACTGGTGCGGCTCGGAACAGGGCACGGTCGGCACCTCCGTGACCTCGTCGGACGACGACTCGTCGTTCAGGCAGTCACCGACCGAGAGGGTGAAGACGTCCGTGGTGCCTCCACCGACGATCTCGCCGGACTGCGCATCCCGGGTCTCGGCGGGCTTCGGGAGGATGCCCTCCACGACACTGCAACCGGAGAGCGTCAGGGCCGCAGCGAGAGCGGCGAGGGCGAGCGGGAGGAGACGACGGCGAGCGGTCACGATGAGGGTCCTTGAGGTGGGTGTCGATCACGAGCGACTGTTCAGGCTCACAGCCAGCCAACAGCCGTCGATCAGGATATTGGTCGACCATCCGGGTCCGCCACTCCCCCGCTCGATGAACACTGCGTCACGGTCGGGTGACGATGCCTGTCCATCCAGCTCATCCCCGCTTGACTCCGGTTCCCGAAGGAGTAATATCGCCGCTCGTGACAACTGAGGGTCGAGAGCCCGGGACAGAACCACGATCGGCAAAACGCTGGTTGATCGGGGACCCGCTGCCGACCGAGAACCTGGAGGGCCAGCTCCTCCCCAAACGGCTCGCGCTGCCGATCTTCGCGAGCGACGCACTGTCGAGTGTGGCGTACGCGCCGCAGGAACTCCTCATGATCCTCACGCTCGGCGGGCTCGCCTTCCTGAGCTTCGCGCCGTGGGTCGCGGCGTGCGTCGTGATCCTGCTCGTCGTGGTCGTCGCGAGCTACCGGCAGCTCATCAAGGCGTACCCGTCGGGTGGTGGCGACTACGAGGTCGCCCACCGGAACCTCGGCGAGAAGGCCGGCCTCGTGGTCGCCTCCGCTCTCCTGGTGGACTACGTCCTCACGGTCGCCGTGTCGGTGGCCTCGGGCGTCGACAACATCATCTCCGCGATCCCCGGGCTGAACCCGTGGCGCGTCGAGCTGGCCGTCGGATTCGTCCTCGTCCTCATGGCCGTGAACCTCCGTGGCGTGCGGGAGTCGAGCAAGGCCTTCGCGATCCCCACCTACTTCTTCATCGCGAGCGTGCTCGTCATGATCGTCGCCGGACTCGCCCGCACGTTCATGGGCGACGCCCCGGTCGCGTCGAGCGCCGAGTTCACCGTGCAGGGCGAGAGCCTCACCCAGGCGGCGTTCATCCTGCTCCTCCTCCGCGCCTTCTCCTCCGGTTGTTCAGCACTCACCGGTGTCGAAGCCGTCTCGAACGGCGTCCCGGCGTTCCGCCGCCCGCAGATCAAGAACGCCCAGAAGACGCTGGTCCTCATGGGCGGCACCGCGATCGTGCTGTTCGTCGGCCTCACCGCGCTCGCCCTCATCTCACGCGTGCACTACGCCGAGAACGCCTGTCACCTCGAAGGGTTCGCGGACTGCGCGACGACGCCGCAGCCGAGCCTCATGGCCCAGGTCGCGACCGCGGTCTTCGGCGCGAACAGCATCCCGTTCTTCCTCATCCAGGCGGCGACCGCGTGCGTCCTGCTCCTCGCGGCCAACACCGCGTTCAACGGCTTCCCGCTGCTCGGCGCCGTCCTCGCGCGCGACTCCTACGCCCCCAAGTCGCTCAACACCCGTGGCGACCGCCTCGTGTTCTCGAACGGCATGATCATCCTGGGTCTCGCCGCATGCGCGATCCTCGTGGTGTACCAGGCGAACCTCACCCAGCTCATCCAGCTGTACATCATCGGGGTGTTCGTGTCGTTCACCCTCGGCCAGACGGGCATGGTGAAGCACTGGCTGCGGATGCTGCGGGAGGGCTGCGACAACCGCGGCTCCGTCTACCGGGGCCTCGCGATCAACGCGTTCGGCGCCCTGCTCACGGCGAGCGTCCTCATCGTCGTGACGATCACGAAGTTCACCCATGGCGCCTGGCTCGTCTTCGTGCTCATGCCGATCCTCTTCGTCCTCATGCTCGGCGTGAACCGCTACTACCGCGACGTCGAGAAGGAGGTCGAGGTCGACCCGACCACGACCTTCGGCGCGACCGGCGACCACGCGATCGTCCTCGTCGGCAAGATGCAGAAGCCGATCCTCAAGGCGCTGGACTACGCGATCGCCGCCAAGCACGACAGCCTCGAAGCGGTCCACATGTCGATCGATCCGGAGGCCACGAAGCTGCTCGAGCAGCAGTGGATCGAACAGAACATCCACGTGCCGCTCGTCATCCTCGAGTCGCCGTACCGCGAGTTCGCGATGCCGCTCGCGAAGTACATCAAGGCGCACCGTGCTGAGCACGGCGCCGAGGTCGTCACCGTCTACATGCCGCAGTACATCGTCGGGCACTGGTGGGAGAGCCTCCTCCACAACCGGCGGGCGTCGCGGATCCGCAACCAGATCATGCTCGTCCACGGCGTGACCGTCGCCCTCGTGCCGTGGCTGCTCGACTCCTCGGAGCTCATCTACGGACGTCGGTCACGGCCGCTGCCCGGCCAGGAACGACGTGGCGAGATCGTCCGCGTCAAGAAGCCGGTCGAGCGGAAGCCGCACATCGACCGCAACACGGGGCAGCCCCGCTCCTGATCGGCCACGCGCTCCGGCGCGGCGTGAGGGACGTGTCGCAGACTGACAGACTGGGGACATGTTCACCTGGGGTCTCTCGCTGCTGTTCCTCGCGGCCGTCTTCGGGACGCTGTCGATGGTCCGCCTCATCGCCGCGAACCCCGACTCGCCGCTGCCGATGTGGCAGGGCCGCCCGCAGCGACTCCCGCAGTTCACGATCATCCTGCGCGGCCTGTCGGGCGGACTCGGGGTCTTCGGGGTCTTCCTGCTGTGGTCGGAGATCGGCTTCTGGAGCATCCTGCTGCTCATCGTCGCCCTCGGGATCCCGATCGTGCTGAACCTCCGGCACAACCGCCGCTTCGAGGCATAGCCGCCGCGTCCGTTCGCCCATCTTCGGGCGAACGAGCGGCTAGGCGAGGAGCGAACCGAGCCCGTAGCCGACCAGGGCCGCGACGACCGACGCGACGAGCATGCCCAACGCGTTCGCCAGTCCGGCCCGGGAACGTCCGTCGTGGAGCAGCCGGACGGTCTCGACACTCGCGGTGCTGAACGTCGTGTACCCACCGAGCAGCCCGCCTCCGAGGACGAGCCGCCACGCCTCGTCGACGACCCCGCCGAGGGCCAGCGCAGTGACGAAGCCCAGCAGCAGCGACCCGCTGACGTTGATCACGGTCGTGCCCCACGGGTAGGCGCCGCCCACACGGGAACGGACGATGCCGTCGACGACGAAGCGGGCCGCGGCGCCCACACCGCCGGCCGCCGCGATCGCGAGGAAGAGCCAGGGCGTCACGAGCGGCCACCGCCGATCCGTCGGGCGAGGACGATGCCGCCCCAGCTCGCCAGGGCGCCCAGCACGACGCTCCCCACCGCGTACAGCACTCCCACGAGGGCGCTCCCCTCGATGAGGAGGACGCTGCTGTCGGCCGCGAGCGCGCTGTACGTCGTGAAGCCGCCGAGGACGCCGGTGCCGAGGAAGAGGCGGAGATCGCGTCGACGGCCGGCGTCGGGCCCGCGTCGGAGGAGCGACTCGAGGAGGAGACCGAGCAGGAAGGCGCCGACGACGTTGATGCCGAGGATGGCCACGGGGACACCACCGATGGGCGGGATCGCGAGGGAGATCGCCTCGCGGGCAGCCGTCCCGATCGCACCACCGAGCGCGACCATCGCGATCGTGGCGGGTTGGAGGTGCGGAGCCCGTGTCCCCGTCGGAGCGGCCGTCACCGCAGGTCGCCGGCGGAGGCGTCCCAGAGCGGTTCGTCGGTGGCACTCGGCGCGAGTGGGACCACGATCACCGGACGCGCCTGCCGATGGGCCAGCGTCGCGGCGACGGAACCGTTGAAGAACTCGAGGATGCCCTTCCGGAGGCCACGCTCCCGGGTCCCGACGATGATCGCCCGCGCGGACACCGAATCGGCGAGTCGGCCGAGGGCACGCGCCGGGTCCCCGGCGAGCTGGGTCAGCTCCCACGCGACGCCGGTCTCGTCGAGGAGACGATGCGCCGTCGCCTCCAGGCCGGGATCGGCGGGCTCCGGTTCGAAGTCGTGCAGATCGGCGTCGAACGGCAGCGACGTGACGGTGCCGTCGACGTTCTCGACCACGACGAACCGGCTCGCATCGACGTGGGCGAGGACGAGCCGGCAGGCGAAGGCCTGCGCGAACGACGCCGCCTCGACGAGGACGGAGTCGGGTTGCCCCGGCGTGACACCGACCACGATCGCGGTGGACCGTTGCTCGTCGCTCATGTCGTCACTCCCCCTTCGCGCGCTTCGCGGCGGCCTTGGCCGCCTGCTTCGTCGCCCGCACCTGCGCGAGTGACTCCGGATCGACGATGTCGGCGACGGACCGGAGGCTGCCGTCCTCGCCGTAGGGCGCCGAGGCCTTCCGCCAGTCGGCCGCGTCGAGCCCGTACTGCTTGCCGAGGAGCGCGAGGAAGATCTTCGCCTTCTGCTCGCCGAACCCCGGGAGGGCGAGCAGGCGCTTCAGGATCTCCGGGCCGTCGGGCGCGTCGCGCGTCCAGATCGCCTCCGCGTCGCCGTCCCAGTCGTCGACGATCGCGGCGCAGAGCCCCTGCACCCGGCCGGCCATGGAACCCGGGAACCGGTGCACGGCGGGACTCGTCTTGAAGAGGGAGGCGAACGCCTCGGGTTCTTCCCGCGCGATGGTGGCCGCGTCGAAGGAACCGAGGCGGTCGCTGATCTTCAGCGGGCCGGCGAACGCGGTCTCCATCGGCACCTGCTGATCGAGCAGCATGCCGACGAGGAGGGCGAGCGGGTCGGTCGACAACAGGCGGTCGGCGTCCGCATCTCCGGTGATGTGCAGGGTTCCGGTCATGGGTCCATCGTCCCACCACTCGGCGTCCTGGCCCAGCCCCGTTCCGTCGCGGTGTCGGCATCGGTGCCCGGCAGACCGTCTCCGTACGAGCGCCCCGTCCACGGGCGGCATGGTAAGCTCAACGCTAGTCTTTATCGTTCCCTGGTAGGCGAAAGCCCCGGACGCCCCGCAAGCGCGGCCGGTCAGAAAATCATGAGGGGGTCTCGCATGGGTCGTGGCCGTCAAAAGGCAAAGCACACGAAGATCGCTCGTGAGCTCAAGTCGTTCAGCCCGGACGTGAACTACAACGCGCTCGAGCGCGAGCTCACGGGGCACTCCGTCGACCACCCGGGCACGGGCGTCGACGAGAGCTACGACGACGAGATCGCCAAGTGGGCTGAATACGCCGAGAAGTACGCCGACGGTGAGGCGAAGGGCGCGTAGGCGCGCCCTTCGCACCGTTCCGGCGCGCCCCCGCATCGGCGGTTCGCCCTCGCTCCAGCACCTCGCGGCTGGGTGATCTCTCAGACGACTGTTGGCAAATGGAGTTCTCGCTGGGCGGAGACTAGCCTGGACGGATGAACACCGACGAGCTCCGCGTTGCCGCCAAGAAGCGCCTGAAGGCGCAGCACGATTTCAAGCAGTTTCTCGCCGTCTGGGGTGCGGTCTCCGTCCTCCTGATCGTCATCTGGCTCCTCACCGGCGCCTGGGGATACTTCTGGCCGATCTGGCCGATCTTCGTGATGGGCATCGCCCTGGTCTTCGTCGGACTCGACGCCTACGGTCCGCCCAAGCACATCACCGAGGACGCCATCGACGCCGAGGTCGCGCGCCTCGTGGAGCGGCAGCGGCAGCGCGCCGCCGCTCGTGAGGCCGCCTCGCAGCCGAACGCCACGCAGGCACCCTACGCCGGCCAGAGCGGCTACGAGCAGCACCCGTACCAGGCGGGCCAGACCGGCCAGGCGCCGGTGTACGACCCCGCACAGTACGGACAGACGACCGCCTACGACACCTCGCGGTACGCGGGTGGCCAGACGGGCGGCTACGGCACGCAGCAGACCCAGCAGGGCTCCCAGGCGACGCAGCAGTACGGCGCCTATCAGGCACCGTCGACCGAGGCTCCGACCCCTGAGGCTCCTGCAGCGGAGCCCACCTCGGACTGGGTGCGCGCCGCCGAGCCCACCCCGACCGAGCAGTTCGCCGCGGTCTTCTCCGGCACCGACCGAGCACCCGAGGCCGCAGCAGCGCCGAACACGTCCACCGAACCGGCCGAGTCGATCGTCCTCGAGTCGTCGTCGACGGGCGACGCCGAAACCGTCGCGGCCGCCGCCGACGAGACCGAGGCGCGCCTCGCGAGCGACGAGACCGGCCCCGCCGACACGACCGGACGCGACGAGACCGTGTCGGCCACTGCACCGGCCGCGGCCGTGAGGGCGCCCCGTACGTCGACCAGCCGGTCGACGACGACGCGTTCGACGACGGCCCGCAAGCCCGCCGCCAAGACGACCACGACGGCGACGGCCGCGGGCAGCACCGTCCGCAAGACGAGTTCGACGCGCGCCACCACCGGTTCGACGACGCCCAAGGCCGCAGCAGCCAAGACCACGACGCCGAAGGCCGCAGCCACGAAGGCACCGACGACGAAGACGACGGGCGCCGCAGCGAAGCCGGCCACCGCGAAGGCACCGGCGAAGCCGCGCACGACGAAGCCGAAGGCGGCCCCCGCGGCCACGTCGGCGCCGCTCGAGCAGCCCGGTGCGCCGGAGTAGCAGCCGGTTCCTGAACGACGAAGCGCGCGATCCCCTCGGGGCTCGCGCGCTTCGTCGTTCAGGCGGGACTCAGGAGAGCTGCGAGCGCTCCACCCACTCGAGGTACTCCTCGGAGACGGTGCCCGTGACGTACTCGCCGGTGAAACAGCTCATCTCGAGGTCGCTGATGCCGGAGCCCTCGAGGATCGCGGCCTTCATGTCGGCGACCTCCTGGTAGATGAGGTTGTCGGCGCCCAGCTCGCGGGCGATGTCGGGGATCTTCTTGCCGTGTGCGACGAGCTCCTGGCGGGACGGCATGTTGATGCCGTACACGTGGGGGTAGCGGACCGGCGGTGCGGCGGAGGTGAAGGTCACCTTGTTGGCACCGGCGAGACGCGCCATGTCGACGATCTCCTTCGACGTCGTGCCGCGGACGATCGAGTCGTCGACGATGAGGATGTTCTTGCCCTTGAACTCCGAGCCCATCGCGTTGAGTTTCTGACGGACGCTCTTCTTGCGCTGCGCCTGGCCCGGCATGATGAAGGTGCGCCCCACGTACCGGTTCTTGTAGAAGCCCTCGCGGTACTCGATGCCGAGCTTCTGGGCGACCTGCATGGCCGCTGGGCGGGAGGAGTCCGGGATCGGCATGACGACGTCGATGTCACCCATCGGCGTGTACTCGGCGATGGTGTCGGCGAGCCGGTTGCCGAGACGCAGTCGGGCCTCGTAGACCGAGATGCCGTTCATGACGGAGTCGGGGCGAGCGAGGTACACGTACTCGAAGGAGCACGGAACGAGCCGCGGGTTCTTCGCGCACTGCCGCGAGTACAGCTCACCTGACGCGGTGATGAAGACGGCCTCGCCCGGGGCGATCTCACGGACGATCTCGTAGCCGCCGGCCTCGAGGACGAGCGACTCCGAGGCGACCACCCAGTCGTTGCCGACCAGGCCCGTCTGGCGCTTGCCGAGGATGAGCGGACGGATGCCGAACGGGTCGCGGAAGGCGAGCAGGCCGTGACCGGCGATGAGGGCGATCGTCGCGTAGGAGCCTTCGACCCGCTCGTGCACGTTCTCGACGGCGTTGAACACCTGGTCGGGATCGAGGTCGAGACCGCTGATCTGTCCCTGCAGCTCCGTCGCGAGGACGTTGAGCAGCAGCTCGGTGTCGCTCGTGGAGTTCACGTGGCGACGGTCGACGTGGAACAGGTCCTTGCTGAGCTCGCGGGTGTTCGTCAGGTTGCCGTTGTGGATGAGGGTGATGCCGTAGGGCGCGTTCACGTAGAACGGCTGCGCCTCGCTCTCGTTGGCGGCGTCGCCCTTCGTCGCGTAGCGCACGTGGCCGAGGCCCATGTTGCCAAGGAGGGAGCGCATGTCGCGGGTGCGGAAGGCTTCGCGCACCTGGCCCTTGGCCTTGACCATGTGGAAGGTGCTGCCGTCGGCGGTGGCGATGCCGGTGGAGTCCTGACCGCGGTGCTGGAGGAGCAGGAGGCTGTCGTAGACCTGCTGGTTGGCAGGCTCGGTTGAGACGATGCCGACGATGCCGCACATGCGTGGGGACTCCTTGGGGTTCGTGCTGGGCGAGTGGCGGAACGGAGGAAGGTGGGCCGGAGCGGTGCGACTAGTCGCGGTAGGCGCCCACGAGGCGGACGGCACCGCCGTCGACCCCCTTGGCACCCTGTTCGAACGCGCTGAGGTCTGCGGCGTCGTCGCCGAGGTGCACGGTGCCGACCTGCCAGGTCGCGATCCCGTCGGCCTCGAGCGCCGCCATGACACCGGCGGCGACCGCCGGCGAGACCACGGCGAAGAACCCGACGCCCAGGTTCCAGGTGCCCTCGCTCGACTCGAGCGAGGATCCGGCCAGCGCGCTCAGCGTCCGGAACACCGGCGACGGGCTCCAGGTGGAGCGGTCGACCTCGGCCCAGGACCCCTTGGGCAGGACGCGCGCGAGGTTGGCGGCGATCCCACCTCCGGTGACGTGGCTGAGCGAGTGGACGCCACCCGCGAAGGCCGGGGCGTCGAGCAGCCGCAGGAGGGGCAGGGTGTAGAGCCGCGTCGGCTCGAGGAGCGCCTCGCCGAACGTCGTGCCGAGGTCGTCGCTGTGGTCGGCGTAGCCGACGCCCGCCTGGGCGAGGATGTGTCGCACGAGGGAGAAGCCGTTCGAGTGCAGGCCCGAGGACGCGAGTGCGAGGACGACGTCGCCGTCCTCGACACGGTGCTCGCCGAGGATGGCGTCCGCCTCGACCGCGCCGGTGCAGGCCCCGGCGACGTCGTAGTCGTCGACCCCGAGGAGTCCGGGGTGCTCCGCGGTCTCGCCGCCGATGAGGGCCGTGCCGGTGTCGGAGCAGGCCTGGGCGATGCCCGAGACGATCGAGGCGATGCGCTCCGGGTGGACCTTGCCGCAGGCGATGTAGTCGGTCATGAAGAGCGGCTTCGCCCCGACCACGACGATGTCGTCGACGACCATGCCGACGAGGTCCTGGCCGATGGTGTCGTGCTTGTCGATGGCCTGCGCGATCGCGACCTTCGTGCCGACGCCGTCCGTCGACGTCGCGAGGAGGGGCCGACGGAAGGCGGTGAGTGCCGAGGCGTCGAACAGGCCGGCGAACCCGCCGAAGCCGCCGAAGACCTCCGGACCGTGCGTCTTCGCGACGGCGGCCTTCATGAGCTCGACGGCGCGGTCACCGGCTGCCGTGTCGACACCGGCCTCCCGGTAGCTGGTGGATGAGGTCATGACCGTCCTGAACCTTCTGCGATGGGTGGATTCGGGGGGCCGGACTCACCTGGCTCGGCACTGACGGAACCGTTCGGTTCCGCGTCGGCCGCGGGGGTCCCGGCTGGATGCACGTCAACTCTATCCGCTGCGACGATCCGCGTCCGTCGCGCCATGGAGCGGTCGATGAGGAGACCGATGACGAGGGCGATCGCGCCGAAGACGACGACGCACACGAGCAGGAGGAAGCCGAACACCTGGGTGAGCGAGTAGTCGGCGCTCCCCGGGAACGCGAAGGTGAGGATGAGCGCGGCGATGATGCCGACGAAGGCACCGATGACGAGGAACCGCCAGTAGCGCGGCGACCGGCGCACCGAGACCGAACCGGAGGAGTACACGGTCGCGACCTCTGTGTCGGGCTCGGTCGAGCGCGTCGGACCGGTCGGTTCGGATGGGTGCTGAGCTTCCGGTGCTGGCTGCCCGGTGGCGTCTGTCATGCCTCCATTCTCCCCCACGATCCTGGGCATCGTGAACCGATGGTGAACGGCCGCGGTCGACGTGCCGACGGGTACGATCGAGCGGTGGACACGACGGGGACCGAGACGACCGATCCCGCTCCGATCCCTCCCGACGACACCCTGCTCGCGGCGGTCGAATCCGCCGCGGCCGACGCCGGGTTCACGCTCGAGCCGCAGCAGCTGGAGGTGGCGAGGCGTCTGGCGTCACTCCGGATCGGCGAGGATCGACCAGCGCACCTGTACCTGTGGGGTGCGGCCGGGCGGGGCAAGACCTGGCTCCTCGACGCGTTCTTCGCAGCGCTCCCGACGCATCGGAGGCGTCGCGCCCACTTCCACTCCTTCTTCCGCGGCCTGCACGCTGCGATCCACCGGGTCCGCACGGAGGCCGCCGACGCCGCTCGGGCGACGGGCGAACCGGGCGCCGGGTCCCGCGCGGCGGCCGGAGCGGTGACGAACGCGGTCGAGCAAGCGGTCGACGAACTGCTGGACGAGGTGGACGTCGTGCTCTTCGACGAGTTCCAGGTGCACGATCCCGGCGACGGCGCGCTCATGGTCCGGCTGCTCGAAGCGCTCTTCGCCCGACCGGTGACCCTGTTGACGAGCTCGAACTCCGCGCCGCAGGACCTGCTGCCGGACCCGGGGTACCACCACATCTTCGAACCCGGCATCGCCCTGATCGAAGCGAACATGCAGGTGCTCGAACTCGCCGGCTCGACCGACCACCGTCGCAGCTCCCCGGTCAGGCACGGCGACGGCTTCGCCCGCGGCAGCTGGTCCATCGCCGGCGAGTCCGCGGACGCCCACCTCGCGGCACTCGGCCTCCACCGTCCGGGGCCAGGCGAGGCGACGACGCTGACGATCAGTGGCCACACGTTCCAGGCAGCCGCCGCGCGCGACGGCGTCCTCTGGTTCGCCAGCGCCGAACTCATCGAGCGTCCGACCTCGGTCGGCGACTACCTCGCCTGGGCGGCGGACGACGGCCGGTGGGTCCTCGACGCCCTGCCCGAGTCCCACGCCCTCACCCGGGAGGCGCGCGCCCGATTCGTCCACCTCGTCGACGCCCTGTGCGATCTCGGCGTCGAACTCCACGTCGTGGCCGCCACCGACCGGGAGACCTTCATGACCGATCCCGCCCTCGGACCGGAGGGGTTCGCCCGCGACGCGGTCAGGACGCGCAGTCGGCTCGCCCTCCTCCGCGAGATCCACTGACGACCGCTCAGCTCCCGGCGAGCAGGGCCCGCTCGACGGCGCGGTCCAGTCCGACGGCGGGCCGGTCCGGACGCTGCGGCGCGACGCCGCCGAGTGCCTGCAGCCAACCCCAGGTGTCGGCGACGGTCTCGGCGAGCGGACGACGACGGAGCCCGGCCGCCATCGCGCGCGAGACGTCACCGTGATGCATCGCGTCGGCGTCCGGTCCGGTGGGGAGCCAGACGGGCAGTTGGGTCCAGGGCTGGATCCCGGCCGCGAGCACCCGCTCCTGATCCACCCAGCGGAGGGTCGCGCCTGACCCGGTCGCGGCGACGCAGGCGTCGAGCAGCTCCCCCAACGTCGTCGCCCGCGGCTCGCTGACGACGTTGAACGCACCACTCGCGCCCGTCGAACCGGCGGCGAGGAGGAAGGCCGCGAGATCCCGCGCGTCGATGTACTGGATGGGGTCGGAAGCGGCACCAGGGGCGAGCACCTCACCGCCCTCGGCGATCCGCGCCAGCCACCAGGGCAGTCGGCCGATGTTCTCGTGCGGGCCGAGGATGAGGCCGGCTCGCGCCAGGACCGCACGGTCGCCGAACGCCTGTGCGACGGCCAGCTCACCGCCGCGTTTGGCACGGGCGTAGTCCGCGAAGCCCTCGTCGTGAGCCGACCCGTCGACGACCGGCGCGTCCTCGTCGGCACCGGCGGGAAGCGGATCGGCGTAGACCGAACGACTGGAGACGTACACATAGGTCCCGACCCGGTCCGCCAGCAGCGCGGCCGCGTCGCGGACGGCGACCGGAGCCCACGACCAGGTGTCCACCGCGACGTCCCACGACCCGACCCTGAGCGCGTCGAGTCCGCCGGGCAGAGTCCGGTCGCCGTGCAGCACGGTGACCGCGTCCGACGGCGAGGACCGATTCGTACCGCGATGGAAGACGGTGACCTCCCAGCCGGCGGCGATGGCCTCGTCGACGACCGCTCGCCCGACGAACTCCGTCCCGCCCAGGACCAACAGTCGATTCGTGCTCATGCCTCCATCACAGCGCACGAGGTGGTGATGCACCACCCCGGTTCGCTGGGAGCAGCGAGCAGCGCGTCTGAGCGGAACGCTGTCCGGCGACTACTTGCGGCTGTGCTCCAGCGATCCGGCTCGCATGGCGGCCTCGTCGTTCAGGTCGACGCGGGAGGCCACGTAGTAGCTGCTCCACTTCGCCGCGTGGTACACGGGGTTCATGACGAACCAGTACGCCCGGCGCTTCCAGCCGTACTCCTTGTCGCGGACGATCCGCTTCGCGTCGCGGATCGCGCCGACGACGGTGTAGCCGATCTGCCGGGACCGACGGAGCCGCGCGACGGGCTTGCCGATCCGTCGGAGAGCCGTCGTCTCGTCGAAGATGCGTTTGCGGTACTCGTCGAGGGTGAGGTCGTTGGAGTGGATGACCCAGCCCCGCGGCGCGTAGGCCTTCCGCAGGCCGGCCGCGATGATGTCGGCACCGAACGCCATGTCCTCGGAGTACGGGAGGTCGCGGTACGGGATGTCGCCGAGCAGGAGCTCGCGGCGCGTGGCCGAGTTGACGTCGGAGTAGAACGCGAGGGCGTCGAGCAGCCCGCCGTTCCCGTCGGCGAAGCCGTCGTTCGCGAACACCGTCGTCCCGAAGTCCGGTCCGAAGTTGCGGAAGACGTCGTGGATCTCGTACTTCAGCAACGGGAAGCAGGTCGGCCGCGCGATCTGCTTGCCCATGACCGCGACGACGTCCATGCCGTCCGGGTCCAAGGGCGTGGTCAGCTCGTGCAACCAGCGGGAGTCGCCCGGGATCGCATCGTGCGTGAGGTACGCGACGTACTTGCCGCGGGCGAGACGGGCGGCGAGCTGGCGGGTCCGGCCGTGGCCGAACTCGCTGTTCGGGATGACGTGCAGCCGGACGTCCGGGTGGGCGGCGACGATGTCGAGCGTGCGGTCGGTGGAGCCGGAATCGATGACGAGGGTCTCGTACGTGCCGTCGTAGTCCTGCCCCTCGATCGCGGAGAGGATCTGTTCGAGGTACATCTCACCGTTGTAGGTGGGGATGACGATCGTCGCATCGAGCGTCGTCTCCGCCGGAGCGTCGAGCGGCTGTGCGTCGTCGGGACCGGCGTTCGCCGAGGGATCGATGTTGGAGGTCACCGCACCAATGTACCCGGACCGCGCCTGAAGCCGCCTCGGAGCGGAGGTGGTGGAGCGCCGGTCAGCGCGGCAGCAGCAGTGGCACGAGGCCCGTGAGATCCGCCCGCTGGCCGGACGCGTGCACCGTGCCGCCGGCCATCGCCGTGGTCCAGTCGATGCGGCCGGAGGCGAGCGCGAGCCAGGTCGGTGCGTCCATCTCGATGACGTTCGGCGGCGTGCCTCGGGTGTGGCGGGGGCCCTCGATGCACTGCACCGCACCGAACGGCGGCACCCGCACCTCGACGGTGTTGCCGGGCGCCCGCTCGACGAGGAGCTCCAACAGGTAGCGGACCGCGGTCGCCGTGTCCGTGCGCGACGCCGGTGCGTGCCCGAGCGCCTGCTCCAGGGCTGCTCGACCGACGGCGTCCGTGATCCTGGGTCTGGCCATGCATTCGAGGCTAGGCCATTGCGCCTTAAGCTAGACGGGTGAAGATCCTCGTCCTCGGTTCCGGTGCTCGCGAGCACGCCATCATCAAGGCTCTCCTCTCCGAAGAGGCCGGGCACCACATCATCGCCGCCCCCGGCAACGCGGGCATCGCGGGCGACGTGACCGTGGTCGGCATCGACCAGGAGAACCCCTCGATCGTGCGCGACTTCGCCCGGGACGAAGCCGTCGACCTCGTCGTCATCGGGCCCGAGGCCCCGCTCGTCGCCGGCGTGGCCGACAAGCTGCGCGCCGCCGGCATCCCGGTCTTCGGCCCCAACCGCTCGGCGGCCGCACTCGAGGGCTCGAAGTCCTTCGCGAAGCGGATCATGGACGAAGCCGGCGTACCCACCGGTCGCGCGGTCCGCGCCGAGGACCTCGACGCAGTGATCGCCGCGCTCGACGACTTCGGAGCCCCCTACGTCGTCAAGGCCGACGGCCTCGCGGCGGGCAAGGGCGTCCTCGTCACCCACGACCGCGATGCGGCCATCCAGCACGCCACCAACTGGCTCGGCTACGGCGGTGTCCTCGTCGAGGAGTTCCTCGACGGCCAGGAGGTCTCCCTCTTCTTCATCACCGACGGCGAGACGGTGCTCCCGCTCTCCCCCGCGCAGGACTACAAGCGGCTGCTCGACGGCGACGCCGGTCCGAACACCGGCGGAATGGGCGCCTACTCCCCGTTGCCCTGGCTCGACAACCGCTTCGGGAGCGAGACGGCCTTCGTCGACGAGGTCCTCGAGACGGTCGCCGTCCCCGTCGTGCGGCAGCTGGCGTCGGAGGGCAACCCGTTCCAGGGCCTCCTCTACGCCGGCCTCATCCTCACGGAACGCGGGATCCGCGTGATCGAGTTCAACGCGCGCTTCGGCGACCCGGAGACGCAGGTCGTCCTCCCCCGACTTGTCACGCCGCTGTCGGCGCTCCTGCTCGGCTCGGCCACCGGCACGCTCGGCGAGCAGCCGCGACCCGCGTTCGCCGAGGCGAGCGCGGTGACCGTGGTGCTCGCGAGCCAGAACTACCCCGAGACGCCCGTCACCGGCCGGAGCATCACCGGCCTCGACGCCGCCGTCGCCGTCGAGGGGGTCCACCTCGTCCACGCGGCGACGGCCGACGTCGACGGTGGCCTGGTCGCCACCGGCGGCCGCGTCCTCAACGTCGTGGCCCTCGGATCCACCTTTCCGGAGGCACGCGGACGTGCGTACGAGGCGCTGTCGCGCATCGAACTCGAGGGCGGTCAGTACCGCACCGACATCGCCGCACGCGTCTCCTGATCGCGGCCCGGATGAGCGCCGCAGCGGGAACGGGGTCGTCGGCCGTCGTCGAGAGTCACGACGGCACCAGACTGCACGTGGACGTGATCGGCGACGACACCCTGCCGCCCCTCGTCGTCCTCGCCGGCGGTCCGGCGCGCCACCCGGTCTACCTCGGTGATCTCGGCGGCCTGAGCACCAGGCGTCGCCTCATCGTGCTGCACCAGCGCGGGGTCGGACGGTCCGAGAGCGGATCGTCGACCGCTGCGGCGAGCTGGCCGGAACTCGCCGAGGACGTCGAGGCCGTGCGTCGCTGGCTGGACGTCGACCGCCTCGAACTCCTCGGGCACTCCGCCGGCACCCGCGTCGCCGTGAGCTACGCCGCGCGCTACCCGCACCGGCTCGACCGCCTGTGCCTCATCACGCCGCCCGCCACCTGGCTCGTCGACACGGACGACGACAGCGCGGAGATCATCGCCCGGCACGCGGCGGAGGACTGGTACCCCGGCTTCCTCGAGGCGCTGCCCGCGCTGCTCGCGGCGCCGGACTCCGCTTCGGGGAACCGGCTGTTCCCGGCGGTGGCGCCCATCGCCTGGGGCGATTGGGACGACACCGCCCGCGAACACGAGCGACTGGGCGCCTGGCATCCGGCCGCGCAGGACGCGTTCGTGCACACCCCGACGATCGACGAGGTCGAGGACATTCGTGACGCCCTCCGCACCGTGACGGCTCCCGTGCTCGTGGTCGCGGGCTCCGAGGACGGCCTGACGGGACTCGCGCCCGTCGTCGACCTCGCGAAGCGGTTCCCGCTCGGCCAGGCCATCGTGCTCGACGGGTGCGGACACTACCCCTGGGTGGAGCAGCCGCGATCCTTCGCCGCCGCCGTCCACGGCTTCTTCCCGATCGGCTGACCGGTGCGCAGCGTCGATCTGACGTTCGACGAGGCCCTCGAGGCCGCCGTCCGCGACCGCTGGCACGCGCTCCTCGACCTCGGCATCAGCAGTCTGGCCACGCATCGCGGTGCGAGCAACCGTCCGCACGTCACGCTGTCGGCCGGCGAGGACCTCGAGCTCACCGGGCGACCGGCCTTCGCGCCGTTCGCCGTCCGGCTCGGGGCTCCGCTGCTGTTCCCGCGTCGCTCGGGCGCCGTCCTCGCGCTCACGGCGATCCCCACGCACGAGCTGCTGGAGCTGCACGGACGTGTGGCCGGCGACGTCACCGGTGCCTTCGAGCACACCCGGCCCGGCGCCTGGACACCCCACGTCACGCTCTCCCGACGCGTCGCCGAAGAGCAGACCGCGGCGGCACTCGCCGTGCTCCGGTCGCTCGGCGACCTCCCGTCCGGGCTCGTCACCGGGCTCCGGTACTGGAACGGCGACACCCGGACGGTCACGGACCTCCTCGGCCCGTGACCGTCCGCTGTCGCCGTGTCGGCGGAGCCGCTACTCGGCTTCGGACCGGGCGGTCGCGGCAGCCGCGGCGACAGCAGCGGCCTGTCCGTGCTGGGTCTCCGGGGTCGACCAGTCGGCCGCCTTCGGCTTCTGGAAGAACAGGACCACGACCGCGCCCACGAGCGCGAGGCCTGCCGGGAGGAGCAACGACTGGGCCATGGCGGTGGTGAACCCGGCATGCAGGAACTCGGGCAGCTCGCCACCCGTCACCTCGCTCACCCCACCGGCCGCCCCACCGGGTGCAGCGGGCAGCTCGGCCGCGAGACGTCCCTGGATGAGCGCGGCGATGGCCGCACTGCCGAGGACGGCTCCGATCTGACGCGTCGTGTTGAACACGCCCGAGCCGGCACCGGCCTGGTGCTGTGGGAGCCCCCGGGTGGTGAGGTTGGAGACGGGGCCCCACATGAAGCCGTTGGCGAGGCCGAGGACGGCACTCGGGAGGAGCAGCATGAGGATCGGCTGCTCGGGCGTGAGGAGGATCGAGTACCAGCCGAGCGCGAGGGCCAGCAGGAGGAGCCCCGCGAGGGCGAACCACTTCGGGTTCACGCGGTCGATCGCCCGCCCGACAACGGGCGCGAGCCCGGCGGAGAGCACGGCCATCGGGACGAGCATGAGCGCGGACTGCGTCGGGGTCAGGCCGCGGACGGTCTGGTAGAAGAAGACGAGCGGCAGCGACATGCTCGTGATCGTGAACCCGATCGTCGAGATCGCGAGGTTGCCGACCGAGAAGTTGCGGTCGCGGAACAACGCCAGCGGGAGCAGCGGCTCGCCCTTCATGACGGCCTGCCACACGACGAACAGGCCGAGGACGACGACACCGGCGATGATGAGGCTCCACACGGTGATCGGACCGGTGATCGTGCCCCAGTCGTAGCTCTGGCCCTCCTGGATGCCGAACACGAGGAGGAACATCCCGAGCCCGCTCAGGACGACCCCGAGCACGTCGAACTTGTGCGGGTGCGTGGCGAGCGCGGGGACGTTGCGCCAGACCATGATGAAGCCGATGACACCGACGGGCACGTTGATGAAGAAGATCCACTCCCAGCCGAAGCCGTCGACGAGCACGCCGCCCAGGATCGGGCCGACGAGCGTCGCGACGCCAGCGGTCGCTCCCCAGAGGCCCATGGCCGCACCGCGGCGGTCCGGCGGGAAGATGCGCGTGATGACGGCCATCGTCTGCGGGGTCATGAGCGCCGCGCCGAGGCCCTGCACGACGCGGGCGACGATGAGCATCTCGATCGAGCCCGACAGGCCGCACCAGAGTGACGCGAGCGTGAAGACGACGAGGCCGATGAGGTAGAGGTTCTTCGGGCCGAAGCGGTCGCCGAGACGGCCCGTGATGAGCAACGGCACCGCATAGGCGAGCAGGTAGGCGCTCGTCACCCAGATGACGTTGTTGATGTCGGTGTCGAGGCCGCGCATGATCGCGGGGTTCGCCACGGACACGATGGTCGTGTCGATGAGGATCATGAAGAAGCCGATGACCAGGGACCAGAGCGCGGGCCAGGGGCGCACGGCCCCTGGCGTCGGACCGGAGACGCCCTGGGGAGGCGTGGTGGGGGTGGTGGACATGATGTCCCTTTCTGCACGGAGGACGGGTTCGCGTTCGGGACGCGAGGATGAGCGGGACCGCCGGCCGGACTGGTCGGTCGTCCCGGAGGTTCAGGTGGAGGGTGTCGGCTGAGCGGACACGGGCGGGGTCGCCGCCTGCTCGTGGAGTGGCGCTCGGGTCCCCGGCACGTGCCAGGCGAGTGCACCGTCGGCGATCTCGGCGAGGAGCGATTCGAGGTGGGCGATCTCGGCGCGCAGCATGGCGGCCGAGTAGGGGACGTTGATCCAGTACACGCGCGGGATCCCGCGCTCGAGCGCCCACGTCATGCGGCGATCGAGGTCGGCGAGCTCGGCCTGCTGCCGGAGGATGCGGGTCTCGAGCAGCATCCGCACCTCCTCGGCGCCCAGCTCGTGCGCCTCGGACAGCGCGAGTCCGAGCTCCGGGTACTCGTTCGTGGGGGTGCTGAGCAGCTCGCGCAGCCGCTCCCCCAGCAGGTGCCGGCCGAGGTCGGTGATCTCGAAGGTGGTGCGCTCGGGCCGGGCTCCCTCGCGGTCGGTCCCGGACGCGAGCACGAGGCCGTCGGCCTCGAGTCCGTAGACGGCGCGGTAGAGCGAGCCGGGGCTCACCTTGACGACGCGGTCCTCCTGGCGGTGGAGCGCGAGTTGGTACATCTCGTAGGGGTGCATGGGGCGCTCGGCCAGGTAGCCGAGCGCGGCGACGGCGAGCAGGCCGAGCGGCTTGACCTTGCCCATGACTCTCCCATCACTCCACGCGAACTATTCCGCATGGAATATACGCGTAACGCCCCGAGGTCGCAAGCCTCGGCGACCGACCCGGCCACCGCCGATGCACGATAATGAACGAGTGAGCGCACCCTCGGAGACCAACGCCTGGAACCACGTCTACTCGGGCAAGGTCCGCGACCTGTACGAGCCGGCCGCCGGGCCAGACGACCTCTTGCTCGTCGTCGCGAGCGACCGGGTGAGCGCCTTCGACCACGTGCTCGAGCCGGGCATCCCCGGCAAGGGCGATCTGCTCACCAGCCTGAGCCTCTGGTGGTTCGACCAGCTCCGCGACGTGCCGAACCACCTCGTGCCCGATCACGAGCTCGACGCCGCGGGTGTCGCGGTGTCCAGCATCCCGGCGGAGTTCGCCGGTCGGGCGATGCTCGTCCGCAAGCTCGACATGTTCCCCGTCGAGTGCGTCGTCCGCGGCTACCTCACCGGCTCCGGCTGGAAGGAGTACGTCGCGAACCGCACCGTCTGCGGCATCCCGCTGCCCGACGGCCTCCGCGACGGCGATCGCCTGCCCGAGCCGTTGTTCACCCCCGCGTACAAGGCGCCGCTCGGCGAGCACGACGAGAACATCTCGTTCTCCCGCATGGTCGAGCTCATCGGCGAGGACGACGCGGTCGCTCTGAAGGACCTGTCACTCGGCATCTACGAGACGGCATCACTGACGGCGGAACGCCACGGCGTCATCCTCGCCGACACGAAGTTCGAGTTCGGCCGCAACCCGGGGACAGGCGTCATCACGCTCGGCGACGAAGTGCTCACCTCCGACTCCAGCCGGTACTGGGACCGCGACGTCTACCTGACGAGCGACGACCCCACCGCACGCATGGCCAGCTTCGACAAGCAGATCGTCCGCAACTGGCTGGCCCACAACTGGGACCAGGACGACGCCTCGACGCCCACCCCGCCGACCCTGCCTGCCGAGATCGTCACGCAGACGGCAGCCCGCTACCGCGAACTCCTGGAGCGCCTCACCGGCAGCGGTCGCTGACCACCGAAGCCATCCGCATCGCGGAGGTGCGGGTCAGCTCGTCTTCCGACGGGCGCGGAGCCGAGCGTTGTCGGCCAGGATGGCCTGCGCATCGGGCAGCGGCCCTTCCGGCACGATGACGCCCATGAGCGTGGCCGTCTTCTCGAGTGCGTCGCGTGCATCGTCGGCCGCGAGCCGCGCCTCGACGAGATCGCATGAATCGTCACTGCCCACCTCGCTGCGGGTGCCGCTGCGCTCCACGAGCTCGCGCTGCAGGCGCTCCGCGGTGGCGTACATGCGCGTCAGCGTCCAGAGCGAGGTCCACGGGAGGTCGTCGCTCAGCCCGATGAGGTGATCGTTGAGCGGGTCGATCCACCGCGACGGCTGGTGCCCGCCGTCCAGGCGACGACGACGGTTGCGTCGTTCGGCCGACACGAGCAGGAAGACGGCGACGAGGATGGCACCGAGCAAGGCACCGACGACGTCGAGCCCGGGCACCCACTCCGGGTCGAAGCCGGGGAGCGACACTGACGAGCGTTCGTCGTGGACGAGTGACCACTCGACGAGCACGCCCACCGTCGCGCCGATGATGAAGCCGCTGAGCAGGAGGAATGCACCGAGCAGGAGCGTGATCCTCCGCCGCAGCTGGTGGCCGCGCTGTTGATCCTCGGTGAGCTCACCTCGTTCCGCGAACGGATCCACGACCATGAGGCGACCACCGACACGGACCACACCAGGGTGGCGAGTCGTGACCGTCATGGCCCGAGGATACCCCACAAGGTGGGTCATGCGGCGGGATTCACGAGCCGAGATCGGCGGAAATCCGCGGTGGATCGGCCGTCGTGACCCCCGGAATGGGGGCGCTCGAAGAGGTCACGTCGCCCTCGGACGCCGTCGCCGAGACCTCGACCGGATCCCGCGAGGCTCGCCGGAGGGTTCGAGCCGGCTCGCGTGACCTCCCGCGGGTCGTTCAGGGTCGGACACCGACGCGCGGGAAGGCGCCCGATGCAGCTGCGACGAGCGCCTCGTCGACGTCCTGCAAGGGGAACTCCGGGCCGACGAGTTCGGCGAACGGATACCGACGCCACGCACCGGTCAGGAAGTCGACCGCGCGTGCCAGATCCCGCGGTCGGTAGTTGTGTGCGCCGCGCACCGTGAGGAGGCGTCGGACGATCCGTTCGGCGTCGATGCCGAGCGGCGCACCGGGCGACACGCTGCCGACGAGGACCGCCGTCCCGCCGATCGACAGCGACGCGATGGCGGCGTCGACGGCACGGGCGTCGCCGGACATCTCGATGGCCACCGGGAAGCCCTCCACGCCCGCCGCCAGGTGCGCGGCGTCGAGGTGCTCGGCGGCGCCGACCGTGGGGTCGACGGTCGCGATGGCGCCGAAGCGACCGGCGAGCAGCCGGCGGGCGGGGTCCGGATCGCTCACGACGACGCGCGCCCCGGCATCGGTCGCGATGGCCGCGACCGTCAGCCCGAGCATCCCGGCGCCGGTCACGAGGACCGCCGTGCCGGGCAGATCGTGCCCGGCCGCATCCAGTGCGGCGATCGCGGTGGCCGTCGCGCAGGACGCCGGCGCGAAGACGGCGGCGGGCGGCGTCTCCCCCACGATCACGATGGCGGTGCCCTCGAGGAGTTCGACGTGGGTGGCGAATCCGCCGCTCAGCTCCCAGCCGCGGTGGACCCGGTCGTGCCCGTACTTCGCGAGCCGGCGGCACTTCTGCTCCAGGCCGGCGGAGCAGCGGTCGCAGACGCCGCAGCTCACGACGACCGACCACACGACCCGCATCCCCGCGACGAGGACCGTGCCGTCCACCGCGGTGACGGGGCCCCCGACCGCCACGACGCGTCCCACCTGTTCGTGCCCGAGGACGAGCGGCGTGGCGGCGTCACGGTGCCCGAGGACGGTGTGCACGTCGGAGCCGCACACGGTCGCCAGTTCCACCTCGACGAGGACGTCGCCCGGCCCGAGCGTCACCCCGGGCACCGCCATCGCCTGGTGCGGGTGCCCCGGCCCCTGCCAGACCATCGCGATCGGCGACGGTCTGATGAAGACGTCGTTGCCCTCGTGCGCGGTGAGCGTCGTGTGCATGGTTCCCCCGGTCGGTCGTTCAGTCGAGACCGAGCAGCGCGGGCAACTCGGCGATGCTCGTGATGATCTCGTCGGCGCCCGCCTCGAGCAGCGTCTCCTCGTCGTGTGCTCCGGTGAGCACCCCGACGACGAGCCCGGCGCCGGCGTTCACCCCGGACAGCATGTCGCTGGCCGTGTCGCCGACGACGACCACGGTGTCGACGGCGCTCGCACCGAACCGGAGGAGCGCCGTCAGCGGCAGGTCCGGCGCTGGACGCCCCCGACCGGCGTCGGCGGGCGACAGGGCGTCGTCGGCGAGTTCGGACCACCCGAGGCTCGCGAGGAGCGCGTCGCGCGTGGCGGGGGCGAACCCGGTGGTGAACACGACGCCCACGCCGAGCTCGCGGAGCCGCCGCACCGTGTCCTCGGCTCCGGCGATCGCCTCGACGCGCCCCTCGCCGACGAGTCGCTCGTAGGCCGCTTCGAAGGCGGCGTTGCCGGAAGCGGCTCGAGCCTCGTCGCCGTCGGTCAGCATGAGGAACACGTCGAGCTTCGACTGGCCCATCGTGTCGCGGACGAGCTCGATGGCCGCGTCGAGCGCGTCCTCGGTGTCGATGCCGATCGTCTCGGCGGCGACGCGGAAGGCGTCCTCGACGACGCCGTCGTCCGAGACCGTCGTCCCGGCGAGGTCGAGGACCACCAGTTCGAGCAGGAGGTCGTCCTCGTGCGCGTCGTCGAACCCGCCCTCCAGCTCGTCGAGGTCGGCGAGGTCGGTCTCCACGTCGTCGTCGAGGTCGGGCGCCGCGGTGCTGTCCTGCTGGGGTCGATCGATGCTGGTCACGAGAGGCCTTTCTGAAGGTGGGCTGATGCGGCACGGATGCTGGTCGGCTGCGCCGGCGAGAAGGTCGGGCCGAGGTGCTCGGCGACGGCCAGCTCGCCGAGCGCGGGTCCGGTGGTCATCCCGATGCCCGTGGTCGCGGCGACCACACGGACGCCCGGGGTCGGTTCGTCGATGAGCAACTCCTCCGGGGCGGTGGCGTAGACGCCCTGCCAGCGTTCGAGGACGTCGAGCCTGGTCCCGAACAGCGTGCGTCCAGCCCGCAGGAGTTCGTCGAAGGCGTGCTCGGACTGGAACGGGGAGACCGCTTCGCCGCGACTGTGGGTGTCGCCGAGGATGATCGAGCCGTCCGGCAACTGGGTCGCCATGAGGTTGACGTCGAGCGAGGCGAGCCCGGGGTGGTCCTGCTGCAACCGCTCACGGAGTGCCGGGATGGCGGGTGAGTCGGCGAATCCCGCGTAGCGCAGGAGCGACCACCCGGTCAGGAGCGGCGCCGGCATCGGCATCGGGAGTTCGGCGCGCGCCCGCACCATGTCGAGTGCGCATCGACGGACGACCGCCCGCTCGGCCAGCTCGGGGAGGAGCGTGTCGATGTCGTGGTTCACCGCGACCACGGTGAGGCCTGCGGCGATGACGCCGCGGCTGGTGTCGACGAAGCCGGAGCGTAGCCCCGTCACGGTCGTCCGGCGTCGGAACTCGACCCCGCGGCGTTCCAGGTACGCCGTGACGGCGCCCAGCGCCTGACGCGGGTTCACCTGGAGGTCGCGTGGCAGCCAGGCGCCGCCCACCACGTCGTCGGCACTGATCGGCACCTGCTGCAGGAACTCGGCCGTGTCGTACAGGCGGACGTCGGCCGCAGCTCCCGCCTGGGCACGGGACGCAGCGAAGTCCTCGAGGACGCGCAGCTCGTCGAGGTGCCGGGCGACCACGTGCGTGCCCGAGCGCCGGACCCACAGCCCAGCGTCCTGCTCGAGTCGCTGCCAGATCTCCGCCGAACGCGCGGCGAGGCGGGCGGCGAGCCCGGCCTGCGGCGTCGCGGCCAGATGACCGAAGTTGCGGACCGACGCACCCTGGGCTTCGGCCGAACGTTCGACGACCACGACCTCGGCACCGGCGTCCACAGCGGCGAGCGCCGCGGACAGCCCGACGATGCCGGCGCCGACGATCACGACGTCCGCGCGATCGGCCGAGGCTCCGAGCGAGCCGACGCCGAGGCCGACCCGCGGCGCCGACACCCCGCCGCTCATCCGTCGTCCGTTCACGAGAACACCCTCCGCATCCACATGGCGATGCCCTCGACGACGAGGACCACCGCGAGGATCATCAGCACGATGGCCGTGACCTGGTCGTAGTTCCCACCCTGGTCCGCCTGGATCAGGTAGTAGCCGATGCCGCCTCCGCCGACGATGCCGAGCATGGTCGCGGCGCGGATGTTCGTGTCGAGCGTGTAGAAGGTGTGCCCGACCAGTGCACGGGCGCCCTGCGGGAGCGTCGCGGCGGCGTAGACCTGTGGGCGCGTCGCGCCGACGGCGGTCAGCGCGCGTTCCGGTCCGGGCGCGACCTCCTCGAAGGAGTCCGCGATGAGCTTGCCGAGGAGGCCGATCCCGCAGATGCCGAGCGCGAGCGTCCCCGCCTGGGCCCCGAGCCCGGTGACCACGATGAGGAGGATCGCGAGGATGAGCTCCGGGATGCCGCGGATGCCGACGAGCGCGAACCGCGCGCCGGTGCGGACACCGCGGTTCGGGGCGACGTTCCGTGCGGCGAGGGACCCGATGACGATCGAGCAGACGAGGGCGATGAGGGTCGCCGCGAAGGCGATCGCCACGGTCTCGAACATCGCCTCGACCATCTGCTCCGTCGTGCGCATGCCGAACGACGGAGGCCAGAGTCGGACGAGGACGTCGGGGGCCTTGGCCCAGAACGTCACGAGGTCGCCCCACTGGATGTCGGACACGACGACGCCCCAGACCACGACCGCCACGGCGAGCCAGGCACCGACGGTGTCGCGGACGCGGGCCGGCGTCCACGGACGCTTCGCTGCAGCGACGATCCGGGACTCGGCGCTCGGAGAGGCGACCGTGCGGCTGCTCCCACCCGCCGCACGACGTGCCTCCCGGCCCGCGGCCACCCGACGCACGACGCGGTCACCGAGTCCACGTCCGGTCGGCTGCACCCCGAGCATCACGGTCCGCACGGTGCTCGACACGATCTCCATGACGACGCACAGCGCGAAGATGACGATCGCGAGTCCGATGCCGAGCGAGTAGTCGAGGGATTTGAACGCGAGCGACAGTTCACGGCCGAGGCCGAGGACGCCGACGTAGCCGAGCAGGACCGAACCGCGCAGGTTGATGTCGCCGCGGTGGAGGACCGTGGCCACCCAGGACGGCAGGACCTGCGGCAGGACACCCGAGGTGAACTCCTGCAGCTTCGAGCCGCCGGCCGCCCGGATCGCGAGTCGCGGCCCTTCGTCGACCTGCTCGATCGCGTCGGCGAAGAGCTTCGAGATCATGCCGACGGAGTGCAGCCCGATCGCGATGATGCCGGGCAGCGAGCCGAGCGAGAACATGAGCACGAGGATCATCGCGATGACGACGTCCGGCACGGCACGGCTGAGCACGCCGACGAACCGACCGACTGCGCGCCACGCCGGCCCTGGGGTCGTGTTGGCGGCCGCGAGGTACGCGACCGGGATCGACAGCACCGCGGCGAGGACGGTGCCGGAGATGACGATCCCCAGGGTCAGGGCGGTGAGCGACAGCAGTTCCCCGGGCGGCGGGAACGTGATCGTGCCCACCCGGTTGAAGAAGTTGACCGCGTTGCCCCAGCTCGCCACCATGTTCGGGATCGAGATCCCGACCTCGAGGAGCGAGTAGACCGAGAACGCGAGCAGCGCGATCAGCGTGAGCACCGCGGCGATCGTCTGCGGTCGGAGCCGACCGACGGGAACGGGTCCGGAGAGTCCTGGCGGGCGGCCGGCGGGCGGTGCCGCCTTCGCGGGTGCGGTGACGACCATCAGCGGGTCCCGCCCGGTCGACGGAGCTCGTCGGGCTCGCGGCCGTCGACATCGGCGTCGAACTCCCACTCCGGGTCGTCGGGCAGTTCGTCCTCGCCCACGCGCTCCTCGACACCGAGCAGGCCGCGGAGGTCGTCGTCGGGGTCGCCGAGCAGCTCGTCGGTCTCCAACTCCACCGCGATCGCCTGCAGCTCACGGGTGCTCGTCGCGACCCGGCCGTAGATCTCCATCACCTCGGTCTTCGACAGGCCGTCGGTCGTGGTGTCGAGGACCACCTCGCCGTGGCGGAGACCGACGATGCGGTCGCCCCAGGAGAGCGCGAGGTCGACCTGGTGCAGGCTGCACACGACGGTGAGTCCGCGGTCGATCGCGATCTCGCGGATGAGGGCCATCACCTGCTCGCTCGATTCCGGGTCGAGGGAGGCGACGGGCTCGTCGGCGAGGAGGATCTCGGGGTCCTGCATGAGCGCTCTGGCGATGGCGACGCGCTGCTGCTGACCGCCGGAGAGGGTGTCGGCGCGCTGGTAGGCGCGCTCGAGGAGCCCGACGCGGTCGAGGTGGCCGAGCGCCTTCAACTTCAGGGTGCGGCCGTAGCCGAGGATGCCGAGACGCGGTCCGCGGACGCCCGCCAGCGAACCGGTCAGGACGTTCTCGAGGACGGTGAGCGACGGGACCAGCTCGAACTGCTGGAAGACGAACCCGACGCGGGCGCGGAGCCGACGCAGGGCACGCTGTCCGAGGGCCGGCACCTCGTCACCGAGGACCGAGACGGACCCGGCGGTGGGCCGCTCGAGGCCGTCCAGGTGACGGAGGAGCGTCGACTTGCCGGAGCCGGACAGACCGAGCAGGACGACGATCTCACCACGACGGATGTCGAGGTCGACGCGCTGCAGGGCGACCGTCCGGTCGAAGCGCTTCGTGACCCCGCGCAGACGCACGAGCGGTTCCGCTCCGTCGGGTGCGTTGTGACGCGCCTGCTGCTCGGTGACGCTCATGGCTGCTGCCTCTCGTGGCTTGCGGATCATCGACGGCCGTTCCTGCCCTTCGACAAGCTCAGGAACCGCTTGTCGAAGGGCGGGACTGGCGCTCAGGTCAGGCCTGGCACTGCTTGGCGTTGGTCTTCTTGCAGATGTCGCGGATGGTGTCGTAGTACGCGTCGTCCACCGGCGAGGTGCCGTAGAAGGTCGCGCGGAAGGCGTCGCTGTCGGCGCTCTTCACGCCGGAGTCGATGATCTGGTCGATCGTGACCTCGGACAAGGCCTTCTCGAGCTTCTCCTTCACGTCGGCGGGCAGCGAGTCGGACTCGACGATCGGCGCACCGGGGACCATCGTGCGGTCGATGACCTTCACGCCGTCGTTCTTCTCGACCTCGGAGTCCTCGGCGAAGCCCGCCTCGCACTCGACGCCCTCGGCGGTCTTCGTCACCGAGACGTCGTGCTTGCCGGCGAAGACCGGGGTGATGTCCTTCTCGGGGTCGATGCCGGCCTCGAGCAGGTTGTAGCTCGGGAACAGGTACCCGGACGTCGAGGACGGGTCGACGAAGCAGACCTTCTTGCCCTTGAACTCCTCGATCTTCGTGATCGACGAGTCCTTCGGGACGATCGCCTCGGAGTAGTAGCCCGGCTCCTGCCCCTTGACGGTGATGATCGACGAGATCGGCGTGATCTTGGCCCCGTTGTTGAGCGCGGTCACGTAGGTGAAGCCGGAGAAGGAGGCGACGTCGATCTTCCCGGCCACGGCCGCCTCGATGAGGGCCGCGTAGTCGGTCGACTCGTGGTACTCGACCTTCTTGCCGGTCTCCTTGGCGATGTAGTCCATGAGCGGCTGGTAGTTGGTCTGCGTGTCGACCGAGTCGGGGACGACGCCGAAGACGAGGGTCTGGTCGTCGACCGCGAAGGTCCCGGCCGCGGCGGAACCGGTGTCGCTGGCGGTGGCGCTCGAGCAGGCGGCCAGGCCGATCGAGAGGAGGGCGGCGGCGCCGAGCGCAGCGACGCGGGTGAGGGAGAGCTTCATGTGCTGGGACGTACCTTTCAGAAGGACCGATGCACCCGCCCGCTCCGCGCGTGGCTCCGGTGGATCGGAACCGCGAGTGACCGACGCGGGCACTGCTGTGTGCCGTACGTGTGATCACGCTACGAGCGGCGCCCGAACAGGGCCGGGCTTCCCGGTGAACAGGAGGTGAAGCCCCGCGGAAGGATCGATCAGGCAAGCCACGGCCGTCGTCCACCGAGCCGCCTAGACTGCTGGAATCCGCCCATCCGAGCAGCAGAGCAGGTGAGTCGTTTGCCCCTCGACCCGATCTTCGTCGAACGAGCGCGGACGCACCGCGCCTACCTCATCTCGACCGCACTCGAGCAGGCGAAGGCTTTCTTCCTGCGGCCGAAGACGACCACCGTCGCGCGCCCGAAGCCCGCTCCCGCGGCGGACCCGAAGGCGACCTCCCCGAAGGCCGCCGGGCCGAAGGCGAAGCCCTCGAGCCCGACGGCGAAGGCCACCACCGCCGGACCCCGCCGCAAGAAGACGCGCGCACAGCACCGCAAGGCCGCGCGGAACTGGGACAAGAAGGAGCTCGCGACCGTCGGTGTCCCGGGCCCGGAGCTGCGCATCGAGGAGCACACGGTCCCCGTCGCCGGCTTCCCGGACGTCCGGATCCGGCTCTACCACCCGCCGACGGCCGACGGCGACCAGGCGGTGCCCGCGGTCCTGTCGTTCTTCGGTGGGGCGTTCCGCATCGGCGGGATCGACTACCCGACGACCGACGCGGGGTTCCGTCGTCGGGCGGCCGACGCCGGCGTGGTCATCGCCGCCGTCGATTACGCGCTCGCTCCCGAGCACCGGTACCCGACGCAGCTGGAGCAGGCCCACGCGGCGCTCGAGTGGCTGTTCGCCGAGGCCGCGACGCTCGGGATCGACTCGGGGCGGATCGCCGTCGCCGGGGTGTCCGCCGGCGGCAGCATCGCGGCTGCGCTCACGCTCGTGAACCGCGAACGCGGCCGACTGCCCATCCGACTCCAGCTACTCGAGGTGCCGGTCACGGACCTCACCGGCGGCCACATCGACCTCCGTCCCGTGCGGGAGATGGGGATCCCGAGGATCTTCGCGATCAAGGAGCTGCGTTCCGTCGCGAAGACCTACCTCCTCGATCGACGTCAGGCGAAGGAACCTCACGCGTCGCCCCTCCTCGCCCGGTCGCACGCGGACCTCCCCCGCGCCGTGATCCTCACGGCCGAGTACGACCCGCTCCGCGGCGACGGCGCGGCCTACCTCGCAGCGCTCCGGGCCGACGGCGTCGACGCGAGCGGGACGATGTACCTGGGCGCGACGCACGACACCCCCATCTTCGGCGGCGTGCTCCCTGCGGCCCGCCGCTGGCACGACGACGTCGTGACCGCCCTGCGATCGCTCCACGACGCGGACTGAGCCGGGTCGCCGCGCAGACCGGCTTCCCCTCGGGCTCGAAAGCTGGAATCGTGTCGGCATGGACGCCCACGACATCCGGAACGCCTACCTCGACTTCCTCGAACGGAACGGCCACGCGCTGATCAAGCGGGCGCCGCTCGTCCCGCGCGGCGACACGAGCACCCTGTTCAACGGCAGCGGGATGCAGGCACTCCTGCCGTACCTCCTCGGTGAGGAGCACCCCGAGGGGCGACGGTTGACCGACAGCCAGCCGTGCGTCCGCGCCCAGGACATCGAGGACGTCGGCGACAACCGGCACACCACCTTCTTCGAGATGCTCGGCAACTGGTCGCTCGGCGACTACTTCAAGGAGACGCAGATCCGGCAGTTCTTCACCTTCCTGGTCGACATCGTCGGGCTGGATCCGGAGCGGATCTCCGTCACCTGCTTCATCGGCGATCCCGCGAACGGCATCCCACGCGACGACGAGGCCGCGTCGATCTGGGCGTCCGTGTTCGCCGAACGCGGGGTCTCCAACGGGATCGCGGAGATCGGCTCCCAGGCCGACGGCGACGCCCGCGGGGTGCGGCCCGGAGAGCGGATCTTCTTCTACGACGGCGGCGAGAACTGGTGGTCCCGCGGCGGGTCACTCGAGGGCACCCCGATCGGCGACCCGTGCGGCCCCGACAGCGAGGTGTTCTACGACTTCGGCCCCGAGTTCCAGGATCCGTCCTACGGCCTCGCGCATCCCGCGAGCGACGGCGGACGGTTCATGGAGATCGGCAACCAGGTGTTCATGCAGTACCGCCGACGCGAGGACGGATCGTTCGAGGAACTCGCCAGACGCAACGTGGACTTCGGTGGCGGCCTCGAACGCATCGCCGCCGCGTCGATCGACTCCGACGACGTCTTCCGCATCTCGCTCCTGTGGCCCATCGTCGAGCGACTCCAGGAGCTGACCGGGAAACGCTACGAGGACGAGACCTCCGCCATGCGCATCATCGCCGACCACCTGCGGGGTGCGACCTTCCTGGCGGTGGACGGCGTGCGTCCGTCGAACAAGGAGCAGGGCTACGTCATGCGGCGGCTGCTCCGACGGGCGATCCGGCTCGCACTCTCGCTCGACCTCCACGAGAACTTCTTCGGCGAGATCGTGCCCGTCATCGCGGGATTGTACGCCGACGACTACCCGGAGGTGGCCGCCGCCCGCGACGAGGTCGTCGCCGTCCTCGTCAAGGAGGAGCAGTCGTTCCGACGCACGCTGGGCGCAGGCCTCCAGATGGTCCAGGGGTACGCCGGGCGGGTCATGACGGGACACGACGTGTTCCGACTGTCCGACACGAACGGCTTCCCGAAGGAGCTGACCATCGAGGAGGCCGAGCGCCTCGGCATCGAGGTCGCTTCCGACTGGGAGGCGGAGTTCGCCGCCGCGCTCGCGGAGCAGCGTGCGCGGTCCCGCGGGGCGACGCACCTCGGCGCCGCCGGCCTCCCGGGCGGCGACACCGCCTGAGGGTCGGCCTCCGCTCAGTCGCGCTTCAGCATGTCGATGCCGGCGCCGGCGAACTGCCGGAGCGTCGCGTCCGGCAGGAACGCGCGGGTGAGCGCCGCGGCGATCCGCGTGAGGTCGCCCTCGTCGCGGTACAGGAGGTAGATCGGCTCCGATCGCGGGTTGAACTTCTGCTTGAACCGGTGGAGGGACGAGAAGCCGTACACCGGCTCCAGGATGCCGCTGAGCTGACCCAGCAGGTGCGCGATGCGCCCCTCGTCGTCCTCCACCCGGTGCGCGAGCGGCGCGCCCGAGAGCGAGAGGATCTGCGCCCCCTCCTCGGCGAAGACCTTGGCCGAGGAGGCGATGAGGAACTCCATGACCGAACCGAAGCCCTCCTCGCGTCGCCGCATGAGGTCGAGCGTCCACCCGCGGTGCTCGCCGTCGGGGCCGAAGACCGGGAGCCAGCTGAGGAATCCGTCGACGTCGCCGTCCGGTGAGATCGCGAGTGCCAGACGGACCTCGGGGTCGTCGGCCTCCTGCAGGGTCCCGAGGGTGAACCGCATCTCCGGCAGACCCTTGTCGCCGACCCAGCCCTCGGAGATGGCGCGGATCTGCTGTCGGACGCCCCAGGTCTCGGCGGCGTAGGTGCTCATCCGGAAGACCATCCCCTCGCGCTCCGCCTTGTTGAGCGCCGTGCGGATGTTCGACCAGGCCTTGCCGGTGAACGCGAGACCCGGGAGGTCGACGATCGTGTCGTCGGCGATGATGAGGTCGCGCCATCCCTCGGGCATCGCGTCCTTCGTCGCCTGGCTGGAACTGAAGAAGCACGGGATGAGGGAGTCACGCTCGGCCGCCTGGACGAACTCCTCGACGCTGGCCTGGAGGTGCTCCGGCGGGCCGAGCGGGTCGGCGAGCACGATCGCGACGCCGGCGTGCTTCTGGTAGGGCACGAGGCCCACCGAGGTGCGGAAGTACTCCATGCCGTCCCACGTGGCCATCCAGGAGAGCGAGCCGCCGCCGTCGGTCCGGATGATCGCGCGGGCGTCGTCCGCCGACGGCAGGTCCTGCTGCTGCTTCCGACCGACGCCGAGCTGCCGGCGTCGGTGGGACGAGAACGCGCTGCGGGTCGCAAGGAGGTAGACGAGGAAGGCGAGCCAGAGCACGGACGTCGCCAGGAACACGTCGGTGTCGCCCCAGTCGATCGGGAGCTCGGCGGGGTCCAACGGAGACAGCGCCAGGTACAGGACCGCGACCAGGACGTTGAGGATCGCCCAGACGACGCTCAGCACCCAGGCCCAGCGGCGACCGAGCCGCAGGCCGTTGGCGACGACGATGATCACGATCGTGTCGATCGCGACGTCGAGCCACGGGCCCTCCGCCGGAGCGGTCGGACCGAACGGGCCGTTGGTCGGCACGAGCAGGGCGACGATCTGGACGACACCGAGGGCCACGCTCGTCGTGAACGCGAGCAGTCGGCGCTCGCGGACGCTGGCCCGCTGGATGCGGAAGGAACGGTTCACCGCGAGGACGAAGAGCACCGCGAAGGCGTGCTCGAGGTCCGCGAGCGAGCCGATGAAGAGGACCCCGATCGCGGCGTAGGACGCGACGATGATCCAGCCCCGCTGCCGCCAGGGCGAGGCGAAGAGCGACACACAGGCGGCGAAACAGGCCATCGTCCCGCCGGACGGACCGACGTCGAGCATCCCGGCGAGGCTCGTCGCCCACGGCCAGGGCAGCTGACTCGCGGCCCAGAGGAACCCGGCGGTGGCGAGGACGGCGGCGAGCTGACCGGCGGCGAAGGTGATGAGCGCCACCTTCGGTCCCCGCCACCACTCCAGCAGGCCGACCCAGGCGAACCCGATCACCGCGAACACGTAGGCCCAGGGCTCCACGACGAGGAACGTCCCGGTGACGGGGGTCCACCAGCGCCCGGCCTCGAAGGCGGGCAAGCCGTAGGCGACCGCGTCCCACCACGGTTGCGCCGTCGTCGACTCCCAGAGGCCACGCCCGACGACCCCGACGACGAGGACGACCAGCACCAGGGCGATCGTGACCGGCACCCGGCCGACCACCGTTCGTATCCTCATGCGCGCTGCCCCCTTCGTGGTTCCACGGAGCACACGCGCGCCGTGCGGTCGAGGCTACAGAACGGCCGCGTGGGACCGCAACGCGTCGCCGTCCGGCAGGCTGACCAGTGCGAGCCAGAGTTCGGCCCGAGCGGCGAAGGTGTCGAGGGGTCGCCCGAGCACCTGTTCGACCCGGGTGATGCGGTTGCGGAGCGTGTGTCGATGGATCCCGAGTCGCCGCGCGGCGGGCTCCCACTGACCGTTCGCCTCGAGCCAGCCGCGGAGGCTCGGCACGAGGTCGGAGCCCTCATCGCGGTCGACGCGGAGCACGGGCTCGAGCAGTTCCTCGGCCACGGCGGCGGCGCGGACGGGGTCGAGCAACCCTGCCATCCCCGCTGCGGCGAGCGCCCCGAACCGCACGACGGCCTCGCCGGCGGAGACGGCGTGCTCGTGTGCGGAGACCGCCTGGTCGATCCCCGTCGTCAGATCAGCGAGCGCGAGGGATCGCGAGAGGCCGAGCCGCCGTCCGGGGGCTGCCGCGATCGCCGCCTCGACCGCCCGATCGACGTCCGTCTCGGTGTCCCCGTCGGCCGCGGCGAGGAGGAGGACGGGCCGTCCGTCCTGCTCGGCGACGAAGAGCGAACCCGGACTGAGCGTCTCGGCCCGTTCCAGCTCGGTGAGGAGCGCCTCGCGCCCTTCGGTCGGCCCGGAGCAGACGCCGACACGAACCGCTCCGGTCGGCAACGGCGTACCGAGCTGTTCGGCGACCTCACGCGCCGCGGTGGTCTGTCCGGCGCGGAGCAGCTGCCAGACGCCGGTGCGCAGCGAGCGCCCAGCCCGTCCGAGCGCGCCGCCCTGCTCGAGGGTGAGCCCGGCGATGGCGACGACGGAGGTCACGACGCTCTGGGCCGCGGCGTCCAGGGGGCCGTCGGTCCCGGCGATGGCGAGGACACCTCGGAGGTCCCGACGCCGACCGAGGGTCTGGAGCGAGACCGTGCGGGTGCGGCTCGCGAGCGTCGCCCCCGACCGCTGTCCGCGGCTGAGGAGCATGGTGGCCTCGCCGGCCACCCGCTCCAGGAGGCGCTCGGTCTCGGGACCGGCGGTGGGCCCGTCGCCCGCGATCGCCACCGGGGTCGCATGCGCGTCGAAGAGCACGACCCAGGCACCGAGCGACCGAGCGAGTTCGGTGACGACGGCGGCCGTCGCGTCGGGGCGGAGCGCGGCGAACGCGATGGCGCGCTGGGCGCCCAGGGCCCAGGCGTCCCTCGCCCGCGCCGCCTCGGTGAGGAGGTCGGCCGCGTACCGGATGACGGCGATGAAGGGGGTTCGGTACGGGACCTCGATGAGTGGCATCCCGTTCGCCGCGCAGGCCTCGGCGAGTTCCGGCGGCGTCCCGGCCGTGATCACCTCAGTACCGAACCCCAGTCCGGCGACACCGGCGTCGGCGAGGCGGGCGACGTACGCCTCGACCTGCGTCGTCGACACCGCGGTCCCGAACTGCGTGCCCGTCGTGAGCAGCACCTGGTCGGCGAGGAGGAACGGCGTGGGGTCCGGCAGGTCGGACCCGGACACCCAGGCGACCTGCCGGTCGAGCGCGCCCTCGGTCCCGGCCACCACGAGCTTGAGACCGAGCGCACGGTGGTCGAGGAGGTCCTGCAGCGTCGGTGCCATGGCGAGAGTCTACGCACGGATGCCGGATCGTCCAACCGATGTCAGTTGCATGGACAGACTGTCGACTGCCTCGACGCGGACCGCTGCCTAGCCTGGGTGCACTGCTCGCGGACGACCTCGGCGCCCCCGCCGGACGCGGCAGCCGAAGGAGTACCGATGACGAGCAGCACCGCAGCCCCCGCGCCCTCCATCCTCGGCGGACCCTCGCTCCCCCAGGAACGTCGCCTCGTCACCGCCATCCCCGGACCGATCTCCGAGGAACTCATGACGCGGAAGCACGCCGCGGTCGCGTCCGGCGTCGGCACCACGATGCCGGTGTTCGCGGCCGGCGCGGGCGGTGGCGTCCTCGTCGACGTCGACGGCAACTCCCTGATCGACCTCGGGTCCGGCATCGCCGTGACCGGCGTGGGCAACAGCAACCCGCGCGTCGTCGAGGCCGTCACCCGACAGCTGCAGGAGTTCACCCACACCTGCTTCACCATCACCCCCTACGACTCCTACGTCGAGGTCGCCGAGGCGCTCAACCGCCTCACCCCCGGCGACCACGCCAAGCGCACGGCACTGTTCAACTCGGGCGCCGAAGCGGTCGAGAACGCGGTGAAGATCGCCCGCAGCCACACGAAGAAGCAGGCGGTCGTCGCCTTCGACCACGCGTACCACGGCCGCACGAACCTGACGATGGCCCTCACCGCCAAGTCCATGCCCTACAAGAGCGGCTTCGGCCCCTTCGCGTCCGAGGTGTACCGCGCACCGCTGTCCTACCCCTTCCGCGACGGCGGGCTCACCGGCCCCGAGGCGGCACAGCGCGCGATCACCCAGATCGAGAAGCAGATCGGCGCAGACAACCTCGCGGCGATCATCATCGAACCCATCCAGGGCGAGGGCGGCTTCATCGTCCCGGCGGATGGCTTCCTGCCGGCCCTGCTCGACTGGGCCCGCGCGAACGACGTCGTCTTCATCGCCGACGAGGTCCAGACCGGTTTCGCCCGCACAGGTGCGATGTTCGCGTCCGAGCACTTCGACATCGTGCCCGACCTCATCATCACCGCCAAGGGCATCGCAGGCGGCCTGCCACTCTCCGCCGTGACCGGACGCGCGGAGATCATGGACGCCCCGCACGCCGGCGGCCTCGGCGGCACCTACGGCGGCAACCCGCTCGCCTGTGTCGCCGCCCTGGCGGCCATCGAAGCGTACGAGGAGGAGGACCTCGCAGCCTCGGCCCGGGCGATCGAAACCCGTATCGTCGACCGCTTCACCGCGGCACAGGCCTCCGACCTCCGCATCGGCGACATCCGCGGGCGCGGCGCCATGATGGCGGTCGAGTTCGTCGACCCAGCCACCGGCGAGCCCGACGCCGCCCTCACAGCACGCGTCGCGAAGGCCGCCCACCAAGCCGGGGTCATCGTCCTCACCTGCGGCACCTACGGCAACGTGGTCCGCTTCCTCCCGCCGCTGACCATCCCCCTCGAGCTGCTCGACGAAGGACTCGACGTCGTCCTCGAGGCGCTGGCCGCGAACTGACGCCACGCCCGCCGGTTCCGCCCTTCGACAAGCTCAGGAACCGCCTGTCGAAGGGCAGGGACCGAGGCGGCCCCCGCCCTTCGACAAGCTCAGGGACCGATGTGGTCGTCCCCGAGCTTGTCGAGGGGCATGCACGCTGAAACACTGTGACCGACGGCACCGACACCACCAAGGAGCTCCACCCATGACCGACGCACGTGAAACCGATCTGCTCGCCAAGGTCCCGAACGGCCTGTTCATCGGAGGCGTCTGGCGCGACGCGACGGAGGGCGCCACGCTCGACGTGAGCGACCCGTCCACCGGCGACGTCATCAAGACGATCGCGGACGCCTCGGTCGCCGACGGCACCGCGGCCCTCGACGCAGCCGTCGCCGCTCAGGACGAGTGGGCGGCGACCGCTCCCCGCACCCGCTCGAACATCCTCCGGAAGGCCTTCGACCTCCTCCAGGAGCGCCGCGAGGAGTTCGCCCTCCTCATGACGCTCGAGATGGGCAAGCCGCTCGCCGAGGCGAACGGCGAGGTGACCTACGGTGGCGAGTTCCTCCGCTGGTTCTCCGAGGAGGCCGTCCGCATCTCCGGACGCTACGGGTCGAACCCCGAGGGCACCGGCATGATGACCGTCTCGCAGCACCCCGTCGGTCCGTGCTTCCTCATCACGCCGTGGAACTTCCCCCTCGCGATGGCGACCCGGAAGATCGCCCCGGCACTCGCCGCCGGCTGCACGGTCGTCGTCAAGCCCGCCGAGCTCACGCCGCTCACGACCCTGTACTTCGTGAAGCTGCTCGAGGACGCCGGTCTCCCCGCCGGCGTCGTGAACGTCATCACCACCTCCAGCTCCTCCGCAGTGTCCGGCCCGATCATCGCCGACCCGCGGCTCCGCAAACTGAGCTTCACGGGCTCGACGGCCGTCGGCCAGAAGCTCATCGAGCAGTCCGCGAAGAACGTCCTCCGCACCTCGATGGAGCTCGGCGGCAACGCCCCGTTCGTCGTGTTCGAGGACGCCGACCTCGACAAGGCCGTGGAGGGCGCGATGGCCGCCAAGTTCCGCAACATCGGACAGGCGTGCACCGCAGCGAACCGCTTCATCGTCCACCGCGACGTCGCGGACGAGTTCGCGAAGCGCGTCACGGACAAGGTCAACGCGTTCCGCATCGGTCGTGGCACCGAGGACGGCGTGACGATCGGCCCGCTCATCGACGACCGCGCGGTCACGAAGGCGAAGACCCTCGTGGGCGACGCCGTCGAGCGCGGCGCCGAGGTCCTCACCGGCGGCGAGGCCGTCGACGGACCGGGCACCTTCTTCCAGCCGACGGTCGTCACCGGGGTCGTGCCGGGGTCCGACATCCTCCGCGAGGAGATCTTCGGCCCGGTCCTCGCGATCGTGCCGTTCGACGACGAGGACGAGGCCGTGCGGCTCGCGAACGACACCGAGTACGGGCTCGTCTCCTACGTGTTCACCACCGACCTCGCCCGCGGACAGCGCATGATCGGCCGCCTGCAGACCGGCATGATGGGCCTCAACGTCGGCGTCATCTCGAACGCCGCTGCACCGTTCGGTGGCATCAAGCAGTCGGGTATCGGACGCGAAGGCGGGCTCGAGGGCATCCACGAGTACCTGTACACGAAGTACACCATGACGCCCATCGGCTGACCGCCTCGGTCGGCACAACGGAAACCGTCGCAGATCGTCGATCCGACCGGCGACCTCGCCATCCTCGGTTCCATCCGACCGCCGGATCCGCCATACTCGACTATCGGCGCCGGTCCCGAGCACCAGCCGACACCAGCACCACCCGGCCCCCGAGCACCACCCCGGTCGCCCGAGCACCACCCCGGTCCCTGAGCTTGTCGAAGGGCCACGAACAGGAAGACACCTCATGAGCGCTATCGAACGCGACGTCGTCATCATCGGCGCCGGGGCCTCCGGGCTCACGGCCGCCACCAAGCTCCGCGCGGCGGGCCTGTCCGTCGCCGTCCTCGAGGCGCGCGACCGCGTCGGTGGTCGCCTCTGGACGAACCACATCGACGGAGCCATGCTCGAGCTGGGCGGCCAGTGGGTCTCCCCCGACCAGACCGCGCTGCTCGCCACGCTCGAGGAGCTCGGGCTCGACACCTACTCCCGCTACCGCGAGGGCGACAGCGTCTACGTCAACGCCGAGGGCGTGCGCACCCGCTTCACTGGCGACATCTTCCCCGTCGCCGAGTCGACCGCGGCCGAGATGGAGCGACTCATCACCCTGCTCGACGAGCTCGTGGAGCAGGTCGGCGTCACCGAGCCGTGGGCGCACGCCCGGGCGAAGGAGTACGACCGCATCTCGTGGAGCGCCTGGCTCGCCGAGCAGACGGACGACGTCGAGGCGCGCGACAACATCGCCCTCTTCATCGCCGCCGCGATGCTCACGAAGCCCTCCCACTCCTTCTCGCTCCTGCAGGCGCTCCTCATGGCGGCGTCCGCCGGCAGCTTCACCCACCTCGTCGAGGCCGACTTCATCCTCGACAAGCGCGTCGTCGGCGGCCTGCAGCAGGTCCCGATCAAGCTCGCCGAGGCCCTCGGCGACGACGTCCACCTGTCCTCGCCCGTGCGTCGCCTCGAGTGGTCCGACGCCGGCGTCTCGGCCGAGGCGGACAGCGTGACGGTCAACGCGCGGTACGCGATCGTCGCCGTCCCGCCGAACCTCTACTCCCGCATCGACTTCCAGCCGCCGCTGCCGCGCCTCAGCCACCAGATGCACCAGCACATGTCGCTCGGGCTCGTCATCAAGGTCCACGCCGTGTACGAGACGCCGTTCTGGCGTGAGGACGGCCTGTCGGCCACCGCGTTCAGCCCGTACGAGCTCGTCCACGAGGCCTACGACAACACCAACCACGAGGACCCGCGCGGCACGCTCGTCGGGTTCGTCTCGGACGAGCGCGCCGACGAGGTCTTCAAGCTGAGCGCCGAGGAGCGCCGCGAGCGGATCCTCACCTCGCTGTCCCACTACTACGGCGAGCAGGCCCTCTCGCCGGTCGTCTACTACGAGAGCGACTGGGGCAGCGAGGAGTGGACGCGAGGCGCGTACGCAGCGAGCTTCGACCTCGGTGGCCTCTCGCGCTACGGCGCCATGCAGTCGACGCCGGTCGGTCCGATCTTCTGGTCGACGAGCGACCTCGCCGCCGAGGGCTACCAGCACGTGGACGGCGCGATCCGCAAGGGCGCCGACACCGCCGAGGCGATCATCGCCCGCCACCAGGCGTAAGCGTCTCCGACCTCCTCGGTCCCTGAGCCTGTCGAAGGGCGCTCCGCTCCCCGACCACAGCCCGCTCCCCGCCCTTGTCGAGCGGGCACCCCCGTCGATACCCTGCACCAACGAAACACCCGCACACCGCCGTGCATCCTGGTCCCGGTCCCTGAGCTTGTCGAAGGGCGCACCCGATCGAAAGCGAACACCAGATGAGATACATCGTTGGCTACACCGATACTCCGGCGGGACGCGACGCGCTCGCGCTCGGCATCCGGATCGCTCGGACCACCGGCGCCCGGCTCGACATCGTCCTCGTGCTCGCGAACGAGGAACGCCCGACGATCACCCCGGCCGATCCCGGCTACGAACGGTTCCTCCGTGAGACGGCCGAACGCTGGCTCGCCGAGGCGCTCGACGCGGTCCCAGCCGACATCACGGCCAAGACGCACCTCGTGTACGACGAGTCGTTCGCGGAGGGCCTCTTGGAGGCCTCCCGCATCCTCGAGGGCGGGCTCATCATCATCGGTGCGGCGCGCGGCGGACTCCTCGGCCGGTTCACGCTCGGCAGCGTCGCGAACACGCTCCTGCACTCGGCGGTCGTCCCGGTCGCCCTCGCTCCGGTCGGTAGCCGCGACCTCCTCGAAGCGCAGCCCACCGGCGGCACGGTCAGCCGGATCACCTGCGCGATCGGCACCCGGGCCGGCGCGCACCAGCTGCTCGACGCGGCCATCGTCGTCGCCAAGAACGCGGTCATCCCGCTCCGCCTGGTCTCGCTCGTCGCACTCGACCAGCCGGAGGGCGCCGAGCACCCCGAAGCGACCGCCCGGGCCGAGTCTCACGCGGCGGAAGTCCTCGCCTACGCGACCGAGCACCTGCCGAAGGACATCGACGTGACCACCGAGATCGCCTCGGGCACCCGCATCGAGGACGCCGTCTCGCACCTCGAGTGGAAGCCCGCGGAGATCGTGCTCGTCGGTTCCAGCCGACTCGCCACCCCCAAGCACCTCTTCCTCGGCTCCACGGCAGCGAAGATGCTGCGGGAGCTCCCCGTACCCATGGTGGTCGTGCCCCGCGACTCCGTGCTGACCCTCGGAGACCCGACATGACTCCTCCCGAAACCACTCCCCCGCGCGACGTCGCCCACCCCGAGACCACCGCGACGGGCGCCCTCTCCAAGAAGGGCCTCGGCGCCGGCACCGTCGGCCTCGTCGGCGCGATCGTCATCGGCATCTCGTGCATCGCCCCGGCGTACACGCTGACCGGTGCCCTCGGTCCGACCGTCGCGGAGGTCGGCACCCACGTGCCGGCCATCTTCCTCGTCGGCTTCATCCCGATGCTGCTCGTCGCCTTCGGCTACCGGGAGCTCAACAGCCGCATGCCGGACTCCGGCACCTCGTTCACCTGGGCGACGCGCGCGTTCGGCCCGTGGGTCGGTTGGATGGCCGGTTGGGGCCTCATCGCCGCGACCATCGTCGTGCTCTCGAACCTCGCGGGCATCGCGGTCGACTTCTTCTACCTGATGCTGTCGCAGATCTTCCAGAACCCCGACATCGCCGGCCTCACGTCGAACCCGTTCATCAACGTCATCACCTGTCTGGCGTTCATGCTCGGGGCGACGCTCATCTCCTATCGCGACATGCAGACGACGCAGAAGCTGCAGTACGTGCTCGTGGGCTTCCAGTTGCTCGTGATGGTGCTGTTCGGCATCGTCGCCTTCGCGCACGTCGCGGGCGGTGACGCGTTCGACGCCCTCCCGATCTCGCTCGACTGGTTCAACCCGTTCGCCGTCGGGTCGTTCAGCGCCTTCGCCGCCGGCCTCTCGCTCTCCATCTTCATCTTCTGGGGTTGGGACGTCACGCTGACGATGAGCGAGGAGACGAAGGGGTCGAGCTCGACGCCAGGCAAGGCCGCCACGGCCACGGTCGTCATCATCGTCGTCCTCTACCTGTTCCTGTCGGTCGCGCTCATCAACTACGCGGGCGTCGGCGCCGGCGAGTTCGGGCTCGGCAACGAGGACATCCAGGGCAACGTGTTCTTCTCGCTCGCGGGGCCCATCCTCGGTCCGCTCGCGATCCTCGTGTCGATCGCGGTGCTGTCGTCCTCGGCCGCCTCGCTGCAGTCGACGTTCGTCTCCCCCGCGCGGACCCTGCTCGCGATGGGGCACTACGGCGCGCTGTCGCCGAAGTTCTCGAAGGTGCACCCGAAGTTCTTCACGCCCGGCTACGCGACGATCGTCTCGAGTGTCGTCGCGTCGGTGTTCTACGCGGTCATGCGCTTCATCTCCGAGGACGTGCTCTGGGACACGATCACGACCCTCGGCATGATGATCTGCTTCTACTACGGCCTGACGGCGTTCGCGTGCGTCTGGTACTTCCGGAAGCAGTGGTTCTCGAGCGCACGGAACTTCTTCTTCCAGTTCTTCTCCCCGCTCGTCGGCGGTCTCATCCTGGGCGTGCTCTTCTTCACCACGATCATCGAGAGCGCCGACCCCGACTACGGCAGCGGGTCGAACATCGGCGGTGTCGGGCTCGTGTTCATCCTCGGCATGATCATCATCGTGGCGGGCATCGTCATCATGCTCATCCAGGCGAAGCTCCGACCGGACTTCTTCCGCAACAAGACGCTCGCCCGCGGCATCGCCGGCGACGCGAACGAAGCGGACGCCGCCCTCCCGGAATGACCCGCTGACCACGACGCCCGTCCGACGCACCTCGTCGGACGGGCGTCGTGCGCTCGGCGCTAGACTGTTCGCATCCCCGCCGCGTCGCAACGAAAGAGACCTCCGTGCCGACCATCGTCGTAGAAGTCATGCCGAAAGCCGAACTGCTGGACCCCCAGGGCAAGGCCGTCGCCGGCGCCCTCGCGCGTCTCGGCAAGAGCGAGTTCACCGATGTCCGCATCGGCAAGCGCTTCGAGCTCACGGTCGACGGCCCCATCACCGACGCCACGCGCGCCACGGTGCAGCAGATCGCCGACGACATCCTCTCGAACGCCGTGATCGAGGACGTCGTGGCCATCCACTACCCCAAGGGCTCCGAGGCATGACGACCCGTATCGGTGTCATCACCTTCCCCGGTTCGCTCGACGACCGCGACGCCCAGCGCGCGGTCCGCATGGCGGGTGCGGAGCCCGTCGCGCTCTGGCACGGCGACCACGACCTCCAGGGTGTCGACGCCGTCATCCTGCCGGGTGGCTTCAGCTACGGCGACTACCTCCGCGCCGGCGCGATCGCCGCAGTCTCGCCGATCATGACCGAGCTGAAGGACGCCGCCGGCAAAGGCATGCCGATCCTCGGGATCTGCAACGGCTTCCAGATGCTCGTCGAGGCGCACCTGCTGCCCGGTGGCCTCATCCGGAACGCCCACCAGCAGTTCATCCGTCGCGACCAGCTGCTCACGGTCGAGAACGCCGACACCGCCTGGACCCACCAGTTCTCGAAGGGGCAGGAGATCACCATCCCGCTCAAGAACGCCGACGGCGGCTACATCGCCGACGCCGAGACCCTGGCACGTGTCGAGGGCGAGGGCCTGGTCGCCTTCCGCTACGCGGGCGTGAACCCGAACGGTTCGCTCGACGACATCGCCGGCCTCACGAACCCGGCCGGCAACGTCGTCGGGCTCATGCCGCACCCCGAGCACGCGATCGAGCCGGGCTTCGGTCCCGACACCCCGCTCGCCATGCGCTCCGGTGTCGACGGTCTCGCCTTCTTCACGAGCGCCGTGCAGGCCCTCCAGGCGGTCTAGCCAACACACGTCGTTTCCACGCCCGTCCCGATCCGTCGGGGCGGGCGTGTTGCGTCGGTGGAGGGAATCTGCAGTGCCGCCCAGGTCCCTGAGCCCCGCCCCGGTCCCTGAGCCCCACCCCGGTCCCTGAGCCCCAATCCAGTCCCTGAGCCCCAATCCAGTCCCTGAGCCCCAGTCCGGTCCCCGAGCCCCAATCCGGTCCCTGAGCTTGTCGAAGGGCGGCCCGCACCACCGGCTACCATCGACACTGGTCGGACCAATCGAGGGGGCAGCATGGCGGAGCCGCTCGAAGCGCTCGTGGCGAGGCTCGTCGAACTGGCCACGCCGGAGCCCGGCACCACCGCGCGGCGCCTGCCTCCGGAACGCGAGCTCGGCGAGGCACTGCAGATGAGCCGCGGCGCCCTTCGCGAACAGCTCGCAGTCCTCGAACGGCTCGGCTTCCTCCACCGCACCCAGGGTCGGGGCACCTCCATCGACGCTCCGGGCGACGACTTCGTCCGCAGTTGGTTCACCATCTCCCGTCAGCTGGGCTACCTGTCCGACGATCAGTTCGCCCGCTCGCGCATGATGCTGGAGGAGACCGTCGCCGAGGCGGCGGCCGGGCTCGTCACCGACGAAGCGGTCGCAGTGCTGCGCGACGACGTCGACCGCATGATCGCCGCGACGCTCGCCGGGGATCACGATGCGGCGCTCGAGGCCGACGTCGACTTCCACAGCCGACTGAACGCCATCGTCGACGACCCGATCTTCCGACTCATGCACGAGGGCTTCAGTCACGTGCTCCGCGAGACGATCCGGCAGCGTCGACTCCGCGCGATCGAGGTGGAGCAGCCGGACGAACGAGGCGTCCGTCGGACCGACAGCGTGCACTACGCCGTCGTCGACGCCCTGGCCGCTCGAGACGCCGAGGGCGCCCGACGCGCGATGCGCCAGCACTTCGAGGACTGGTTGCAGCTCGAAGCCGACGACGGCGCGAGCTGACGCTTCGCGACCCCGACGCCGTCCGGGCAACCTCAACCGGTCCCTGCGCCTGTCGAAGGGCCCGCGGAACACCCGCCGAACCCGGCAACGCCCCTTCGGTCCCTGAGCCTGTCGAAGGGCACTCGTCGGCACCTCGACACGCTCAGTGACCGGAAGAGGTGCACGCGGATTCCTTCCGGACCCAGAGCAACCCCCTCCGGTCCCTGAGCTTGTCGAAGGGCCCACGGGAGAACCCCGCGAACCCGACATACCTCCTCCGCTCCCTGAGCTTGTCGAAGGGCACACGGGAGAACCCCGCGAACCCGACATGCCTCCTCCGCTCCCTGAGCCTGTCGAAGGGCCCACGGGAGAACCCCGCGAGTCCGGCATGCCTCCTCCGGTCCCTGAGCTTGTCGAAGGGCACACGGGAGAACCCCGCGAATCCGGCATGCCTCCTCCGCTCCCTGAGCCTGTCGAAGGGCACTCGAGGACATTTCCACAACCGGGCCGACTCAGCATCTGGAATGTCAGTGGTCCATGATGGACTTGTTCCATGACCGAGACCACCGCCTCCGCAGTTCGAGCTGGCGACGAGTGCGCCGCGCGCCTCGCGGAGTTCTCGGACCATTACGCGGACATCCAGCGGCGTCGCGCCAGCCTGGACGCCGAGGAGGCTCGGCTGCTTGCTCGGTCTGCCGCCTACGCGGACGCCTTCGCAGACGTCACGGTCCCGGCGATCTTCCCGCCCGCGGAACGGCAGGCGCTCTCGCGCCGCTCCACCTGCGCAGCCCTCGCGATGGCGACCCGAACGCCCGAGCGGACCGTGCAGCGGGCGACGAACGACGCCGAGCGCCTCGTGAACGACGCGCCCGCCGTGCTCGCCTCGCTCGAGGCCGGCCGTATCTCGGCGCGGCACGCACAGACGATCATCGACCAACTCACTGACGTGCCGACCGCGGGGCGGCCGGTGTTCCTCGCTGAGGTCCTGCCGGTCGCGGAAGAGTCCACCAACGCGAACCTCCGCAAGCGCGCCCGCACGCTCCGCGAGCGACTCCACCCCGAGTCCATCACCGCACGCGCTCGGCGGCCGGAGGCCGACCGCCGCGTCGAGTTCGAGCCCGCCGCCGACGGCATGGCGTGGGTGCACCTCTTCACGACGGCACCGATCGCGCAGGGCATCGCGGAGCGCGTCGAGGCGGCCGCGGCGGAGTCACGCAACGCCGGCGACACTCGCACCTGCGCTCAGCTGCAGGCAGATGCCCTCGCGGCGCTCGCGCTCACCGGGGTGACCCCGGAAGATGTGATGACGAGCCCGGTCCTGCCGCACCCGATCGAGGTCCAGGAGCACATCAAGCCCACCGTGCAGATCACCGTCCCGGCGCTCAGCATGGCAGGTGCCAGCGACGCCCCGGCCACGCTCGACGGGTACGGTCCGATCGATCCGGAAACCGCTGCACGTATCGCGGTGAACGCACCAAGCTTCACCAGGATCCTCGTCCAACCGGAAACGGGTGCGGTGCTCTCCGTTGGGCGGAACCAGTACCGGGTTCCGGCCGATCTGCAACGCGCGGTGCGGTTGCGGGACGGCACCTGTCGGGCACCTGGGTGCGGGCGGCGCGCCAGGGCCTGCGACCTCGATCATTCGGTCGCCTGGGAAGACGGCGGGACGACGGATGTCGGTAACCTCGCCTGTCTCTGCCGACATCACCACCGGATGAAGCACCTGCCCGGCTGGAACCTCGACCACGGGCCCGGCGGGGTCCTCGAGTGGACGACACCCGACGGGAAGCAGTATCGGACGAAACCCGATCCCGCGCCGTTCTGACCCCCGCCGGCACCTGCGCCTGTCGATGGGTTCTTCGTGGGCACTTCGACAGGCTCAGTGACCGGGAGAGGTGTACCCAGAACCGATTCGGTACCCGAGCCTGTCGACGGGGTCCTCGTGGGCACTTCGACAAGCTCAGCGACCGGGCTGGACTGTGCTCACACGCTTTCGGTCCCTGAGCCTGTCGAAGGGCAGTCGAGCCGCGCCACCTCGGTCACCGGGCCGGGGCCCCCGAATCACCCTCGATCGCTGAGCTGCGCGCACGGGGCCCGTCGACGTGTCAAAGGATCCTCGGGGGGCATTTCGACAAGCTCAATGGCCGGAAGGAGCCGCGTACCCCGTGTCGACGGGCAGCCGGGCGTCCACCACCGGGCGCTTGCCCGCGTCGACACCGGCAGCTACGATTGGTCCAACCAATCCACCGGAGGACGCCATGGCATCGACGCCACAGCCCGCACACACCATCACCTTCGTCGGCATCGGCGCGATCGGCCTGCCGATGGCCACCCAGCTCGCCGCGGCCGGCCACCGGGTAACGGGCGTCGACCCCTTCCCCGCCGCACGGGAACGCGCGGCCGACGCCGGCATCAGCGCGGTCGAGTCGATCACCGAGGCGCCGCAGGCCGACACCGTCGTGGTCATGGTCGCGACGCCCGACCAGCTCGCCGAACTCGTCACCCTCGCCCTCGCCGACACCGATCCCGCCGGCCAGACCTGGATCATCATGAGCACCGTCGGCCCCGCCTCGGTCGTCGAGCAGGCCGCCCGTCTCGAAGCCGCGGGCGCAGCGGTCGTCGACGCACCGGTCACCGGCGGCGTGGCACGCGCCAGCACCGGCGAGCTCACCATGTTCGTATCCGGATCCCCCGCCGCCACCGCGGCCGCAGCGGAGCCGCTCGCCGCCCTCGGCACAGCCAGGATCGTCGGCGAAGCCATCGGCGACGGCCAGGCGATCAAGGTCGTCAACCAGCACCTCTGCGCCGTGCACATCGCCGCTGCCGCCGAGGCCCTCGCCCTCGCATCCTCGCTCGGGCTCGACCCGGCGGCCGTCCTCCCCCTCGTCGAGTCCGGTGCGGCCGCGTCCTGGATGCTGTCGGATCGCGGACCTCGCATGCTGCAGGACACCGATGCCCCGGTGATGAGCCGCGTCGAAATCTTCGTCAAGGACACCGGCCTCGTCGCCGATGCGGCGAGCGCCGCCGGAGCCGCGACCCCCGTCCTCGACGCGGCGCGCGAACGCTTCCTCGCCGCTGCGGCGTCCGGCCTCGGCGCACGCGACGACTCCCGCGTGATCGAGACCTACCAGGAGCCCCACGCATGAAGACCCTCATCCTCGACGACGACCCCACCGGCACGCAGTCGGCCTCCGGCGTCGACGTCCTGCTGGAGTGGGACGCCGACCTCATCGAGCAGGCCCTCGGCGGAGCCGACGCGGTCTACCTGCTCACCAACACCCGCGCCGTCCGGGAGGACGAGGCCGTCGCGCTCCTGGAACGTACCCACGAGCAGGCGGCGGAGGCCGGCCGTCGTCTCGGAGAACGCATCCACATCGTCCTCCGAGGCGACTCGACCCTGCGCGGGCATGTGTTCCCCGAGACCGCCGTCTTCACCGGGGACCGCAGCGTCATCGTGTTCGTCCCGGCCTTCCCGGAGGGCGGGCGCACGACGATCGACGGCACCCACTACGTCCGGATCGGTGACGAGACACTGCCGGCCCACGAGACGGAGTACGCCCAGGACCCCGTGTTCCCGTTCCGCTCGGGACACCTGCCGGACTACGTGCGCGAGCAGTCCGGGCGGGAGACCGCCCACTTCGGTCTGGCGGGTCTTCGCGACGGCGCCGCCGAGTTCCGTGCAGCTCTCCGTGACGCCGCTCCCGGAACGGTGCTCCTTCCGGACGCGGAGACGGGAGACGACGTCCGGATCATCGCGCAGGCCATCACGGCGGCCTGGGCCGACGGAGCCGACGTGGTCGTCCGGTCCGCGTCCCCCCTCGCTGCGGCCATCGCGGGCGTCGAGAGCGACGGCCTCCTCCCCTCGCCGCTCGTCGCGAAGCCGGTCGCCGCGCTCCTCGTCTGCGGCTCCCACACCATCGGTGCGACGCGACAGCTTGCGCCCGTCGAGGCGGCGTTCGGCCCCGCCGAGATCGTCCCCACGAGCGACGCCCTCCAGGATGCCGCCGCCACCGGACGGGCCGTGGCGGACGCCGCTCGAGCGCGACTCACCGCGACGGGGTTCGCCGCGATCTCGTCCGAGCGGGAACGAGACGCCTCGCACAACACGCTCGACCACGGCGAGCGGGTGATGATCGCGCTGACGTCGGCGACCGCCGCGCTCCGACGATCGGTGGAGGTCGTCGTGTCGAAGGGCGGCATCACCTCCGCCGAGGTCGCCCGGGTCGGACTCGGCGCCAGGCGCGCACGCGTCCTCGGGCAGGTACTGCCCGGGGTCTCGGTGTGGAGCGTGGTGACACCCGAGGACGAGGAGAAGCTCTACGTGGTCGTCCCGGGGAACGTCGGCGACCCATCGACGCTCGTGGACGTCCTTGCGGCACTCGGCCGGACCGCCTAGCGTCCGAGGATCTCCGACGCGTTGTGGTCGATCCACGCCATCAAGGGCATCAGGTGCTCGTTGAGGTCGCGACCGCGGTCACTCAGGCTGTACTCGACGCGAGGCGGGATCTCGGGGTGCGCGACGCGGACGACGAGGCCGTCCTCCTCGAGCGTGCGGAGCGTCTGGGCCAGCATCTTCTCGCTGATGCCCTGGACCACCCGTCGCAGCTCACCCCAGCGATGGGTGCCGTCGGACAGCGCCAGGAGGACGAGGACGCCCCACTTGCTGGTCACGTGGTCGAGCACCGTGCGCGAGGGGCAGGCGGCAGGCAGGATGCCGTCGGTGAATCCGGGGCGTCTTCCCAGCTGCGTGTCTACGCTCGTCATGACTCATTCCTTACTTATTGGACAGTAGCTTACCTCAAAGTGGGTACTGCAGATCGGGAAGTAATGTGATCGGAAGCGGGTTCCTCCTCAGCGAACCCCATCGAAAGGACCCTCACATGTCTCTCGTCGTCACCGGAGCCACCGGCCAGCTCGGCCACCTCGTCGTCGAGCACCTGCTCGCCCGCGGCACCGACCCCGCCACCATCGTCGCCACCGGCCGCCGGACCGAGGCGCTCGCCGATCTCGCTGCGCAGGGCGTCCGCACCGCGAAGGTCGACTTCGCCGACCCGGCCACCCTCGACGCCGCCCTCGAGGCCGGCGACACGGTCCTGCTCGTCTCCAGCAGCGAGGTCGGCCAGCGCGTCGCCCAGCACGCCGCGGTCATCGACGCCGCCAAGCGCGTCGGCGTCGCCCGCCTCGTCTACACGAGCGCGCTCCGGGCCGACACCTCCCCGCTGATCCTCGCCCCCGAGCACAAGGCGACCGAGGAGCTCATCCACGCGTCCGGCCTCCCCTTCACCATCCTCCGCAATGGCTGGTACACCGAGAACTACGGCCAGTCCGTCGACCAGGCCAAGGCGACCGGATCGTTCGTCGGGAGCGTCGGCGACGGTCTCGTGTCGAGCGCGTCGCGTACCGACTACGCGGAGGCGGCCGCCGTCGTCCTCACCACCGACGGCCACGAGGGCAAGGCTTACGAGCTCGCCGGCGACGTCGCGTGGTCGCACAACGAGCTGGCGCAGGCGATCGGCGAGGTCGTCGGCCGCGAGGTCGCGTACCAGGACCTCTCCCCCGAGGACCACCTGACGGCCCTGCTGGCCGCCGGTCTCGATGAGGGCACCGCGGGATTCGTCGTCGCCCTCGACGGCAACACCCGTGACGGGCTCCTCGCCGACACGAGCGGCGACCTCGGTCGGCTGATCGGGCGTCCGACCACGCCCCTGATCGAAGGACTGCGCACGCTCGTCGCCTGAGCCGCGTCACACCTCCTGCAATCAGCCGGGCCCGGAGCACATGCTCCGGGCCCGTTCGCGTGCACTGACGCCACGGCTGGAGGAATCCGTTGCAGAAACGCGATCCGACGCACGAATCCGTCACCTCGATCCGGGTTATGCTCTCGATACCGCTAGCGCGCCGAGGATGACGCGCCGGCCAGACGGCACCACCGACGCTTCGAGCAGGTGATATGACGAGCAACGCGGACACGGTCTTCACCGGAGGCACCGTCTTCCGGAACGCCCTGCTCACGCCGCAGACCGGTGCCGTCGCCGTCTCCGACGGCCGGATCGTCGCCCTCGACGCCGACGCGCGCGCGGCGATCGGTCCCGACACCGAGATCGTGGACCTCCGAGGCGGTCTCCTGCTCCCCGGCTTCGTCGACGCGCACGTCCACCCCGTCGAGGCCGGACTCGAACAGCTCGCGTGCGACCTGTCGGCCGAGCGCACACCCGAGGGGTACCTCGCCACGATCGCCGCCTACGCCGAGGCCCACCCCGAGCGCCCGTGGGTCGTCGGCGGCGGCTGGCAACAGGCCGCCTTCCCCGGCGGCACCCCGCTCGCCGCTGACCTCGACCGGGTGGTGCCGGACCGCCCCGTCTTCCTCCAGAACCGCGACCACCACGGCGCCTGGGTGAACACCGCGGCACTCCGTCTCGCCGGCATCGACCACACCACACCGGACCCCGCTGACGGCCGGATCGAGCGGGACGCGGACGGCACCCCGAACGGCATGCTCCACGAGGGTGCCCGCTCGCTCGTGTCCCGGTTCGTCCCCGTCGACACCGATGAGGACGTCGCGGCCGCCCTCATCGCAGCTCAGCAGACCCTCCACGGCTTCGGCGTCACCGGCTGGCAGGATGCGATCGTCGGCGACTACGGCAGTCACACCGACACGAGCGACGCCTACCTGCAGGCGATGGCGGACGGGTCACTCACCAGCGACGTCGTGGGGGCGCTCTGGTGGGACCGGGATCGTGGACTCGAGCAGATCGACGAACTCATCGCACGCCGCGACGCGATCGCACGCCGCGCCGCAGCCCTCGGGACGACGACCGGGCGCTTCACGGCGGGCACCGTCAAGATCATGCAGGACGGCATCCCCGAGAACCGGACCGCCGCGATGATCGACCCCTACCTCCGCACCTGCCACTGCGGTGACACCGCGCCCGAGCGCGGCATCTCCTTCCTGGAGCCCGCGATCCTCGTCGAAGCGGTCACGAGGCTCGACGCCGCCGGATTCCAGGTCCACTTCCACGCGATCGGCGACCGGGCGGTCCGCGAGTGCCTCGACGCCCTCGAGGCCGCGCGGGAGCGCAACGGCGAGACCGACAACCGGCACCACATCGCGCACGTGCAGATCGTCCACCCCGACGACCTGCCGCGGTTCGCCCGACTCGGCGTCACGATGAACATGCAGGCGCTCTGGGCCACGTGGGAGCCCCAGATGGTCGAGCTGAACCTGCCCCTGCTCGGCGAGGATCGCGCCTCCTGGCAGTATCCGTTCGGCGATGCGGCACGACTCGGCACCCTGCTCTGCGCCGGATCGGACTGGCCCGTCACGACCCCCGACCCGTGGCAGGCCCTGCATGTGGCGGTCAACCGGACGCTCCCGGCCGACGATCCCGACCACCACCCCGAACCGCTCAACCCGGGACAGTCGCTGACGCTCGGGGCGGCGATCGCCGCGTACACGCACGGGTCCAACCGGATCGACCACCGCGACGACACCGGAGTGATCGAGGTCGGCGCCGTCGCAGACCTCGTCCTCGTCGATCGCGACCCGTTCGCCGGCCCCACCACCGAGATCGCGCACACCAGGACCGTCGGGACCTGGATCGCCGGACGCCGCGTCTTCACCTCCACCACCACATCAACCGAGCAAGGAACCTGACATGAAGAACCGATACCTGCTCCCGGCCGCACTCACGGCCGCCGCCGCGCTGCTGCTCACCGGCTGCGTCAACAACGAGGTCGCCACACCCGACGCCACCGGCTCAGCTGCCGCGGTGACCGTCGACAAGGCCGCCGAGGCACTGCTCCCCGACGACATCCGTCAAGCCGGCAAGCTCATCCTCGGCACCGACGCGACCTACGCGCCCAACGAGTTCAAGGACGCGAACGGCGACCCGATCGGTTGGGAGATCGAGCTCGCCGACGCGATGGCCGGCAAGCTCGGCCTCACCACCGACTACCAGGTTGCGAAGTTCGACAACATCATCCCGAGCATCACCGGTGGCAAGTACGACGTCGGGCTGTCGTCCTTCTTCGACACCAAGGAGCGTCAGCAGCAGGTCGACATGGTCGACTACTTCACGGCCGGGATCCAGTGGGCGACCCTCGCGGGCAAGTCCGTCGACCCCGACAACGCCTGTGGGCTGAAGGTCGCCGTCCAGAACGGCACGACGGAGGCCCTCGACGACGTCCCCGCCAAGTCACAGGCCTGCACGGACGCCGGCAAGCCCGCGATCGAGGCCCTCGGCTACGACACGCAGGACGAGGCGACGGCAGCGGTCACGCTCGGCCGCGCCGACGCGATGACCGCCGACTCCCCGGTCGTGCAGTACGCCGTCCAGCAGAGCGACGGGAAGCTCGAACTCTCCGGTGACGTCTACTCCACGTTCCTCTACGGCATGCCGATCGCCAAGGACCGTGGCGACCTCGGCAAGGCCCTCCAGGCCGCCCTGCAGTCCCTCATGGACGACGGCACCTACGGCTCGATCCTGAGCAAGTGGGGCGTCGAGTCCGGCGCCATCGACAAGATCGACATCAACGGCGCGACGAGCTGACCGTGAGCGACTCCAGAACCACCGGAACGGCGTCCGCGCCCCCGGTGCCGTTGAAGGTCGTCAAGCTCCGCCATCCCTGGCGGAACGTGTTCGCCGTCATCATCGTGCTGTTGCTCGTCGCTTTCGTGGTCGACGCGGCGACGCGACCGGCGTACGACTGGCCGGCCGTCGGCAAGTACGTCTTCGACCGGCGGATCACCATGGCAGCGCTCATCACGCTGCAGCTGACGGTGTACTCGATGATCGGCGCCATCGTCCTCGGCGTCGTGCTCGCGATCATGCGACTGTCGCCGAACCCGGTGCTCAAGGCCATCGCATGGGGCTTCGTCTGGCTGTTCCGCGGGACGCCGGTCTACGTGCAGCTGGTCTTCTGGGGCCTGCTCGCGACGATCTATCCGACGCTCAACATCGGCCTGCCGTTCCTCCCGCCGATCGCGCAGCTGCCGACGGACGCCGCGCTGAACACGTTCTGGATCGCCGTCATCGGGCTGGCGCTCAACGAGGCCGCCTACATGTCGGAGATCGTGCGCGCCGGTCTGCTGTCGGTGGACCGCGGGCAGGAGGAGGCGTCGACGGCGCTCGGGATGAGTTGGGCGCAGACGATGCGGCGGGTCATCCTGCCGCAGTCGATGCGGATCATCATCCCGCCGACGGGCAACGAGGTGATCTCGATGCTCAAGACCACCTCGCTCGTGACGGCCGTCCCGTTCACGCAGGAGCTCTACACGAGGTCGCGGGACATCTCGTCCGAGACGTTCAACCCGATCCCGTTGCTCATCGTCGCGTCGCTCTGGTACCTGCTGTTCACCTCGATCCTGATGGTGGGTCAGTACTTCCTGGAGAAGCGGTTCGCGCGCGGGCTCACCCGGATCGACGCGGGGGCACCGGTCACGACCGAGGCCATCCAGGTCCAGGAGGCCGAGGCGCGCGCCAAGCAGAGTCCTGCCGACGGCGAGAGCGGAGAACGACGATGACGATCACGGACACGACCGACATGGTCCGCGCGGAGGGCGTGGTGAAGTCCTTCGGCTCGAATACGGTCCTCAAGGACATCTCGCTCACGGTACGACGCGGCGAGGTGATGTGCCTGGTCGGGCCGTCGGGCTCCGGCAAGTCGACCTTCCTGCGCTGCATCAACCACCTGGAGCGGGTCGACGGCGGACGGTTGCTCGTCGAGGGTGACCTCATCGGATACCGCGAGCGGGGCGACAAGCTCTACGAGTTGAAGCCCAAGGAGGCGGCGAAGCAGCGGCGCGACATCGGCATGGTGTTCCAGCGGTTCAACCTGTTCCCCCACATGACGGCGCTCGAGAACATCATCGAGGCACCCATGCAGGTGAAGGGCCAACGGCGCGCGGTCGCCGAGCAGCGCGGCCGGGAACTCCTGGACCGGGTCGGTCTGAGCGACAAGGCGGCTGCGTACCCCGGTCACCTGTCGGGCGGTCAGCAGCAGCGGGTCGCGATCGCGCGGGCCCTCGCGATGGACCCGAAGCTCATGCTGTTCGACGAGCCGACCTCGGCACTCGACCCGGAGCTGGTCGGCGAGGTCCTCGACGTCATGAAGGGACTCGCGAAGGACGGCATGACGATGATCGTCGTCACGCACGAGATGGGGTTCGCCCGGGAGGTGGCCGACTCACTCGTGTTCATGGACGGCGGCGTCGTCGTGGAGACGGGAGCACCTCGCGAGGTGCTCGCCAACCCGCAGCACGCCAGGACGCGGGCGTTCCTCTCGAAGGTGTTGTGAGCACGAACGCGGCCCGCTCCCCCAGACCTGGGCGAGCGGGCCGCGTTCCACCCGAGGACGGGCGGGCGAAGGGGCTCAGTGCAGCTTCTTCTGGACTTCCTTCTGCGCCTTCGCCGTGGCCTTCTTCGCGTTCTTCACGGCCTTCTTGCGCGCCTTCTCGACGCGAGGGTCGTTCCAGAACTCTTCTGCGGCGTGCTTGATCTCGCGGTACCGGGTGCGTCCAGCCTTCGCGCCGAGCGTGTAGGCACCGAAGGCGATGAGGCCGACGATGATGAGGAGGATCTTCTTACCCATGGTGTTGCTCCCTCTCCCACGGATCGCCGTGGGGCGTTGATGTGTCCCGATGGTTCTTCCCGCGACACTGGCATTCTGCGACGCGCGGCTGCGGATCAGCCGATTCGGACGGGGGCTTGCAATTGCGCCGGCACGTCCGGATCAGTGACGGTCACTGGAGGACGCGCTTCGGCTTGGCGGCGCGGAAGCCGCCACCGACCTCGACGAGGACGGGGAGCTCGACGCCGAGCAGGCGGTCGAGCGACTCCAGCGCCGTGCTGACGGTCTCCACCGCCGTGCGGGGCGAGACGCCGCGCCGGCAGGTGACGGCGACCTTGAGCGCCTGCGCCCGGTTCACGTCCCAGGCGGAGACGCGGACGGATGAGAACGCTTCGGTGTCGTCGAGCGCATCGCCGAGCGCGTTGGCCGCGACGTCCGTCTCGAGCACGATGTCGCCGTGCTCGACGGTCGCGCGATGCACGACGCCGGAACGGCCACGACCCTGGCGTAGGACGAACGAGATGAGCAGGGCGGCGACGAGCACCAGCAGTACGATCCCGGCGATCGGGACGAGGACCGGGGCCGTCTGTCCGGCGTCCGCGCCGGGCACAACGGCGAACGGGTTCCAGGCGAACCAGCCGTCGATCGTGTCGAGCACGGCGGCACGGTTGTCGCGCCACCAGTCGGCGACGACGGGCACGGTGACGACGGCGAGCGCCGCCGCCCCGATCACGACGAACACGAGTCCGATGAGGAGGATGAGCAGACGGTTCAGTCCGCGGTTGGTGGAGTTCACTGTCCGACCTTCCCGTTCGACGAGATGGAGGTGGTCGCCCGGAGCGACGGCTGCAGGCCGAACGCGTCGAGGTCGGCGGCGACGGCGCGGTCGACCTCGGACCGGTCGACGGGCATGCCGCTGGCGGGGGTGATCCGGATCGCGGCGCTCCGCCGGCCGACGGCCACGGAGGTGCCGTCAGGATGCGTGGCAGCCGTCGTCGAAGCGCGCTGTGCGAGGGCCGACGCGATGACCTCGTCATCGACGACCGCGAGTACGCGCCCGGTCGACAACAGATGGCGGTGACGACGCCCCGGTCCGAGCGCGATCCCGATGAGGACCACCCCGAGCAGGAGCACGAGTGCGCCCGCGACGGCGAGGATGACGGGCTGCGTCGTCGGCAGGCTGGCCGCGGCTCCCGGGATCTCACCCGGGGCGACGAGGAGCGGGCGGACGCCGATGAGGGCGAGCACCGTCTCCACGGCGATCCAGAGCGCGACGAGCACGAGCAGGACCGCGAGGAGGATCGCGGCGGTCGAGCGCGGCGAGTGCAGTTCGCGGCGAGCCAGGCGCCGGAGCACCCGCGTCGGGCCGGTGACCGGGGTCGTGGCTGTGGGGGTCATGACACGCGTCCTTCCTGGTCGATCTCGAGTCCGCTCACGCGGATGGAGACGCGCGAGACGCTCGAACCGGACAATTGCTCGACGCGAGCGGCGATGGCACCGGTGGCGGCCGAGACGCGCTCGACGATGGAGCCCCCGGAGCGCTGGAGCGCGTCGGGGGTGGCCGAGACGCGCGCCAGCGGGATCGCACGCATCGGCGAGGTGACGATGAGCGCGAGTGCGCCCCGGTCGTCGGCCAGCTCGACCTTCACGCGTCCCGCCGGGACCCCGAGCGATTCGGCCGCGATGTTCACGGCGACGTGCTCGAGGGCCTTCGCGGTGATCCGCGTCCGGCCCGGCCCGCCGTGCGGGTGCACGACGGGAGCTTCGGCGACCGAGGGGACACCCCGGTCGAGGACGGCGGTGGTCATGACGAGACGCGCTTCCCGCGGACGGCGTCGACGATCGCGTTCAGGTCGGTCTGGCCGGTGACGATGCGGGCCACGAGGGCGCCGATCCCCATCGCGACCGCGACGAACACGAACGCCCAGAACCCGAAGGCCACCCAGCTGAGTGCGAGGACGGCACCGATCAGGATGCCGGTGTTGGTGGCGGTCACTGGACTCGCGCCTCGGCGTTCTGGTCCTCGTCGTCGGACGGGATGAAGACGTCGCTGACGGTCACGTTGACCTCGGTGACCTCCATGCCGACGAACTGCTCGATCGCGCGGATGATGGAGGCGCGGACCTCGCTCGCGACGGCCTGCAGGTCGACCGGGTAGTCGGCGACGATCACGACGTCGACGGCGACCTGGGTCTCGCCGACCTCGACGCGGATGCCCTGCGACAGGTCGGAGGAGCCGATGGCGTCGCGGATGGCACCGAAGGCACGGGCTGCGCCACCACCGAGGGCGTGCACGCCGCGGACCTCGCGGGCTGCGATGCCGGCGATCTTCGCGACCACGCCGTTGTCGATGACCGTCTTGCCGTGGGTGTTCGTCTGCGTGGCGGCGTTGTTCTCGCCGACGACACCCTTCGTGACGGTGGGCTTCGGGGAGTTGGTGGTGTTCGACATGGTGTTGCCCTTCCTGGTTCGTCTCGAGCGAGCGGTTGATCGCTTCGTTGGTGATAGGACGCAACCATCGCACCGATCGTCACGGTCGATCTCGAAGCTCGTGAAGAGACCGCGAATCAGGCACCGCACCGTGACGAATCGGCGTCGACCTCCGACGCCCATCCGAGGATCTGTTCGTCGCCGCGCGCCGCTAAGATTGGTGGGTCCGGCATCCCACCACTTCCTTTGGAGTCCTGCCCTCGTGACGACCACCACCCCCACCAGCTCCGCCGTCGCCGACACCGTCGAGAACGCCGTCGCGACACCGGACCGCGAGCAGCCCTACGGCGCCCTCGGCCTGAAGGCCGACGAGTACGCGAAGATCCGCGAGATCCTCGGCCGTCGTCCCACGAGCGGCGAGCTCGCCATGTACTCGGTCATGTGGAGCGAGCACTGCTCCTACAAGTCCAGCAAGATCTACCTGCGCCAGTTCGGCCAGAAGGTCACCGACGACATGAAGAAGAACCTCATGGTCGGCATGGGCGAGAACGCCGGCGTCATCGACGTCGGCGAGGGCTGGGCCGTGACCTTCAAGGTCGAGAGCCACAACCACCCCTCCTACATCGAGCCCTTCCAGGGTGCGGCCACGGGCGTCGGCGGCATCGTCCGCGACATCATCTCGATGGGTGCCCGACCGGTCGCCATCATGGACCAGCTCCGCTTCGGCGACATCGACCACCCCGACACCGCGCGCGTCGTGCACGGTGTCACCGCCGGCATCTCCTCCTACGGCAACTGCCTGGGCCTGCCGAACATCGGCGGCGAGACCTACTTCGACAAGGTGTACCAGGGCAACCCGCTCGTCAACGCCCTGTCGGTCGGTGTCCTGCGTCACGAGGACCTCCGCCTCGCCAACGCCTCGGGCGTCGGCAACAAGATCGTCCTCTTCGGTGCCCGCACCGGTGGCGACGGCATCGGCGGCGCCTCCATCCTCGCGTCCGACTCCTTCGACGCGAACGGCCCGACGAAGCGTCCGGCCGTCCAGGTCGGCGACCCGTTCGCCGAGAAGGTGCTCATCGAGTGCTGCCTCGAGCTCTACCGCGACAGTCTCGTCGAGGGCATCCAGGACCTCGGTGCCGCCGGCATCTCCTGCGCCACGAGCGAGCTCGCAGCGAACGGCGACGGCGGCATGTTCGTCGAACTCTCGCACGTGCTGCTGCGCGATCCCTCGCTCACGCCCGAGGAGATCCTCATGTCGGAGTCGCAGGAGCGCATGATGGCCGTCGTCGAGCCGGGCAAGCTCGACGCATTCCTCGCGGTCACCGACAAGTGGGACGTCGAGACCTCCGTGCTCGGCGAGGTCACCGACACCGGTCGCCTCGTCATCAACTGGCACGGCGAGGAGATCGTCAACGTCGACCCCTCGACCGTCGCGGTCGACGGCCCGGTCTACGAGCGCCCGGTCGCCTACCCCACCTGGATCGACGCCCTGCAGGCCGACTCCGCGTCGGCCCTCCCCCGCACCGACGCCCCCGCCGAGCTGGAGCAGCAGTTCCGCTCACTCCTCGGCTCGGCGAACCTCGCCGACAAGAGCTGGATCACCAACCAGTACGACTACTACGTCATGGGCAACACGGCGCTGTCCTTCCCTGACGACGGCGGCATGATCCGCGTCGACGAGGAGTCCGGCCTCGGCTTCGCCATCGCGACCGACGCGAACGGCCGCTACTGCCAACTCGACCCGCGCCAGGGCGCGCAGCTCGCGCTCGCGGAGGCCTACCGCAACGTCGCCGTCACCGGTGCCGTCCCGGCCGCCGTCACCGACTGCCTGAACTTCGGCTCGCCGGAGAACCCCGAGGTCATGTGGCAGTTCTCGGAGGCGGTCGCCGGCCTGTCGGACGCCTGCCTCGAGCTCGGCGTGCCGGTCACCGGCGGCAACGTGTCGTTCTACAACCAGACGGGCGACGTCCCGATCTTCCCGACGCCCGTCGTCGGCGTCCTCGGCGTGATCGACGACGTCGCGCGTCGCATCCCGAGCGGATGGCAGGACGAGGGCGACAACCTCTACCTCCTCGGCACCACGTCACTCGAGCTCGACGGCTCCGCCTGGGCCGGGACGATCCACGACCACCTCGGTGGCCTGCCGCCGAAGGTCGACCTCGCCGGTGAGAAGACGCTGGCCGAGCTGCTGCACGCCGCTGCCAAGGAGGGCCTCGTGTCCTCCGCCCACGACCTCTCCGACGGTGGTCTCGCTCAGGCGCTCGCGGAGAGCGTCATGCGCTTCGGTGTCGGTGCCCGGGTCTTCCTCGGTGAGCTGCTCAGCCGCGACGGCGTCGACCTCACGACCGCGCTCTTCTCCGAGTCGACCGGTCGCGTCATCGTGTCCGTGCCGCGCGAGGACGACGTCAAGTTCCAGGGCCTGTGCGAGGGCCGCGGCTACCCGGTGCTGCGCATCGGCGTGACCGACGCCTCCGCCGTGGGCGACGCGACGGAGCCCGCCCTCGAGATCCAGGACGTCCTGACCATCCCGGTCTCCGAACTGCGCCGCGTCTCCAAAAGCGTCCTCCCGGAGCGGTTCGGTCCGGTCATCGGCTGAGCGACCCGCCTGCACACAGCCCCTGCGCCCGACGGTGTGGGGGCTGTGCTGTGTCAGGAGCGGCCAGCGCGGCACCGACGCGTGAGCTGCATCGAGGTGGCCGCTCCGTCGCCAAAGGATCAGATCGCCGGGTGGGCGGATACCCGAAACCCACCCACCCGACTCACCACCGGGCGCTCAAGCCAGGAACCCGAATGTCCTGACCGGCGTCTCCGGCAGTGGTGTCGCAAGCGACAACCTCAGCATATCAGCATTTGGAATGCTTCACGGAAGCGTCGCGGCCATGCCCCAGAGTCGTTCTACGGCCAGTTCCGCGGCGATCGCGTCCCCCTCCGCGACCGCGTCCCGGAGGATCGGGAAGTCCACCGCGAGTGACGGCCAATCGAGCCAGTCGGTGTCGGCGGTGACCTCGAGTTGCGGCGAGAGCAGCGCGAGTGCGTCGCGAGCGGTCGTGACCAGGATGCGATTCGGACAGAGGGCGACGAGATGGTCCATGAGCGGCCACGAGAGCTCGGCGTAGGCGACCGGGTCCTGCAAGCCGATCACTCGCGACACCTCGCCCAGCTCGGCGACGAGCGCCGCTCGGTCGGCGTCCTCGAGGACGGGCACGGTCACCCGCGTCACGCCGCCCAGCAGCGCCCCGAGCGTCTGGAAGAGATGGATCCGCCGATGGCGGGGCCTGCTGGCCGTCGAGTCCGTCGACATGGGTCTCACCTTCCTGCCGCTCCGAGGTACGCCGTGCGCGCCAGGATAGCAAGGCTCGGCGCACCCGGCTGCACCTGTGCATCCGGCATGTTCACCAACACATGAGGCACAAAACTATCCAACACACCTTGGATATCGGTATTCTGAACTGGTCATATCCCAGCTCGACGATCGGAGTCCCATGCCTGTTCCCAAAACCGTCGAGACGAGCCCTCGGAAGCTCCTGCGCGACATCGTCTTCGAGCAGCTCCTGACCGCGATCGAAGACGGCACCCTCGAGCCCGGCGAGCGCCTCAACGACGAAGAGCTCGAGAAGTGGCTCGGCGTCTCGAGGACCCCGATCCGCGAAGCGATCAGCAAGCTCGCCGACATCGGACTGGTCGAGACCGCACCGCAGCGGTACACCCGCGTCGCGAAGCCCACCGCCGAGCAGTACGCCGAAGCACTGCGCCTCCTGAACGGCTTCCACGAGCTCAGCGCGCGGTGGAGCATCCCGCAGTTCACCGACGAGGACGTCGCGGCGTTCCGCGAACTCGGCGACGCCGTGCTCGCGGACATCGAAGCGCGTGACAAGCATGTCCTCCGGTCGTCCTCCGCCTTCGCCGACTTCATGGTCGAGCGTTCGGGCAACTCGCTGCTGCAGCAGGTCGCCCGTCAGATGAACACCCGGGTGACCTACACCTCGCTGCCGACGATCGACTTCTTCCAGTGGGACATCTTCGCCGCGTACGTCACCGGGCTGGTCTCGGCCGCCGAGGCACGTAGCGCCGAGGAGGCCGAGCGCGTCATGCGCAAGCAGGCCGAAGCCACCGACGCCTTCCTCGAGCAGGTCATCGCCGCCGGTGGAGGACTGCCCGCCGCGAGCTAGCCGGCGAACAGGGCCATCGAGCCGCAGAGCGTCACAGAGCCGCCTCCCGATCGGGAGGCGGCTCTGCACGTTGTACGGTGGACCGTCGGTCGCGTGACCGCGCATCATCTGGCAACGGACCCGATCGGAGCACTGCAGTGGGGATCCTCCTCTGGCTCTTCGACGCGACGTTCAGGGTCGGCGACCAGGTGGTCCTCTGGCGGGAGGTCGTCGGCAACCTGTTCGGCCTGGCGAGCGCCCTCGGCGGCATGCGTCGCCGTGCCTGGGCCTGGCCCGTCGGCATCATCGGCAACGCACTCCTCCTGACCGTCTTCCTCGGCGCGGTCTTCCACACGCCGAATCCGACCAACCTGCTGGGGCAGGCGGGCCGCCAGCTCATGTTCATCGTCGTGTCGATCTACGGCTGGGTGCAGTGGCGACGGGTCGAGCGGGTCGAGGCGACGACCGGTCCGGTCGCCGTGATCCGGCCCCGCTGGGCCGGCTGGCGGGTGCGACTCGTCCTCGTCGGCCTCCTGCTCGGCGGCACGCTGCTCCTGATCCCCGTGTTCCGGGCACTCGGTTCCTACGAGCCGGTCTGGGCCGACGCGTGGATCTTCATGGGCTCCCTGCTCGCGACCTGGGGGATGGCGAAACGCTGGGTGGAGTTCTGGCTCATCTGGGTCGCGGTCGACCTCGTCGGCGTACCGCTCCTGTTCGGCGCCGGGTACTGGGTCTCGGCGTCGATGTACCTGTTCTACGGGGCGTTCACCCTGGCCGGCTTCTTCGTGTGGGCTCGCGGCGAGCGCGTCGCCACGGCGCGCTGAGCTGACGCCTCGGTGCCGGCGTCCGGGCCGCTCGGCGGGAACGTGACCGTCACCACCAGCCCACCCTCCGACCGCGCGGCGAGCTCGAGCGCAGCCCCGTGCACCTCGGCGATGCTCTCCACGATGGCGAGTCCGAGCCCGCGTGACCGCTCCGGACCCCGCGCGACCCGGCCGCCGGCGCGGTAGAACGGTTCGGTGAGCCTCGAGACCACGTCCGCCGGGATCGACTCCCCGGAGTTCTCGACCCGGAGGACCACCGCGCCGCCCGCCGGACCGCCCGACCGGCGCACCGAGACCCGCACGAAGCCACCGTCGACGTTGTGCCGGACGGCGTTCTGCAGGAGGTTCCCGCACAGCTGGTGCAGCATGGCCTCGTCGCCCCAGACCGCGACGTCCTGCACCTCGGCCGTGCAGTCGATCCCGCGCGCTCGAGCCGCGGAGGCTGCGGCGACGCATGCCTCGGAAGCCAGCTCTCCGAATGCCACGTTCTCACCCCGCAGCTCCGAGTGCTCGAGGTCGGCGAGGTCGAGCACGGCCTCGACGGTCTGGATGCTGCGCGTGTTCGTCTCACGGAGCCGGGCGATGAGTCCCCTGACGGTGTCGTCGTCGAGGTCGTCGCTGGTCGAGGCGACGTCGAGCATCGCCTGGGTCGTCGCGAGCGGGGTCCGCAGCTCGTGCGAGGCGTTCGCCGCGAACCTTTGGTGGGCGCGGAACGACCGGTCGAGCCGCTCGAGCATGTGGTCGAAGGTGTCGGAGAGGTCGGTGATCTCGTCCCGCGGGCCGGCGAGGGCGACCCGATGGTCGAAGGATCCCGTCGCCGCCCGCTGCGCGGCCACGTTGATCGCGTGCAGCGGGCGCAGCAGCCGGCCCGACAGGATCCAGCCACCCCACGCGCTCGCCGCCGCGAGGACGACGAGCACGATGAGCGACCAGACGAGGAGCGTGTTCAGGATGTCGCTCTGGTCCGAGACGACGAGGGCCGCAGTACCGTTCGCCGAGGTCAGCCCCTCGGCCGGCTGATAGGTGGCCGCCCCGGCGACCTCGGTCGGCGCGGTCGCCCGCCAACGGGTCGCGCCGTCCATGGCCTCGTCGGCCCGTACCGCGGTGATCGCGTACGTCGGGACGTACCGCATGAAGGCGTAGATGAGCGCGAGCATGATCGAGCCGGCGACGGTGAACAGCAGCGCGTACGTCAGCGTCAAACGCAGACGCACCGTCAAGCGGTTCGGGCGGCTGAGCAACCCCGCGGCGTCGGAACGCGGCATCAGTCGCCCTCGATCCGATAGCCCGCCCCCGGGACGGTCGTGATCACCCACGGCGAGCCGAGGCGTCGGCGGAGGTTCGAGATGGTCACGCGGATGGTGTTCGTGAACGGGTCGACGTTCTCGTCCCAGGCCTTCTCGAGGAGGGTCTCGGCGCTCACGACCCCGCCGTCGGCGAGCAGCAGCTGCTCGAGGACCGCGAACTCCTTCCGTGACAGCTTCACGTACACGCCGTCGCGGAAGACCTCCCGCCGGAACGGGTCGACTCGCACTCCGGCACGCTCGAGGACCGGAGGGCGCGACTCCGCCGTGCGCCGGGCGAGCGCGCGGAGCCTGGCCACGAGCTCCGGGAATTCGAACGGCTTCACCAGGTAGTCGTCGGCGCCGAGGCCGAGGCCGGACACGGTGTCGTCGAGTCGGCGTGCCGCCGTCAGCATCATGACGCGGACACCGGGATGCTCGGCGACCACCGTTCGGCACACCTCGTCGCCGTGGGTGCCCGGCAGGTCCCGGTCGAGGAGCAGGACGTCGTAGTCGTTGATCGTGAGCGCCTCGAGCGCTGCGTCGCCGTCGTGCACGACGTCCGCGGCGATCGCCGCCTGCCGGAGACCGGCTCGGACCGCCTCGGCGAGGTAGACCTCGTCCTCGGCAACCAGGACGCGCATGATGTTCCTCTCGATGGGGTGTGGGGACTCCGTGATCGTACGGACGCTGATCGAGCAACCCCCGAGTGTCGGTTATCTATCGTGCCGTTCGAGACGTTCAGAGAACGTCAACGTTTTCCTTGACGCCTGGACAACGCGCCGCCGAGTGGACTGGTCGTCACCAGTCAGCCCCACCCACTGAGGAGAGCAGATGTCCGACATCACCATCACCCGTTCCGTCCGCCGCCCGGCCGGCAGACTCGCCGCATTCATCGCGATCCCGTTCCTCATCGGATCGTTGGCGGCCTGCAGCTCGGGCTCGCCCGACTCGAGCAGCAAGACCCCGAAGGCTGTGCAGTCGTTCGACGACTGGCAGGTCGCCTTCGCCTCATGCATGCGCGATGAGGGGGTCGACATGCCCGACCCCGAGCAGAACGGCTCCGGCGGTACATCCGTGACCCTCGGCGACGGAGACCAGGATGCCTTCCAGGACGCCTCCGCGACCTGTATCGACCGTCTCGGGACGCCTCCGGCACCCGCCGGAGGAAACCCCGCGGTCGCCGACGCCTTCGAGCAGCAGCTCGAGATGGCCGAGTGCTTCCGCGAGCACGGATACGAGATGGCCGACCCGGTGAAGGGGCAGGCCATGCAGATCCCCTCCGACGTCACGGAAGAGGTGATGGAAGCCTGCGGTCTCTCGTCCGACTCGAGCGCGCCGCTCGGCTCCACCGGCCGATGAGCAACCGACGACGCGGGGTCATCGTGGCCGTCTGCGTCGGCGCCGTCCTGCTTGCAGGCGGCGCCGTCGCGGCGGTCACGCTGGTACCGACGCAGGGGACGAACCAGGAGGAGCCGGTCAGCAGCATCCGCACCGGCACCGCTCCGATCACCGGCGGCGACCTGGCCGGCACGACGCGGGCGAGCGGCACCCTCGACTACGCGGACCAGCGCACCATCGGCGGTGGAGCCGGGATCGTCACGGCGGTGCCCGCTCCCGGCAGCACGGTCTCGCTCGGCGGCACCCTCTACGCCCTCGACAACGTCCCGGTCGTGCTCCTCCACGGACCGCTCCCGACCTGGCGGGCGTTCGAGTCCGGTATGACCGACGGACCGGACGTCCGGCAACTCGAGATGAGCCTCGCGGCCCTCGGCTACTTCGACCGTGAACCGGACGACGAGTTCGCCGCGTCGACCGTGCGTGCCATCGAGCGGTGGCAGAAAGCCCTCGGCGTCGAGGAGACCGGACGCCTGGAGCTCGGATCGGTCGTCTTCATGACGGGCGACGTGCGGATCGCATCGATCGACGCCGCGGTCGGCACCACCGCCTCGGACAAGATCGTCACCGTCTCGTCCCTCGTGAAGCGCATCGACGTCCCGCTGAAGCTCGCCGATCAGCGGCTCGGCGTCGTCGGGACGAAGGTCGACGTCAACCTCCCCGGCGGACAGCGGACGACCGGCACGGTCACCGATGTCGGCGTCCCCACCGAGTCGGATGCGGACGGACAGAAGAAGGTCACGATCCCGGTCGGCATCACGCTCGACGATCCGGCGGCCGCAGCCGATCTGCAGCGCGCGACCGTGACGGCCGGCTTCCCGACGGAACGACGTGAGAACGTCCTCTCCGTCCCGGTGGAAGCGCTCATCGCGATCGATGACACGACGTTCGGCGTCGAGGTCGTCGAGGGGAACGGGAAGCGCCGTCAGGTCCCGGTCACGACCGGTCTGTTCGCCGATGGTCGGGTCGAGGTCTCAGGCGACGGCATCCGCGAAGGTCTCGACGTCGTGGTGCCGGTGTCATGACCGAGACCATGACGGCATCGTCCGCCGCAGCCGATCGGCCGGCCTGCCCACCGATCATCCACCTCGAGGGCGTCACCCGCGAGTACGGTGAGCCGCCCACGCTCGCGCTCGCGGGTGTCGACCTGACGGTCGAGGAGGGTGAGTTCGTCGCCATCGTCGGACCGAGCGGCTCCGGGAAGTCGACGATGCTCAACCTCATCGGGACCCTCGACCGACCGACCGGTGGGACCGCCCGCATCGCGGGTTCGGACGTCGGACGCCTCTCCGACGCGAAGCTCTCGGCCCTCCGCGCGTACCGCATCGGCTTCGTCTTCCAGCAGTTCCACCTCGCCGACGGCTCGACCACGGTCGACAACGTCGCCGACGGCCTCATCTACGCCGGGGTCCCCCGGGCCGAGCGCCGTCGTCGCGCGGTCGTCGCCCTCGAACGCGTCGGCCTCGGCCACCGTCTCGGTCACCGCCCGACCCAGCTCTCCGGCGGTGAGCGCCAGCGGGTCGCGATCGCACGCGCCGTGGTCGGTGACCCGCCGTTGCTCCTCGCCGACGAACCCACCGGCAACCTGGACTCCGTGTCCGGCGCGAGCATCGTCGAACTGCTGCACGAACTCCACGAGGCCGGCACGACCATCGTCGTGATCACGCACGACGCCGAACTCGCTGCGCGACTCCCCCGCCAGGTGGCGATCCGCGACGGCCGGATCGTGAGCGATTCGGGGCTGGCCGCATGAACGAGGACCACATGAACGCCGACCACGATCGACGGTCGCGGCTCCTCGGTCGCGACATCCTCCGGCTCGGGACGACGGGTCTGCGGGCACGGCCGACGCGCGCGGTCCTGTCCGCCCTCGGGATCGCGATCGGCATCGCGGCGATGATCGCGGTCGTCGGCATCTCCTCATCCAGTCAGGCCAAACTGCAGGCGCAGCTCTCCGCTCTCGGGACGAATCTGCTGACCGTCCAACCGGGCCAGAACCTCTTCGGTGAGGCAGCGACCCTGCCCACGAACACCGTCGGCAAGGTGGGACTGGTCGACGGTGTGGAACAAGCCGGCTCCGCCGCAGTGCTGAACGGCGTCCTCGTCTACCGCAGCAGCCTCATCGACCGGGCGTCGAGTGGGGGCCTCGGCGCAGCGGCGGTGACGGAGAGCCTGTTGGACGTCGTGGGCGGTACCCTCGCCACCGGTGAGTGGCTGAACCGGGCGACGGCGAGCTACCCCGCGGTCGTCCTGGGGTCGAAAGCCGCGGAACGGCTGGGTATCGCTACGGTCGGCTCGATGATCCAGCTCGGCGACCAGTACTTCACGGTGGTGGGCATCCTGGATCCGCTCGACCTCGCCCCGGAACTCGACACCACGGTGATGATCGGTGAGACCGTCGCCGCCGAACGCTTCGGGTACGACGGCAAACCGACCACGGTCTACGAACGGTCCTCCGACGAACGCGTCGAGGCCGTCCGCGAGCTCCTCCCCCGCACCGTGAACCCTGCTGCACCCGAGGAGGTCGAGGTCTCCAGGCCGTCGGACGCCCTCGCCGCCAAGCAAGCCGCCGACCAAGCCTTCACCGGTCTCCTCCTCGGACTCGGTTCCGTCGCCCTGCTCGTCGGCGGCATCGGGGTGGCGAACACGATGGTCATCTCGGTCCTGGAACGCCGACGCGAGATCGGCCTCCGTCGCGCCCTCGGGGCCACGCGGGGCCACATCCGGTCCCAGTTCCTCACCGAGGCACTCCTCCTCTCCGCCCTCGGCGGGGTCGCGGGCGCCGCGATCGGTACCGGCGTCACGAGCGTCGTCGCCGCGGTGAACGACTGGCCGACCGCCGTACCGGCGGAGGTGCTGCTCGCGGGCGTCGGCGCGACCCTGGTGATCGGGGCGATCGCCGGCCTCTACCCGGCGATCCGAGCCGCCAGGACACCACCGACCTCGGCCCTCAGCGGCTGAGTCGGAGCCGCCGCCGGACTGCTCCGACGCGGGCCCGCTCCAGGAGACCCGGGATCGGGCCCCCGCCGCCGGGTAGCGTGCAGCCCATGGACATCAGACTCGAGAACGTCGGGATCGCGGTCCGCGACCTCGAGGCGACGATCGCCTTCTTCACCGACCTCGGCCTCACCGTACTCGGCCGCGACACGGTGAGCGGCGAGTGGGCCGACACGGCCGTCGGCCTCGACGGAAATCACGCCAGGATCGCGATGTTGCAGACGCCGGACGGTCACGGACGCCTCGAACTCTTCGAGTACCTCCACCCGGCCGCGATCGAGACGGAACCCACGCTGCCGAACGAGATCGGCATGCACCGCGTCGCATTCGCCGTCGACGACATCGACGAGGCGCTGGCGATCGCCGCCAGACACGGCTGCTTCCCGCTCCGCGGCGTGGCGGACTATCAGGGCGTCTACAAGCTCAGCTATGTGCGCGGGCCGAGCGGCATCATCGTCATGCTGGCCCAGGCGCTGCAGCCGGATCGAGCCGGCGAGTCGGCCTGAGGTCAGTCGGCGATCGACTCGGTGAGGGCGCGGACGATGGCCGGGAGCGTGCGCATCGCGAGCTCGCGCGGTGAGCCCTCATCGCCGTCCGGGTCCATGAGCACGGCCGTCTGGATGGCCGACTCGTAGAGGGCGACGACGATGTTCGCGATGTCGGGCGTCGGGATCGTGAACCGGACGTGTGCGAGTCCGGCAGCCTGGTCGAGCCACGCGGCGAGCTGTCGGCCGGCGCTCTCCTGGTGCTGCAGGTAGCGGGCTGCGACGTCGGCGTCGCGCATCGCCAGCATCCGGAACTCCGACTGCACGAGGCACCAGCGGCGGTCATCGGGCTGGAGTTCGAGGAAGGCACGGATCAGGGCCTCGAGCGAACCCTCGGTGTAGCGGCCCGCTGCGTCGAGGAGCGACGGACTGACCGCCTGCAGTCCGGCCTCCAGGCGATCGAGCCGGAGCTGGTTCTCTCGTGACTCGAGAGCGAAGAACAACTCCTCCTTCGAATCGAAGTTGGAGTAGAAGGCGCCACGGGTGAAGCCAGCGCGCTCACTGATCTGCTCGACGGACGCCGCGTGGACGCCGAACTCGGCGAAGACCTCGTAGGCGGCGTCGACGAGCCGCTCGCGTGTCCGCTGCCGACGCGCGGACTCGACGGGTGCCTCGTCGCTCGGGGACTCGACCGCTTCGTGCACGCGCATCCTGACACCTTACTGACAGCTCGACCGACTTCTTGCCGATACACCACTGTATCCAATACAGTCGTGTATCGGATACACCGCTGTATCGATCCTGTTCGAATATCTCCGTCGGCTCGCCTGCAAGCAGCGCCGACCACCCTAGGAGCGACGCGTGTCCTCACTGCTCTACACCCTCGGCCGCTGGGCGTTCGGCGCCCGCAAGCTCGTGCTGATCCTCTGGATCGCCGTGCTCGCCCTGGCGGGTGGCGGCGCGCTGCTCTTCAACCAGGGAACCGACAACGCCTTCTCCATCCCCGGCACGGAGTCGCAGGAGGCGCTCGACTCGCTCGACCACACCTTCCCGCAGGTGGCCGGTGCCTCGGCACAGATCATCGTCGTCGCACCGAAGGGCGACACCGTCGAGGACGCCGGGGTCCGGTCGGCGATCGACGACGCCGTCACCGCCCTGGGCGACATCGGGCAGGTCGAGCAGGCGGTCTCCCCCTTCGACGAGAACGTGACGGGGGCGGTCTCGGAGGATCAGCGGGCGGCGCTCATCTCGATCCAGTTCGACGGCGCGCAGACCGACATCACCGCCGCCACGATCAGCGACGTCGAGGACGCGGAGGCGAGCCTCGCGAAGGCGCTCCCGGCCGGCGCCGAGTCGTCCCTCGGCGGGCAGCTCTTCAGCAACAGCCTCCCGACGCTGAGTGTCATCGAGCTCGTCGGCGTGGTCGTCGCGCTCGTCGTCCTCATCCTCACCTTCGGCTCCTTCCTCGCCGCGGGCATGCCGCTCATCACCGCACTGCTCGGGGTCGGCATCTCGATGGCGCTCATCTTCGTGGCGACGGTCTTCGGGCCGATCTCCTCCACGACACCGATGCTCGCGCTCATGCTCGGCCTGGCCGTCGGCATCGACTACGCGCTGTTCATCATCTCGAGACACCAGGACGGCCTGCGCAGCGGGCTCGACCCGGCCGAATCAGCCGCCCGCGCGACCGCGACGGCCGGTTCCGCCGTCATCTTCGCGGGCCTCACGGTCATCATCGCCCTCCTCGGGCTCGCGGTCGCGAACATCCCGTTCCTCACGACGATGGGTGTGGCCGCGGCGGTCGGCGTCGCGATCGCGGTCGTCATCTCGCTCACCCTCATCCCGGCCATGCTCGGCTTCGCCGGTGAACGTCTCCGGCCAAAGGCGAAGCGGGCCAGGGAGCGCGCGGCGGCCCGGGGCGCTGCCGAGCCGGTCGACGGCCCACAGGACTCGGTCCCTGAGCCCCACAACCCGGTCCCTGAGCACAACACCGCGGTCCCTGAGCCTGTCGAAGGGCACCCCAACCGCTTCTTCCTCGGCTGGGTGCGCGGCGTCACGCGACTCCCCATCGTCACGATCGTCGCCGTCGTCGCCGTCCTGGGCGCCCTCGCCATCCCCGCCCTGTCACTCCGACTCGCGCTTCCCGACGCCGGTTCCCTGCCGGAGGGCGACGGAGCCCGCACGACATACGACCTCGTCTCCGAGCACTTCGGTGAGGGCTTCAACGGGCCGCTCATCGTCACCGGCGGCATCGTCGGCAGTACCGACCCGCTCGGACTCATGGCCGACCTCAAGCAGGAGATCGAGGGACTCGACGGCGTCGCCGCCGTCCCGCTCGCCACCCCCAACGCGACGGCCGACACCGGGATCATCCAGGTCATCCCGAGCGGCAGTCCCGACTCCCAGGCGACGAAGGACCTCGTCGCCGAGATCCGGGGACTGCACCAGTACTTCCAGGACGAGTACGACGTCGACCTGCAGGTCACCGGGTTCACGGCCATCGGCATCGACATCTCCGACCGCCTCGGCGGCGCCCTCCTCCCCTTCGGCCTGATCGTCGTCGGCCTGTCGCTCGTGCTCCTGACGATGGTCTTCCGCTCGATCTGGGTCCCGATCAAGGCGACCCTCGGCTACCTGCTGTCGGTCGCCGCGTCGTTCGGCGTCGTGGCCCTCGTCTTCGAGCACGGCGTGTTCGCCGAGGCCCTCCACGTCGCCAGGACCGGTCCGGTGATCAGCTTCATGCCGATCATCCTCATGGGTGTCCTGTTCGGGCTCGCGATGGACTACGAGGTCTTCCTCGTCTCCCGGATGCGCGAGGACTTCGTCCACTCGGGACTCGCGAAGCGATCCGTCGAGACCGGCTTCCTCGGCTCGGCGAAGGTCGTCACCGCCGCCGCCGTCATCATGTTCGCGGTCTTCGCCGCCTTCGTGCCGGAGGGCGACACGAACATCAAACCGATCGCCCTCGGGCTCGCGGTCGGCGTCTTCGTCGACGCGTTCATCGTGCGCATGACCCTCGTGCCGGCGGTGCTCGCGCTCCTCGGCGACCACGCCTGGTACCTGCCGAAGTGGCTCGACCGCATCCTGCCGTCCTTCGACGTCGAGGGCGAGGGCCTGCAGCGCGAACTCGAGCTGCGCGAGTGGCGCAACGGTGACGAGGTCGCCATCGCCGCCGCCGGGGTCACCCTGGCCGGTGCGGACGGCCCGCTGTACGAGGACGTCGACACGACGGTCGCCGTCGGTGGCGTGCTCGCGGTGCAGGGCGCGCGCCCGGTTTCGGTCACCGCCCTCCTGCTGACGCTGGCCGGTCGCCTCGAACCCGACCACGGTCGACTCAAGGTCGCCGGTCTGGTCCTGCCGGTCCGCGCCGGGGCCGTCCGGTCCCGCGTCGCGTACGTCCGTCTCGACCACGGCGAACCCGTCGGGACGCTCGCTTCGGCGCTGGCCGAACGTCCCGCCGTCATCGTCCTCGACGGGGTCGACACCGTGCCGGACGACGACACGAGACGCGGACTGTACGAGCACATCCTGACGGCGACCAGAGCCGCGGAACGCTCGCGTCGGCCGCTCACGATCGTCGTCGGCACCGCGGACGCGTCCTCGCTCGCCGACGTCCTGCCGACCACGGCGCCGGAGGTACTCGACCTCGACCGCGCCGCCACCTCCTCAACTCCCACCGTCATCGCTGAATCGAAGGTCGACGCATGAGTACCATCCTGAACCGCCTCGAACGGGCCCGCTCCGGCAAGGGCATCACGGTCGTCTCGATCATCGGCCTCATCCTTGTGCCGCTCGTCATCGCCGGCGGACTCGTCTGGGCGCTGTGGAACCCGGCGGAACGACTCGGTCAGGTGACCGCCGCCATCGTGAACGACGACAAGCCGGTGACCGTCAACGGCCAGACCGTGCCGCTCGGACGCCAGCTCTCCGCGGGCCTCGTCGACGGCGACCAGAAGACCAACTACACCTGGGTGATCACCGACGCGTCCGACGCGAAGGCGGGCCTCGCCGACGGTTCGTACACGGCCGTCGTGACGATCCCCGAGAACTTCTCGAAGGCGGCGACCTCGTTCTCCGGCGACGCCGCCGACGCCGAGCGCGCCCGCCTCGACGTGACGACGAGCGACCGCAGCAAGCTCGTCGACGACGCCATCTCCCAGACGATCACGCAGACCGCGGCCTCGCTCCTCGGTCGACAGCTCACCACCACCTACCTCGAGAACGTCTACGTCGGGTTCAACACCCTCCACGACCAGCTCGGTGAGGCCGCCGACGGTGCGAAGCAGCTCTCGACGGGCGGACTCTCGCTCGCGCAGGGTGCGCAGCAACTCGCGAACGGCACCACGCAGCTCGCCACGGGCGCGACGCAGTTGTCGTCGGGTGCGACGCAGCTGAGTGACGGCGTGGATGCGCTGGCCGACGGCGCCAAGCAGCTGTCCGCCGGTGCGACGCAGCTGAGCGACGGGGCGGCCCCGCTCGCGAGCGGAGCCGCGACGTTGTACGCCGGGACGCAGGGTGACGGGAGCGCGGAGAACCCGGGGCTGGTCGGCGGAGCCAATGGGCTCGCCGAGGCGGCGATCGGAACCTCCCGCGTCGCCGACGCGACGAAGGCTGCGGCGACGTCCGTGGCGGCTCGCTGCCTGGACCCGGTGAAGGCGGCAGCGCTGACGGCGATCGACCCGACGCTGTGCAAGGACATCCTCACGACCTTCGGCACCGCCACCGCCCTCACCGACGGCGACATCTCGACCGGATACCCCGGCACCACCTCCCTGGCGACGAAGACCAAGCAGTTCTCCGGCCAGATGCCCGCACTCGTCGACGGCATCGCGCAGATCAACACCGCGGCGGCACAGATCGCGGCGGGCGCAGCAGGCCTTGCCGACGGCGCTTCCAAGGCCGCCTCCGGGACGGCGCAGTTGCAGACGGGTGCATCCGCCCTGGCCGACGGCGCCGCGCAGTCGGCGACCGGCACGACCCAGCTCGCCGACGCGTCGAACCAGCTTGCTTCGGGCGCCGGAACGTTGTCCGGCGGGATCACCTCGCTCGCGTCCGGTCTGCAGAGCGCGGTCGACAGCCTGCCGACCTACACGAGCTCCGACCGGCAGACGCTCGCGGACGTCGTCGCCGACCCGGTCTCGGCCGGCGATTCGGCGACGGTGTCCTTCGGCACGAACAGCGCTCCCTTCTACGCCGTCCTCGCCCTCTGGCTGGGTGCGCTCGCGAGCTTCCTCGTGCTGCGGCCGGTCCCCTCGCGGGCGTTCGGGTCCACCCGCTCCTCGCTGCGGCTCGCGCTCGGGGCCTTCGTCCCGGCCGGCGCGATCGGGATGCTGCAGGGCCTGCTCGTGGCCGTGATCACCGCACCGCTGCTCGACCTCGACGCGGGCGGCTGGCTCGCCTTCGCCGGGGCCGCCGTGCTCGCGGGCCTCGTGTTCGCCGCCGCCAACCAAGCACTGAACGCCCTCTTCGGCGGTGCGGGACGGTTCATCTCGATGATCGTCGCCATCATCGGCCTGGCGACCGGGATCATCGCGACGGTTCCCCAGGTGCTCGACCAGATCCTCACCTTCCTGCCGATCGCACCGGCGCTCGGTGGCCTGCAGGCGATCGCGATCGGCGACGCGGGAGCAGCGGCCGGCGTCGTCGGCCTCGTCCTCTGGCTTTTCGGATCGCTCGCCGCGACGACGTTCGCGATCGCCCGTGCGAGGACCACCTCGGTGAAGGCGCTCGTCCCGGCCGTCGCCTGATGCCCGGCGAGAACCTCGCCGGTAGGCTGGGGTGATGAGCAGCAGCGAAGACCGGGAACTGGCCGAATGGGGCGAGCAGCGCAAGCGTCGTCAGCGGCTCATCGCCTGGGTCCTCGTCGTCGCGCTCGTCCTCGGTGGAGGCGGCGCGACCGTCCTCGGCTTCATCTTCAACTAGCCCCCGCCCTCCCCTTCCGGTCGCCAGCGCGGTGCGCTGACGCGAGCGCGCCGCATACCCGCGAGCGCGGGTCTCCGGAGGGTCGCGCTCACGCCGTGGACCCGCGCCCGCGCCGGAACAGAGCATCTCGGGTCAGCGCACCGCGCTGGCGCCGGAACCCGACGTCTCGGGTCAGCGCACCGCGCTGACCGTCGTCAGGGTCGGGCGTCGTGCAGGTCTCGCTGCTTGACGATGCGCTCCGGGTTCGCAGGGCGCATACCGACGATGATCTTGCCCCGCGCGTGCAGCCGCTCGAGATCCTCGAACGCGTCGATGATCAGGTCGAACGGGTAGAACGCCGAGACGACGACCTTCAACGCGTGGTCGGCGGCATACTCCGCGAGACGTTGCAGCTGCTTCGTGGCGTGCGCGGCGAACTCCTCGTCCGGCTCGAGTGCGGCGAGCTCGATGGCCTTTCGATCCTCGCTCGACCGGTACTTCTCCGGTGGAACACCGAGCTCGAACGCGAGCTCCTGGCCGTCCTGACCGAAGTTGTCGATGAACGCCGTCACACCTTCGGGCGCGAGCTTGCGGATCCGATCCGCCATGCCCTCGCCGTAGACGACCGGCTTGACGCCCTGTTCACGGAGGAAGTCGTGATTGCGCTCACCGCACGTGCCGATGACCCGCACGCCCGCGAACTTCGCCAGCTGCGCCTCGATGTTCCCGACCCCACCGGCCGCCGCCGAGATGACGAGGGTGTCACCCTGCTTGAGGTGCAGCCCGTCGAGCGTGTCGAGCGCCGTCAGGCCAGCGAGATAGAGCCCGCCGGCCTCCTCCCAGCTCACGCGCTTCGGCTTGCGGACGAGGGATGACGCCGGGACGACGACCTGGGTCGCGTGCGCGCCACGGACGGCGTGACCGATCACCTCGTCGCCCCGCTTCCAGCCCTCGACGCCGGTCCCGACCTCGCGGACCAATCCGGCGAAGTCGCTCCCCTGCCCCGTCGGCAGCTCGATCGGCACCGTCTCGGCGAGGTGCCCCTCGCGGACGAACGCCTCGATGTGGTTGATGCCGCTCGCGAGGACGTCGACCACGACCTCGCCCCATCGTGGATGCGGCATCTCGGACTCGATGAACTCGAGTACGTCGGGCCCGCCGTAGCGGGCGTAGCGGAGTGACCTCGTCGTCTGCTTCGAACCAAACATGGTTCATCTTCCACCTGTCGGTCGCTAGTCGATCGAACTATCAGCTGGCTTACAGGTTCACCGGACGGCTTCGCATGACGACGCCCGCTCGCCCAGGCATGGGCGAACGGGCGTCGGCTCGCCCATTCTTGGGCGACTGAGACGGGTCAGCCCTTCACCGCTCCAGCGGTCAGGCCCTGCACGATGTACCGGCTCGCGAACGCGAACAGCACCATCGTCGGGATGATCGTCAGCACGGCGGCCGCCGACATGGAACCCCAGTCGATGTTGTAGCTCGTGATGAAGCCGTTGAGCGCCGTCGGGATCGTCTTGTTCGCATCGCTGTTGATGAGCGTCACCGAGAGGAACAGCTCGTTCCAACAGTTCACGAAGTTGAAGATGAACGCCGCCACGATCCCGGGCTTCAGCACCGGGACGAGCACCCGGAAGAGCGCGCCGAACCGCGAGCAGCCGTCGATCATGGCCGCCTCCTCGAGGGCGTCGGGGATGTTCTCGAAGAATCCCCGGAGCATGACGGTGCAGAACGGGATGCACACCGCGATGTAGATGAGGATGAGCCCGAACCGGTTGTCGACGAGCTTGAGCTGCGTCATCAGCAGGTACAGCGGGCCGAGCGCGATGAACGACGGGATCATCTGCGTGGCGAGGAACGCCAGCAGGATCGCCCCCTTGCTCCGGAACTCGAACCGCGCCAACACGTATGCCGACAGCATCGAGATGAAGGTCGCCACGACTGCTGCGATCGTCGCCACGATGAGGCTGTTGACGACGTAGGTGCCGAACTGCGCCTTGCTGAACAGGCCGAGGTAGTTCTCGACCGAGAACACCTCCGGCCAGTACGTCAGCGGGTAGGAGAAGATCGCGCCCGGCTTCTTGAAGGAGGTGACGACGATCCAGTACAGCGGGAACACCGTGATGACGAGCCAGAGCCCGAGGAAGAGGAACTTGACGACCTTCGCCGTCCGGGTCTCCTGGTCGATCATGCCTTCACCTTCTTCTCACGCATGGACAGCAGGTAGAACGCGGTGAACACCAGCAGGATCGCGACGACGATGAGACCGATCGCGGAGGCCCGGCCGTAGTCGCCGCGCTGGGTGGTCGCGATCATCCAGGTCGTCAGGATGTGGGTCTGGTTCGCCGGACCACCGCCCGTCATGCCGTAGATGATGTCGGGGAAGTTGAAGATCCAGATGACCCGGAGCAGCACCGTGAGGGCGAGCGTCGTGCGGATGTACGGGATCGTGATCTGGAAGAGCATGCGCGCCTTACCCGCGCCGTCGAGCGCTGCGGCCTCGAAGAGGTCCTCCGGCACCGACTGCAGGGCGGCGAGGATCATGATCGCGAAGAACGTGACGCCGTACCAGACGTTCGCCACGATGACGGCGAACATCGCGGTGTTCGGGTCCGCCAGCCACGGGATCGGGGTGTCGATCAGCCCGACCTTCTGGAGCAGGTCATTGATCACGCCGAACTCGCTGTTGAACATCCAGCGGAACAGGATGCCGATGAGGAAGCCCGAGATGGCCCACGGGAAGAAGATCATCGCCTGGTAGAGACCGCGGAACCGGAACTTCCGGCGCAGCCACAGGGCGATGCCGAAGCCGATGACGAACTGCGGGACGATCGAGGCCACGACCCAGAGCACGGTGTTCGCGACGACCTTGCCGAAGGCCGGGTCGGCGAAGACGGCCAGGAAGTTGGCGAATCCCACCCAGGAGGTGTCGGTGAGGTTGGCGAGGTTCCAGTTGCGGAACGCCATCTGCGAGCCGGCGATCATCGGGTAGTAGATGAAGATCGCCACGAAGATGAACGCGGGGGCGAGGAAGGCGAGGAGGCCGAAGCCGCGGCGCACCGTGAAGGTGCGCCGCCGACGCCCGCCGGCGGTCCGCGAGGGACCGGCCGGGGGTGTCGGGGTCGCACGCTGCTGCGTGCGACCCGCTTCGTCAGTGGTGGTCGTCATGGACGGTTACTCGCTCTTCCACTTCTCGGTCCAGTACTCGTCCCAGCCCGCGAGGAGCTTCTCCGGCGTCAGCTGGCCGATGAGGACCTGCTGGATCTCCGAGTCGGACTTCTGGATCCACTCGGTCCACCAGGAGGAGCCGCGCGGCTGCGTGACGCTCAGGTAGGTGTCCGGGTTCTCGTTCATCGTGACGTAGCTGGCCCATGGGCCGGTCTTGTAGAAGTCGCTGTCCGCCGCGCTCTTGACGATCGGGACGAGGCTGTTCTCCTGGGCGAAGGTGGTGGCCTGCTTGTCCTCGGAGAGGAACTCGATGAGCTTCGCGGCCTCGGCTTTGTGCTCGCTCGACGCCGCCGTGCCCCAGCCGGCGGTCGCCATGGGCTGCGCAGCCTTGCCGGTCGGACCGGTCAACAGCGGAGCGGTGCTCCACTGCTCGGCCGTGATCGCCTCGGACTGCTCGACGGTCGCGATGACCTCCGGGTCCTGCAGGAGGAACGCGGTCGAACCGTTCGAGAAGCCTTCGACCATCTCGGGGTAGCCCCACGCGACGGACGACGGCGGCGAAGCCTCCTTGAAGAGGTCGAAGTAGGTGTTGACGGCATCGAGCGCCTCCGGTGCGGAGAAGATCGTGTCGCCGTTCGTCAGCTTGAACGCGTTCTCGGTGTCGAGGTCGTCGGCGACGTAGGCCTCGATGGCCGCGACGACGTTGCTGTTCGCGTTGGTGCCGCCCCGGAAGGCGTAGCCGAACTGGTTCTTCGAGGGGTCCTGGATCGCCGAGGCCTGCTCGAGGAGGTCGTCCCAGCTCGTCGGGGGCCCGTCGAAACCGGCTTCCTTGATGAGGTCGGTGCGGTAGAACAGGCTCAGCCCGTAGAAGCCGTAGGGCACGTAGTAGACCTTGCCGTCCTCGCCCTTCGCGTACTTCGTCGCGTTGTCGGTGAGGTCGTCCCAGCCCTTCCAGTCCTCGAGCTCGCCGCTCATGTCGTCGAGCCAGCCGTTGGTGGAGAAGGGGCCGACGGTGATGTCGCGGACCTCGAGCACGTCGACGCCCGAGCCGGACTGCAGCATCTGGGTGATCTTCTGGTCGGCCTGGTCGGTCGGCGGCGAGATGAGCTCGACCTTGATCTTCGGGTTGTCGGCCTCGAAGTCCGCGATGAGCGACTTCAGGACCTCGGTCCGGGCGGGGTTGGTCAGGCTCTCGACCATCTGCAGGGTGACGGTGCCGTCGCTCGCGCCGCCGGCACAGGCCGACAGGGCGAGGCCGGTGACGACGGACAGGCCGATGGCTGCCGTTGCGCGTGACTTCCTCATGCTCGCTTCTCCTTTGAGTGGTGCTGGTGGGGGTGCTGCGGGGGTGGGTGCTGTGGTGCCGGTGCGGTGCGGTGGTGCTGGTGTGGTGGTGTCGGGTCGGGCGGTTCCGCGCTCAGCTCATGGCCGCGCGCTCCTCGTCGGCCCATCGCGCGAGCACCGGGACGGCGTGCTCGGCGAAGTGTTCGAAGTCCTCGGGGGTGTTGTAGACGTGGGTGGAGAGTCGGACGTAGCCGATCCCGTCGAGGCTCGTGAACGCGCCCTCGACACCGAGCTCGGCGGAGACGCGGTCGCGGAGGCCGTCGGCGGTAGCGTGGGTCGTCGCGAGGCCGGTCGGGAGCTTGACGAGCCGGAGGGCGTTGACGGGCATGCCCACGTCGACGTGGCTGTCCTCGCCGGTGATGGTGGTCACGGCGTCGGCGACCACCTCGACGGCGTAGTCGGCGAGCTCGGTCATGTAGTCCCTGGCGGCCGACCAGCCCCACACGTCCTCGATGAACCCGAGCGAGGTCGCCGCGGCGAGGTAGCTCGTGACGTCGACCGTGCCCTGGGTGTCGAAGCGCTGCGGGAACGGGTACGGCGAACCCCAGGAGTCGATGAGCGGGTAGAGCTCCTGCGCGAGCGGGCTGCGGGCGACGAGGACGGCGGCACCGCGCGGGGCGCACCCGAACTTGTGCAGGTTGCCGACCCAGAAGTCGCAGTCGAGGTCGCGCATGGGGTCGGCGTAGAGGCCGGGGACGTGGGCGGCGTCGACAAGCGTGGGGATGCCGGCGGCACGGGCGGTGGCGGCGATCTGCTGGACCGGCAGGAGTCGGGCGGTCGGCGAGGTGATCTGGTCCATGACGATGAGGGCCGTGCGGTCGCTGAACTCGGCGACGACGGCGTCGTGGGCGGTCTGCGCGTCGGCGTCGAGCGGGATGCGGGCGGTCCGGACGGTGCCGCCCCAGCGTCGCGCGAGGCGCTCGGCACCCATCGTGACGGCGCCGTAGCCGTGGTCGGTGACGATGATCTCGAGGCCGCGCTGCACGGGGAGGCTGGAGAAGACGACGCTCGCTCCGGCACTCGCGTTCGGAACCATGGCGAGCTGGTCGACCGACGCCCCGAGGAAGTCGGCGATCCCGACACGGGCCGCGCCGACCTTGGCCGGGAGGGCCGGGAACCAGGTGAGGGGTGCCGCCTCCATCTCGCGGCGGAGGGCCTGCTGGTGCTCCTGCGCGACGATCGGGACCGCCCCGAAGGATCCGTGGTTGATGTGACGCTTGGTCGGATCCAGCGTCCACCCGGCCGTTGCCGGTCGGCCGTCGCCGAGCGTGAGCGGCGCTGGCCGTGCGATGGTGCGAGTGTCCACAGTGACGTTCCTCCGAGTCGATTATGCAGTGGATTGTCCGATAACCATAGGGGCAACGTTTGATGACTTGGGTTTCTGTCGTGTTACAAGTGATCACTCAGGTCGTTTCGGGATCGACTCATCGGATGACTTGACGTTCGAGCATGGATTCATCGGACGTCTCGCAGCCCAGGGCGGCTCACGGATCACCGGTGAGGGCCCGCTACGATGGCGGGACGACCCCTGAGGAGGAGCCGCATGTCCGCAGTCGACACCGCGTTCCACGGCCTGCGACACATGATCGCGTCGGGACGGCTCGTGGCGGGGCAGCGGTTCCCGGCCGAGAACGAGCTCTGCGACGAACTCGGCGTGTCCCGCGGGTCCCTGCGTGAGGCCGTCCGCATGCTGGCCGCCCTCGGGATCATCGAGTCGCGGCACGGCTCGGGCACCTACGTGTCGATGCTCCGGCCCGAGGAGATCATCGGCAGCCTGTCGCTCACGGTCGACCTCCTCCCCCTCGACGGTCTCCTGCAGATGTACGAGCTGCGGCGGGTGCTCGAGACCCATGCCACTTCGCAGGCGGCTGCTCGCGCGAGCGACGAGGTGCGCGCCGAACTCGCCGAACTCGTGGAGGCGATGGAGCGGACGACCGACCCCGCCGAGTCGAGCGAGCTGGACCACCGGTTCCACGAACTCATCGCACGGACGGCCGGGAACGCCACGCTGACGGCCCTGCTGCAGGTCTTCCGGTCGCGCTCACGTGCCTACGACGTCTTCAGCCTGCCCGCCGGCGACGAGCTGCGTCGGGTCAGCAACCGCGGCCACCGGGCGATGACCGAGGCGATCCTCTCGCGCGACCCCGTCGGGGCGGCCGGGGCGGCGTCAGCCCACGTCGCGCAGACCGAGGAGTGGTTGCGCGTCCTGCAGCCGCCGGCGACCCCCGCCGACTGAGGTCTGGTTGCGCCAGCGCGGTGCGCTGACGTCAGCGCGGGTCTGTGGCGCGAGCGCGGGTCTCCGGAGGGGTGCGCTCAGCGCCATGCCCTGCGGTCATGCCGGTTGAGGCGCAGTCACGCGAGCGCACCGCGCTGGGGCCGATTCCCCCGCGCTCGTGCCGGCGCGGTGCGCTGACGTCTGTGCTCAGGAGGTCGGGAAGATGGGCGTGCCGATGAGCCGCTCGAGGTCGGTCCAGAGCGCCGACGCGACGTCTCGATCGGTCGTGATCGCTGCCGGGGGCTGTCGGACGGCGTCACCCTTCGTCAACCACCGGGGACCGTAGAACCAACCACCGTCGGCCGCCTCGTCGGTGACCGCTCGGAGCGTCGGCTCGGCACCCCGCTGTTTGCTCTGCGCGTAGACGGACTGCAGGGTGTCGGAGAAACGGCGCCCGCGGGTCGGCTCGTTGACGCCGGGGACGCGACGGTCGAGTCCGTTGACCGAGTAGCCGGGGTGCGCGACGAGGGCCCGGACGGTGCTGTGCGACGCCGCGAGCCGACGGTCGAGCTCGAAGCCGAGCGATGAGAGGGCGATCTTCGACTGGGCGTACGCCTGCCAGCCGCTGTACCCGTCGCGGAGCTGCAGGTCGTCGCCGTGGAACCGGACGAGCAGGGTGGAGAGGCTTCCGAGGAGCACGACGCGCGGCGCGCAATCGTGCGCATCCGCCGTGCGCTGCAACACCGGCAGGGCCTCGGCGAGCAGGGCGGCGTGGCCGACGACGTTCGTCGCGAAGACCAGCTCGATGCCGTCGGACGTCTCCTGCCGCTCCTTCGGCATGTGCACCATGCCGGCGTTCGCGACGAGGGCGTCGAGACGGTCGAGGTCCGCGAGTCGCTCGCCCGCCGCGCGCACCGAGTCGAGCGAGGAGGTGTCGAAGGGGAGGTGGCTGAGTCGGGCATCGGGCACCTTCATCCGGATCGCCCGCATCGCCGCCTGGGTCTTGGTCGCACTCCGTGACGCGAGAATGACTTCCGCACCGGCTCGCGCGAGCCCGAGGCTCGTCCAGAAGCCGAGGCCGGCGTTCGCTCCGGTGACGAGGACGACGCGTCCGGTCTGATCGGGCAGGGAGTCGGCGTTCCAGGTCATGGACTCATGATGGCGCAGGACGCTGGACACCGCCCGAAGAAGCGTCACCCCTTGCCCTGGTTCACCCGAGGTGTCAGCGCGGTGCGCCGACGTGACCGCGCGCGAATCGGGCCGAGCGCGGACGAACGGGCCTGACCGCACACGAACGGGCGTGACCGCGGGCCACACGCGTGGGCGCGACCCTCCGGAGACCCGCGCTCACGCCACAGACCCGCGCTCACGCCACAGACCCGCGCTCGCGTCAGCGCACCGCGCTGGCGGAACGGAACACACGGGATCAGTGCTGGTTGGCGAGACGCTCGTGGTGGTGGATGACCTCGGCGACGACGAAGTTGAACCACTTCTCGGCGAAGGCCGGATCGAGGTGCGACTCCTCGGCGAGCGCCCGGAGACGGGTGATCTGCCGCTGTTCGCGAGCCGGGTCGCTCGCAGGCATGTCGTGCTCGGCCTTCAGGCGACCGACCTCCTGCGTGCACTTGAACCGCTCGGCCAGCAGGTGGACGAGTGCCGCGTCGATGTTGTCGATGCTGCTCCGCAGGCGGCCCAATCGCTCGGTGGCCGCCTGGGCGTCCGCCGCAGCGGCGCCGGTCGTGGGTTCGGGTTGCTGCTCGGCCTGGCTCATGCGAAAACTCTAGCAACGCGCCGGGGGCCGGAGACGGGTCGCCGGGCGATCCCCAGCCGGTTCACCGCGGATCCTCGACGAGACATCCCGCCTCGAGGTGCACCCGCGCGTCGGCCTCCGCGACCGCGACCGGATCATGCGTCACCTCCACCACCGTCGTGCCACGGTCGGCCTCCGCCCGGAGCACCTCGCGGATCGCCAGCCCAGCAGCACGGTCGAGGCCGACGGTCGGCTCGTCGAGCAGCAGGAGGTCGGCCTCACGCGCGAGCGCCTGCGCGACGAGGACCCGCTGGCGCTGCCCGCCCGACAGCTCGCCGAAGGAGCGCCCGGCGAGGTGCAGGACGTCGAGGCGGGCGAGGCTCTCGTCGACGATGCGTCGGTCCCGAGCCCCGAGTCGACCCCACCAGCGACGCAGCGTCGGCCAGCGTCCCATCGACGCGACGTCGCGCACCGTGACCGGGAAGCGCTCAGGCACGGCGCTGCGTTGCGGGACGTAGGCGGCCGACCGACCGTCGAGGCCGTCGACGCCGCCCGAGGTCGGTCGGTGGAGGCCCGCGATCACCGCGAGCAGCGTCGACTTCCCCGCGCCGTTCGCCCCGGTGACGACGGTGATGGCCGCCGCCCCGACCTCGGCTGAGATCCCGTGCAGGACGCGCGCGCCGTCGTACTCGGCCGACACGTCGTGGAGTCGGATGCCGGACACGACGGACCGTCCCGCCATCGGAGGGCGAGGGGTGCTCGTCGCGGATCGCATGTCATCACCCTATCAATACTGAGAATCATTTTCATGTAGAGTGCTCGACCATGACCTGGATCACCGAGCCGTTCACCGCGGCCTTCCTCCTGCGCGCCCTCATCGGCGGTCTGCTGGTGGCGGCCGTCTGCGGTGTCGTCGGCACCTGGGTCGTCCTCCGCGGCCTCGCGTTCCTCGGGGAGGCGATGGCCCACGGCATGCTGCCCGGCGTCGCCACCGCGGCACTCCTCGGCCTGCCGCCGGTCGCCGGCGCGGCCGTCAGCGCGGTCGTCATGACCGCCGGCGTCAGTCTCGTCTCGCGGCGCGGCAGGCTGTCCCACGACACCTCGATCGGTCTCCTCTTCGTCGGCATGCTGGCCCTCGGGGTCATCATCGTGTCGTCGAGCAGATCGTTCGCCACCGACCTCACGGCGATCCTCTTCGGCGACATCCTCGCCATCCGGCCCGCGGACCTGGTGGGCCTCGCCATCGCCCTCGTCGTCACCGTGGGCGTCGCGGTCGCCTTCCACCGCCCGTTCGTCGCGCTCGCCTTCGACCGCCGGGTCGCTCAGACCATGGGCCTCCGGCCGCGACTCGCCCACGCGATGCTCGTCGGCCTCGTGACCCTCGCAGTCGTCGCCTCGTACAGCGCCGTCGGCACCCTGCTCGTCGTGGCGCTCCTCCTCGGGCCGGCCGTCGCCGCGGCCCACTGGGCGCGTCGCATCCCGCTCATCATGCTGCTCGCCACGGGTTTCGGCGGCCTGGCCGTGCTGCTCGGCCTGCTCCTCTCCTGGTACGGCGACACCGCGGCCGGAGCGTCCATCGCCGCCTGCTCGATCCTGCTCGCCACGGTGTCGTGGGGCGCGCGAGCGCTCGTCGGACGGCTCAGGCGGCCCATCGACCGACACCTCGACCACCCCGACGACCACCTCACCGAACCGACCCACCTGGAAAGCGCACCGTGCACCGACTCCTCCGACCGACCATCCGACCAGGCGGCGCCCGCCCGACCGACGACCGGCTCCCCCGCGCCACACGCACCGCGCTCGCTCTCGGCGCCCTCGCACTGACGCTCAGCGCCTGCGCGCCGCAGGGGTCGGCCTCACCCACCGCGACGGCCTCGGACGAACCTCGCGGACACGGCTACGTCGAGGGCGCGAGCGAGCTCCCCGAGCCGCAACTGCACCTCGCGACCGCCGACGTCGACGGCACCGTCGAGCTGACCGACCTGCTCAGCGAGGAGCGCACGACGCTCGCCGAGCTCGGCCCGATCTCGGCGCTCACGGGCGACGGCCGGTTCGTCGCCGCGCAGTCCGAGCCCGCCGGCACCGTGACGATGATCGACACCGGTGTGTGGACGGTCGACCACGAGGACCACCAGCACTACTACCGCGCCGAGGCGCGGGTCGTCGGCGAGATCGAGGGCGACGGACCAGCGACGATCACCGCCGGTTCGACGACCACCGCCGTGCGGTTCGCCGATTCGGGCGAGACACTCCTCCTCGACACCGCCGCACTCGGCACGGGCGACATCACGCAGTCCGGTCGGATCCGGACCTCGCCCGGTGCTCCCGGAATCACCGTGCCAATCGGCGAGACGGTCGTCGCGACCGACGGGACCGGCAAGCTGCATCTCCATGGCATCGACGGCGACCTCCTCGACCCCTCGTCGGCGTCCGTGACCGCTGCCGACACTGTGCTCGCCGGGTGCACCGATCCGGCCGGCAGCATCACGACCAACGTCGGCGTCGTCATCGGCTGCGCGGAGGGCGCGCTCCTCGCCGTCGTCGACCGTGGCTCGAGCGAGGCCGACCCGGTCCCCACGTTCGAGGCGATCCCCTACCCGCAGGCTGTCGCCGCCGCCGACCGCGCGACGTCCTTCCACGCGCGTCCCGGCCGTCCGACGGTCGCCGCCGTCGCCGGCGCCTCCGGCGCATGGTTGCTCGACACCCGCGAGCGCAGCTGGGCGCTGCTGCCGACCCCCGCACCCCTGCAGCTGGTCACCGCCGTCGACGACCGCGACCAGCACGTCGTCGGCCTCACGACGACCGGCGACCTCCTCGTCCTCGATGGTGCCACCGGCGCCGTGACGGGGACCGCGGCCGCACTCGTCGGTGCAGCCGACCTCGCCACGGGCGTCCAGCTGGAAATCGACCAGAACCGCGCCTACCTGAACACCCCGGGCACGCGCACCGTCTCCGAGATCGACTACGGCGACGCCGCGCGGATCGCCCGCACCTTCACCTTCGACACGGCACCGGCGTTCCTCGCCGAGACGGGACGCTGACCATGCGAGCGACCATCCCCCGGACGACCGTCCTCCTGCGCACGACCGCCGTCCTCACGGCCGGCCTCGTGCTGGGCACCGGCCTGACGAGCTGTGCGGCGAGCGCCGACGACCGCCCGCTCGTCGTCGTGACCACGAACATCCTCGGCGACGTCGTCGGTGAACTCGTCGGTGACCAGGCCGAGGTCCTGACCCTCATGCCGCCCGACGCCGATCCGCATTCTTTCGAGATCTCCGCGCGGCAGGCGGCACGCATCACCGGTGCGCAGCTGCTCGTGTCGAACGGCCTGGGACTCGAGGAGGGACTCACCCAGCACCTGGAGACCGCGGCCGACGAGGGGGTGCCGATCGTCGAGGCCGGCTCGCTCGTCGACGTCCTCGAGACCGTGTCGGGCGCGACCGATCCGCACTTCTGGACCGACCCGACGCAGATGACGTCGGTCGTGGACGGGGTCACCGAGGCGTTGCTCGAGGAGATCCCCACGCTCGACGCGGCCGAGCTGCAGGCGAACGCCGCCACGTACACGGCCGAGCTCGAGGCGCTCGACGCCGAGATGGCCGAGGCGTTCGCCGCCATCCCGGCCGAGCAGCGGAAGCTCGTCACCAACCATCACGTGTTCGGGTACCTCGCCGCCCGCTACGACTTCCAGGTCATCGGCGCCGTCATCCCGAGCGGCACCACGCTCGCGGCCCCCAGCGCCTCGGACCTCGACGAACTGTCGACCGCGATCGAGGAGGCCGGCGTCCGGACGATCTTCGCCGACTCCTCGCAACCCGACCGGCTCGTGCAGGTGCTCGCCGACGAGGCGGACGTCGACGTCGCCGTCGTCCCGTTGTTCACCGAGTCGTTGACCGCCGAGTCGGGCGACGCCCCCACCTACCTCACCATGATGCGCGCGAACACCGAGCGCATCGCCACCGGACTCTCGCCCTGAGCGGGCGTCCACGAACCGATAGGAAACCATGCAGCAGCACCACCGCAGTCCCCTGGCATCGCGCCTGAAGCGCGGCCGGGTCCCGTTCCTCGCCGTCGGCACCGCCGCGGCCCTCCTCCTCACCGGATGCTCGACCGCGAGCGGCTCCGCGCCCGACCCGAGTGCGTCGACCTCCGCCGACCCGCAGCGTCGGATCACCCTGACCTACGACGGCGGCCTCCTCGTCCTCGACGCCGCATCCCTCGAGGTGGTCGGCGACCTCCCCCTCGACGGGTTCAACCGGGTGAACGCCGCCGGCGACGGGCGGCACGTGCTCGTCACCACGACGAAGGGCTTCCAGGTCCTCGACACCGGGACGTGGACGGACGAGGACGGCACCTCGAAGCAGGCCGACCCGGTCCTGACCGACCTCGTCTTCCCCGCCGACACCGCAGGCCACGTCGTCCGTCACGCCGACAAGACCATCCTGTTCGCCGACGGCTCCGGCGACACGACGATCTTCGACAGCGCTGACCTCCTCGAAGCCACCGACGAGCTGCCCGAGACCGAGACGATCCCGTCGGAGGCCGCGCACCACGGTGTCGCCATCGAGCTCGAGGACGGCACCGTGCTGTCCACGATCGGCACCCCGGACGCCCGGACCGGTGTCCGGGTGCTCGACGACTCGCGCACCGAGATCGCCCGCAACGAGCAGTGCCCGTCGGTGCACGGTGAAGGCACCGTCAAGGACGAGGTCGTCGTGTTCGGCTGCAGCGACGGCGTGCTCGTCTACGACAGTGGCGTCTTCACGAAGATCCAGGCGCCGGACGCCTACGGGCGCACGGGCAACCAGTACGTCAGCGAGACGTCCTCCATCGCGGTCGGCGACTACAACAGCGACCCCGACGCCGAGGGCTACGACCTCCGCCAGCTCGCGTTCACCGACACGGTCGCGAAGACGACGAAGATCGTCGACCTGCCGGAGGGCGTCGGCTACACCTGGCGCGACGTCGCCCGAGGGCCGAGCGACGAGGTCATCGTGCTCGGCAACGACGGTTCGCTGCACATCCTCGACGAGCAGACGGGTGCCGTCACCGACACCATCGAGGTCATCGACGCCTGGGAGCCGCCGGCCGAGTGGCAGGACGCCCACCCGGCGCTCGTCGTCCAGGACGGTGTCGCCTACGTGACCGACCCGGCGACGAAGTCGATCCACGCTGTGGATCTCGCGTCGGGCGACATCACGACGGGTGAACTGCCCGGCGTCCCGAACGAGATCGCGGTCGTCACGGGCTGACCCGACCTCCCCGAGAGCGCCCGTTCCGTCCTCCCCGCGTCATGCAGGGGACGGAACGGGCGCTCTCGTCGTGCGGGCAGGGCGGTCAGACGCGCTCGGGCGCTCGGAGCACCCCGGAGACGACTGGACGGGTCGCGCGAAGGGCCGCCCACACGAGCCCGATGCCGCAGGCGAAGCACCCGACGATGACGAGGACCGACAGCGGGGCGAGGATGACGCTGATGCCGGCCATCGGTAGGACGAGCAGGACGCCCAGTCCGGCCGAGCCCAGCGCGACCACCCGCAGGGGCAGCATGACCGCGCGACCGCGAGCCCGTTCCATGACGTCCCGCGGCACCCCCAGGCGGTCGAGGCTGACGTACAGGTCTCGCCGGTCGAGGACCGCCGACGCCTGGTTCACCCCGACGGAGCACGCGACCATGAGGAACGACGCGACGAGCGTGATGATCACGCCGGTGCGGATGTCGTCGATGAGGATGGCGCTCTCGCGGTCGAGGTCGGAACCTCCGGCGGCGTCCATGAGCGCCACCCCGGTCCCGGCGACGACGGCGACGAAGCTCGTCATCGCCACGCCACTGACCTGACGCCACGCCGCCTTCGGCGACTCCAGGATCGTGCGGGCAGCGAGGAGCCGCTCCGGTGTCTTGGCACGCTTGGCCGACCCACGGCCGATCACCCCGACGACCCAGGGGCCGATCAACCCGAGCACCCCGACGCCGGCGGCGAACCCCACCCCCAGGACGGCGATCATGACGGCGACCTCCTGCAACCCCGTCACGACGGAGAGCATGCCGTAGGCGACGATCACGACGATGACCCCGACGACGATGCGCAGCCAGTGCACGGTCGGCGCCTGCTGCTTCGTGCGGACGCCGAGCGGGCTCACGTTCACCGCGCGGAGACCGATGGCGGCACTCGCTGCTGCGAGCAGCACGACACCGAGGACCACCGCGGCGATGATCGGGACACCGACCCAGACGCCCTCGACCCCGATCGGGGAACCGCCGAACGGGATGAGCCCGACGAGCGGCAGCATGCCGAGGTACAGCAGGATCCCGGCGAACGCACCGAGGAGGGCGACCCCGGCCGACTCGAGGACGGTCATCGCCGTGACCGTGCCAGGTGTCGCGCCGAGGAGTCGGAGGGTGGCGAGTCGGTCGTCGCGGCGCCGGGCGGAGAGCCGCGCGGCCGCCCCGCCGAGCGAGCCGAGCGGGACGAGCAGCAGGGCCAGCGCCAGCACGCTGAGCACCTGGTAGATGAAGGCCGTCTCGCCGGTCCACCGCCAGAACATCAGGGCGCCACCGAGCACGGTGAGCACGAGTGCCGTGGTCACGGCGAACGCGACCGCCGGGAGCACGATCGTCGCAGGGCTCTGCGCGCCCGGGCGGGCGAGCATCCAGGTGAGACGGACGACGGGACTGCGACCGCTGCCGGCGGGGACCGGGATCCGGGTCGGTGCGACCCCGACTGCGGCGGTCACGGTCGGGCTCCGTTCGGGACGACGCCGGTCGCCTGACCCGGGTAGGCCTGCGGCGGGTACGGCTGCGCAGCGGGCTGGGCGTACGGCTGCTGCGGGAACGGCTGCCCGGCCGGCTGCTGCTGGTACGGGAGCTGCTGCGGCGGGTACGGCTGCTGCGGCACGGGTGCCTGCCCGGGCGCGAACTGCTGCGGCGGGGTCGGCGCGCCGACGCCGCCCGGCTGCCCGACGATCCGACCGTCGGCCAGGCGGATCGTCCGGGAGCACCGCGCGGCGACCGTCTCGTCGTGCGTCACGAGGACGAGCGTGCGTCCCTGCCCGGTCGTCGCGTGGAGCAGGGCCCCCATGACGTCGGCCGAGGTCCGGGAGTCGAGCGCGCCGGTCGGCTCGTCGGCGAAGACGATGGGGGCGCCGGTCACCTGGGCGCGGGCGATCGCGACGCGCTGCGCCTGACCACCGCTCAGTTCGCCGATCCGACGGGTCTCCATGCCGGCCAGTCCCAGGGCGGCGAGCCACGCCGCCGCGCTCGTCTCAGCGGCGATGCGCGGTGTCCCGCCGAGCATCAGCGCGATCGCGACGTTCTCGACGGCGGTCAGCTCGGGGATGAGCAGGCCCTGCTGGAAGACGAAGCCGAAGGACTCGCGCCGCAGCTGCGAGCGGCGGCGTTCGTCGAGCTGGTCGACGCGGATGACGCCCGTCGGGGTGCTGAAGGCGATCGAGCCGGTGTCGGGGGTGACGATCCCGGCGAGCGCATGCATGAGCGTGGTCTTGCCGGAGCCGGAGGCGCCCATGATGGCGACCGACTCACCGGGGAGGATGTCGAGGTCGACGCCGGCGAGAGCGACGGTCGGCCCGTACTGTTTCGTGAGTCCGCGAGCGGAGAGGATCGAAGTGTTCATGCTCCCATCGTCGGCGGCGGGTGTCCCTCGTCGCGTCGGCCGGGCGATGCAAGCTCCGCCGTGCGGGTCATCCGCGAGGTGGACCCGGCGTGGACCTCGCGGTCAGTTGCCGCGGCGGCGGTACTGGGCGAAGACCGCCGCGTCGGCTGCCCAGCCCGCGCCGAGGAACCGGAGGCCTGTTCCGGCGTCGGTCCCGTCGGCTGGGGCCGCGGGCGCCTGCGCCGGCTCGACCGAGGCGGTGAGGTCGACCCCGGCAGCGCCCGCGGCGACGTGCGCCGTAGCACTGACGCGCTCGGCGACCACTCCCTGCTCCGCGGCCTCGTCGCGCCGACTCGGCATCGGCTCCGTCAGTGGGACCGCCCGCAGCGGTGCGGTGACCCGGGTGTGGACGGCGTGCGAGCGGGTGATCGATGACATGTTCCCATCGTCCTGAACCCGAGCACCCGGCACATCCCGCAGCCGGGTGATCCTCCGGGGCCCGGTCTCATCCTCCGGTACCACGACAGCTGTCGGGCAAACGGGCGGTGGGCAATACGCTTGCGGCATGACGAGTGCACCCCATCGCCACCAGCCGCTGCGCCCGGCGGCACGTCAGCAGCGGGTCCGGTTCCGCGCCCATCGCCCGGCCGAGGTGACGACCACCGTCAGGACGACGCTCCAGCGCCCCTTCGCGATCGGCTTCGTCGGAGCGCTCGGTGCCCTCGCGGCCATCCTGCTCGTCCTCACCCTCGGCTCACTGTCGACCATCCTCGTCTCCATCGCGGTCGGCCTCTTCATCGCGCTCGGCCTCGACCCGGTCGTCGTGCGGCTCGAGGCACGCGGCATCAAGCGCCCGTTCGCGATCGCGATCGTCTTCGCCGTCTTCGCCGTCCTGCTCGCGCTCCTCCTGGCCCTCGTCATCCCCGTCGTCACCCGGCAGGCCGTCGAGCTCGTGAGCAACGCCCCGACCTTCCTGACCGGCATCCAGGACCAGGAGTGGTTCCGGTCCTTGAGCGACTACCTCGGTCCGGGCGTCGACCTCCAGGGCGCGCTCGACTGGCTCTACGGGGTGGCCGCCGACCCGAAGACGTGGGTCGTCCTGGCCGGCGGCGCCCTCAACCTCGGCGTCGGCATCGCAAACGGCTTCTTCGGCGGCTTCATCGCCCTCGTCCTCGCGCTCTACTTCCTCGCGTCCATGCAGGCGATGAAGAACGCCTTCTACTCCTTGGTGCCCCGTCGCTCCCGGCCGCGCGTCGTGTCGATCACCGACCAGATCACCGCCTCGATCGGCGGATACGTGAGCGGCATGGTGGTGCTGGCCGGGATCAACGCCGTCCTCGGGCTCATCATGATGCTCATCGTCGGGGTGCCGTACGCCGGGATCCTCGCCGTCGTCATCTTCTTCGTGACGCTCATCCCGCTCGTCGGCTCGATCATCGCGACCGTCGTCGTCGCGACCGTCGGGCTGTTCGACTCACCGACGACGGCACTCATCGTCATCGTCTACTACCTGGTCTACATGCAGATCGAGTCGTACGTGCTGACCCCGCGGGTAATGAACAAGGCGGTCGCGGTGCCCGGCGCCCTCGTCGTCATCGGCGCGATGGTCGGCGGTTCGCTCATCGGGCTGCTCGGCGCCCTCGTCTCCATCCCCGTGACGGCGTCGATCCTGCTGATCATCAAGCAGGTCGTCGTGCCACGGCAGAACGCGAAGGCGTAGCCCTTCGACAAGCTCAGGGACCGGTGGTGGGCTCAGGGGACCGGTGGTGGGCTCGGGAACCGGTGCTCAGGCCGCCTGCACCGGGACGGGACGACCGGCGAAGCGGATGCGGACGGACTCCCCCGCGTCCAATCGTTCCGTCGCGCCGTGCTGCACCGCGACCAGCGTGCCGTCCGGCAGCTCGACGGTCGTGCGACGCACCGGGCCGAGGAAGCTCGAGGTGAGCACGACCGCGGCGGACCCGACCGCGGGCGCCGTCGCGTCGGTGAACACGACGTCCTCAGGCCGGACGAGCGCGACGACGGCCCCGTCCCCCGGCTGCTCGCCGATCACCGGCAGCACCTGCCCGAGCACTTCGACCCCACCGGGCACGAGCTCCCCCGGGATCCGATTGCTCAGGCCGATGAACTCCGCGACGAACGGCGACGACGGCCGCGAGTAGAGCTCCTCCGGCGTCCCGATCTGCTCGATGACACCGGCGCGCATGACGGCGACCCGGTCGGCGACGGCGAGCGCCTCCTCCTGGTCGTGCGTGACGAAGAGGGTCGTGATCTGCAGCTCCGACTGGATCCGACGGATCTCGTCGCGCAGCTGGACGCGCACCTTGGCGTCGAGGGCGCTGAGCGGCTCGTCGAGGAGGAGGACCCGAGGCCGCGTGACCAACGCCCGGGCGAGGGCGACGCGCTGCTGCTGCCCGCCCGAGAGCTGGTGGGCGTAGCGGGCGGCGAGGTGGCCGAGGCCGACGAGGTCGAGGCTCTCGGCGGCACGCGTCCGTCGCTCGGCCGCGGGCACCTTCCGCATGCGCAGGCCGAACTCGACGTTCTCGAGCACCGTGAGGTGTGGGAACAGCGAGTAGGACTGGAACACCATGCCGAGGTCGCGCCGGTTGGTGGGCACGGACACGACGTCGACGCCGTCGATGAGCACGCTCCCCGACGTGATGTCCTCGAGTCCCGCCAGGCTGCGGAGCGCGGTCGTCTTCCCGCACCCCGACGGCCCCAGCAGCGCGACGAACTCGCCGGGCGCGAGGTCGAGGCTCACGCCGTCGAGGGCGCGGGCACCCGAGCCGTAGTCCTTCACGACGCGATCGAACCGCACCGCTGCGCCGGCCGGGCGTCCGTCTCCGGGCGTCGCTGCCGGTGCCGACTGGTCGATGGTGGTCATGGTGTCTCCCTGATGCGTCGGATCGATCCGACGCGGCCGATGATGAACAGCAGGACGAATGCGAAGGCGAGCGCCAGCAGAGCGAAGGCCACCGCGACGAAGGGGTCGCTCTTCGACACCTGCACGAGCGAGGTCTGCAGCGTGTTGCGTCCGAGGAGCGAGGCGATCGTGTACTCACCGAGGACGACGGCGACCGAGATGACCGACGCCGTCAGCACGCCACGACGCAGGTTGGGCAGCAGGACGCGGACGAGGACGGTCCCCCAGCCGGCGCCGAGCGTGCGCGCGGCCTCGGCAAGGGTGCCGACGTCGACCGACTGCAGGTTCGCGGCGATCGCCCGGTAGGCGTACGGCAGCACCGTGATCCCGTAGGCGAACGCGAGCGTCCACGGCGCACTGCCGAGGAGCCTGGCCACGACGGAGTAGACCGGTGCGAGTCCGACGACGAGCACGATTGCCGGGACGGTGATCGGGATGATGCAGACGAACTCGAGGACGCGCTGCAGCTTCGGGAAGCGGAGCTTGACGAGGATCATCGTCGGCAGCAGGAGCACCACGACGATCAGGACCGTCACCGCGGCGAGCACGACGGAGTTGCCGATGCCTTGGAAGAGCACCCGGTACTTCCGCGAGTTCTCCGGGTCGAGGATCGCGGCCCAGTGCCCGAGGTCGTGGCCGCCGTCGATCCCGGCGCGCAGGGTGAACTCGACCATCGACAGGATCGGGACGGCGAACACCACCGCGACGACGACGAGGATGATCCGGCTCGCGAGCTTGGACGGCGTGGCCGAGTCGCGGACGGCGCTCATCGCTGCCACCGTTCCGTCCGCGCCTGCAGGGCGGAGTAGGCCGTCATCATGACGACCATCACGACGATCATGCCGATCGCGAGCGAACCGGCGAGGTTCTCGCGGCCGAGGACGGTCTCGCTGATGAGCGCACCGCGGATCTGCAGCGGCACGATCTGCGCACCCTGGCTGATGAGCGCGGCGGCGGTCGCATAGCTCGAGAACGCGTTCGCGAACAGCAGCAGGAGCGACCCGAGGAAGGAGGGGGCGAGGATCGGCATCGCGATGCGGGTCCAGTAGGTGAAGCGCGTGCCGCCGAGGGTCGCGTTCGCCTCGCACCAGGTGCGCTTCAAGCCCTCCATCGCGGGCATGAAGGTGATGACCATGAGCGGCACCTGGAAGTACAGGTACGGCAGGAGGAGGCCCGGAACCTGGTAGAGCCAGACGCCGTCGGCGAAGAGGTCGACCCCGAGGCGGTCCTTGAGGAACACGGTCACGAGCCCCTGGATGCCGATGGTCGCGATGAAGGCGAAGGCGAGCATGACGCCGCCGAACTGGGCGAGGACACTCGAGGCCGCATCGACGAAGGTGCGGATGAGCCCGTCGGGTCGGACCGCGAGGAGCGCGTAGCAGACGAGGGCTCCGATGACGGCTCCGGCGACCGCGGTGACGGCGGAGACCCAGAAGGAGCTGGCGAACGCCCCGAGGACCGCCGGCTCGGCGAGCGCCGTGAGGTTGTCGAGCGTGAACGCGCCGTCGCCGTCGAAGAAGCCGGTGGCGAGGGCGAGGAACGTCGGGACCGCGAGGAAGAGCAGGGTGTACAGGGCGAACGGCGTCAGGCCGAGGAGCGCCCAGCGCGGACGGCGGCGGGGGCGCGCCTCGGCGGGGGCGGCCGAGGCGTCCGATGCGTCGGTCGGCGGGAGCGAGACGGCGGGGCCGGCGTGTGCCGACCCCGCCTCACTCCGCCGGGTGGCGGAGGCACTCATCAGGAGATCGCTGCCGCCCACTTCTCGGCGAGCAGCGAGGTGGCCTGCTCGGTCTGCTCGGGGGTGAACTGCACGAGGTCGGCGGGCATCTCGCCCACGGCGTCGAGGGCCTTCTGGTCGACGGTGTCGGCCTCGACCATCGCGGCGAGGGTCGACGGGTACGCGCCGGCGGCGAGGTACAGGTTCTGCGCCTCGGGGCTGAAGATGAACTCCTGCCAGAGTCGCGCGGCCGCGGGGTGCGGGGCGTCCACGTTGATGGCCTGGTTGTAGTAGCTGCCGACGGCCGAACCCGGGAGGACGGTGGTCTTCCAGTTGCGCTGGCCCTCGTTCTCGGTCGCCGCGGCGAGGTTGTTGTAGCTCCAGTCGATCACGACGGGGGTCTCACCCGAGGCGATGGTCGCGGGGGTCGGGTCGAGGGGCAGGAAGTTGCCCGCCTGGTTGAGCTTCTGGAAGAAGTCGACACCGGGCTGGATGTCGTCGGCCGAACCACCGGACTGCAGGGCGGCGAGGTAGACGCCGGCTGCGGCGGCACCGGCCTGGGTCGGGTCGCCGTTCAGCGCGACCTTGCCCGCGAACTCGGAGCCGAGGAGGTCGTCGAGCGACTTCGGTGCCGGGACGGCGTCCGCGTCGTAACCGATGGAGACGAGGCCGGTGTAGTCGTAGACCCACAGGCCGGTCTTCTCCTTCGAGCCCTCCGGGATGTCGTCCCAGTTGGCGACCTGGTACGGCGCGAACTGGTCGAGGTTGTCGAGGGCGACGGCGGAGCCGAGGTCGAAGACGTCGGGAGCGGTGTCCTGACCCTGCTGGTTCTTCGCTGCCGTGATCTCCTCGGCGCTCGAGACGTCGGGGTCGGCCGAGTTGACGGTGATGTCGTACTTGTCCTCGAACGCGGAGATGATCTTCCCGTAGTTCGCCCAGGTGTCGGGGAGGGCGATGACGTTCAGCTGGCCCTCGGCCTTCGCGGCCTCGACGAGTGCGTCCATCCCGCCGAAGTCCTCAGCGGAGGTCGCCTGCTTGGCGTCGACGTCGGAGCCGGCTCCGGTGTCCGCTCCGGCGGAGCATGCGGTGAGCGCGGTCGCTGCGAGTGCGACGATGGCGAGGGCGGTCATACGCCTGGTGTTCACGGTTCCTCCAGTGACGTCGGCGGCCGCCCGTGCTGTCGGGCCGTCGGATACCGCGTCCGTCGTCTGGAGGACAAGCTAGGGTCGCGACGTAGCGCGATCGGGGCCTGCCGGTGTCGCGCAGGTGAACAGTGCCCTTCGACAAGCTCAGGGACCGGGCGCGGGGCTCAGGGACCGGGCTGGGGGCTGAGGGACCGGGCGGGGGGCTCCGGGGCCGCGTCAGCCGCGGAGGGCGACGGGGCCGGGGCTCCTGGCGAGGCGCTCCTCGAGACCGGACCGGACCTCCGGCCACTCCTCGGCGAGCACGGAGAACAGCGCGGTGGTCCGCCACGTGCCGTCGGCCCGCTGCTTGTCGCGGCGGATGAGCCCCTCGAACGTGGCCCCGAGGCGCAGGATCGCGGTCCGTGAGCGTTCATTGCGCTCGTCGGCCTGGATCTTCACCCGGCCGAAGCCCGCGTCGAAGGCGAGCCCGAGGAGCAGCAGCTTCGTCTCGGCGTTGACGGCGGTGCCCCAGACGCGCGGGTCGTACGCCGTCCACCCGAGGTGGGCGGCCTCCCCCGGCTCGTCGAAGTCACCGAGCGTGGACGTGCCGACGAGGAGTCCGTCGTGCTCACCGCCGACGAGCCGGATGACGTAGGTGTTGCGCACGCCGGTCGTGAAGTAGCCGTCGGCGAAGGCGTCGAATTCGGCCTGCGTCGTCGGCAATCCCGCCGGCCCGCCGCCGTAGCCGCCGGCGAAGACCTCCGGGTGCGCGATCGCCGTGAACAGCTCCGGATAGTGCGCGCGGTCCAGCGGTTCGAGGCGGATGGTCCGGCCGTCGATGGGGCGGGGCTCAGGGCGTCGTGCGGTCACCGTTCCACCGTATCCGGTGACGGGCGTCGCGCGAGGACCGGTCTCGCGGTCAGGCGAGGATGAGGCAGGTGGGCGAACCGGCGTCGAGCGTCCCGAGGAGCGTCGTCGGGACCCCCGTGCGCTCGTCGAGCCGGAAGCTCGCGATGGAGTTCGACAGCTGGTTCGCGACGTGCAGGAAGCGACCCGACTCCCGGTGGTGGCGCGGCATCGTCCCGCCACACTCGACGTCGGCCACGGCCTCGACCCGCGAACCGTCGCCGGTGACCCGCAACGTGGCGATGCGGTCGCTCCCGCGGACGCCGACGTGCAGCTGCTCGCGCGAGGCGGCGAGACTGATCTCAGCACCCGTGTCCCCCTCGGACACGCCCTCCGAGGTGGCGACGGTCGCCGCGAGGATGTGCCAGTGCCCGTCGGTGCCGTCGACACCGAGCGTGAAGACCTCGACCGAGTACTCGGTGATGACGTGGAGGTGGCCGCTCGGGTGGACGACGAGGTGTCGCGGACCCGTGCCGCGCGGGAACACGACGGTGTGGTCGAGCACCAACCGCGACCCACGGAGCTGCCAGATGCGGACCGTGTCGTGGCCGAGGTCGGTGGTCGCGATGCGGCCGTCCGGGAGGAGCGCTGAGGCGTGCGCCCGCGACGGTCGGGACGGCAGCGCCTCGCCGACAGCGGCCTCCAGCGCGAGGAGCGTGAGCGCGTCCTCGCCGGCGTCCGCGGACTCCGCCGCGAGCGCGGTGGGCGACGCCCAGGGGTCGACGGACGCCTCGCCGAGACGCGGGTCGCCTGCGAACGCCGCGTTCTCCGCGAGCGGCACCGTGACGACCCGACCGTCGCCGTAGCAACTCGCGATGAGGACGTCGGCACCGGGGACCGTCGCGACGTGGCACACCGAGTCGCCGGCTTCGATGGGTTTGCCGAACGGCGCGAGCCCGAACTCACCCGAGCGTTTGAACGCTTCGACGGCGCCGGTCGACTCGCTCGCCGCGTAGACGATCGGCAGCGTCGGGTGCAGGGTGAGGAAGGACGGCGACTGCGCCTCCGACGACTGCACGAGGCGGAGGGTGCCCGCCTCGTCCTGGCGCAGCAGGCTGATGCCGGCACCGGTGCCGTCGGCCTCCGAGGTGTAGGAACCGAGCAGGAGGTAGGGGTTGTCGTCGCTCACCCCCACAGTCTCCCACCTGCGCCGTCTCGCACCGGCGCCCGCTCAGGAGATGCGGCGGGCGCGGACGCCGGCCGCGTACTCCTTCGGGGTCATGCCGATCGCCTCACGCACGATCCGGATGAGCGTCGCGCGGGTGATCCCGAGCGCGTTCGCTAGGGTGACCAACGAGAGGTCGGGATCGTCGTCGAGGGTCGCCAGAGCGCGCCGGACCCGTGGGTCGAGCGCACCGGCGTCGCGCTGGGCACGCACCGCCGGGCGAGGCCTGACCTCACCGCTCGTGAGCTCCTCGACCGGTGGCAGCCCGGGCAGGGACGGCTGACTGGATTCGTCCACCATGGCGCGTTCGACCCTCGTCGTTCGCTGCTCGGGTCAGTCGACGAGGTCGTGACGCACGACGATCGCGTCGCGGCCGGGACCCACGCCGATCGCGGAGATGCGCGAACCGCTCATCGCCTCGAGCGCCAGCACGTAGTCCTGGGCGTTCTTCGGCAGGTCCTCGAAGCGGCGGACACCGGTGATGTCCTCCTGCCAGCCGGGGAACTCCTCGTAGATCGGGACGGCGTGGTGGAAGTCGGTCTGCGAGACCGGCACCTCGTCGACCCGGACGCCGTCGACCTCGTAGGCGACGCACACCGGGATGGTGGCGAGGTCGTCGAGGATGTCGAGCTTCGTCAGGACGAAGTCGGTGACGCCGTTGATGCGCGCCGCGTACCGGGCGATCGGGGCGTCGTACCAGCCGACGCGACGCGGGCGGCCGGTCGTCGTGCCGAACTCGAAGCCCTTCGAGCGGAGGTAGTCGCCGGACTCGTCGAACAGCTCGGTCGGGAACGGGCCGGCGCCGACGCGGGTCGTGTAGGCCTTGACGATGCCGATGACGCGGTCGAGACGGTTCGGGGCGACACCGGAGCCGGTGGCCGCACCACCCGAGGTCGCGTTGGAGGAGGTGACGAAGGGGTAGGTGCCGTGGTCGACGTCGAGCATCGTGGCCTGGCCACCCTCGAAGAGGACGATCTTGCCATCGTCGAGCGCCTCGTTCAGCACGAGCGCGGTGTCGGCCACCATCGGGCGGAGTCGCTCGGCGTAGGCGAGGAGGTCGGCCACGATCTCGTCGACCGTGATGGCGCGGCGGTTGAAGACCTTGACCAGCAGGTGGTTCTTCTGGTCGAGGGCGCCCTCGACCTTCTGGCGCAGGATGTTCTCGTCGAAGAGGTCCTGGATGCGGATACCGACGCGGTTGATCTTGTCGGCGTAGGCCGGGCCGATGCCACGGCCGGTGGTGCCGATCTGGCGCTTGCCGAGGAAGCGCTCCGTCACCTTGTCGATGGTGCGGTGGTACTGGGTGATGACGTGCGCGTTGGCGCTCACGAGGAGGCGCGAGACGTCGATGCCGCGGGCCTGAAGTGCCTCGAGCTCATGGAACAGCACCTCGATGTCGATGACGACACCGTTGGAGATGACGGGGACGACGCCGCTCGTCAGGATGCCGGACGGCAAGAGGTGGAGCGCGTACTTCTCGTCACCGATGACGACCGTGTGCCCCGCGTTGTTGCCGCCGTTGAACTTCACGACGTAGTCGATGCGGTCACCGAGCAGGTCGGTGGCCTTCCCCTTGCCTTCGTCGCCCCACTGGGCGCCGACGATCACGATTGCTGGCATCTGGATGCCGCCCCTTCCGGATTCTCGTGTGCCCGGCGGATCCGCTGGGGAACCTCGCCCTGACAGGCCGGACGCCCACCCTCTGCGGGCGGGCGTCTCGTGCACGCACCCCTCCATCGTACCGGAGGAGGGTCACGGGCACCGAGTCCCAGGCTGCGCTCGATACCATGAGGGGATGTTCAGGCCTCGGGCGGCCGTCCTGCCTGCCGATCGCCCTCGACGACCGTCCTCTCGACCGACCGAACGGAACCCATGACCTCCCTGCCGCGCCTCGTCGCCTTCGACCTCGATGACACCCTCGCCCCGTCGAAGTCCGCGCTCGACCCTCGCATGGCCGAACTGTTCGTCGCGCTCCTCGAACGCACCTCGGTGTGCATCATCTCGGGCGGCCAGATCGTGCAGTTCCAGAACCAGGTGCTCGACCGGCTCGGAGCGGCGTCGCCCGAGGCCCTCGGCCGACTGCACCTCATGCCCACCTGCGGCACCCGGTACGACCGCTTCGACGGCACCGCGTGGGTCACCGTCTACAAGCACGACCTCACCGACGATCAGAAGGCCCGCGCCATGGGCGCGCTCGAGACCGAGGCCAAGCGACTCGGTCTCTGGGCCGACGAGACCTGGGGCCCGATCCTCGAGGACCGCGGCTCGCAGATCACCTTCTCCGCCCTCGGGCAGGCCGCGCCGGTCGCCGAGAAGACCGCCTGGGACCCCGACGGCGCGAAGAAGGAGTCGCTGCGCGCCGCCGTGCAGGCGCTGCTTCCCGACCTCGAGGTCCGCTCCGGCGGCTCGACCTCCGTCGACATCACCATGGCGGGCGTCGACAAGGCGTTCGGCATGACACGGCTCGCCGAGCACACGGGCATCCCCCTGGAGGAGATGGTCTTCGTCGGCGACCGTCTCGACGAGGGCGGCAACGACTACCCGGTCCTCGCGCTCGGGGTGCCGTCGGTGGCCGTGCACGGCTGGCAGGACACCGCGGCCTACCTGGAGTCGCTCGGCCTGTAGGGCGTCGGTTCGACCCTTCGACAGGCTCAGGGACCGGGGATGGGGCTCAGGGACCGGGGACGCGGCCTGCCCTTCGACAGGCTCAGGGACCGGGGATGGAGCTCAGGAGCCGTGGAAGGGCTAGTCGGAGCCGAGGATGACGATCGCGGAGGTCGGCGGGGCCGCCGCCGCGACGAGGTACTCGATCTCCTCGGACGCGGTGGGGTCGGCCTCACGCAGGAAGGTGTCGAGACGCTCGACCTCTTCGGTCTCGCCGATCGCCTTCGCGGAGCGGCGGAGCGCGTAGAGCGAGCGCAGCACCCCGCGGTTCGGCGCGTGCGACCACGGGATCGGGCCCTGACCGCGCCAGCCCGCGGCACGGAGCGAGTCCAGGCCGCGGTGGTACCCGACCCGAGCGGCCGCGTAGCCGGGGATCGGCGACTGGGGGTCGTGGACCGCGTCGGCGAGGAGTGCCCAGCCGAGCGAGGAGCGGGGGTGGGCCGCGAGGAGGTCCGCCAGCGCCTCGATCGAACCGACGGCCGCGTGGAACTCGGCATCGGTGGCGCTGTCGTCCGGCAGCAGTGTCGGAGGGGTTGCCATCAGATTCTCACCGGTCATCGTTCAACCATAGCTCCGTTCCCATGCCCTGGCGTGGGAGGAAGCTGGCAGCCCTCGCTGAGAGCTCGCCGCATCCGCCGACATCGATATTGCACACCGCTGTGCAAGATAGTACGATCGCTGTCATGACCACCACCCAAGCGCCCGCGAGCGGATCGCGAGCCCCTCGTCGCGACGCCGCCGAGAACCGCGTCGCGCTGCTCGAAGCCGCCCGCCTGGCGCTCCGCAGCGACCCCGACGCCAGCCTCGAGACCATCGCGGCGGCCGCCGGCCTCACCCGCCGTTCGGTGTACGGACACTTCGCCACGCGTGACGAGCTCGTGAACGCCGTCGTCGTGGCGGGGGCCGAGCGCGTCGCCTCGTCGATCACGGCCGTCCAGGGCGACGACCCGCTCACCACCATCGCGCTCATCGGCGACGTCCTCTGGGCCCAGGTGGACCACGTCCGCATCATGGCGCCGCTCGCCGTCCGCGGGCCGCTCCGCGCCGTCACGGCGGCCGCCCTCGAACCCGTTCGGACCCTCCTCCTCCGCACCGTCGAGGCCGGTGTCGCGGACGGTTCCATCCGCCCCGACATCGACGCCGGCGTGCTCGCCCGACTCGTCGAGAGCACGGCCGTCGGGGTGCTCGAAGAGGCGACCCGGTCCGGCCTCTCGACGAGCGCCGGCCGCCGCCTCGTCATGCTCGCGACCCTCGGGGCGGTCGGCCTGTCGTGGCAGGACGCCACGGCGGTCGCCGACCGCGCCGACACCGAACACGCAGACACCCACCGCCACACCACCGGCACCGGTACGAACGAGGAGTCCTCCCATGCGCGTTGAACTCGACGGCGTCTCCAAGGGCAAGGGCGGCATCGTCCTCGAGCCGACCTCCCTCTCCTTCCGGACGGGCGAGGCGACCTTCGCCCGCGCCGAGACCGAGCAGCGGCCGACCGTCCTCGGCCTCATCGCCTCCGGCCGCATGAAGCCCGACACCGGGACCGTCCTCGTCGACGGAGCGACCGACCGCAAGACGATGCGACGCGTGATCGCGCTCATCGACGCCCCCGACGTCTCCGAACCGGCCAGCGGCGTCGCGGTCTCCGGCGTCGTCGCCGAGGAGCTCATGTTCGCCGGCCGGGCGAGCCACCCCTTCGCCGTCGCGCGGTTCCTCGAGTCGCTCGACCTCGCGCACCTCGCGAAGCAGCCGATCTCGACCGTCGCGCCGACCGACCGCGTGCGGCTCCTCACCGAGCTCGCCGTCCTCCGGGAGGACGTCACCGCGCTCGTCCTCGTCTCCCCCGACCGCCACGGCGGCGACCCGCTCGAGTGGTGGAACCTCGCCCGCAAACTCGCCGCCCGCGGGTACGGCGTCCTCGTGATCGCCGGTGACGCCTCGGCGACAGCCATCAACGCCACCGCCGACGCCCCGGTGTCCGAGAACGCCACGGACGAACTCGTCCCCCTCTTCCAGCAGGACTGGTCGTGACGCACACCGTGCACCACGACCGTCCAGCCCTCCCCTCATCCCGCACCACCCGTCCCCAGAAGGACCTCCTGTGAAGATCTTCGCGATGATCCGCGCCGAACTGTCCCGCCTGTGGGCCACGCCCATGTCGCGGCTCGCCCTCGTCGCCCTCATGTGCGTCCCGCTGCTCTACGGCGGCCTGTACCTTTGGGCGAACCAGGACCCGTACGCCAAGCTCGACCAGGTGCCCGTGGCGCTCGTCGTCGAGGACACCGGTGCGCCGGCGACCGACGACACCACCGGCGACGCGACCGGCGAGACGGAGAACTACGGCGACGACATCGCCGACCAGCTCATCGAGGACGGATCGTTCGCCTGGCACGAGGTCAGCGCGGCCGACGCCGCCCGGGGCGTGAACGACGGGACCTTCGACTTCAGCGTCACGATCCCCGCCGACTTCTCGACCTCACTCACCTCCGCATCGGGCGACGCCCCGCAGCAGGCGACGGTCCAGCTCACGACCAACGACGCCAACAGCTACCTCGCGACGACGATCGGCGAGCAGGCCGTCAAGCAGATCAAGGCGACCATCGTGCAGACGGTGAACCGCCAGGCCGCGGGCCGGTTCCTCATCGCCCTCGACACGATCAAGACGAAGCTCGTCGACGCCACCTCGGGCGCGACGCAGTTGGCCGACGGCGCCCAGCAGGCCTTCGACGGTGCCGGGACGGCCCAGGCCGGCGCGGCGACCCTCGCGTCCGGCACCGCGCAGATCGCCTCGGGGACGGCCAGCCTGCCCGCCCAGACCGACCAGCTGGCCTCGGGTGCCGAGCAGGTGGCGTCCGGGACCTCGACCCTCGCCGGCAAGGGCGACGAGGTCGGAGCAGCCGCCCAGCGGCTCGTCGACTCGATCCCCACGGCCCGCGCGCAGATCTCGCAGACCCTCGCGGAGAACGGCTTCACCCCCGAGCAGATCGCCCAGGTGCTGGCACTGCTCGACCCGGTGGCCGCTGACGCCACGACGGCGAACGAGCGCGTCCAGACCGTCGTGTCGCAGGTCGACCAGTTGAACAGCGGCGCCCAGCAGGTCGCGGGAGGTGCCCGGAAGCTGAGTGACGCGATGCCCGCGCTCGCCTCGGGGACGCAGCAGGCCGCCGACGGTGCCGCATCGCTGCAGACCGGCCTCACGAGCCTGCAGACGGGGCTCGGCACCCTCCGTGACGGCATCGTCACCCTCCGCGACGGTCTGCAGTCGGGCGCGGACGCCATCCCCGCGACCACGGCGGACTCCCGCGAACTCCAGGCCAAGACGATCGCCGATCCGGTCAAGCTGACCAACTCCTCCGTGACGAGCGCGGGCACCTACGGAGCCGGACTCGCGCCGTTCTTCGTCAGCCTCGCCGCCTGGATCGGCATCTACGCGCTCTTCCTCATCGTCAAGCCGGTGTCTCGGCGCGCGATCACGGCGCTCCACAGCCCCATCAAGGTGACCGTCGCCGGTTGGCTCACGCCGGGCCTCCTCGGGACGATCCAGATGGTCGCGCTGTTCGGCATCCTCGCCGGCGCCCTGCACTTCGAGGTCCACAACCCGCTCGCGACCTACGGGATGATGGCGCTGGCGTCCCTCACCTTCGCGGCGATCATCCTGACGCTCAACGTGTGGTTCGGCAGTGTCGGGCAGTTCCTCGGCCTCGTGCTCATGGTCGCCCAGCTCGTCACCGCCGGCGGGACGTTCCCCTGGCAGACACTCCCGGCGCCGCTCGCAGCCCTGCATCACGTGCTCCCGATGTCCTACGCGGTCGACGGCATGCGCCAGTTGATGTACGGCGGACGGATGGACGCCGCCCTGCAGGACGCCGGGGTCCTGCTCGCCTGGCTGGCGATCGCGCTGAGCCTCTCGGCGATCGGCGTGACGCGGATGACGCACGCCAGGACGCTCCGCGACCTCCGGCCGAGCCTCATCGGCTAGGCACCGGTCGAGCGCGCAGGCGCCCGCGCAGGAGCGTCGTCCTCGGGTGGGACGACGCTCCGGCGCGTGCGGTACGCCTGCTGCGTGCGACGCCCATTCGGGTCGGGCATCGTTCGACGTCGGCGTCTGAGCGCCGCGTCGATCCGGGTTCGGGTCCGCCCGACAGCGTTGCACTCCCTTGAGTGATCGCGCGAACGCTCGTTCATGACGCGGAACGCGGCAGATTCTCTGGAACGTCGTCGAGCCACCGGACGGACCGCCCGTCGTCCGTGGCGGAGACCCTGCCGTCGTACCCCGGAAACACCGGAGGCCGCCGGGAGTGGGGGGACTCCCGGCGGCCACCGGTGCGACGGAACGGGCGTGTTCCGTCTGGAGCAGCTGAGCGACGTGGTTCGGGCCACGGCGACCGGCTGCGGGTGCAGCGCGCTGATCAGCTGGAGAGCAGCGACGCCTCCTCGCGCTGCTCGGCGAGCATCCGACGACGAGTCGCGAACGCGGCTCCGGCTCCCCAGATGAGGAGCGACGCGAACAACGCACCGGCCGGAGCGATGAGCTCGCCCGAGCCGGTCTGTGTCGCACTGATCGAGCTCGACGCCTCGTCGACCCGGGCGTCGGCCTGAGCCGGCGCGGCGACGCCGACGATGAGGGCGACCGCGAGGGCTGCCGGGACGGCGAGCGCGGCGATGCCACGGACCTTGGACGGGTGGGTTCCTCGTTCGGGCGAGGCTCCCAGGGCAGAACGGTGCGTCATCTTCGATTCATCCTTCGGGTGACCGCCGATTCGCACCGCACGGATTCGGGTCCGTGCGGTGGCCCTCGGTGGCTTCGGGTGCCGGAGGGATTCGGGTTCAGCGGTGGAGTGTTGCTCCGCTAGACAGTATGCCGGGCGGTGTCGGCACTTTGGGGGACCGCGGGGTCAATTGAGGGAATCTTGAGGTGTTCCTGAGGTAGGCGCAGCGCTGCCGTTGGAAACCCCCCGCGGACGGGGGCCAACCCGATCAGGAGGCGTCGAAGGAGACGTGCTGCATGACCCAGGCGTGCATCGCGACGGCCGCCGCCGCGGAGGCGTTGATCGATCTCGTCGACCCGAACTGGGTGATCTCGAGCACGGCGTCGGCCGCGGCGAGCGCTTCCGGCGAGAGCCCCGGCCCCTCCTGTCCGAAGAGCAGGAGGCACCGCTCGGGGAGCCTGAACGTCTCGATCGGGACCGAACCCGGCACGTTGTCGATCGCGATGATCGGCAGCTCGGCCGCCGACGCCCAGGCGACGAGCGCCGCGACGTCGACGTGGTGCTCGACGTGCTGGTAGCGGTCGGTCACCATGGCTCCGCGTTTGTTCCAGCGACGGCGTCCGACGATGTGGACGGTGTCGGCGGCGAACGCGTTGGCGGTGCGCACGATCGACCCGATGTTCATGTCGTGCTGCCAGTTCTCGATGGCGACGTGGAACGGGTGGCGGTGGTCGTCGATGTCGGCGACGATGGCCTCCATCGACCAGTACCGGTAGCGGTCGACGACGTTCCGGGTGTCGCCGTCGCGGAGCAGCTCGGGGTCGTACCAGGGGTCGTCCGGCCACTCCCCCTGCCATGGACCGACGCCGGCCATCGGGCTCTCGGCCTGATCAGGGCCGACGACCGGGTCGACCGGGTGGAGCGGGGTCTCTGGCACCAGCCAACCCTACCCGCGCCGTGCCACACTGGAGGTCCGGGCCCGACGCCGCGCCACCCCCGCGGCGCAGCGCTCGCGTAGCCCGCACGGAGCACCTGGAGGAACGCATGTCACGACGCGACGAGGTCGAATGCTGGCTCACCGACATGGACGGCGTGCTCGTCCATGAGAACCACGCCCTCCCTGGTGCCGCAGCGCTCCTGCAGCAGTGGCAGGACCAGCGGACGCCCTTCCTGGTGCTCACCAACAACTCGATCTTCACCCCGCGCGACCTGAGCGCCCGACTGCGTGCCTCCGGGCTCGACGTGCCCGAGGAGTTCATCTGGACCTCCGCGCTCGCGACGGCCGCCTTCCTTGCCGAGCAGGAGCCGGGCGGTTCGGCGTTCGTCATCGGGGAGGCCGGGATCACCACGGCCATCCACGAGGCCGGCTTCACCATGACGGAGACGAACCCCGACTACGTGGTCGTCGGCGAGACCCGCAACTACTCGTTCGAGGCCATCACCAAGGCGATCCGCCTCATCGCCGGTGGCGCACGCTTCATCGTCACGAACCCCGACGCGACCGGACCGAGCAAGGACGGCCCGCTTCCGGCGACCGGCGCCATCGCGGCCCTCATCACGAAGGCCACCGGCATGGAGCCCTACGTCGTCGGCAAGCCGAACCCGATGATGTTCCGATCGGCGCTCAACAAGATCGGCGCCCACTCCGAGAACACCGGCATGATCGGCGACCGCATGGACACCGACATCGTCGCGGGCATCGAGGCCGGTCTCCACACGATCCTCGTGCTCACGGGCATCAGCGACGAGGCCGAGATCAACCGCTACCCGTTCCGTCCGAACGAGATCCTGAGCGGCGTCATCGACCTCGTGAAGACCGAGCCAGTCGAGGTCGAGATCTAGGCCCTCCCGCCACCACCAGCCACACCGATCCACTCCGCCCCGCCACGCACCGAGGACTTCCATGCGCGCCGTCGTCTACGACCAGTTCACCGCCGAGCCCGAGGTCCGCGACGTCGCGGATCCGGTGCCGTCCGACGCCGGCGTCGTGGTGCGGGTGGAGACCACGGGGCTCTGCCGGAGCGATGCGCACGGCTGGCTCGGGCACGACGACGGCATCGCCCTCCCCCACGTGCCCGGCCACGAACTCGTCGGGCGCATCCACGCTGTCGGCCCCGTCGTCGAGCGGTTCCGCGTGGGCGACCGCGTCACGGTGCCCTTCGTGTGCGCGTGCGGACGCTGCGCCCAGTGCCTCGCCGGGAACGGGCAGGTCTGCCCGAACCAGACCCAGCCGGGCTTCACCCACTGGGGGTCCTACGCGGAGCTCGTCGCCCTGCACGACGCCGACGTGAACCTCATCCCGGTGCCCGAGTCCCTCGACGCCGGCGCCGCCGCCCTCCTCGGGTGCCGCTTCGCGACGGCCTTCCGCGGGCTCGTCCACCGCGCCGGGCTCCGTAGCGGGGAGCGCCTGCTCGTCGTCGGCTGCGGCGGCGTGGGGCTGAGCGCGGCCATGATCGGCGTCGCGCTCGGTGCCGAGGTCATCGCCGTCGACATCGACGCCTCTGCCCTGGCGCGTGCGGCGTCGATCGGCGTCACGCACACGATCGACTCCAGCGGGCTCGACGAGGCCGCCGTCCTCGCTCGCATCGCCGAAGCCGCGCCGGCGGGCGTGCAGGTGTCGGTCGAAGCCCTCGGGCGCGAGTCCACGATGCGCCTCAGCCTCCTCGCGCTGGCACCGATGGGCCGTCAAGTGCAGATCGGGCTGTTCTCGAGCGAACCGACCCTCCCGCTGCCGCGCATCATCTCGCAGGAGCTGTCGCTCCACGGCAGCCACGGCATGCCGGCGTCCGACTACTCGGAGCTGCTCGACCTCGTCGCGAGCGGCGCGCTCCGCCCGCAGGACCTCATCGAACACCGCATCGGCCTCGACGAGGCACCGGCAGCACTCGCCGCCCTGGCGTCCGGCGACCGCTCGACGGGCGTGACCGTCATCGACGTCGCCTGACCCGCGTCGGCGTCAGGTGCGTCGTCAGACGGTGTCCGGGGCTCCGGCCGTCGACCACCCTGCGGACACGCTCGGCATCGTGGCGTCGGCAGCCGCACCGGCCGCGTTCGCGGCACCGACGAGCGTTCCGAAGTAGAACGCGAGCAGGAGCAGGACCGCTGCACCCAGGCCGACGACCGCCCAGAGCAGCGCCTTCGGGATGCCCTGATCCGCGTGCTCTCCGCGGTATTCGGGGAGATCGCGATCGGGAGCGGACTGCGTGGCCTGAGGCGGCAAGGTGGCGCCGACGATACCCGCAGCCGCGGCCGGGGTCGTGAGCGCGCTCGCGCCCTCGAGTTCCGGGAACGCGACCGTCTCGCCGGGGAGCGCGGCCGGGGCCGTCTGCGGCACGTTCGCGACCGGTCCCTGCGAGGGGACGGCCGCGGCGTGTGCGCCGAAGACGGAGACCGAGGCGGGGATCACGGGTGTGGGCGCGGTGTTCGGGGCGACATCGGGCTCGGCCACCGGGGAGGTGTCCGCAGCATTGTCGTCGTCTCCGGCAGCGTGGGCCCCGGTTCGTCGGGACCCGCCGGTGTCGTCGGCGTCCGTGCCGTCGACATCGGTACCGTCGGCGGCGACGAGGCCCGGGATGGGGGCGAGCGGGAGATCAGGTTCGGCGATCGCGTCGGCCTGGAGCGACCACCCACCCTCGGCGGCGAAGGCGTCGGCAAGCGACCGTGCCGAGGTCGCCTCGGCCGTGGCGATGGCGTCTGGCTGATCGGACGGCTCGGACGGCTCGGACGGGGCGACCGTGGCCGTGTCGTCGACCTGCTCGGTGTCGGCGGGCGGCGTGGCAGCCGGCCCGCCGTCAGTCGCGGCGCCATCCGCCGAGGCGATCTGGACCGCATCCGTGTCGGGTCCGAGGTCGAACAGCGACTCGAGCCGCAGCTCCTCGCTGACCGGCTCGGGCTCGCCGACCGGCTCAGGGCCGATCGAGCCCTCGTCGGCGAGTGGGGCATCCGGCGCGGCGGCATCCGCGGTGGGATCGGTCGCACCGTCGGCGACTGCGCCGTCCGGCACGAACGACGGAAGCGGTGTGACGCCCGCTGCAGCGAGTGGGACGGCGTCGAACTCGACGATCTCCTCGTCGAACTCGTCGTCGAGCTCCTCCGGGTCGACGGCGAACACCGGGGTCTCGGGAGCAGGAGTCTCGGTGACGTGGGTCGGTGCCGTCTCGGGAGCGGAGTCGGCGTCGAGGTCGGCCGAGGTCTCCGTGTCGTCGGTGTCGTCGCCCGAGCTGAGCCCGGAAGCGACGCCCGCAGCGGTTGCGGCCCCTGCGGCGGCGAGGCCACCGGCCGCGACGGCTGCGTCGAACCCGCCGAGCGACAGCGTCGGGAAGAGGTCGACCGTGTCGTTCGCGGCGGGGACGATCGGTGCGGCGTCCGGCGCGGAGCTGTCGGTCTCGGTCGCGTCGTCGGTCCAGCTGGCGAACTCGTCACCGGGTCCGTCGACGAGCGGGCGACCGAGCGTGACGGCGGCGAGGCCCGGAGCGAAGGGCTGGACGTCGCCGGCGATGAACGCGGCATCGGGCACCTCGCCTTCGAGCGCGAGCTCCGAGGGGGACTCCGCACTCACGGCTGACGACTCGGCGCCCTCCCACTCCACCGGCGGGACCGGGATGGGCTGGGTCGTGGGAGCCGCGTGCACGAGCGGGTCGAGGGCGTCGTTCGGCGCGAGGTCCCACACGAAGGGCGCGGTGCCGAAGGGGCTGACCGTGGGCTCGGGTTGCACGCCGTCGAGGGAGATGAGCTCCGTGATGGAACGCTCGGCCTTCGGAGTCGGCGGGCCGAAGGCTGGTGGGACGTCGGCGGCGCCCGTCGCGTCGTCGTCGACCGGTGTGTCGTCACGGCCGACCTCGGCGTCGGTGTCGGGTGTCGGCGCCGGAGGAACGGCTGCTGCTGCGGCTGCGGCACCCGCCAGGGCCGAGAAGCCCGGACCGCCGAGGCTGTCGAACGGCCGCGTCTCATCGAGCGGCTCGGCATCGACGTCGGGGACCGTCTCGGGCCACGGGACGTCGGCTGGTGAGGTCGGCTCCGCTGCGCTCGCGGGCGACGCCGCTGCGACCGTGTCCCAGCGGAACGGTGCCGCGGGGGTGATCGGTTCGGAGGCGACGATGCCGTCGGATGCGGGCTCGGGGTCCGAGTCGGTGGTCGGCTCGACCGGCTCGCTCGCGGACGGGGACGTCGCCTCATCGGTGGCGGCGACGGCGACGGACTCGTCCGCGGTGTCGAGCTGCTGGGGCGCCTCGTCGACCGGCTCAGCGTGCAGTTCCTCGGACGGCTGCTCCTCCGGTGCCGCCGGCGCGGCGCCGAACGTCGCACCGAACGGTTCCGTCAACCAGGCCAGCGGATCCGTGCGCGGCGCGGCGGCCTCGGCAGTCGCCAGCTCGGCGGTCCAGACGTCGTCGGCAGCTGCTTCGCCGGCCGGGGTTTCGTCGGGTCGCGCGGCGGTGGGCGCCGAAGGGTCGATCGTCGTGTCACGGACCTCGACGGTCTCGCCACCGAGGACGTCGTCGCCGAACGTCTCGGAGAGACTCCAGGAGCCCTCCGGGAGATCGTCGTCCTGCACTTCGGTGTCGGGCGTCGTCGCGGAGCCGGACGGCACATCGTGGTCCGCCGCGGTGGGCGTCGGCATCACCGGCGGGGCGGTGGGCGGCAGCGGTGCGGCGGGCGTGCCGCCGGCGGGCGTCGAGGCGGCGGTCGTCGCGCCGGTCTCCTCTGCTTCGACCGCGGCCCAAGCCACCGGGTCGTCGGCTGCGAGTGCTCGGGCCGTGGGCAGGACGGCCGTCGACACGTCTTCGGGGGCTGTGCGCGCGTCGTCGTCGCCGGTGTCGTCGCTGCCGCCGAGGCTCCAGGGTTCGTCGTCGACCGGTGGCAGGACGACCGGGTTCGTTGGCGCGGGCCGGAAGGTACCGGCGGGCGCGTGCTGGAGGACGGAGTCGGTGTCGACCGTCAACTCGTTGCGGGCGGGCGGCACCGGCGATGCCGGGGCAGGGGTCGGTGGAACGACCGGGAGCTCGAGGGCGTTCGGGTGCCGCAGACCCTCCGACCGGGCAGGAGCTTCCTCGGGCAGCGGGTCGGCCGGGGCTGCAGGCGTGGCGGGTGCGGCGACCTCCGCGCTGGGTGCGTCCGGCGTCTGCGGTGCGGGGACCGGTGTCGGGTCGTCGGCCGGGTTCGGCACCTGGCTCTGCCACCAGGCGAGGAGTTCGGCCTCGCTCGCGAACTGACCGGGAGCGGTGGCCGGAGCGGCGGGGGCCGGCTCGGCGGCAGCGGGCGTCTGCTCGACGGGAGCGGGCAGCGGCTCGACCGGAGCCGGCGTCGGCTCAGCGGCCGTCGGGGTCGCGGGCGCATCCGGCACGGACGGCGCGGACGGCACGGACCACTGGGGCTCGGCCGGGACCGGCGCGGTCACCGGCGAAGCAGCGGGCTGGGCAGCGGCGTCGCCGACGACCGGGAGGACACGCGTCCGGTCGTCGTCGTCGTCGACGGGCACCGGAGCGACGGCTGCCGACGGCTGCTCGTCGACCGCGTCGGTGTCGGGCTGCGTCTCGATCGCCTCCGTGTCGTCGGCGTCGAGCTGCGAGAGCAGCCAGTCGGTTCCGTCCGCGGGTTCGTCCGGCAGCCCGGCCCCGCCGCGTCCGGTTCCGTCGCCGGACATCAGACGAGTCCCAGGTCTTCCAGGCCGATCGCGGCCAGGTACTGATAGCCCGCGGCCTCGATGATCTCGCGGGCGCCGGTCGCGCGGTCGACGACGACGGCGACGGCGACCACCTCGGCTCCGACCTTCTCGAGCGCTTCGGCCGCCTTGAGCGGTGACCCACCGGTGGTCGAGGTGTCCTCCAGCACGATCACGCGCTTGCCCTGGAGGTCGGGGCCCTCGACCTGCTTGCCGCGGCCGTGGTCCTTCGGCTCCTTGCGGACGACGAACGCGTCGTAGGTGAGTCCGCGCGCGGCACCCTGGTGCAGGATCGCGGCGGCCACCGGGTCGGCGCCCATGGTGAGGCCACCGACCGCGAAGACGTCGGGGACGTCGGCGATGAGGTCGATCATGACCTGCCCGATGAGGGGCGCGACGCGGTGGTCGAGGCTCACCTTGCGGAGGTCGACGTAGTACGTCGCTTTCTTGCCGCTCGTCAGGGTGAAGTCACCGTGGAACACGGCTTCCGCCGAGATGTGGTCAATGAGCTGAGCTCGTGCGTCCGTCACGTCGACGAGTCTACAAGCTGTGACCCCCATCGCCGCAGTCGCCCGGATGGGGGCGTTCCGCATCCCCGACGCAGGAGAGCCCCGGCGTATCGGGCACGACTCGCCGGGGCTCGGGGACGCCACACCGCCACGTCCTGCGTCGGGGCGGCTGCGTCCGGGGGTCAACGCGCGGTGCCGGAGCCCGGTTCCTCGGGACGATCGGCTGCGAGCAGCTCCGCCTCGGTCGCGCCGCCGTAGCCCTCGGTCTCCGGGTCGCCGTGCAGGCCGCCGGAGACCGCGTACTCCTCCTCGGGCGACATGACGAGCCGGTGGCGACCCCAGACGGCGAAGGCGACCAGCATGACGACGTACACGACGACGATCGCGATGATCGCCGGCAAGAACGTCGGGTTGAGCAGGAAGCCGACGAAGATGAGCGCGGCGATGACGGCCGCGATGACCGCCCCCGGCACACCCCAGGGGCTGCGGTAGGGCCGCTTGGCGTTCGGGAACTTCTTCCGCAGCAGCAGGAACGCGATCATCTGCATGAGGTACGCGAGCACCGCACCCCAGACCGCGATGTTCAGCACGATCGCCCCGGCGACGCCGCCCGATCCGCCGGCCGCGTCGACGATGAGCAACGCGATGAACCCGATGATCGCGCCGGCCACGAGGGCCACCCACGGCGTCTGCCGCTTGCCGGTGAGGGAGAGGAACCGCGGGTAGTACCCGGCGCGGGACAGCGAGTACATGTTGCGACCGTAGGCGAACATGATGCCCTGCAGCGAGGCGAGGAGCCCGATGAGGGCGAAGAGGGCGAGGACCGCCGCCGCGCCGTCACCGACGATGGCCCTGAAGCCGTCGAGCAGGGGCTCGCCCGCCGTCCCCGTCGCCTCGGCGCCGATCACACCGGTGTTGAGGAACAGGACGAGGAGGCCGGTCACGATGAGCGTGCCACGAGCCCAGAACCCGGCCTTCGGGATGTCGCGCACCGGGTTGTGGGACTCCTCCGCCGCGAGCGGCAGCTCCTCGATGCCGAGGAAGAACCACATCGCGAAGGGCAGGGCGAACAGGATGGGGAGGACGCCGTGCGGCAGGAACTCGGTCTGGCCCGCGTCGGGGGCGATGTCGAACAGGTTGGCCCAGGCGAACTGGCCGGAGAAGATCGCCATCGCGGAGAAGACGAGCAGGATGCCGATGGAGATGATCGAGACGACGATCGCGAAGCGGAAGGAGATGCTGGCGCCGGCGGAGTTCAGCGCGATGAACGCGACGTACAGGATCGCCCACCACACGGGCGACGGCATGGAGAACCCGAGCAGCTCGCTCGTGATGGCGTCGGCGTAGGAGGCCGAGAAGTACACGATCACGGCCGTGGTCGCGACGTACTCGATGGTCTCCGCGAGGCCGGTCACGAACCCGCCGAGCGGACCCATCGCCGCTCTCGCGAACGAGTAGGCCCCGCCGGTGTGCGGCATCGCCGCGGCCATCTCCCCGATCGAGAAGATCATGCCGTAGTACATCGCGACGAGGATGACGAAGGCGATGAGCATGCCGCCGAACCCGGCGAAGTCGATGCCGAAGTTCCAGCCGGAGAAGTCGCCGGAGATGACCGCCGCGACGGCGAGGCCCCAGAGGCCCCACACCCCGGCGGACCGCTTCAAGCTGCGTTTCTCGAAGTACCCCTCGCCGGCCGCGGTGTAGGTCACCCCGGAGATCTTGCGCGTGTCGTCAGCCATCGATGCGTCCTGTCGCTCGGGTTGCGCGCTCGTCGGGCTCGCACAACGTCCTCAGATTCGGTTGGCCCGACTCTAGGACCTGCAATGGTCGCGTGTACATACCTTTGTGAGGAAACCCGTCTCACAATTGCTTCGATCCGGTGGAGGTGCTGTGATGTAATGGTCGAGTTCGCGACCTTTCAGTTCTCCATCGAGGCAGAACGCCGACGACGGGTCCCCCGGATCAACGAGGAGCTGCCATGCACCCACGCTCAGGAAACCTGACGCTCGAGGAGCTCACGACGGCCGTCGCCGCACGCGAGATCGACACCGTGATCCTCGCGTTCACCGACATGCAGGGCCGACTCGTCGGCAAGCGCGTCTCGGCCCGCCTCTTCGTCGAGGACGTCGCCGAGCACGGAGCGGAGTGCTGCAACTACCTGCTCGCGGTCGACGTCGAGATGAACACCGTCGACGGCTACGCGATGTCGAGTTGGGAGCGCGGCTACGGCGACATGGCGATGATCCCCGACTTCTCGACCCTCCGCCGCGTGCCCTGGCTGCCGGGCACGGCCCTCGTCACCGCCGACCTCCAGTGGCTCGACGACGCCCCGGTGGTCGCTTCGCCCCGTCAGATCCTCATCGCCCAGCTCGAACGGCTCGCCGAACGCGGCCTCGTCCCGTTCGTCGGCACGGAGCTCGAGTTCCTCGTCTTCGACGACACCTTCCGGGAGGCCTGGGCGAAGGACTACACGAAGCTGACCCCCGCCACCGACTACAACATCGACTACGCGATCCTCGCGTCGACCCGCATGGAGCCGTTGCTGCGCGACATCCGCAACGCCATGGACGGTGCCGGCATGTACTGCGAGGGTGTCAAGGGCGAGTGCAACCTCGGGCAGCAGGAGATCGCGTTCCGCTACGACCACGCCCTCGTCACCTGCGACAACCACTCGATCTACAAGAACGGGGCGAAGGAGATCGCCGACGCCCACGGCAAGAGCCTCACGTTCATGGCGAAGTTCGACGAGCGCGAGGGCAACAGCTGCCACATCCACATCAGCCTCCGCGGCGAGGACGGTTCGGCCGTGTTCGCGGACCCCGACGCGCCCGACGGCATGTCGAAGCTCTTCCGGCACTTCCTGGCCGGGCAGCTCGCCGCGATGCGCGAGCTGACGATGTTCTTCGCCCCGAACATCAACTCCTACAAGCGCTACGTCGACGGCAGCTTCGCCCCGACGGCCGTCGCCTGGGGACACGACAACCGCACGTGCTCACTCCGGGTCGTCGGCCGGGGCCTCGGCATGCGCGTCGAGAACCGGGTGCCGGGCGGCGACGTCAACCAGTACCTCGCCGTCGCCGCGCTCATCGCCGCCGGACTGCACGGCATCGAGAACGAACTGGAGCTCGAGGACCCGACCAGCGGCAACGCCTACACGGGCGGTGCGCCCCGCGTCCCGACGTCGCTCCGGGAGGCGGCCGAGCTCTTCTCGCAGTCGACGATCGCCCGCGAGGCCTTCGGCGACGAGGTCGTCGACCACTACCTGAACTTCGCGAAGGTGGAACTCGCCGCCTTCGACGCCGCGGTGACGGACTGGGAGCGGGTGCGCGGCTTTGAACGCCTCTGACCCGAACGTCCCAGCGACCGACCCGCCCGTCTCGAGCGCCCCGCTCATCGGCATCACGACCTACCTCGAACAGGCCCAGACCGGGGTGTGGGACGTCCCGGCGTCCTTCCTCCCGAAGGTGTACCTCGACGCCGTGACGGATGCGGGTGGGATCGCGGTCCTCCTCCCACCCCAGCCGGTCACCCGTGCCGTGGCCGCATCCGTGCTGGCGCGGCTCGACGGCCTCATCGTCTCGGGTGGCGCCGACGTCGACCCCGGCCTGTACGGGCAGGTCGCCCACCCGCGCACGGGTCGGCCACGGACCGACCGGGACGCCTGGGAGGAGGCGCTGCTCACGGCGGCGATCGACGCCGAGCTGCCGTTCCTCGGCATCTGTCGTGGCGCGCAACTGCTGAACGTCGCGCTCGGCGGGACGCTGGTCCAGCACCTCCCCGACCTCGTCGGCGACGACTCCTTCCAGCCCGGCGAGGGCGTCTTCGGGCCGAAGACCGTGGCGATCGATGCCGACTCGCGACTGGCCGCGCTGCTCCGGCAGGACGACGACGAGCTCGACGTGCACGTCTACCACCACCAGTCGATCGACCGCGTCGCCGACGGGCTCGTCGTCACCGCTCGCACCGAGGAGGGCGTCATCGAGGCGGTCGAGCTTCCGACGGTCCCCTTCGGTCTCGCCGTGCAGTGGCACCCCGAGGAGGAGACGGCCGACCGGCGTCTCTTCGCCGGGCTCGTGGACGCCGCGCGTCGACACCGCGACGCCGGGACCACCGCAGGACTCAGCACCAGCACCAGCACCACACCCGGCACCGAGAGCAGGAGCACCGCACCGTGAGCTACACGATCCTCAATCCGGCAAACGAACACGTCGTCACGACCGTCGAGCACCTCGACCTCGCCGAGACGGACGCCGCCATCGCCCGCGCCGCCGTCGCCCAGCGATCCTGGGCAGCCGTCAGCCCCGCCGACCGCGCCCAGGCGCTCCGCCGTTTCGCCGCATCGGTCGACGCCGACCGCGAGCACCTCGCGAGCCTCGAGGTCGTCAACTCGGGTCACCCCATCACCCAGGCGCGGTGGGAGGCCGGTCACGTCCGCGACGTCCTCGAGTACTACTCCGCGTCACCCGAACGGCTCTTCGGTCAGCAGATCCCCGTCGCAGGGGGCATCGACCTCACCTTCCACGAACCGCTCGGCGTCGTCGGCATCATCACCCCGTGGAACTTCCCGATGACGATCGCGGCCTGGGGCTTCGCACCGGCGCTCGCGGCGGGGAACGCGGTGGTCCTGAAGCCCGCGGAGTGGACACCCCTGACGAGCATCCGCCTCGGTGAACTCGCCCTCGAGTCCGGCCTGCCCGAGGGCCTGTTCCAGGTGTTGCCGGGCCGCGGATCGGTCGTCGGCGAGCGCTTCGTCACGAACGAGACCGTCCGGAAGGTCGTCTTCACCGGGTCGACCGCCGTCGGCAAGCGCATCATGGCCGGCGCGGCCGAGCAGGTGAAGCGGGTCACCCTCGAACTCGGCGGCAAGAGCGCCAACATCGTGTTCGCAGACGCCGACCTCGAACGCGCGGCCGCCGCCGCCCCCTACGGCGTCTTCGAGAACGCTGGCCAGGACTGCTGCGCCCGGAGCCGGATCCTCGTGCAGCGGAGCGTGTACGAGCGGTTCATGGAGCTGTTGGAGCCGGCTGTGCAGGGTGTGGTCGTCGGCGATCCGAACGACGAGGCCACTGAGATGGGGCCGCTCGTCTCCGCTCCGCATCTGGCCGCCGTGCGCTCGTACGTGCCCGAGGGTGCGCCGGTCGCCTTCACCGGGAGCACCCCGGACGGCCCGGGGTACTGGTTCGCGCCGACCGTGCTGACGCCCGGCCGCGACGACCGCACCGTCCGGGAGGAGATCTTCGGTCCCGTCGTCGCCGTGCTGCCCTTCGAGGACGAGGCCGACGCCCTCACCCTCGCGAACGACACGGAGTACGGCCTCTCCGGCTCGATCTGGACCCGTGACATCGGCCGTGCGATGCGGGCCGCTCGAGCGGTGGAGTCGGGCAACCTGTCCGTCAACTCCCACTCCTCCGTCCGCTACTCGACCCCCTTCGGCGGGTTCAAGCAGTCGGGTCTCGGGCGCGAGCTCGGTCCCGACGCCCCGCTCGCCTTCACCGAGACGAAGAACGTCTTCCTCGCCGTCGACTGAACGACCCGCACCACCCCGGTCCCTGAGCTTGTCGAAGGGCGGGGCAGAGAGAAAGAGCACCACATGACCATCACCCCCATCGACCTCACCCAGCGGCTCGCCGGGAAGGTCGCCGTGATCACCGGCGGCGCGAGCGGCATCGGCCTCGCCACCGCGAAGCGCTTCGCCGCGGAGGGCGCGACCGTCGTCATCGGCGACCTCGACCCCACGACCGGCCAGGCGGCGGCCGAGCTCGTCGGTGGGCTCTTCGTCCAGGTCGACGTGACCGACCAGGCGCAGGTCGACCACCTGTTCGACACCGCGGCCGAGACCTACGGCTCGGTCGACATCGCCTTCAACAACGCCGGCATCTCCCCGCCCGACGACGACTCGATCGAGACGACCGAGCTCCCGGCCTGGGAGCGCGTGCAGGACGTGAACCTCAAGTCGGTCTACCTGTGCTCGCGCGCCGCCATCCGCCACATGGTGCGGCAGGGGAAGGGCTCGATCATCAACACGGCGTCGTTCGTCGCCGTCCTCGGTTCGGCCACCTCGCAGATCTCGTACACGGCGTCCAAGGGCGGAGTGCTCGCGATGAGCCGCGAGCTCGGCGTGCAGTTCGCGCGGCAGGGCATCCGCGTCAACGCCCTCTGCCCGGGTCCCGTCAACACCGCGCTGCTGCAGGAGCTCTTCGCGAAGGATCCGGTGCGCGCGCAGCGGCGACTCGTGCACATCCCCCTCGGTCGGTTCGCGGAGCCCGAGGAGTTGGCCGCCTCCGTCGCCTTCCTCGCGAGCGACGACTCGTCCTTCATCACCGGGTCGACGTTCCTCGTCGACGGCGGCATCTCCTCCGCCTACGTGACACCGGAATGAGCTGACGACATGCCCGGGTGGGGGACGCGACCCCCGGGAAATAGACTGATCCGATGAGCGAGACGCGGAAGGGCGACGAGGCGACCGAGGTGCTCAGCGCCGAGCTCCTCCTGCGTCCGGGCCGCGCCGGGAACGCCTTCGAGGAGACCGTCCAGCGGCTCCTGCAGTCCATCCGTCTCGGGCTCATCGAGCCGGGCGGTCGTCTGCCTGCCGAGCGCGAACTCGCGACGATGCAAGGGGTCAGCCGCGACACCGTGCGGGATGCGATCGCCGCACTCACCGAGGCCGGTTACCTGACCTCGCGGCGCGGGCGCTACGGCGGGACGTTCGTCATGGACGAGCTGCCCGACGACGAGGCGATCAACGCGGCCGACTCCCCCGAGGTCGGCCGGGTCACGATCTCGGCGGCGGAGATCGAGGACACGCTCACGCTTCGCAGCATCCTCGAGGTCGGTGCAGCCCGCGAGGCGGCGCAGTGCAAGCTCTCCGGAGCAGACCGTGAACGCCTGTGGCAGGCGCTCGGAGACTGCCGGGACGCGGCGCCCGCCGACTACCGCCGCCACGACTCCCGCCTCCACCTGCTCATCGCGGAGCTCGTGGGCGCCCCCAGCCTCCTGCCACTCGTCGCCGAGTCACGCATGCGGGTCAACGAACTCCTCAACGGCATCCCGCTGCTGGCCGTGAACATCGCGCACTCCGACGAGCAGCACGAGCGCATCGTCAAGGCGATCCTGCGCGGTCACCCCGAGGAGGCGGCGCAGGCGATGGCCGAGCACGTCGCCGGCTCCGAGGCGCTCCTCCGCGGCTTCCTCGCCTGAGCGCCTGTCGCGGCGCGGACATGGAACGACCTCCCGGCGACGAGTCGCGAGGAGGTCGGATGCGCCGGCCGGGCCGGCGGGTGCGAGGTCCTAGAAGGACTTCGGGTAGGTGCGGGCCGGGATGGCGCGGTAGCCGTCGCGCTTGACGACGACGACCGATCCGACGGCTGCACTCGCAGCGAGGAGGGCGATGATGCCGAGATAGATGGTCATGGTTCTATGAAACGCCTGTCAGCCGTGAAGGACAAGCGAACAATACTGAGGCTACTCGGTAGCATCACTACATGGATGTGCGCCGACTCGACCTGCTTCGCGAACTCGCCGAGCGCGGCACGGTGCACGCCGTCGCCGAAGCCACGCATCGCACCCCGTCCGCGGTATCCCAGCAGCTCAAGGTCCTCGAGCGCGAGGCCGGCCTGCCGCTCACCGAACGGCGTGGTCGCGGCCTCGTCCTCACCGACGCCGGCCGAGCACTCGCGGCCAGCGCCACGGACGTCGCCGTCGCGATCGAGCGGGCGACGAGCGTGTGGGACGAGTACCGCAACCGTCCGATCGGCACCGTCACGGTCGCGACCTTCCCCACCTTCGGGCAGATGGTCGTACCCGCCGTGCTCCGCACGCTCGAAGCGGTACCCGGCCTGCGGGTCGTCGTGAGCGACCGAGACCCCGACCTCGAGGACTTCCCCGACCTGGCGGCCGACTTCGACATCGTCATCGCGCAGGCGATCAGCGGCGAGCGCAACTGGGTCCGTCGCGGTCTCCGCATCACGCAGCTGCTCTCCGAGCCGCTCGACGTCGTGCTGCCGGTCGGGCATCGCCTCAGCGGCCAGGCCGTCCTGACCCCGGCGGACCTCGCGGACGAGTCCTGGATCGGCGTGCCGGTGGGCTATCCGCTCGACCGCCTGCTCCGCAGCATCGAGGCCGAATCGGGCGGCGAGCTCCGAGTGGTGCAGCGGGTGAGCGACAACCGCATCGCCGAGGCGATGGTCGCGGCGGGCCTCGGTATCGGCCTCCTCCCGCGATACACGGCCAGCGGTCCGGAGCGCGGCATCGTCCTCCGTCCGCTCGCGGGGCTCGACGCAACGCGTCGGATCGTCGCGCTGTCGCGTCCCGACCGCGCCGAACGGCTGGCGGTGCGGACCGTCCTCGACGCGATCCGCGTGGAGGCGCAGTCGGTCGCCGCTTCGCACACCGCGCCGGAGCCCGAGGAACTCACCACGCCCCGCTGGGTGTGAGCGGGACCGTTCTCAGGAGTCCGTCGGTGCGCCGGAGGCGGCGACGACGGACACACCGCAAGAGTCCTGAGAACGGTCATGCGGGGACGGTCAGCCCTCGGCCCGACCGGCGCCGCTGCGCTCCCGGCGGTACCGCTGCACGCCGCGCCGGACCGCGACGCCGACGGCGATCACGACGCCCGCGATGACCACCTTCTGCAGGATGCCCGCGTACTCCTCGACGATGTGCCACTGCTCGCCCAGGAAGAAGCCGGCGAGGACGAAGATGGTGTTCCAGATGGCGCTGCCCGCGAAGGTGAGCAGGGTGAACCGCAGGACCGGCATCCGTTCGACGCCGGCGGGGACGGAGATGAGGCTCCGGAAGATCGGGAGCATCCGCCCGAAGAACACCGCCTTCGAGCCGTGCTTCTGGAACCAGGCCTCGACGCGGTCGACGTCCTCGACGTGGACGAGCGGGACCCGCTCAGCGAGGCGGCGCATGCGGTCACGTCCGAGGACGGCGCCGATCGCGTAGAGGGCCAGCGCGCCGATCACGGAACCGGCCGTCGTCCAGAGGAGGACCTCGACGAGACCGAGCTTGCCTTGACTGGCGGCGAATCCGGCGAGCGGCAGGATGATCTCGCTCGGCAACGGCGGGAAGAGGTTCTCGAGGGCGATGGCAAGCCCGGCTCCCGGACCACCCAACGTCTCCATGAGGTCGACCGCCCAGTCGGCGACCCCTCCGAGGGCACTGTCCCCTCCGGTCGAGGCGGCGGACAGGCTGAACGTGGCGGCGGTGGACGTCGTCATACCCTCGACGCTACGCGACACCCGCTCGCCATCCCTGGGAACCTCCGCTCAATCCCCCACCCGTCGGTTCCACCGAACCGGCCGTTTCTCAGGACCTCTCCGGCGTGGCGACCCTCCCCCGGGGCGACACGCCGGAGGTCTCCTGAGAAAGGAAACCGATAGCGTTGGGGCATGCGCATCGCCACCTGGAACGTCAACTCGATCCGTACCCGCGTCGGCCGCGTGGTCGACTGGCTCGTCCGAGAGGACGTCGACGTCCTCGCCATGCAGGAGCTCAAGTGCAAGCCCGAGCAGTTCCCGATGGAGGCCTTCACGAAGGCCGGCTACCAGGTGGAGCTCCACGGGCTCAGCCAGTGGAACGGCGTCGGCATCGCCAGCCGCCTTCCGATGGAGGACGTGCAGATCGGCTTCCCCGACATGCCGGGCTTCGGCAAGCCACCGGCGAGCCTCGCGCTGGACGGTCCCGGCTTCGACGCCGACGGCCTGCCGCTCGAAGCGCGAGCCATCGGCGCGACGGTCGACGGCGTCCGCCTCTGGAGCCTGTACGTCCCGAACGGCCGCGCGGTCGGCGACCCGCACTACGACTACAAGCTCCGCTGGCTCGCCGCGCTCGAAGCCGACACCCGCTCCTGGCTCGCCGAGAACCCCGAGCTGCCGCTCGCACTCATGGGCGACTGGAACGTCGCGCCGCTCGACTCCGACGTCGGCGACCCGAGCTTCGGCCCGGGCTCGACCCACATCTCGGCACCGGAGCGCGCCGCCCTCGCAGCCTTCGTCGACGCGGGACTCCAGGACACCGTCCGACCGTTCGTCCCCGAGGGCTACACCTTCTGGGACTACAAGCAGCTCCGGTTCCCCCGCAACGAGGGCCTCCGGATCGACTTCATCTACGGCTCACAGGCGTTCGCGGACCACGTCGTCGAGGCGTCGATCCACCGCAACGAGCGCAAGGGCGACAGTCCGAGCGACCACGTTCCCGTCGTCGTCGACCTCGACTTCACCCTCTCCGAGGAAGAGGACGACGACTCGCCGATGATCTTCGGCTGAGCCGGCGCCCCCTCACTCGAGTCCGGTCAGGCGTTCCGACGCCGGCGGGCGAGCAGGAGCGCGAGGGTTCCGAGTGCCACCACGCCACCGCCGAGGACCGCGGGAGCGAGCGACGAGACGCCCGTGTCGGGCAGCCTGGCCGCAGCACCGGCCACCGGTTCGGCCACGACGACGCCGTCGGCGCCGACGGTCACCTGACGCTGCAGGCTGTTCACGCCGGTCGCCGCGTCCCAGGTGCCGACGTTCGCCGTCTGGACGGCGTAGAGCGGGTTCGCCGCGACCGACTCGTGCGTGGCCGGCAGCGACAGCGCCGTGTCGTAGCGACCGGCCGGGACGTCGGCGAGTGACGCCTGAAGTGTGACGGTCTCCCCCGCACCCCAGGTGCGGGCGTCCGAACCGAACGGGACGCGCACCGTGCGCTCGGCGTTCGACAGCACGAGGTACGCGAGCCGGCTGTTGTACGGAGCCGCCCAACCGTCGTTCCGGACCGTGAGCGAGAGCGTGTCGTCCACGACCGAGCTCTCCGTCATCACGAAGCGGTAGCCGAGTCGCTTCGCGGTGGTGTCGAGGTTCTCCCGGCCCCAGGACTGCAGGACGTCCTGGAGGTAGTCCCAGTTCAGGTAGCTGAAGTTGTATCGCTCCATCTCGGCCGAGGCGGTCGCCCACTCCGACCGCGGCGGGTTCACGTTGCAGGTCTCGCCGCCGACCGGCACCCAGTCGCTCTCCTGCGCGAGGTAGTCCTGATCGAGGGAGATCGGGTCGGACAGGTAGGTGCCCCAGTCGTCGGGTGCCGCGAGGAAGCAGTCGTTGTGGTGCCCGATGCGCGAGATGGCGCTGCCGTCGAACGCCTGCGCCTCGGTGATGGCCCCAGCGGTTCCGGACGGCACCCCGAGGATGTTCTGCTTCATGTTCATGGTCCGCACCTGGATGGAGCGGTCGGCTGGAACCGCCTCGAGGAGCGCCTCGACGACTGCGCGACGCTTCGCCCAGTCCTCGTCCGTGAGGACACCGGGGTTCGCCGGGTCCGCGGCGAAGTGGTCCGTGTAGTAGCCCTCACCCCAGAGGCCGACGAAGCCGGCCTGCACGACCGAGATGACGTCGGCGTTGTCCTGGAAGATCGGCGTGAGCTGCTCGATGTGGGTGAGCACGATGTCGAGCGGTGCGTCGCCGTAGGGCGGTGTATAGGGCCAGTCACCGCCCGCCAGGTACGCGAAGCGGGGGATGATCGAGATGCCGGCGGTGCGAGCCGCGTCGAAGTCCGCCTGGACGAGCGCGAGCCAGGCCGGGTCGAGGGTCGGCTCGGCCACGAATCGTTCCATGTAGAAGACGCGGACGAGTTCGGTGATGCCCTCCTCGCGGTAGGCCGCCAGGGTGGCGACGTCGAGCGGCGTGTACCCCGGCCCGCCCTCGGTCCCCTCGGGGTAGTAGTGCGTGTTGTTCGTGTGGTCGAAGCCGCGCTCGGGATTCGCGATGATCGCATCGCTCGGCTCGTAGGCGACCGTGTCGGCCGGGGTCGGGGCAGGTGCTTGCGCCGCAGCGCTCAGCGGTGTGGCGACGACGATGCCGCACGCGGCGAGCACGGCGACGAGACGGAGACGACGGTTCACGGGAACTCCAGCGGGGTCCGGTGGTGCACGGAAGAGGTTGCCCACATCCTGCTGAACCGACACCCGAGGTGCAAGAGAATGCTCGAAACCGACCCGAAGTGATCACTATCGCTTAGCGATTCCCCGTGAACCGCCGACCCGCCGGTACCCGCGCTCCCGCTAGGACCGCGGTGCGCCCCCGCGCTTCCGCTTGTTCGCATCGATGGCGGGACGCTCCGCGACCACCGGCCAGGTGCCCGTGTGCCCCTCGCGTGCGGCCGCAGCGGCGAGGATCCGCGGCTTGGCGGCGAACCATCCGACGATGAGCAGCGGGATGAGCACGACGAGGGAGGCGAGCACCCAGCGGCCGGTCTCCGAGAACCCCATCGTCACGAGGACGAACGCGAGGAACGCCAACGTGAGGTACGACGTGAACGGCGCCCCGAAGAGGCGGAACGACGGCCGCTCGACCTTGCCCTGCTTCGCCCAGCGCTGCAGCTGGATCTGGCAGAGGATGATCGTCGCCCACCCGCCGATGATGCCGATCGCCGAGATCTCGAGCACGATTTCGAACGCCTTCGACGGCACGAGCGCGTTGAGGCCGACACCCAGCAGGGTGAGTGCCGCCGTGAGCAGGATGCCACCGAACGGGACGCCGTTCTTGCTCATCTTGCCGGTGAACGCGGGGGCCGAACCGTTGACGGCCATCGACCGGAGGATGCGGCCGGTCGAGTAAAGCCCCGCGTTGAGGCTCGACAACGCCGCGGTCAGGACCACGAAGTTCATGACCGACGCCGAGATCGCCCCGGCCTGCTCCGACCCGATGTGCGAGAAGAAGGTGACGAACGGGCTCTCGCCGGCCTCGTAGGCCGTGTACGGGAGCAGGAGCGAGAGGAGCAGCACCGAGCCGACGTAGAAGATCGCGATGCGGAAGATGACCGTGTTGACGGCCTTCGGCATGATCTTCTTCGGCTCGGCCGTCTCACCTGCGGCGGTCCCGACGAGTTCGATCGCCGCGTAGGCGAACACCACACCGGAGATCGCGATCATCGGGGCGAACGCCCCGACGGGGAACAGCCCGCCGTTGTCGCCGATGACCGAGAACCCGACCGCACCGATGTCGGTCCGGCCACCGAAGATGATGAAGCAGACGCCGACGATGAGGAAGATCACGAGCGCCGACACCTTGATGAGCGCGAACCAGAACTCCATCTCGCCGAACAGCTTGACGGAGACGAGGTTGAGCGCCAGCACCACCACCAGAGCGGCGAGCGCGAAGACCCACTGCGGGAAGTCCTCGAGCTCCTTCCAGCCGAACAGCTTGCCGAAGGTCTTGATGTAGAGCGCGGCCGCGGTGACGTCGACGATCGAGGTCATCGCCCAGTTGAGGAAGTACAACCACCCCGCGCCGAACGCCATCTTCTCGCCGTAGAACTCCCGGGCGTAGGAGATGAACGAGCCCGAGGACGGACGGTGGAGGACGAGTTCACCGAGGGCGCGCAGGATGAGGAAGGCGAAGAACCCGCAGAGCGCGTACACGAGGATGAGCGCCGGGCCGGAGCTGTGCAGGCGGCCACCCGCACCGAGGAAGAGCCCCGTGCCGATCGCACCGCCGATCGCGATCATCTGGATCTGCCGCGGCTTGAGGGTCTTGTGGTACCCCTCCTCCTCGCTGGAGAAGTCCTGCACGGCGAGCATCTCGTCGCCGACGGTCTCGCGGGATGCGGCCCAGTCTCCGGAACGTTCGTGTCGTGGGGTCGTGCCTTCGGTCATGTCGTCCCATCGGGTCGGGTCCGACGGCGCTCCGCCGGACTGGACGGTGGTATATCTCAGTCGTGCCCGCCCAAGAGTAGTCGCGATCGTTCGGCTTTTCCGGCCATCGCTGTCCATGCTTCGGAGGACAGCGGCGCTTCGGACGGACCGGTTCCCGGGGGTCAGGCGAGCAGGGCGGCGACGACGACGAGGACCGGTACGGAGAGGATCGTCGTCAGCAGGACCGTGTCGCGGGCGAGCGTGACGCCCTGCTCGTACCGGCTGGCGAAGTTGTAGACGTTCTGGGCCGCCGGGAGGGCTGCGAGGACGACCGAGGCGAACAACGGCGTGCCGCTCAGCCCGAAGCCGAAGTGCGCGATGAGGTAGGCGAACCCGGGCATCACGACCGATTTGATCGCCGTCGCCACGAAGATCTCCCGACGTCCGCTGCCGGCCTGCAACGGCCGCATGCCGTGCAGCGACATCCCGAACGCCATGAGGATGAGCGGCACGGCCCCGCCGCCGAGGAGCTCGAACGGAGCCATGACGGGCTCGGGGAGCCGGACGCCGAAGAGGTTGAGCACGACGCCGATGATCGACGCGACGATCATCGGGTTGCGGAAGGGTTGCGTCACGATGCCGAGGAAGGAGACGGAGCCGCGCTGTCTGACGTCGAGGATGGTGAGCGCGATCGGGGCGAAGACGAGGAGCTGCAGCAGGATGACCGGGGCGACGTAGCCGGCCTCGCCGAGGACGTAGACCGCCACCGGGATGCCGATGTTGTTGGCGTTGACGTAGCCCGAGCCGAGCGCGCCGATCGTCGCGACCGAGAGGTCCTTGCGGAGCCACACGGCGTTCAGCAGCACGAAGAGCGCGGCGGCCGACAGGGCACTCGCGAGGGCGACCCAGATGAAACTGCTGAACACCTCGTGCAGGTCGGCCGTGGCGAGCACGGTGAACAGCAGCGCCGGGTTGGTGACGAAGAACGCCACCCGGTTGAGCACGTGCCCGGTCGTCGGGCCCCCGACCTCGAGACGCCCGGCGAGGTAGCCGACGAGGATCACGGTGCCGATGATCGCGAACCCCGTCAGCACTCCGCCCATGCCGTCCAGCCTAGGTGCAGCCCGTCCGGCGGCCCGGTCGAGCCGACGGTTGTGGAGCGGGCGGTCGGCGTGGAGAATCTGGGGAGGAGAGCCGGGCACCACCATCGCCCCGCGATCCGCTCCCACCAGGAGCCCGCACCAATCACCCACGAGGAGATCCGACGATGACGTCATTCGACCCGGTCGCGTCCAGCGACGCGATGCACAGCACCACCCTCCCCCACGAACGCCTCTCCATCAGCCGCGGACCGCGCTCCGGGCTGACCATCAGCGTCGCCCTGCACTCCACCGCCATGGGGCCGGCCCTCGGCGGCGCGCGGCTCTGGCGGTACGGGTCCTGGCTCGAGGCCGTCGACGACTCCCTCCGCCTGGCCGCGGGGATGACGATGAAGAACGCGGCCGCCGGTCTCGCGCACGGCGGCGGCAAGTCCGTCATCCACCTGCCCGTCGGCACGACCCTCGACCCCGCGGAGCGCCGCGACGCGATGCTCGACCTCGGCGACGCGGTCGAAGCGCTCGGCGGCGCCTATCGCACCGCGGAGGACGTGGGCACGACCGCCGAGGACATGGCCGTCGTCGCCGAGCGGACCGACCACGTCAGCGGGCTGCCGGCTGACCGCGGTGGCGTCGGCGAACCGAGCGAGGCGACGGCTGCCGGTGTGCACGCGGCCATCACCGCGACGCTCGAGACGGTCTTCGGCACCCCGCTCGTCGCGGGCCACCGGGCGACGATCTCCGGGCTCGGCCAGGTCGGCGGCCGTCTGGCCCGACGGCTCGCGGCCGAGGGTGCTCGCCTCATCGTCACCGACGTCGACCCACGGAAGCGCGCCCTCGCCGAGGAGATCGGCGCCAGCTGGATCGAACCGGGCGACGAGCACCTCGTCGAGACGGACCTCTTCGTGCCGTGCGGCGTCGGCGGCGCCCTGAACGCCCGGGTGATCGGGCAGCTGCGGTGTCGCGCCGTGGTCGGGGCGGCGAACAACCAGCTCGCCTCCCGCGCCGACGCGGTGGCCCTCGAGGAGCGCGGCATCCTGTGGGCGCCGGACTTCGTCGCGAACGCGGGCGGCGTGATCTACCTCGCCATGGCGTCCGAACCGGGCGCCGATGCCGCGGCCATCGAGCAGCGGGTGTCGGCGATCGGGCGGACCGTGCAGTCGATCTACCGGGACGCCGCAGCGGAGGGCGTCACGACGCTCGTCGCCGCCGAACGCCTCGCGATGGCCCGCATCGATGCGGCCGGCGGGATCCTCGCAGCGGTCTGACGACGACGAACGGCCCGTCCACCCGGAGCGGGTGGACGGGCCGTCGATCGCCGGTGTCAGGCGAGGTCGAGGGATCGCGTCAGAGCTTGACGACCATCTTCCCGGTGTTGGCGCCGCGCATGAGCGCGAGGAACGCGTCGAGCGTGTGGTCGAGGCCCTCGTAGACGGTCTCGTCGAAGACGACGTCGCCGTTCTGCAACCAGGCGCCCATCTCACCGGAGAACGCCGGGAAGTGCTGCGTGTAGTTGCCGACGGTGAAGCCCGTGAGGGTCAGCCCGCGGGTCACGATGTTCGACAGGTTGCGCGGGCCCTCGGCACGCTCGGTGTCGTTGATCTGCGAGATGACGCCGCAGAGCGCTGCGCGTCCGCCGTCGTTGAAGGCGTCGATCGCCGCTTCGAGGTGCTCGCCGCCGACGTTGTCGAAGTACACGTCGATGCCGTCGGGTGCCGCGGCAGCGAGCTGCTCGGTGACGGGGCCGTCCTTGTAGTTGAACGCGGCGTCGTAGCCGTACTTCTCCGTCAGCAGGGCGACCTTCTCAGCCGATCCGGCCGAACCGATGACGCGCTTCGCGCCCTTGAGACGGGCGATCTGGCCGACCATCGTGCCGACGGCACCTGCAGCACCGGAGACGAACACCGTGTCGCCCTCCCGGAACTTGGCGACCTCGAGCAGACCGACGTACGCGGTGAGGGCCGTCATGCCGAGGACGCCGAGGTAGGCGGACAGCGGGACGCCGGGGAGCTCAGGCACGACGCGGAACCCGCTGGCGTCCTCCTGGACGAGGTCGCGCCAGCCGAACTGGTGCAGGACGACGTCGCCGACGGAGAAGCCCTCGGCGGCCGACTCGACGACCCGGCCGATGGCGCCGCCGGTCATCGTCTCACCGAGCTGGTACGGCGCGACGTAGGAGCGGGCGTCGTTCATGCGACCGCGCATGTAGGGGTCGACGGAGAGGAAGAGGTTCTGGACCCGGAGCTGGCCGGGCGCGAGCTCCGGGAGTTCGACCGAAACGGTCCGGAAGTCGGACTCGGTCGGCCAGCCGACCGGTCGCGAGACGAGCTGGATCTGGGTGCTGAGCGCGGGGGTGTTCATGTGGTGCCTTTCCTTGGTGCGGTGATTCGGTGGGCGGGCGCAGCACGTCGTCGGGTTGCGGACGGGGTGACGCCTGGGGCGTCGCGGAGGTGTCAGACGGCCAGTGCGATGACGAGCGCGATGAGTCCGAGCAACGGGGTGGTCCCCTGGACGATCGCGGCGCGGGCCTTCGTGCGGTCCGAGGTGATGAGGACGAGCGAGGCGAGGAGCATGGAGCCGGCCGAGGCGAAGACGAGGGCCGCGCCGATACCGGTCGAGCCGGTGATGAGGAAGACGATGCCGACGATCGTGCCGATCGCGAGGAACAGGTTGTAGAACCCCTGGTTGTACGCCATCCCGCGGGTGGTCTCGGCCTCGAGCTCCGAGGTGCCGAAGGTCTTGCGGGTGGCCGGCTCGGTCCAGCGCAGCGACTCGAGCACGAAGATGTAGACGTGCAGGAGGGCGGCGATGCCGACGAGGACGAGACTGACGACGAGCATGGGACGGGCCTTCCGGGAGATCGGCGTCGAGTCGTCCGGACGGAGCGACATTCTGTACCGATGGGTCTACTATAATAGTAGAACGCTCGGTCCACAACCCCATCACACGGATGCCGAGCGAGGAGGAGGCACCCATGGGACGCACGCAGGAGTTCGACACCGTCGCCGTCGTCCAGGCGGCGCGCGACGTCTTCTGGGACCGCGGGTACGAGGCGACCTCGCTCGCCGACCTCGAAGCGGCCACCGGCCTGCGGCGGTCGAGCCTCTACCACGCCTTCGACAGCAAGCGCGGGCTGTTCGACGCTGCCGTGCAGGACTACCTCGACACCGTCATCCGACCGCGCCTCTCGGTCCTCGCGCTGGCGACGGACGGCAGAGCCGGGCTCACCACCTACTTCTCCGGCGTGCAGACGGTCATCGCGACCCTGCCCGACGACTCGCCCCGCCGCGGTTGCCTCCTCCTCAACAGCGCGGCCGGCCTCGCGGCCCACGACGATGCACTGCGCGAGGTCGTCGACGGCTACCGGGCCGAGCTCACCACCGCGGTCTCGGACGCCCTCGCCCTCGCCCGTCCCGAGGCGGACGCGGACGAACTCGCCGCGGCCGCTCGGCAGCTCACGTCGTTGTCGGTCAGCGCGCTACTGCTCGCCCGGGTCAACCGGGAGGAGGCCGTCGCCATCCTCGACGTCGCCGTCGCGCAGGTCGGCAGCTGGTAGCGGACGCATAACACCGGAACCCTCCGGATGTCACCGGCGGAGGCCAATGTGACGCTCTGTTTCGGCGGCCGAGAGCGGTCCGTCACCCTCGCGTAGCATGGCGGGCACCCCACCCCTGGAGCCCGAGACCCATGACGAACGCTGCCCCAAGCCCGCTCGCCGCGAGCTCGCCGGTCACCCGCGACGCCGCCCCTGTCGGCTCGGCGGATCGTGCGTCCACGGTCGCGTTCGCCGGGGTCGGCCGCACCTTCGCGAGCGGTGCCGGCAAACGCACCGACGCCCCGCGGCCCGTGCTGCGCGACGTAACGATCACCGCCGAGGCCGGCGAGGTCGTGGCGATCCTCGGCACGAGCGGCTGCGGCAAGTCCACCCTGCTGCGGATCGCGGCCGGTCTCGACCACCCGACCGCCGGCTCCGTGCTCATCGACGGCACACCCGTCGCCGGAATCGACCCGCGCACGGCCTTCGGCTTCCAGGAGCCTCGACTCCTCCCCTGGCGCACCATCGCGGCGAACGTCGCACTCGGTCTGCCCAAGCGGACGCCCGCAGCCGAAGGGCGTGCCCGCGTCGCCGAGCTGCTCGAACTCGTCGGGCTCGCGGACTTCGCCGAGCACCGCCCACGGGAGGTCTCCGGCGGCATGGCGCAACGCGCCTCACTCGCCAGGGCCCTCGCCCGCCGGCCGGGCGTCCTGCTCCTCGACGAACCGTTCGGTGCCCTCGACGCCCTCACCCGGCTGAAGATGCAGGATCTGCTGCTCGCCATCCACCTCGCCGCGCCCACCACGATCCTGCTCGTGACGCACGACGTCGACGAGGCCCTCCAGCTCGCCGACCGGGTCATCCTCCTGGGTCGTGAGGACGGACACCCCGGTTCGACCATCGCCCAGACCGTGACCGTCCCCGGCAACCGCCCGCGCGACCGCGGGTCGGCAGAGCTCGCCGAGCTGCGCGGCCGCCTCCTCGACGGACTCGGCATCGACCGCCACGGTCTCGCCCGCGGCGACCAACGACTGCCGTCCATCCCGCACTTCCCGTACTGAGCCACCCACCACCTCCGCCGTCATCCCGCACCGATCCACAGCAAGGACCAACGCATGACCTCACGACGCCGCTTCACCACCTCCCGCGCCGGGCGCGCGGCCATCGTCGCCGCGACCGCCGCCGCAGCGCTCCTCCTCAGCGGCTGCGTCGCGGGCGAGAACGCTCCTGCGGCCGGCGGTGACAGCACCGCCGGCACCACCGAGGGCGGCACGCTCGACATCGACTTCGCGACCTACAACCCGCTCTCGCTCATCATCAAGGACCAGGGCTGGCTCGAGGACGCACTCGACGACCAGGACATCACCGTCAACTGGGTCCAGTCGGCCGGCTCCAACAAGGCGAACGAGGCACTGCGGGCCGACGCGATCGACGTCGGGTCCACCGCCGGCTCCGCCGCACTCCTGAACCGGGCGAACGGATCGGCCATCCAGGCGATCGACGTCTTCTCGCAGCCCGAGTGGTCGGCGATCGTCGTCGGCCAGGGCTCGACGATCACGGACGTCGCCGAGCTCAAGGGAAAGAAGGTCGCCGCGACGAAGGGCACCGACCCCTACTTCTTCCTCCTGCAGGCGCTGGAGGAGGCCGGCCTGTCCGCCTCGGACGTCACGATCGAGAACCTCCAGCACGCCGACGGCTGGGCTGCCCTGCAGAACGGTTCCGTCGACGCGTGGGCCGGTCTCGACCCGATCATGGCCGGCGCCGAGGAGGCGGGCGCGAAGCTCATCTACCGCAACGTCGACTTCAACAGCTACGGCATCCTGGCCGCGACCGAGTCCTTCATCGACGAGCGTCCGGACGTCGCGCAGACCGTCGTGAACGCCTATGAGCACGCTCGTGAATGGGCTGCGTCGAACCCCGACGAGACGGCGCAGATCCTCGCGGACGCCGCGGGCCTCGACCTCGCCGTGGCGACGAAGGTGATCACGGAGCGCTCGAACCTCGACGTCGACCCGGCCCCGGGCAAGGCGCAGGAGCAGGTCCTGTCGATCATCGGCCCGATCTTCGTGGAGTCCGGCGACGTGTCGTCGCAGGACAAGGTCGACGACGCCCTGGCCGACCTCTTCAACCCGAGCTTCGTGGACGACGCGGACCCGTCCGTCATCGGCGCGAAGTAGTCCGCCCCCGAACCGTCCCGAGAGGAACCCATGACCGAGTTCGCCGGTCTCGGCACCACCGCAGCCGCGGGTGCCCAGGCGACCCAGTCCGGCCGCGACGCGCGCGCCGTTCTCGGGTCCCGCAGGATCGTCGTCGTCCTCGGCGGCTTCCTCGTCCCCGTCGTCATCCTCGGGGCCTGGCAGCTCGTCACCGCGTTCGGCCTCGTCCCCGCCTCGCAACTCCCGGCACCCGCCGAGGTCTGGGCGGCCGGCGTGGATCTCGCGCAGCGCGGCTGGTTGCAGCAGGACGTGGCCATCTCGGTGCAGCGGGTCCTCATCGGCTTCCTCATCGGCGCTGTCCTCGGCCTCGTCCTCGGCGCGGTCGTGGGGCTCTCGCGCCTCGGCGACATCCTGCTGTCGACGACCTTCGCGGCGATCCGTGCCGTCCCGTCGCTCGCGTGGGTCCCGCTGCTCATTCTCTGGCTGAAGATCGGTGAGGAGTCGAAGATCACGCTCATCGCGATCGGCGCGTTCTTCCCGGTGTACACGACGGTCTCCGCCGCGCTCCGCCACGTGGACAAGCACCTGGTCGAGGCGGGCCGCGCCTTCGGGCTGAACGGTGTCGCGTTGTTCCGGACGGTGCAGCTGCCCGCCGTGACGCCCTCGGTCGTCTCCGGCCTCCGGCTCGCGCTGGCGCAGTCGTGGCTGTTCCTCGTGGCGGCGGAGCTCATCGCCTCGTCCATGGGACTCGGGTTCCGCCTGGTGGACTCGCAGAACAACGGCCGGGTCGACCGCATCTTCTTCGTCATCATCGTGCTCGCGCTGCTCGGCGCGATCACCGACGCGCTCGTCGGTGTCCTCGACCGCTGGATCAAGCGCCGCTGGGGGTAGCGGCCCGCCGCGGTCGGCCGTGCAGTTCCCCAGCGCGAACGGCCGAATGTTGCAGCGAAGTCGCTCCTGACGCAAGAAATCCGCACCCCCTCCGCCCCTACGCTCGAAGGAATCGTCACCCACCCCGGGCGACGCCTGCGCACGCGGAAGGAGGTTCACCATGTCGAACGTCGCCACCACCCACACGAAGAGCATCGTCGGAGAGCCGGAGGTCGTCGAAGACGCCGCCGCACTCATCGGGCACCCGGCCTGGACGGACCTCAAGGCCGCCGCGACCGCGCTGCAGGCCGTCCAGGTGAAGGACGGCTCGATCCCCGAGTCAAACGACCACCAGTCGGCGGCAGGGCACGTCGCCACGATCGTCGCGAGCGTCCGCACCCTCGCTCCGAACTTCCCGCACGACGCCGAGTATCTCGACGCGCTCGTCGCCGACTTCGACCGATGGGAGCGCGACGGCTTCGGCGTCCCGGACTTCCTCGACTCGCTCGTCGCCTTCCACCCCGAGCGGCATCGCGTGGACGGCCGGGGACACCTCGTCGTGTTCCCGATGGTCACGCAGAACGGTTCGACCGACCGCCACATCGAGGCCGTGCTCGTCGAGGTCATCTGGCCCGAGTTCATCGCCGCGCTCGAGGCCGGCGACTACACGAACGCGCTCTTCGTACCGATCCGTTTCCTCGACTTCACGCCGGGGTACGACACGAACTCAGCGGTCCTCTTCCCCGAGACGGTCGCGATGCGCGCGATCCCGGCGTTCACCTGGGGCGCGATCTTCCAGGACCGTGAGGCGGCCCGGTACCGTCGGGTCGTCCGAGCCGCCGCCGAGATCACCAAGCTCGAGCTCCCGGCCGACGCCGCGTCCCTCCTGGACGACCAGCAGCTGGCCGAGGAGACCTTCGTGATGTGGGACCTCATCCACGACCGCACGCACATGCGCGGTGACCTCCCGTTCGACCCGTTCATGATCAAGCAGCGGATGCCGTTCTTCCTGTACTCCCTCGAGGAGCTGCGCTGCGACCTCACGGCGTTCCGCGAGTCGGTCCGGCTGGAGCGCACGCTGACGACCCGCGCGGAGACCGAGACGCTCGACGCGGCCGACGTGGCGATCCTCGAGCACGCGAAGCTCGTCCAGTACGCGATCATCTTCGACCGCATCTTCCGGTTCGCCATCACCGGCTCGCGCGTCCGGAACTACGACGGCGTCGGCGGCCAGCTGCTGTTCGCGTGGATGCACCAGCACGGCGTGCTGCACTGGACCGACACCAGGCTCACGATCGACTGGGACGAGGTCCCCGACGTGGTCGTGCGGCTCGGCGAGAGCATCGACGAGTTGTACTGGCGATCGATCGACCGTCCGAAGACCGCGCACTGGCTCGCCGCATACGAGCTCGTCCGGACGACGCTGACGCCGCACCCCGCGTCGCAGTGGGCGCGTGGGCTGTCCGACGAGATCCTGAGCGGACCGCCGCGCGGACTCACCGACGCGGTCCTCGACGACGAGTTCCCCCTGTCGATGTTCTACGAGGCGCTGGGCAAGAAGATGGCGGACGTCATCACGTCGACCGCAGGGATCACGGGGCGATCCGCGGCCTGACCCGACCGTGCCGCGGAGGAGCCCGGAGCAGCACTCTCCTGAGTGCCGCTCCGGGCTCTTGTCCGAGTGCCGGACCGCCGCGCTCCGTCGCTCGACGGATGTCCCCGGCGGGGCGTCGCGCTAGCGTGGACGGCATGAGCGAGCCCGCCGTCGACCAGCAGGAGGACCGCCCGGTCGACCCCTACGACGCCGAGTGGCGGCGTCCGGCCGCGACGCCGTCGGAACAGCGATCCGACATCATCCTCGCCATCGCGCTCGGCGTCGGCACCCTCCTCAGCCTGACGCTGTACACGATCGCCGGGTTCTACCCCGAGCCCGCACCGATGTGGGCGTCCGTCCTCTGGGCGATCGGCATCACCGCGCCGCTCGCGTTCCGTCGCCGCTTCCCGTGCTCTGTCTCGATCGTCGTCGCCGTCATGTTCATCGTGGGCGGCACGGTGCTCGTACCCGAGGTCCTCTTCACGAACATCGCCCTGTTCCTCGCGATCTACACGGTCGGCGCATGGGTGCCGAACCGACGTCGCGCTGCGCTCGTCCGCGTGCTCATCATCGTCGCCATGTTCGTCTGGCTGCTCGTCTCCATGTTCATCCAGGCGACCGACCCCGACGCGCTGCCCAGCCTCTCCCGGGTGGGGGTGTTCTCACCCCTCGTGGCGTTCATCCTCATCCAGATCCTGACGAACATCCTCTACTTCGGGGCCGCGTACTTCTTCGGCGAGCGCGTGTACCAGTCCTCCCGGGAGCGAGCGGCGCTCGAGCAGCGCACGGCCGAGCTCGAGGCGGAGCGCGCCCGGTCCGCCCGGCAGGCGGTCGCCCTCGAGCGGGTGCGGATCGCGCGCGAGCTGCACGACGTCGTCGCCCACCACGTCTCGGTCATGGGGGTCCAAGCCGGTGCCGCGCGTACCGTGCTCGATGCGGACCCGGCCGCCGCGCGGGATGCACTCACGAACGTCGAGCTCGGCGCACGGAGCGCGATCGACGAGCTGCGCAAGATGCTCGGCACCCTCCGCGCACACGGCGAACCGACCGACGAGGAGAGCAGCCCGTCGACCGTCGGCGTCGGCCAGTTGGGTCGGCTCGCCGACGAGTCGACGGCGAACGGGCTGCCGACGAGGTTCGAACTCGTGGGGACACCGGTCGCGATCCCGGCCGTCGTGTCGTTCAACCTGTACCGGATCGCGCAGGAGGCGCTCACGAACGCCCGCAAGTACGGCGGTACCACGGCGACGGCCGAACTCAGGCTCCGCTATCTGGACGACGCGGTCGAACTCGAGGTCACGAACACGGGGACCGTCCCGACGGTGGCCCGACGCGGCGGGCTCGGGCTCATCGGGATGCGGGAGCGCGTGGCGTCGTCCGGTGGCGTCCTCGAGGTCGGGGCACGCGCCCGCGGCGGCTTCCTCGTGCGGGCCGCCATCCCGCTCGGCCGGCCGGGTGACCAGGCGATGGAGCCCGTCGCCGCGTCGATCGCCGACGCCCGCCTCGCCTCCGCCGCCGCAGGACGACCCCAGACCACCACCACGAAGGACCAGGCATGACCGAGCAGCCCACCCGCATCCTCCTCGTCGACGACCAGGAGCTGCTGCGTGCGGGCTTCCGCATCATCCTGGGCTCACAGCCCGGGATCGAGATCGTCGGTGAGGCGTCGGACGGTGCCGAGGCCGTCGCGCTCGCGACGACGCTCGCGCCGGACGTGATCTGCATGGACGTCCAGATGCCGGGCATGGACGGCCTCGAGGCCACCCGTCGGATCGTCGCGGATCCGGACACCAACGCCGCCGTCCTCATCCTCACCACCTTCGACCGCGACGACTACCTGGCCGAGGCGCTCCGTGCCGGCGCGAGCGGGTTCCTCCTGAAGAACTCCTCGCCGGAGGAACTCGTCGCGGCGGTCTCGGTGGTCGCGGGCGGGGAGGCGCTCCTCTCCCCGGCGGTCACGCGCCGGGTCATCGAGGGGTTCACCCGTCAGAGCCCCGTCGTCGAGGACGCCGCGCAGGGCCCCGCCGTCCCGGCCGGGCCGACGACCGGCGCCGACTATGAGCAGCTGACGGAGCGCGAGCGCGAGGTCCTGCAGCTGGTCGCCCAGGGCCTGTCCAACCAGGAGATCGCGACCACGCTCTTCGTCGGCGAGGCGACCGTGAAGTCGCACGTCTCGAAGGTGCTGCAGAAGCTCGCCCTCCGTGATCGCATCCAGGCGGTCATCTATACCTACGAGCACGGGCTGGCGTCGCCGCGCAGCTGAGGGTTCGCTCCGTCTCCGCGCAACCCCGTCGGCCGGTCGGATGCGAGGAGTAGCGTGACGACCATGGAATTTCGATACCTCGGCAACAGCGGACTCAAGATCTCAGAGATCATCTTCGGCAACTGGCTGACCCACGCCTCGCAGGTGGAGAACGACGTCGCCACGGCGAGCGTTCGCGCCGCCCTCGACGCCGGCATCACCACCTTCGACACGGCCGACGCCTACGCGAACACGGCGGCTGAGCAGGTGCTCGGCGACGCCCTCAAGGACGAACGACGCGCGAGCCTGGAGATCTTCACCAAGGTCTACTGGCCCACCGGCCCGAAGGGGCACAACGACGTCGGGCTGTCGCGCAAGCACATCATGGAGTCGATCGACGGTTCGCTCACGCGTCTCGGCACCGACTACGTCGACCTGTACCAGGCCCACCGCTACGACAGCGAGACGCCCCTCGAGGAGACGATGCAGGCCTTCGCCGACGTCGTCCGGGCGGGCAAGGCGCTCTACATCGGCGTGAGCGAGTGGAACGCCGAGCAGCTGCGCGCCGGCCACGCCCTGTCCAAGGAGCTGGGCTTCCAGCTCATCTCGAACCAGCCGCAGTATTCGATGCTGTGGCGGGTCATCGAGGAGGAGGTCGTCCCGACCTCGCGCGAACTCGGCATCTCACAGATCGTCTGGTCGCCGGTGGCGCAGGGCGTCCTCAGCGGCAAGTACCTGCCGGGCGCAGAGCTCCCGCAGGGCAGCCGGGCCACCGACGAGAAGGGCGGCGCCGACACCATCAAGCGCTTCCTCGACGACGAGGTGCTGACGGCCGTCCAGCAGCTGAAGCCCATCGCCGACGAGCTCGACCTCACCATGGCGCAGCTGGCGCTCGCCTGGGTGCTGCACAACGACAACATCGCCGGTGCGATCGTCGGTGCCTCGCGTCCCGAGCAGGTCACCGCGAACGCCGCCGCGGCCGGTGTGAAGCTCGACGACGCGGTCATCGCCCGCATCGACGAGGCCATCGGCTCCGTCGCCGAGACCGACCCCTCGAAGACGGTCTCCCCGGAGTCCCGCCCCGCCTGATCCAGCGCTCGGCTGGTCCACGACGCCCGGTATCCCCCACTCGACGGAGAAGGGGACCGGGCGTCGTCGCGTCAACCCGTCCTACGGCGGATGCCGGTGGCACACCACGCCGCGTAGCGTGATCGCCATACCGGGAGAACCCGACGCAGGACACTCGGTCCAGCACGCAGATCACAGGAGGCGGCCGATGCTCGAACTCAGCCACATCGACAAGTCGTACGGCGAGCGGAAGGTGCTCGACGACGTCAGCTTCCAGGTCGCGCCCGGCCGCATGACCGGGTTCGTCGGCGGGAACGGCGCCGGCAAGACGACGACGATGCGCATCCTGCTCGGTGTCCTCGCCGCGAACGCCGGAACCGTCACCCTCGACGGCACCCCGCTCACCCCGGAGGACCGCCGCCGGTTCGGCTACATGCCGGAGGAGCGCGGCCTCTACCCGAAGATGCGGGTCGAGGAACAGCTCGTCTACCTGGCCCGCCTCCACGGGTTCACGACCCACGCCGCCAAGCGCAACGCCGGCGAACTGCTCGAGCGTCTCGGCCTCGGCGAGCGCCGGAACGACGCCCTCGAGAGCCTGTCGCTCGGCAACCAGCAGCGGGCGCAGATCGCCGCGGCGCTCGTGCACGACCCCGACGTCCTCGTCCTCGACGAGCCGTTCTCGGGCCTCGACCCGATGGCCGTCGACGTGGTCGTCGGCGTGCTCAGCGAGTTCGCCGCAGACGGCTCCCCCGTCCTGTTCTCCAGTCACCAGCTCGACATCGTGGAACGCCTCTGCGACGACCTCGTGATCATCGCCGGTGGCAGGATCCGCGCCTCCGGCTCGCGCGAGTCCCTCCGCGAAGCCCACGCCGGCAACCGCTACGAGCTGCTCACCGCGGCCGACACCGGCTGGCTGCGCGAGCGTGCGGGGATCTCCGTCGTCGACTTCGACGGTGGCTACGCCCTCTTCGACGCCGACGACGCCCAGGCGGCGCAGGCCGTGCTCCGTGAGGCACTGACCCACGGTGACGTCACGAGCTTCGCCCCCCTCCGCCCCACCCTCGCCCAGATCTTCAAGGAGGTCATCCAGTGACCACGGCAACCGAGTCCCCGATCCAGCCCGCCGGTCGTCGTCGCTCCGGCCCGGCCTCCCCCAGCCTCGTGCAGAGCATCGGTCTCGTCGCCGAGCGCGAGGTCAAGATGCGTCTGCGCAGCAAGACGTTCCTCATCTCGACAGGCATCCTGCTCCTCGTGATCCTCGCCGGCATCGTCGTCGGCGGATTCCTCGCGAAGAACACCGCCTCGGAGACCACGAAGGTCGCGGTCGTCGGGAACGCGGGTGCGGGACTCGTCGACGGCAAGACCTTCGACGTGACCGAGGCGACCGACGTCGCCGCAGCTGAAGCCCTGGTGAAGTCGGGTGATGTGGAGGCGGCGATCGCACCGGCCACCGACGACAACCCCACGGGTGTCCAGGTCATCTTCGACTCCGAGGCCTCCAACACGCTCATCATGCAGCTGAGCGCCCAGCCGCAGGTCACCATCCTCGATCCCGACGCCGACGGCTCCGCCGGCTTCCTGCTGTACATCGTGTCGCTCGGGTTCGGTCTCGTGTTCTTCGTCTCCGCCACCACCTTCGGGGCGTCGATCGCGCAGAGCGTCGTCGAGGAGAAGCAGACCCGCGTCGTCGAGATCCTCATGTCCGCCATCCCCGTGAAGGCGCTCCTCGCGGGCAAGGTGCTCGGCAACAGCATCCTGGCGTTCGGGCAGATCCTGGCGATCGCGGCGCTGTCGGTGATCGGGCTGACGGTGACGGGCCAGACGGAGCTGCTCGCCGGACTCGGGACCCCGGTCGTCTGGTTCGTGGTGTTCTTCGTGCTCGGCTTCATCCTGCTGGCCGCGCTGTTCGCCGCTGCCGGATCGCTGGTCTCGCGTCAAGAGGACATCGGTTCGACGACGACCCCGATTACGATGCTGATCATGATCCCGTACTTCGCCGTCATCTTCTTCAACGACAACCCGGTGGTGATGACGATCATGTCCTACGTGCCGTTCTCGGCAGCCGTGGGCATGCCCGTCCGCCTCTTCGTCGGCTCGGCGCAGTGGTGGGAGCCGATCCTGTCCCTGCTGATCCTCGCGATCACCGCGGCGCTCGTCATCCTCGTCGGCTCGCGGATCTACGAGAACTCGCTGCTGAAAATGGGTGGCCGGGTCAAACTCTCGGAAGCGCTCAAGGCATGAGCGGGCTCGGCGGGATCGACGAGGTCTTCAACCCGGGCGCCTTCGAGGCCAAGCAGTTCCTCGACGCCGAGCAGCGCCTCCCCGCGCCGGCCCCGCTCGCGGGCGATCCGGCGGGCGACATCTACGGCGACGAGCCCATCGTGCTCGACCTCGTGGACGAGGACGAAGAGGACCAGGACGCCCGGCTGACGCCCGAGCAGGCCGCCGCGCTGGCGGCCGAGCAGCCGGCTCAGCCCTCCGCCGAGGACGAGCAGCAGGCCGCCGTCGCCTCCTCGATCGCCGTGCACGCGCTCGCCTACGAGCACGCGCTCGCGCAGGAGACCCCGGACGCGGAGCCGGAGCCCGGTGCGCACGCCGACGTCGACGCCGCGATCGACGCCGTGCCCGAGGAGGTCGTCACCTCCTCCGACGGCCCCCGTCACGCCGCCGACTGACCCCGTTTCTCGGTTCACAATTCAGGAGCGCCTCGGCGCGTCCCCACCGACACGCAAGGTGCGGGCGCACCACGCCCGGGCGCTCCTGAATTGTGAACATGCCCGACGGCGACCCGAGCACGCAGGAAGTCGGCCCGCGATGCACGGAAGCTGCGTGTGGCATGCGCGAGGATGGATCAGTGACCGACTCTCTGCATGACACCAGCATCCGTGGCTTCGCCTCCGACAACTACTCCGGCGTCCACCCCGAGATCCTCGATGCACTCGCGGCGGCCAACGGCGGCCACCAGATCGCGTACGGCGAGGACGACTACACCCGCCGGCTGCACGAGGTCTTCGCCGATCACTTCGGCCGCGACGTCGCCGTGTTCCCCGTCTTCAACGGCACCGGCGCGAACGTCGTCGGTCTGCAGTCCATGCTCCCGCGCTGGGGTGCCGTCATCTCGGCGTCGACCGCGCACATCAACTCCGACGAGGGCGGCGCGCCGGAGCGGGTCGGTGGCATCAAGCTCCTGACGGTCGACGCCCCCGACGGCAAGCTCACGCCCGACCTCATCGACCGCGAAGCGTGGGGCTGGGGCGACGAGCACCGTGCACAGCCGCTCGTCGTCTCGATCACGCAGACCACCGAGCTCGGCACCCTGTACACGCCCGAGGAGATCCGCGCGATCGCCGACCACGCGCACGGTCACGGCATGAAGCTGCACCTCGACGGCGCCCGCATCGCCAACGCCGCAGCAGCCCTCGGCGTCCCACTGCGCGCGTTCACCGCCGATGCCGGCGTCGACGTGCTGTCCTTCGGTGGGACGAAGAACGGACTCATGTTCGGCGAGGCCATCGTCGTGCTCGAACCGTCGGCATCGGAGGGCCTCGTCTACCTGCGGAAGCTCAACATGCAGCTGGCGTCGAAGATGCGCTTCGGTGCGGCGCAGCTCATCGCCCTGCTCGAGCCGGCGGCCGACGGTGGCGACGGGCTCTGGCTCCGCTCCGCGACCCACGCCAATGCGATGGCCGCGCGCCTCCGCACCTCCCTCGAGGCCCTCATCGCCGCCGGCGAGGCACCGGGACTCGGCTTCAGCCAGCCGACCCAGGCCAACGCGGTGTTCGCGACCCTGCCAGCGGGCGTCCCCGACCGCTTGCGCGAACGCTTCCGCTTCTACGACTGGGACGCGGCGAAGGGCGAGGTGCGCTGGATGTGCTCGTTCGACACCACGGAGGGCGACATCGACGCGTTCGTCGCCGCGATCCGCGAGGAACTCGCCCGCGCGTAGCGGCCGGTCACGATGACGGCGGGCCTCTGCGCGTCGACCCCCGATATGGCAAGGTTGGAGATCGGGCTTCCAACCGGATGAGAGAGACGGTCATGCACTATCAGTCGACGCGGGGCCACGATCTGCCCCAGCACTTCTCGGACATCCTCCTCGGCGGGCTCGCCCCGGACGGCGGCCTGTACCTCCCGGCGGAGTACCCGCAGCTGACCGCTGAGGAGCTCGAGTCGTGGCGCGAGCTGTCCTATGCCGACCTCGCGTTCGCCGTGCTGTCGAAGTTCGCCGACGACATCCCCGCCGCCGACCTCCAGGACATCACCCGTCGCACCTACACCGCCGAGGTGTACTCGAACGGCCGCGCCGGCGACGACGCCTCGCTCATCACCCCGCTGCGCACCCTCGGCGAGGAGGGCGGCACCGAGCTGCAGCTCCTCGGCCTCTCGAACGGCCCGACGCTCGCCTTCAAGGACATGGCGATGCAGTTGCTCGGCAACCTCTTCGAGTACACGCTCGCGAAGAGCGGCGACGAGCTCAACATCCTCGGCGCGACGTCCGGCGACACCGGGAGCGCGGCCGAGCACGCCATGCGCGGCAAGACCGGCATCCGGGTCATCATGCTGAGCCCGCACGGCCGCATGAGCAGCTTCCAGCGCGCGCAGATGTTCAGCCTCCAGGACGACAACATCGTGAACCTCGCCGTCGAGGGGAACTTCGACGACTGCCAGGACATCGTGAAGGCCGTCTCGAAGGACGCTCCGTTCAAGGCACTCCACGCCGTCGGTACGGTCAACTCGATCAACTGGGCCCGCGTCGTCGCGCAGGTCGTGTACTACGTGCACGGCTGGCTGCTCGCGACCGACGGTCCGGGCCAGAAGGTGTCGTTCTCGGTGCCGTCCGGCAACTTCGGCAACGTCTGCGCCGGGCACATCGCCCGCTCCATGGGGCTCCCGATCGACCAGCTCGTCGTCGCGACGAACGAGAACGACGTCCTCGACGAGTTCTTCCGCACGGGCGTGTACCGCCCGCGCTCGGCGGCCGAGACGCACCACACCTCCAGCCCGAGCATGGACATCTCGAAGGCGTCGAACTTCGAGCGCTTCCTCTACGACCTCGTCGGTCAGGACGCGACCCGCCTCGGTGAGCTGTTCCGGTCCCTCGACGAGGAGGGCGGGTTCGACCTCTCCGGGACGCCCGAGTTCGAGCGGATCAGCGAGTTCGGCTTCGTCTCCGGTCGGAGCACCCACGCCGACCGCGTCGCCACCATCCGCGACGTGCACGAGCGCTACGGCGTCACGATCGACCCGCACACCGCCGACGGCGTCACGGTCGCCCGCCGCCACCTGCGCGAGGGCGTCCCGATGCTCGTCCTCGAGACCGCGCTTCCGGCGAAGTTCGCCGAGATCGTCCGCGAGGCGCTCGGCGAGGAGCCGGAGCGTCCCGAGGCGTTCGAGGGCATCGAGGGGCTCGAACAGCGCTTCGAGATCGTGCCGGCCGACGTCGACCGCATCAAGGCGATCATCGTGGAGCACACCGGCCGCTGACCCTCCCCGGTCCCTGAGCCTGCCCCGGTCCCTGAGCCTGTCGAAGGGCACCACGCTGTCGACACCGCGTCGGGTCCGGCGGGGAGCACGGAGGATAGGCGTCCGGCGTCCCTGAGCCAAGCCCCCGCGACGTCTCGGCGTCCGGCCTACGCTGCCGTCATGAGCAATCCCATGGATCCAGCAGCAGCAGACGCCCAACGCGACGCCCTCGCCCACGGCGGCCCGGGTGCCCAGGCACACGTGCCCGGTGAGGACCATACCGACAGCTCGGTCGGCGGTGTCGTGCCCGACGGCGGTGCGGTCGACCGCTCGGCCGACGACGCGGCCCCCGGTGACGGCGGCCTGAGCAACGCCGGTGACGGCGTCGGTGGTGACGACGTCGTCGGCGATGCGGGTCTGGACGACGACTCGGACACCGAGGACGCCGTCGAGGACCTCGACGACCAGGACGACCTGGCGGACCGCGCTCCCGTCGGCGACAGCTTCGGCGAGGGCCCGGAGTAGCGCCCCGGTCCCTGAGCCTGTCGAAGGGCACTCCCGCTCAAGTCACTCCGGTCCCTGAGCCTGTCGAAGGGCACTCCCGCCCCAGCCACCCCCGGTCCCTGAGCCTGTCGAAGGGCACTCCCGCCCCAGCCACCCCCGGTCCCTGAGCCTGTCGAAGGGCACTCCCGCCCGAGCCCCCCCCCCCCCCGGGCCCTGAGCCTGTCGAAGGGCGCTCAGGGGACGAGAATGAGCTTCCCGCTCGGGTGACCCGACTCGCTCTCGCGGTGCGCATCGGCGGCCTCGGCGAGAGGCCGGACGGTGCCGAGCTCGAAGCTGAAGCGACCCTGTTCGACGAGGGACGCGACCGCCGGGATCGCCTCCGCCCGCCAGGCCTGCTCCTGCGCCGTGAGCGGGAGCGGGTTCCCGCCGGACCACGCCTGGATCCCGAGGTCGGCCGCCTTCGCACCGACGACGATCGTGCCGATGTGCTGCCGGTCCTCGACCAACTCGAACGAGGTCTCGAGCGCCTCGTCGGTGCCGACGGCGTCGAGCACCCGGTCGACGCCCTGCGGGGCGGCCTCGCGCACGCGCTCGACGAGCCCGGGACCGTAGGTGACGGGGATCGCCCCGAGCTCCCGCAGGCGCGCATGGTTCCCCTCGCTCGCGGTGGCGACGACGGTCGCTCCCCACGCCACGGCGAACTGCACTGCCGCGTGCCCCACCGAGCCCGATCCGCCGTGGATCAGGAGGGTCGTCCCCTCGGTCACGCCGAGCGACCGGAGCGCCTGGTAGGCCGTGCTCACGGGGATGCCGATCGCCGCCGCCTCCTCGAAGGAGATGGCCGCCGGTTTGCGGATGATCTGGTCGGGCGTGACGACGACATGGGTCGCGTACGTCCCGGAGGCGTTGACGACGACGACCTCGTCGCCGATCGACCAGCCCTCGACCCCGTCGCCGACCTCGACGACGACGCCGGCGCCGTCGCTCCCGACGCGTCGGGTGCCGTGCAGCTCGCCGCCGCGGACACCGCTGCGGAGCTTCCAGTCGATCGGGTTCACGCCCGCGGCGCGCACCTCGACGACGAGTTCGCCGTGGCCCGCCTGAGGCGTCGGCACCTCGACGAGCTCGAGGACGTCGGCCGGGCCGAGCTCCTGGTACTGGATGACGGTCGCCATGTCGTTCCCTTCTCGAGACGCGCCGTGCGCGCTCCTGATCGACGTCCGCCGCGCATCGCGACGGCCCTTCGAGGCTACTCCCGACGCTCCTCCACAGCCCCTCGGAACCTCCGGACCATGACGCCGCATGACCCGCGGATGGCACCGGCCCCGGCCTCCCGCGTAGCGTTGCAGCATGCCTCCCACTGATGGATCGACGTCCGCAGCGCCCGCCGCCACCATCGCGAACCTCCTCGCCGAGACCCGCAGCTACGCCCCACCGGCCGACCTCGCCCAGACGGCGAACGTCGGCCCGGAGGAATGGGCTCGCGCGGCCGCCGACCCCGTGGCGTTCTGGGAGGAGCAGGCCCGACGCCTCGACTGGGTCACCCCGTGGGAGACGGCTCACACCTGGGACCCGGCCCGGCCGGTCGAGGGGTCCGACCCGTCGGACCCCGAGCCCGAACTCACCGTCCCCGCCGCCACCTGGTTCGCCGGGGGAACGCTCAACGTGGCGGTCAACTGCGTCGACCGGCACGTCGACGCCGGACGAGGCGACAAAGTGGCCCTCCACTTCGAGGGAGAGCCGGGCGACCGCCGCTCCATCACCTACGCCGAGTTGCAGCGCGAGGTCGCGAAGGCGGCCAACGCGCTGACAGCACTCGGCATCGGCCAGGGAGACCGCGTCGTCATCTACCTGCCGGTCATCCCCGAGACGGTCATCGCCACCCTCGCCGTCGCCCGCATCGGCGCCATCCACTCCCTCGTGTTCGGTGGGTTCTCGGCTGAGGCGCTGCGCTTCCGCGTGGAGGACACCGAGGCCAAGCTGCTCATCACCACCGACGGCCAGTACCGCCGGGGTACGGCCGTGCCGGTCAAGCAGAACGCCGACGCCGCGGTCGACGGCGTGCCGTCCGTCGAGCACGTGCTCGTCGTCGCACGCACGGGCGACGAGACGCCGAGCGTGCCGTGGACCCCCGGTCGCGACGTCTGGTGGCACGACACCGTGGGTGTCGCCGCCGACACCCACGAGGCCGAGGCGTTCGACGCGGAGAACCCGCTCTTCATCATCTACACGAGCGGCACCACCGGGAAGCCCAAGGGACTCGTCCACACGTCAGGTGGATACCTCACGCAGGCGTCCTGGACCCACTGGGCGATCTTCGACGCCAAGGACGACGACGTCCACTGGTGCACCGCCGACCTCGCCTGGGTCACCGCGCACACCTATGAGATCTACGGTCCGCTCTCGAACGGGCTCACCCAGGTGATCTATGAGGGCACGCCGAACACCCCGCACCAGGCACGGCACTTCGAGATCATCGAGCGTTACGGCGTGACGACGTACTACACGGCGCCCACGCTCATCCGGACCCTCATGACGTGGTTCCCCGAGGGGCCGCCCGCCGAGTACGACCTCTCGACCCTCCGGCTCCTCGGTACCGTCGGCGAGGCGATCAACCCCGAGGCCTGGATGTGGTTCCGCGAGCGCATCGGGCGCGGCGAGACCCCGGTCGTCGACACCTGGTGGCAGTCGGAGACGGGGTCGGCCGTCATCGCACCGCTCCCCGGTGCGACCACGATCAAGCCGGGTTCCGGCAGTCGCGCACTCCCCGGCCTGGAGGCGCTGGTCGTCGACGAGGACGGCGAGACGGTGCCGTACGGATCCGGCGGGTATCTGGTCGTCAGCCGCTTCGGGCCGTCGCTCGCGCGCACGGTCTGGGGCAACCCGGAGCGCTACCGCGACTCGTACTGGGCGAAGTACTGGAAGCAGGGCTACTTCTTCTCCGGCGACGGCGCCAAGTGGGACGAGGACGGCGACATCTGGGTCCTCGGGCGCGTCGACGACGTCATCAACGTCTCGGGCCACCGCCTGTCGACCATCGAGATCGAGTCGGCCCTCGTGTCGCATCCCCACGTGGGCGAAGCCGGCGTGGTCGGCGTGCACGACCCGATCACGGGGAGCGCGATCGCCGCGTTCGTCATCCCGTCCTCGCGATCCCACGGTCCGGAGGCCGACGGCGAGGCGTACTGGTTGGAGCGCTCCGCGGCACTCCGCGAGGCACTGCGCTCCCACGTGGCGAACGAGATCGGCCCGATCGCGAAGCCCCGCGACGTCTTCGTGGTCCCAGACCTCCCGAAGACCCGCTCGGGGAAGATCATGCGGCGTCTGCTCGGCGACATCGTCGACCAGCGGCCCCTCGGCGACACGACGTCGCTGCAGGACGAGGCGGCCCCGCACCGGATCGCCGAGATCGTCACTGCTGCACGGACCCTTCAAGCCCGGGAATAGCGCCCCGATCGATGCAGTTGCATCCATCGTCAACGGCGACGCAACCTCTGTCCACTTCCCTTGTTTCGCTTGGAGACCGCATGTCCATCGTCACCCGTACCGCCCAGACCGACGCCCCCATCCTCGACGTCCTCGCCGACCGTTGGAGCCCCCGCGCCTTCGTGAGCGAGCCCGTCGCCGCAGCGAAGATGGCTTCGGCCCTGGAAGCCGCGCGTTGGTCGCCGAGCGCCAACAACGTGCAGCCCTGGCGGTTCATCGTCGGCACCAAGGGGACCGCCACGTTCGACACGATCGCTGAGCAGCTGGTGGCCTTCAACCGTGGTTGGGCCGCTCAGGCCGGCGCGCTCATCGTCGCCGTCGCCGAGACGCTCGACGACGAGGGCAACGAGCGCCCCTGGGCCATCTACGACCTCGGCCAGGCGATGGCCCACCTGAGCATCCAGGCCCACAGCGACGGTCTCTTCGCGCATCAGATGGCCGGCTTCTCCGCCGACGGCATCCGCGAGGCGTTCTCGCTGCCGGACGGCCTCGTGCCGTTCACCGTCACCGCGCTCGGCGAGCTCGGCGAACCCGAGCTCCTGCCCGAGGGCATGCTCCGCGACCGCGAGACCGCTCCGCGTGAGCGCCGTCCCCTCGCCGACCTCGTGATCGTCCAGGAGTAGTCCGCTCGGTTCCTGCACCACCACGCTGCGCAGTCCGGTCCGCCGGGCTGCGCAGTCGTCGTTCGCGGGGCTCATCCGTCATCGCTCGGGCTAGGCCGGTGACGACGCAGTCCAATGGCCGACACGATGAACAACGCAGTCAAGGCTGCTCCCACGCATGATCGCAAGATGAGTTCTCCAGTCGCGCCCCAGTGGGCCCCGTAGACGATCATGCTGACCGTCGCGAGACCGGCGAGCAGGGCAGCGAGAGCGCTCATCGAAGCTCGTTCCGTCAGACGCCACCAATCGCGCGACGTATCCGGCTCCGTTGCACCGCGTGACTGGCGTGCTATCGCCCAGACGCCGACCCCTTGGAACACCGCGACCACGGAGCCGCCGTCCGCCGTTCCAAACTGAACTGGCGCAGCCAGGAGACCGACGACGAGGCACACTCGCATCAACCGCGAGCGTATCCTCACATGCTCAATCCTCTTGCACATATGAAATATTTAAGTATATCTTGATCAGGCGGTCGACCAACCGGCTCGCGCATCGAGAGGATTTCCTATGACACGACGCATATTGACCACAGTGACGGCCACCGCCGTTCTCGTCATCCCGTTTCTGATGGGCAGCCCCGCCTCAGCTGAACCCTCGACCGTCGAGACTGTCGAGGTGACATCCGAGCACTGCGTAGACCAGATCGATGAGATTCGCCCGACCGGTGACTCTCGATCCGCGGCCGACTACTCGATTTGTCAAGGACAAGTGACGGTCGAGGAGTCCGCCCCAGTCCGCGCAACGCAGGCGGACATCCAAGAAGCACGAGCGGCGGGGATCATGGCTGGACCCGAGGCCTGGTACCGGAACTGGACACACACCTATCTCGGAGGAGGACTTGCGGAGATCCACCGCGGCCGTACGTTCTGGGATGGCGATGTCGCATGGATCAGGCCCTATGGGGGTATCGGTGGTAGCCACGAGTGTCACACCGAAGGATCGTGGGCGGTCGGATGGGCAGTGAAGAGGGTCTTGTGCGATCAGCCCGCGGCCGGCCCATCCGCGGATGCGTTCTACCGGTTCGATGCCAGCATCCTCTTCCAGGGTTCCCCTGTCACGCTCGGCATCGGCCTGCACTACTCGACGAATGCTTCCGGGGGAACGACGGCCTGGCAGGTCGGTGGCTGATCATCCCGTTCCACCACGCTGCGCAGTCCGGTCCGCCGGGCTGCGCAGTCGTCGTTTCGGGGCTCACCGTCGTCGTAACCGGTCTCTGAGCACCGCCGCCGATCCCTGCCCTTCGACAGGCTCAGGAACCGCCTGTCGAAGGGCGTGTCCGTCGCGCCGCTACAGGCCTGCGACGAGGTTGATGACGGTCGCGAGGATCACGGAGCCGAAGAGGTACGACAGCAAGGTGTGCTTGAGCACGGTTCGGCGCAGCTCGCTGGACCGCAGCGTCGTGTCCGAGACCTGGTAGGTCATGCCGAGGTCGAACGAGAGGTAGGCGAAGTCGCTGTACTGCGGCGCCTCCTCCTGGTTGAAGTCGATGCCGCCCTCCGGCGCCGCGAAGTACATGCGCGCGTACCGCAGGGTGTAGATCGTGTGGATGAGCGCCCAGGAGAGCGCCACGCTCACGACCGCGAAGCCGGCGAGCACGCCCTGCTCGACCCCGGAGGACGCCCTCGCCTGCAGGATGACGACACTCAGGGCCACGAGGCTCCCGACACTCGCAAGCACGATGAGCACCTCACTGGTCGTCCGCCCGGGCTCCTCCGAGGTCGCGTGTTCGCGCGTCCGCTCCGGGCCCATCCGCCAGATGCGGATCCAGAGGGAACCGACGAAGACCACGCACGTGGTCCCCCATCCGGCGAGGATCGCCCCCGCCCAGAACCAGTTCAGGCCGACGATCACGCCCACGGCGACACCGACGAGGGCGGAGACGGTCAACCGGAGCTTCGCGCCGTGCCGCACCATGATCGTTCCGGACGTCGATGAGCTCACGAGCTGATCGTGGCACCGTCCGTGGAGCGCGTGACGCAGGCTCGCGGCCGACGCCGCACCTCACACCGCTTCGACGAACAACTCCTCCAACTCGGCGAAGACGCCGACGGCGAGGCGCTCGAACTGCTCGGCGCTCAGCCGGATCGTCTCGCCCGGGATGAGGCCGGTGAACGACGTCCCCTCGGAGTACTGCAACACGGTCCCCACCGTGAACACCCGGTCGTGGTCGAGGATCGACGCGACGATGAGTTCGAGCTCGTTGAGCGCCCCGGGACCCTTCCCGAGCACCGAGCGCACCCGGTGGACGAACGGCCGGTCGAGCACGAGGGTGAGGCCGGTGAAGAACTCGGGGTCGACCACGGCCAGCGCTGCGGGGTCCGCTCCGGCCTCGGCCAGCGTTTCGCGTCCGGCGACGAGCGCGGCGATCATCGACTTCGCCTGGTCGACCTCTCGCTGTTCGAAGGTCTTGCGTCCCAGCATGGGTGTCTCCTCGGCGTCGCGGATCGGGTGCGCTTCACGCTACTCCCCGGCATGCCCGGATCACAGCATGCCTCGCGCGTCCGGTGGTCAGGCCTGCTTCCGCTCGCGACGCGGGACGTGGAGCGACACGACGCCGGCGTCGCGGTTGATGCGACGGACCCGCGCCCGCCAGATGAGCGCGAACGCGACGACGAGCACGACCATGGCCGGCACCACGAGCGCCTTGAGCACCGGCAGGCTCGGGAACAGCAGCCCCCAGAGCACGGTGTTGCCGTCCCAGAGGCCGTGCATGACCGCGACGAGCAGGTAGGTCAGGAGCACGCCCACGGTGATCCGGAACCGGCCGTTGCGTGCAGCCGCGAACAGCGCCGCGGCGAACAGTGCCGTCCACAGCGGGTGTCCGACCGGGTCGAAGATCGTCCGGGCGAACGCGGCCCCGGCCGCTTGGAACGCCGGGTGCGAGAGGATCGTCTCGAGTGGTGGCGAACCGGCGGTGAGCTTCTGGGAGGCTTCGACCCCGTCCGCCCACCCTTGCCCGATGTACCAGAGGTTCTCGAGGACGGCGAAGCCGATCCCGACAGCGCCGCCGACGAAGAGCCCGCCCCGGGCGGTCTTCACCGGCAGCCGCCACGCCACGATCACGACGGCGATGATCTTCGCCAGCTCCTCGGCGACCCCGGCGAAGAACAGCCCGATGTCGTGCGGGTTCTCGCCGGCATCGGTCGCGGCGACGCCGATGAGGGAGTCGAAGGTGCTGCCGAGCGTGATGGCGATGAAGCCTCCGACAAGCACCGCCCAGAGGAGCGTCGCCGTCGTGACGCCGTCGCCCGGCTGAAGACGTCTGGCCATGATGAGCAGCAATGTCGACGCGGCCAGCCCCGAGCCGAGCAGGATCCACGCGGGGATCACCGCCGGGTTGCCGAGGAGGACGTGCGGCACCAGCAGCAGGAACAGCCAGAGGGCCAGGCCGCCGAAGAAGAACCAGGCGGGGGCGTGCGCGTGACGCCAGAGGGGCACGGCGGTGTCGCTGGTCTCAGGCGTCGTGCTCGGGGCTGCGTGTGACATTGGGTCCTCTCAGGGCGCGCCGACCGGGCCCACCGCGAGGATCACGCTAGTGCGCGGCATCCGTCGCACACCAGGGGTTTCCTCCCCCACTCGGGGGCCACTGCCAGCGCGGAGCTGTCGCGTGAGCGCGGGGCATGCGCGTGAGCGCGCCCCTCCGGAGGGGCGCGCTCACATCGGTGGGTCGCGCTCGGGTCAGCGCACCGCGCTGGCCGCAAGCAGCCGGCTAGGCCGGGACCACCGCTCGCTCGACCGTGAGGCCGTCGCCGTCGCTCGCGAGCCCGACGTGGACGGTGTCGCCGTCGCGGATCGAGCCGTCGAGGATGGCCCGCGCGAGGCGGTCGTCGATCTCCCGCTGCATGAGTCGACGCAGCGGACGCGCGCCGTACATCGGATCGTATCCGCGCTCCGCGAGCCACGCGCGGGCGTCGGGCGTGACGGCGAGGTGGAGCCGACGCTCACCCAGTCGACGCTGCAGGCGGTCGATGTACAGCTCGACGATCTGGCCGAGCTCCGCCTCGCTGAGCGGCTGGAACACGACGATGTCGTCGAGGCGGTTGATGAACTCCGGCTTGAACGCCTGGCGCACGAGCTGCTGGACGGCCTCCTCCTTCTGCTCGAGGGAGAGCGACGCATCCATCAGGTACTGCGAGCCGAGGTTGGAGGTCAGCACGAGGATGACGTTCCGGAAGTCGACGGTGCGCCCCTGGCCGTCGGTCAGCCGACCGTCGTCGAGCACCTGCAGGAGGATGTCGAAGACCTCGGGGTGCGCCTTCTCGACCTCGTCGAGCAGCACGACGGAGTACGGGCGTCGACGAACGGCCTCGGTGAGCTGCCCGCCCTGCTCGTAGCCGACGTACCCAGGAGGCGCGCCGACGAGCCGGGAGACCGAGTGCTTCTCGCCGTACTCGGACATGTCGATGCGGACCATGGCCTTCTCATCGTCGAAGAGGAACTCGGCGAGCGCCTTCGCCAGCTCGGTCTTGCCGACGCCGGTGGGGCCGAGGAACATGAACGAGCCGGTCGGGCGGTCGGGGTCGGAGATGCCGGCTCGGGTGCGCCGGACGGCGTCGGACACGGCGGCGACCGCACGGTGCTGCCCGATGAGTCGGCGGGACAGCTCCTGCTCGAGGTGCAGCAGCTTCTCCGTCTCGCCCTGCAGCAGGCGACCGACGGGGATGCCGGTCCACGCGGCGATGACGGCGGCGATATCCTCGGCGGTCACCTGGTCGTTGACCATCCGGGGTTCGCCGTCGGTGTCCTGCTCGGCCGACTCCGCGAGCGCGAGTTCGCGTTCGAGCTGCGGGATGTCGGCGTAGAGGAGCTTGGACGCCTGTTCGAGCTTGCCCTCGCGCTGGGCGCGTTCGGCCTTGCTCCGGGCGGCGTCGAGCTGCTTCTTGAGGTCGCCGACCCGGTTGAGGCTCGCACGCTCGCGCTCCCAGCGCGCCTGCAGCTCGCCGAGCGCGGCCTGGCGGGTCGCGAGGTCCTCCCGGAGGCGGGCGAGGCGCTCCTTGGAGGCGTCGTCCTTCTCCTTCTTCAGGGCGAGCTCCTCGAGCTTCAGGCGGTCGACGCTGCGTCGCAGTTCGTCGATCTCGACGGGTGCCGAGTCGATCTCCATGCGCAGTCGGCTGGCAGCCTCGTCGATGAGGTCGATCGCCTTGTCGGGCAGCTGCCGCGACGTGATGTAGCGGTTGGACAGGGCTGCTGCGGCGACGAGCGCGTTGTCGGCGATGGCCACCTTGTGGTGCGCCTCGTACCGCTCCTTGAGGCCACGGAGGATGGCGACCGTGTCCTCGACGCTCGGCTCACCCACGAACACCTGCTGGAAGCGACGCTCCATGGCGGCGTCCTTCTCGATGAACTCGCGGTACTCGTCGAGCGTGGTCGCGCCGATGAGCCGGAGCTCACCGCGGGCGAGCATGGGCTTCAGCATGTTGGCCGCGGCGACGGACCCCTCGCCGCCACCGGCGCCCATGAGGACGTGGAGCTCGTCGATGAAGGTGATGATCTGTCCGTCGGACTCGTCGATCTCCTTGAGCACCGCCTTGAGGCGCTCCTCGAACTGCCCGCGGTACATGGCACCCGCCACGAGCGCGGAGAGGTCGAGGGAGATGAGCTGCTTGCCCTTGAGGCTCTCGGCGACGTCGCCCGCGACGATGCGCTGGGCGAGGCCTTCGACGACGGCGGTCTTGCCGACGCCGGGCTCGCCGATGAGGACGGGGTTGTTCTTGGTGCGTCGCGTGAGCACCTGGCTCACGCGGCGGATCTCGGCGTCGCGGCCGATGACCGGATCGAGCTTGCCGGAGGCGGCGATCTCGGTCAGGTTGACGCCGTACTGCTCGAGCGCGCTGCGCTGATCCTCTTGCTGAGGCGTCTGGCCTGCTGGCATGGGTACGGTCTCCTGTTCAAAACTTGAGTGGATATGACTCAAGTTTACCACCGCCACTCTCTGCCGACAAGATGCGATCGGCAGGTGATCTCCAACGCATCGAAGGGTAGGCTTACCTATCGATGCCTCGCCTCAGTGAACAGACCCCCGACTCGATCTTCATCCTCCTCGCAGCCGTCGTCCGGCGCATCGAGCAGGTGAGCCCGAGCTATCGGCGATTCACGTTCACCGGTCCCGAGGTCCAGCACATCGCGGACAACCGTCACGACCAGCGCATCAAGCTGCTCTTCCCGCTGCCCGACACCGGTTTCGACGAGCTGCCGATGCACGACGATTGGTACCAGGCCTGGCGACTGCTGCCCAACGACAAACGTCACCCGATGCGCACGTACACGATCCGCGAGGTCCGGCCCGAGCTCGCCGAGTTCGACGTCGACATCGCCCTGCACGGCCGCGTCGGCCCCGCGTCCACCTGGGCGATGGACGCGAAGGTCGGCGACGAGCTCGTCGTCAACGTCCCGAACGCCCGGTCGGCCGTCCCGGCCGGCGGCATCGACTGGCACGCGCCGGCCACCGTGGACCAGGTGCTCCTCGCCGGCGACGAGACGGCCCTGCCCGGGATCGCCGGGATCCTCGAGCGTCTGCCGAGCACCGCGCGCGGGATCGCCGTGGTCGAGCTGCCGCACGAGGACGACATCGCCGCCCTGTCCACGAAGCCCGACGGGGTCGAGGTCGTCGTCCTCCCCCGCGGCGACCAGCCCGTGGGCACCCTGCTCATCCCCGAGGTCGAGCGCATCGCGAGCCGCCTCGCGCCGAGCGTCGACACCGCCACGATCGCCACGCAGCCGGCACTCGAGGACGTCGACGTCGACACCGAGCTGCTCTGGGAAGCGCCGGTCAACGCCACCGGAGGCCCCGTCCTCGAGAGCGCACCGCTCTACGCGTGGCTCGCCGGAGAGGCGTCGGCCATCAAGACGCTCCGCCGACACCTCGTCTCCGGGTGCGGCGTCGACCGCAAGTCGGTCGCGTTCATGGGCTACTGGCGACACGGCAAGGCCGAAGACAACCGATGAGCCGGTGAGCGCCGACCTCGACAGCCTGCGGCTCCCGACCGCGGCCGCCCGCGCACGAGAGGCGTCGACCGGCATCGCCCGATCGACCGCCTCGCGGTGGCTCCTGCTCGTCGCCGCGCTCGTCGTGCTCGCCGCCATCGCCGCGGGCAGCCTCTTCATCGGCTCGGGGACGATCAGTGCCGCCGAGGTCTGGCGGGCGCTGTCACAGGGCGGCGACGACACCAACGCGATCCTCGTCACCGGGTTCCGGGTGCCGCGCATGCTCCTGGCCATCGGCGTCGGTGCGGCGCTCGGCCTCGCCGGAGCGATGATGCAGGCCGTCACGCGGAACCCGCTCGCCGACCCCGGCATCCTCGGCGTCAACGCCGGGGCGTACATCGCGGTCGTGCTCGCCGTCGCCATCGCCGGCACCGCCGACCTGAGCTCCTACGTGTGGTGGTCCTTCGCCGGCGCTGGCCTTGCTTCCGTCATCGTGTACGTGATCGGCTCCCGGGGCCGTGCCGGGGCGACCCCGGTCCGCCTCGTGCTCGCCGGCGTCGCGCTCTCCGCCGCGCTCCAGGGGGTGACCTTCGCCATCACGATCCGCAACCCCGACATCTTCGACAAGATCCGCTTCTGGCAGGCCGGCTCGCTGCAGAACCGCCAGATGGACGTGTTCCTCGGGGTGCTGCCGTTCCTCATCGTCGGGGTCGTCCTCGCCCTCGTCGTCTCCCGGTCGCTCAACGCCGTCGCCCTCGGAGACGATCTCGCGACCTCGCTCGGCACGAAGGTGCTCCGGACGCGGGTGCTCTCGGTCGTCGCGATCACCCTGTTGTGCGGCTCGGCCACCGCGGCGGCCGGACCGATCGCCTTCCTCGGACTCATGTCGCCCTACCTCGCCCGGGCCATCGTCGGACCGGACCAGCGCTGGGTACTGCCGTTCACGATGGTGTTCGCGCCGATCATCTTCCTGCTGTCCGACCTCGTCGGGCGGGTCGCCGTCCCCGGCGAGATGCCGGTCGGGATCGTCACGGCGTTCGCGGGTGCCCCGCTCCTCATCGTGCTCATCCGCCGTTCGAAGGCGCAGGGGCTGTGACCGCGGTCGCCGAACCGGGTCGGCGCACCGTGAGGGTCGGTCGGGTCAGCTGGGTGGTCCACCGTCGTGAGCTGATCGTCGTCGGCGCCCTGGTCGCCGTCATCGCGGGGGTCGGCGCCTTCGCGCTCACCCAGGGCGAGTACCGCATCCCGCTCGACAAGCTGCTCGCCGCGGTCACCGGTTCCGGCTCGGAGAGCGTCCTGCGCATCGTCTTGGAGTGGCGTCTACCGCGAGTGGTGATCGCCGTGGTCGGCGGGATCGCGCTCGGGCTCTCCGGCGCGATCTTCCAATCGATCACCCGGAACCCACTCGGCAGCCCCGACATCATCGGGTTCAACTCCGGCGCGTTCACCGGCGCGCTCATCGTCACCCTCGTCGTCGGCGGGAACTATGCGGCGATGGTCTCCGGGGCGTTGATCGGCGGGCTCGCGACGGCCCTCGTCGTCTACCTCCTCGCGTGGTCTCGGGGCGTCCAAGGGTTCCGCCTCATCGTGATCGGCATCGCGATCAGCGCCGTCCTCAACGCGTTCAACGACTACCTGCAACTGCGGGCGGACCTCAATGCCGCCATCGCCGCTGCCAGCTGGGGGATGGGTTCGCTCGCCGACCTCGGGTGGCAGGACGTCGTGCCCGTGACGATCGCGGTCGCGGTCCTCGTCCCCCTCCTCGCGCTCATGTCCCGCCGACTCGGCATGCTGGAGTTCGGCGACGACATCGCGAGCGCCCTCGGCATCCCGGTCGAGCGCACGCGGCTGCTGCTGCTCGTGATCGGCGTCGCCCTCACCGCGACCGTCACCGCGGTCGCCGGCCCGATCGTCTTCGTCGCCCTCGCCGCACCCCAACTCGCCCGTCGGCTGACGAAGTCCGCCGGCATCACCCTCGTCCCCTCGGCCGCCATGGGTGCGGCGTTGCTCCTCGTGAGCGACGTCGTGGCCCAGCGGATCATCGCCCCGGCCGCCCTGCCGGTCGGTGCGGTGACCGTGACCCTCGGCGGCATCTACCTCATCGCCCTGCTCATCACGCAGGCGGGAAAGCGCTGACATGAAGACCGACACCCCCACCACGAGACTCGCCGGAACCGGCCTCCGCGTCGGCTACGACCAGCGGACGATCATCCACGAGCTGGACATCGCGATCCCCGACGACTCGTTCACGGTCATCGTCGGCCCGAACGCCTGCGGCAAGTCGACGCTCCTGCGTGCCCTCGCCCGGCTACTGAAGCCGACGCAGGGACAGGTCGTGCTCGACGGTCAGGAGATCACGCGGTACCCGTCGAAGGAGGTCGCGAAGCGCATCGGGCTGCTGCCGCAGACCTCGATCGCTCCGGACGGCATCTCGGTGATCGACCTCGTGTCGCGTGGCCGGTACCCGCACCAGTCGATCCTCCGACGCTGGTCGGCGGCCGATGAGGCGGCGGTGCTCGCAGCGATGGAGGCGACGAACGTCACGGAGCTGTCCGGTCGCCTCGTCGACGAACTGTCCGGCGGCCAGCGCCAGCGGGTGTGGGTGGCGATGGCCCTCGCTCAGGAGACGCCGCTGCTGCTGCTCGACGAGCCGACGACCTTCCTCGACATCACGCATCAGGTGGAGCTGCTCGACCTCTTCACCCGGCTGAACCAGGAGGGTGGCCGCACCCTCGTCGCGGTCCTGCACGACCTCAACCAGGCGGCGCGGTACGCGACGCACCTGATCGCGATGCGCGACGGTCACGTGGTCGCGCAGGGTGCGCCGGCGGACATCGTGACGGCCGAGCTCGTCGAGGAGGTCTTCGGGCTCCGCTGCCGGATCATCGACGACCCCGAGTCGCACACGCCGCTCGTCATCCCGCTGATGGGCGCGCACTGACCCGTGGTTCTGGCCGGCGTCAGCGCGGTGCGCTGGCGTGAGCGCGGGTTTGCAGGCGTGGGCGCGCCCCGCTGACGTGAGCGCGGGTCTCCGGAGGGGTGCGCTCACGCCGGTGGGGCGCGCTCACCAGGTGGACGCGTCGCGGTGTCAGCAGCCGATGGCTGGTTTGCCAGGGCGGCAAGGTTTGTCGACGCCCACGGTCGAGTTCCGGACGATCTGGACCGTGTGGGGATCTTCGGTCGGGATCGACAGGGTTCCGACGACGGGAAGCCACCCGCTGTCGCCGATGCGGTACTCCGCGGCGTACTCGACCTCGACGGTGATGGTCTTCGTCCCGACCGTCGTGTAGCGGTGGCTGGTCGGGGTCTTGGAGAACTCGGCCAGTCCGAGGGCGGCCCAGCTGGATCCACCGGTCCGGACGGTCGCACTCTCGCCGTCGCCGTAGTCGAAGGTGAATCCGACGGGGATGAAGTTCACCTCTGCGACCTGGCCCAAGAGGGTGCCGGTGCGGGTGTGGCCGGAAGCACCTGCGATGACGTTGGTGTGGAGCCCTCGGACACCCCAGGCGGCGGGCTCGGTGGTGACGGTGGGTGCGGCGGGGGCGAAGCTGGCGACGTCGCGGATCGTGACGGGCTGCGCCACTGGTGCTGCTCCGAGGTCGGTACCGAGATCGCCGGGGGTGAAGGTGTAACACTCGTCCGGCCGCATGAGACTGCAGACCGTCCGCTCACCGTTGGGCCCGTCGGTCACACCGGGCGGCAGCTCCGCCGAGCCGCCTCCTTCGTCGTCGCCTCCGCCCGTTCCGCCGCCGGAACCAACGCCAGTGCCCGGGCGTTCGACGCTGCCACCGATGTCGACCGAACCGTTACCGATGCAAGCGCCGATGGAGTGGTCCAAGTCCGAGCACTGCGCAGCTACCGCCGCAGTCCCAGGGCCGAGTGCGAGGATGAGACCAAGGACCAGCGCCCAGGCGGTAGGCACCGTCGGACGGTGAGATTCGTTCAGTCGCATTGGTCCTTCTCCTTCTCCTTGGAATTCACGAAGAGCGATCGATCTGCTTCTCGGTACGCGATGTCGACTGACCAGAGCGACTGGGTCGCACGATCGGCTGAAACAACAGACGCCCCGGCGCTATCGAGTACCTGGACACTCGAGATATCGACACAGACGTCTGCACGAGCGACGATCTGGAGGGAGTCCGGGTGGGGCAGCCAGAGGTCGAGGACGACGGATTGGATCGACGGCGTACCGGTGACGGCGTACCCCAGCTCTGCCGATCGGCGATAACCGTCGATCTCCACCTGAGCGACGTCGTCTGATGCCAGCGTCGAGATCCGTTCCGGGTTCGCTCCGCCTTCGGCAAGGATCTGGAACGAGAGCTCCTGGAAACGCTGATACGTATCGGTCACGGCCGCCAGCGCCTGTTCCTCGTTCTCGAAGACCGGCGGCGAACTCTTCGGAGGCGGCGCGGGTTCAGGCCCCGTGCACGCGGTGAGGGCGAGCAGTCCCGCCGTGAGAACGATCGTAGAGACAGAGCGAGAGCGCGAGGTCCGTGGCATCCCTCGACGCTAAGCGCGCCCAGACTCCCGCCCGGGGTTATCCACAGAGCAGATATGCCTACACCGACATATGCCGCACAACTGGCCCGCGTGCCAGCGCGATGCGCTGACGCGAGCGCACCTCAGGGGACGTGAGCGCGGGTCTCCGGAGGGATGCGCTCGCGTCAGTGACCCGCGCTCACGTCAGCGCACCGCGCTGGCCGAAGCGCAAGCGTTACCGGGACGTGACTTGGGAAGCTTAGGCTTACCTCATACCCCACGTCTTCAACGGAAAGCAGAACATGCGCCGCATGACCCGCACCCTCACCGCCGTCGCCGCCCTCGCGGTCGCAGGCCTCGCCCTCGCCGGCTGCACCGCCGGGTCCTCCACCGACGACGCCTCCACCGGCACGCTCGGCACCGTCGACACGATGTTCGGCGAGGTGACCGTCCCGGAGCCCGCCGGCGACCTCACCGTCGTCGCCCTCGGCTGGTCCGACGCGGAGATGGCGCTCTCCCTCGGCGTCGTGCCCGTCGGTGTCTACGACTGGCAGTCCTTCGGCGCCGACAACAAGGCCGTCGGCCCGTGGGCCACCGACCTGTTCGGCGACGTCACCCCCGAGATCATCGAGGACAGCGGCGACACGGTCAACTACGAGCAGATCCAGGCGCTCGAACCCGACCTCATCCTCAACACCCGTTCCGCCGGCGACGAGAAGCAGTACGACCGGCTCTCGGAGATCGCCCCGACCGTCTTCGCACCCAAGGGGACCGCCGCGTTCGCGACCCCGTGGGACGTCCAGCTCGAGCAGGTCGCCGCCGCGCTCGGCAAGACCCAGGAGGGTGACGCGCTCGTCTCCGCGACGAAGCAGTCGATCAACGAGGCCGCCGACCTCCACCAGGAGTTCGCCGGGCTCACCACCGTCGCCGCCACGAAGTTCGGCGACGCCTACGGCGCCTACCTGGAGGGCGACGGCCGCTTCGACATCCTCGCCGACCTCGGCTTCCAGCAGAGCCCGGCCGTCCTCGACCTCGAGGCCTCCGGTTTCTATGCGGCGGTCTCCGCCGAGCAGGTGTCCGCGTTCGACGCCGACGTCGCCGTGCTCCTGCCCATCGGGTTCAGCGCAGCGGACACGACCGCCGACCCGCTGCTCGCGAGCCTCCCCGTGGTCCAGGACGGGCGAGCGATCGTCCTCGACCCCGCCGACGAGCTCACGCAGGCCTACAGCGCGGCGTCCGTGCTCAGCATCCCCGTCGTCCTCGAGCAGCTCGTCCCGAAGCTCGCCGAAGCCGCCGCGAAGGTCGCGAAGTAGGGTCCAGCCCACCAGCGCCACAGCAGGAGATCCGCGCGAGAGCCGGACGGAATCGCGTCTTCCGTCCGGCTCTCGCCCTGTTCTCCGGCTCTCACGGTGAGCGCATCAGCTCAGGCAGGCCGGGACAGCTTCCGCAACCGCGCGAACCCCAGCGCCGCAACGATCACGAGCACCACGACGAGCAGGACGACGGCCGCACCCGGCGCCACCGGCGCCAGCGCGGTCAACCCACCACCGACGAGGAGCGCCAGCAGGATGGCGTCCGACTGCCAGAGCAGGACGTTCAGCGAGGAGGCGTCACCGAACGGCGTCGGGACGGGCATGAGCAGCAGGATCGGCAGTGGTCCCTTCGCGGCGTCGAAGGTCCGGAGCACGACGATCCACACCGCGAGCAGCAGCCACCACCCGAGCGGTTGGAGGACCCCCATCCCACCCGGTGCCGCGGAGGCGAGCACCCCGAGCAGGGCACCGATCCCTCCGATCATGACCGCGGCCAGCAGCGGGGCGACGGCTCCGGCGAGGACGAGCGAGCGGGGGCTCCGACCGTAGAGCGTGGGCGTCCCCGCGCTCTCGACCCCGTGTCGCACCGCGTCGCACCAGACACCCACCGCGAGGTAGGCGAGGAACGCCGCGGGGACGGCGAGCATCCACCGCACACCGTCCGGGAGCCCGAAGGAGAGACCGACCGACGCGCCGGACGCCGCCAGGACGAGGGAACCGAGGGCGACCCGCCCGGGTGTCCGCCGAGCTCCGACGATCGACCGCCTGAGGACGACGAGCCAGAACGGCCCGGTCATCCGCAGCGGGACACGGCGACCGCTCGTCGGGGAGGCTCGCAGCCCGCCGACGGCACCCGAGGCGTCACCGCTCTGCAGCATCATCCCGACCCGCTGCCAGCGCAGCGCCTGGTCGAGGAGGGGTCCGCTCCGCAGTCCGTCCAGCGCCCTCGGGACGAGCAGGAGGGAGACAGCACCGAGCACGACGAGCGCGACAGCCGGCCACCACGACACCGGCACCCCCACCGACGCAAACCAGCCACCTCCACCACCCCAGGTGAAGAGCCGCGCCCAGTCCCCCGTCGCGAGTGCACCGCCGAGCACCATGGCCTCGATGCCACCGGCCACGGGCGACCAGAGGAGCCCCAGCCATCCCCACGGCGAAAGGAGCAGCATGCCCGGGACGAGGAGACCCAGCACCCCGCCTGCACCGGCGACGATGACGACAGCGGCGACCGTCCGTCGCGAACCGTGCTGACCGAGCAGCCACGCCACCGCGAGGAGCAGGGAGAAGCCCACGGCACCGATCACGAAGGCCACCACGGCGGCGGGCACGGTCGGTCCGGTCATGCCGATCACCGAGGCCGTGTCGGCGGCCACTCCCACCGAGACGGTCGCCCGCTCCCCCGGCACCAGGAGTCGCGACAAGCCGACCACCCCGGCCACGAGGACCGAGAGCCCCGCGAGTGCGAGCGCCGAGGTGACGAAGGGACGACGCAGCGTGAGTCGACGCGGCAGTGGCGACTCGGCGAGGAACTGCACCGCAGCAGGCCTCGGCACGACCGGCCCCCTCGTCCGGCCACCGAGCACGACGACGATCGTCGCGATCGCCGAGAGCAGCGCGACCGCCCCGGGCCGGACGGCCGCCACGACGCCCGCGGCATCCGGCTCGATCAGTCCGAGGACAGCGAACCGCACGAGCGGTGCGCCCACGATGAGTGCGACGAGCAGCGCGGCATAGACGACGAACGCGACGTCGGCGACCCGCGGACGCCCGTCGCGCGCGGCGAGCACCGCCCGGCCGGCGCGGAGGATCCGACGGTCGTCGCGCGAGATGCGCCCGGTGCTGGTGCTCACGGGGCTTCGACCGTGATCGCCTCGTCCGCGACCCGTTCGACGAGCCCGGCGTCGTGGCTCGCGAAGACGATCGCCGCCCCGCGCTCCTTCGCGAGCAGGATGCGGTCGGCGACGAGGCCACGCCGCTCGGCGTCGAGGCGCTGCTCCGGTTCGTCGAGCACGAGGACGTCGAAAGGCCGGACGAGCGCCGTCGCCAGGGCGAACAACTGCGACTGACCCGAGGACAGCTCGGTGGCGAAGCGGCGCGCGAGCGTGTCGATGCGCAGGGCCGCGAGCAGCTCGTCGGCGGCGTCGTCCGCCGCCTGTCCGGTCACACCCCAGGTCGTGGAGATGTAGCGCAGGTGTTCGCGCAGCGTCAGGTCCGGCGCGTAGGCCGGGGTGCCGATGAGGGCTGAGACGGAGCGACGCACCGTGCGGTCGCGGTCGTCGATGGTCCGGCCGCCGATCGTCGCCGTCCCGCTCGACGGACGCAGCCGTCCGCTGAGGATCCGCAGCAGGGTCGTCTTGCCCGATCCGTTCCGCCCCCGGACGGCGAGCGCCATTCCAGGCTCGACCCGGATGTCCGTGGGCGCCAGCAGGGTCTCCCCGTCGATCACCGCGCCGACGCCGTCCGCCTCGATCAGCGGCTGCATCGCGGCAACCGACTCCCCCTCGTGTCCCGACATCGTCCCATCCTCGCAGGCGTCCGCCGAGGTGTCCTCCACCGCACGGCGGATCGCGCGGTCGGGCGTGGGGCTCAGCACGCCGGTCGAGGGTGCAGAATGCAGAGCATGGGAATCGTCACCGGGCGCCGGAACGCGCGTCCGCCGAAGCAGCGCCGCGCAGGCGGACCACCCGAGGGCGACGCCTACGACGAGGTCGTGCGGGAGATCCGCGCCGGACGCCTCGACGCCGACGCAGGCGCGGAACGACTGATCGAGCGGCTGACCGACGCGGAGCTCCTGGGGCTGCTCGACGGCGACTCCCCGCGCCGACTCCTCCCGCTGATCCCCGTGCTGCTCCACCGGCGTCCGTTCGTGGCCGGAGCCGTCCGCCGGCTCGGGATCCCGGGGGTCCGGTTCAGTGACGGCGCCCGCGGTGTCGTCATCGGCGAGTCCACCGCGTTCCCCGTGACGATGGCGCGGGCGGCCACCTGGGACCCGGTGCTCGAGGAGCAGGTGGGTGAGGCGATCGGTGCGGAGACGCGGATCCGCGGGGCGAACTACTCGGCGTCCGTCTGCGTCAACCTGCTCCGCCATCCCGCGTGGGGCCGCGCACAGGAGTGCTACGGCGAGGATCCGGTGCTGACGGGCCGGATGGGGTCGGCCATGACCCGCGGCGTCCGCGTCCACACGATGGCGTGCGTGAAGCACTTCGCGCTCAACTCCATGGAGGACGAGCGGTTCGAGGTCGACGTCTCGGTGGACGACCACGCACTGCACGAGGTCTACCTGCCGCACTTCAAGGCCGTGATCGACGCCGGCGCGGACTCGGTCATGAGCGCCTACAACCGGGTGCGGGGCGAGCACATGGACGTCAACCGTCCGCTGCTCACCGAGGTGCTGCGGGAGGAGTGGGGCTTCACGGGCTTCGTGACGAGCGACTGGGTCTTCGGGACGCACGACGCCGTCGGTAGCTTGGAGGCCGGGATGGACGTGGAGATGCCGCTCCGCCTGCGACGGGCGCACGAGTTGCCCGCCGCCCTGCGGGCCGGCACCCTCCCCCATGCCACCGTCCTGCGCTCGGCCCGGCGCATCCTGCGGACGACCCTCCTGCACGCCGCGACCCGCACCCAACCGCAACCCTCGGCGGACGTCGTCGCCGGCTCGGCCCACCGCGCGCTCGCCCGACACGTCGCCGAGGAGTCGATCGTGCTCCTCGCCAACCGCCCGGTCGACGACGGCGTACCACTCCTCCCCCTGTCGGCGACGACCCGTCGGATCGCGGTGGTCGGCCGTCTCGCGGACCGGGCGAACCTCGGCGACCACGGCTCGTCGCGCGTCCGTCCGCCGACCACCGTCTCGCCGCTGCACGGGCTCCGTGAGGCACTCCCCGACACGCAGATCACGACCACCCCGGCCGGGAACGTGCGGGCCGCGGTCGCTGCGGCGGTGGCAGCCGACACGGCCATCGTCGTCGTCGGCTTCGATCAGCACGACGAGGGCGAGTCGGTCGTCACCGGCGGCGTCGACGTCGGCGTCCTCGGGGCGGCCCTGGACTCGGGTCGACTCCGTAGCGCCATCACCGGCGTCGCGCACCTGGCGTCGCGGTTCGTGCGCGGCGGCGATCGCACGTCGCTCCGGCTCCGGCCGTCGGACGAACGCCTCATCCTGGCCGTCGCCGCAGCCAACCCGCGCACGGTCGTCGTGCTGGTCGGCGGGAGCGCGATCCTCACCGAAGCCTGGCGCGACCGCGTCCCGGCCCTCGTCCTCGCCTGGTACGGCGGGATGGAGGGCGGTCGAGCGCTCGCCGACGTCCTGACCGGTGTGGTCGAGCCCGGCGGGCGACTGCCGTTCGTGATCCCGACCGATCCCGCACACCTGCCGCCCTTCGACCGCGAGGCGAAGGCCGTCGTGTACGACGACCGCTGGGGACAGCGGCGGTTGGACGAGGAGGGTCACACGCCGGCTTTCCCGTTCGGCTTCGGCCTCGGGTACACGACGATCGACCACCGCCTGCTCGGGCACCGGTTCGACGACACCGGTGGGACCGCCGAGGTCTTTGTGACGAACACCGGTCACCGCGAGGGGTCGACCGTCGTCCAGCTCTACGCCGCCGACACCGCACTCGAGCGACCGGTCGCCCAGCTCCTCGGGTTCCGGAAGGTGACCCTGCAGGCGGGCGAGGAACGCGTCGTCCGGGTCGTCCTCGATCCGACACCGACGCTCGAACGCGACCCGGTCACCCGCCGCTGGTCACCCCGCACCGGCGACTGGGCACTGCAGGCCGCCCAGCACAGCCCGTCGACCTGGGCGGACGCGACCCCGCTGCGGAACGGTGACAGCGACCTCGACGACGACCCCGCCCGACTGCCGGACACAGCCGGCTGACCCGACCCGATCAGCTCGGGCCGGCCGACTCGAGGTCGGCGAGACCCTCGACCCGCACGGCGAGCTCCTCATCCCGTCCGAGGACGGCGCGGAGGAGGCGCTGCGAGTCACGCCGGACGGAGAGCACCGCGTCGTCGCGTCGCAGCACGAGGGTGCCGTCCGGCCCGGTGTAGCGCTGCTGCAGGTCGTCCAGCTCACCGGCCCGGAGCAGCGCGACCGTGCTGGACGCCGCCGGGTCGACGAGACGCACGAGGGCCGACTCGCCCTCGAGCTCGCTCGCGACCACCCGCCGGGCGCTCGCGTCGAAGATCGTCTTCTGCGCCGCCCGGGTCACGACGAACGGTCGTGCCGGACCGTCGAGCAGCCGGTCGACGACGTCGCGGGCCGCGTCGGGGCGACCGACCCGTCGGGCCGCGGCCTGCATCCGCGCCAGACGACCCGGCTCGCCGAGGATCCCGTCGATCTTCCACCCGATCGTCGTCGCGGTGTTGCACCGGACGGCGGCACCCTGCTCCATGAGGTAGTCGCCGTTGCGCACCTCCTGCCCGGGGATGGGGTTCACGAGGACCATCGGCAGACCGGCGGCCATGCACTCCGACGCCGACAGTCCTCCGGGCTTGCCGATGAACAGGTCGGCTCGGCGCAGGAGCCGCGGCATCTCGTCGGTGAAGCCGAGCACGGTGTAGCGGTCGTCGCCGGGCGCGATGAGGTCCTCGACGCTCCGCCGAAGTGCCTCGTTCCGCCCGCACACGATCGTCGCGGTGAACGGCGACCGCAGGTGCAGCGTCTGTCGGACGACCGCGAGCGCGTAGTCACCGCCGGACGCACCGGCCGAGATGAGCAACATGGGCGGTGCTGCCGGGTCGCGCTCGGCCGGGGTGCTCGGCTGGGCGGCGATGGGGATCCCCGAAGCCACGACGCGGTCGGGCGGAAGACCGAGGGCCGTCAGCTGGACCCGCCCCTCCTCCCGGGCGAGGAAGAGCGCGTGGAAGGCGCTCGTCAACCACAGCCCCTGGAAGTCGTAGTCCGTGGTGACGATCGCGGTCCTGGCGTCGACGGCGCCGCGGAGGATGAGGGAGGCCAGCAACTGGGCCGGGAGGAAGTGGGTGCAGATGATCGCCGTGGGTCTGAAGCGTTTGATCGCGCTGACCACCGGCATCGCGTTCGCCCGCGTCCAGGGGTCGAGCGGGCCGCGACGACGGAACGGTGCGTCGCTGAGGTCGTAGCCCCACTCCACGAGCCAGGGCGTCTCCTCGACGAGCACGAAGTACCCCTTGCCGAGGACGTCGCGGTACAGGGAGGTGCTCGCCTGCAGGACGTCCAGCACCTCGACCTCGGTGACGTCGGGACGCCCGGCACACGCCTGTTCCACGGCGGCGGCGGCGCTGTTGTGTCCGGACCCGACCCCGGCCGACAGGATCAGGACGCGTTCGCCGCCATCCGGTCCGGGCTGCTGCTTCGATGTCCTGCGCATGAGCCGATGCTAGCGCGCGGCCTCCGGCGCCAGGGCTGCCTCGTACAGGCTGATGAGGCGGGTGGTCTGCGTCGACTGGCGCAGGGTGCGGGCGAGGCCCGGTGCGACGACGGGCGCGGTACCCGCCTCGATGTCGGCGACGGCGCGGCGGATCGCTTCGGCGAGCGCCTCGACCCCACCGTCCGTCGGCTGCCACATCGAGTCGGCCGGGAGCTCCGCCGCGATGTTCGGGTCGCTGATGATCGACGGTGTGCCGAGTGCGGCCGCCTCGAACACGGTCATGCCCTGCGTCTCGAACCCGATCGACGTCTGCACGAGGGCGTCGGCGTCGGCGATGGCGCGCAGCGAGTCGGGGTACGAGACACGACCGGCGAAGACGACGTGGTCGGCGAGGTCGTGTTGTGCGACGAACGCCTGGGCCTTCGCGAGCAGGAGTCCGGCCCCGTACAGGCGGAACACCGCGTCGACGTCCGCGAGCCGGACCGCCTCGAGGAACTCCATGAGCCGCTTCTCCTGGCTGAAGCGGCCGATCCACACGAACGACGGCAGCCGGTGCGGCACGTGGAGCGTGGTCGCGCGTTCGTCGAGGATCTCGTCGAGCACCGCGTCGTCGACGCCCGTCGACAGGACCTCGGCGTGGGCGGTCACGCCCTGCTCACGGAGGACCCGCGCGAAGTGGTGCGACGGCGCGATGACGACGGCCGCACGCTTGGCGAACTCCTGCAGGTAGGACCAGACGCCGGTCGGCAGGGTCGAGAGCCGCGGCCGGAGGACCCGGCGCTGCCACCACGACAGGGCTCCGACGACGAGGCCCGGCGCCGGCATGGTCTGTTCGATGCCGACGTCCATGCGGTTGTGCATCGTGTGGAGGGCCGGGATCCCGTGCCGTTCGGCGTAACGGTAGGCCGTGAGCGCCTGCCAGAAGTCGGCCTGCACGTGCACGACGTCGACCGGGGGCAGCTCGGCCAGACGTGCGTCGAGCCAGCGGTCGGTGAGCCGGCCTGGCACGGTCATCGAGTACTCGCGGTCGAGCGTGATGGGGATCGAGGGGGTGTCGAGGTAGTGCGGGTCGTCGTCGTGCGCCTGGTGCATCCGCGGCGAGCACACCGTCACGGTGTGCCCCGCGGCCTCCAGGAAGCGCCGCTGCAGCCGGATCGAGACCTGGGCCCCGCCGGACGACTCGGGGTGCTGGTCGCTGAAGACGAGGATGTGCATGGTCACCAAGGCTACCCGTGGCACCCGGGTCGCAGGTGTCCGGCGCCGCGACTCAGGCTTCGTCGAGGACGGCGACGATCGACTCCTGCAGGTACCCGAGCCAGGCGTAGATCGCCATCATGAGCTGGGGATCCTGCTCGTCGTCCGAGCTCGTCGGAGACGGGTCGAACGGCTCCGCGTCGTCCTCCTCGATGCCGAGTCGAGCCGCGATGGTGAGCCGGGTGTCGTTGAGGAACCGCAGCCAGGTCCAGGCCGTCTCGCCCTCGAGGGTCACGGCTGCACCGTCCTCGTGCCCGGCTGGGACGTCCGTCGGCTGAGCCGCGTCGGACGCGTCGGCGGTGAGCGCCGCCAGGACGGTCCGCGCCGCGGTCACCTTGCCGCCGACGAGGTCGTCGGCGGTGAAGCGTCGGAACTCCGCGGCGGCCTCGGGGTCGTCGCGGTACCCCTCCGGCACCAGTCGCGCCATGGCGGGGTCGAGCTCCACAGCGGTCGCCAGCCCGGCGCGCGTCGCGTCCTCGAGCATGTCGACGAGCTGGCTCGCCAACTGTTCGAGGATCGAGGTCTCCTGCTCGTCGAGACGGAGCACGACGGGTCCGACGGGCGGACGGACGAAGGCGCTCATGCGTCGGCCTTCGCGAGCGAGGCCCAGAGCCCGTACCCGTGCATGGCCTCGACGTGGCGCTCCATCTCCTCGCGGTTGCCGGTCGCGACGACCGCACGGCCCTCGTGGTGCACGGCGAGCATGAGTCGCTCCGCCTCCTCGTGGGTGTAGCCGAAGTAGCTGCGGAACACGAGTGAGACGTAGGACATGAGGTTCACCGGGTCGTTCCACACGATGGTGACCCACGGTTGCATGGTGAGGGTCGCCTCGTCGACGATCGGCTGGTCGAGGATCTGCGCCATCCTCCAAGCCTCCCACGATGCGTGCCGCAGCGCCTCCCTGCCGGGGTCCGACTCAGGAAGCGGACGGTGCGCCGGCGCGCGGCTGGCGGAGCGGCAGGGTCACGGTGAAGGTGGAGCCGCGGCCCGGGCGGCTGGACACGGTGATCCAGCCATGATGCGCCTCGGTGATGGACTTCACGATCGACAGCCCGAGGCCGACGCCGGGCCGCGCGTCGTCGCGGACCTCCCTGGCCCGGAAGAAGCGGTCGAAGAGCTGCCGCTGGGCGTCCGGTGAGATGCCGATGCCGGTGTCCGCGACGTTCACGGTGCAGGTCTCACCGTCCACTGCGACGGTCACGACGACGCGCCCACCTCGCGGGGTGTACTTCACCGCGTTCGACAGCAGGTTGTCGAGGACCTGGCGGAGCCGTCCACCGTCGCCCTCTAGCTCCACGTGCGGCGGGACCTCGGCTCGGACGACGACACCGGCCTCCGACGCCTGCGGCAGGATCGCTCCCACGCTCTGCCGGGCGATGTCGGCGACGTCGGTGAGGGCGATCCGCACCCGCATCTCGGCGTCGCCCGCCGCGAGCAGGTCGCCGATGATCGCGTACAACTGCTCCGCGTTGCGCTGGATCGTCGAGACCTCGCGCTCGAGCCCGAGCTGCCGCAGGTCATGTCCCTCGGTGAGGAGGTCGAGGTAGCCGATGATCGACGTCAACGGGGTGCGGAGTTCGTGGGACACGTCGATCAGGAACGCTTCCCGCAGCGCCACCGCGTTCGCGAGGTCGGTCACGTCGTGACCGACGGTGATGGTGCCGACGAACGTGCCGTCGTCGGTGTGCACCTGTCGCGCGTTCCCGATGATGGCGCGCTGGTCGCCCGGCTCCCCCACCCAGTACAGATCGCCGCGGAAGCTCTCTCCGCGCAGCGCCCGGTTGATGACCTGCTCGTCGGGCCGCAGCCGGGTCTTCCGGTCCGGTCCGTAGACGTGGACGCCGGCGCGGGTCTTGGGGTCGAACCCCGCCAGTCGGGCCTGCTCGTACGTGGCCTCATTCCGGAGCGCCACCGTGCCGTCGGGCCGGAAGAAGGCGACGGCGGCGTCGACGGATTCCGAAACCGTCGTCGCGACGGCCGCCGCTTCCGTCGCCGCGGCGAGCGCGATGCGCGCCCGTCCCTCGTGGGCGCGGAGCTGGCGCGCGGCCAGGTGCACGGTGACGGTCATGATGAGGACCAGGGCCGGCAGGATGCAGATCGCACCCCACCCGCCAGGCGTCGTCGGCCACGCTCCGGCGCGCGCGACCGGCACCAGGGAGACGAAGATCGCTCCGAACACCGGTACGGGCAGTGCCGAGACCCCGAACCCACCCGCGAGCCAGAGCACCGGGATCACGATGAGGAGACCCGACGTCGGCAGGTTCGGCAGGGTGTCGCGGAAGAACCCGACGGCGAGGATGTCGATGGTCGGAACGAGCACGAGCAGGCCACGGAGCTTGCCTGACGGCGGCACGGCGAAGAGCAGGGACGTGGCCGCAGCGGTCAGGGAGAGCCCGATGAGGAAGTCCGGCTCCAGCAGGGTCCAGGTCGACGTCAGGCCGATGTACAGCCCGAGCATCACGATCGAGGCGATGAACGCGAACTGCGCTCCGGCGAAGAGATGGTTGGCCCGCGGCAGGGGTGCGGCTGCCGCGGCCGGGACGGAGATGCCGACGGCCGGTGATGCGGGCCGTGGAGCGGCGGCAGGTCGAGCCGGGGCAGGGCGGGCCTGGCCCGCCGGAACGGGACCCGACTGCATGGGGACCGGCCGAGCGCCGCCACGATCACGGAAGCGTGGGTCCTGGGGCTGACGCTGGGCCATGGCTGCTCTCCGGAAGGGGACGAGCGATCACCGGGCTCGGGCCGCTCACTCCCGAACCCTACCCGGTGAGCGCACCGCCTTCAGCAACCGTTGACAGTAGGCGGCTCAGGTCGGGAGACGATCGGGCCGCTTCGGCGGGTACACCCAGGTGACCATCACCACCGAGATCATCATGAGGAGGAACCACGACACCAGCTTGGTGAGCGGGACGAGCTGCCAGCCGTCCTCCTGATTCGGGTACAGCCAGGCGCCCGTGATCGTCCCGATGTTCTCGGCGATCCAGATGAAGCAGGCCACGAGCAGGAACGCCACCAGCACGGGCATGCGGTGCGTCCGACGGAACACGCGGAAGTGCATGATCGTCCGGGCGAACACGAGGAGGACTGCGGCGAGCAACACCCATCGCAGATCGACGATGAAGTGCTGGCTGAAGAAGTTCACGTAGATGCCGGCCGCGATGATCGTCGTGAGCCACACCCGTGGATAGCGGTCGAACCGGAGGTCGAAGAGCCGGTACACGCGCACCATGTACGACCCGACGGCCGCGTACATGAACCCGGTGTACAACGGCACGGAGCCGAGGTGCAGGACCCCGCCGCCGTCGTACTCCCACGACCCCACCCCGGTCTTGAACAGCTCCATGCCCGTCCCGACGACGTGGAACAGGATGATCACCCAGAGCTCGCGGCCCGTCTCGAGCCTGGTGACGATCATGACCACCTGGATGACGATCGCAGCGACGACGAGCGCGTCGTTCCGGGCGAGCCAGACGTCGTCCGGGTACCAGAGGCGGGCGGCGACGATGACCGCGAGCATCGCTGCGCCGAAGATGCACGCCCACGCCTGTTTCGCCCCGAAGACGAGGAACTCGACGGCCTTCGCCCGTGCACCGCCGTCGGGGGCGTCGCGCAGGAGCCGGTTGGCCCGGTCGTCGATCCAGCGCTCGACCGCGGTCAGTTCGTGCTGGTCCACCCGACGTCCGTCGCGACCCGCTCCGTCTGCTGGGGTGGGCGGCTCGGACATCGGGCCAGCATACGGGCACACGCCGCGCCGGACCTGAGACGTCGGGACCGCCCCGACGCGGGCTTCGACGGGCAGCTCCTAGGGTGGATCCATGCCGCAGAACCGCACGATCCGGACCGCCGCCACGGCGTTGCTCGCCTTGGCAGCCGTCCTCGGCCTCTCGGGCTGTGGCGACGTGAACGCGGCGTCCGCCGCCGGGCGGGACTTCGAGCACCTCCTGGACGGCGTCCCGGAGGTGGCCGATGTCGACACGACCGGGAGCAACACCCTGCCGTGGAACGGCACGGCATCGGCGTCGGTGCTCATGGACGACGACGTCACCGACGATCGGCTGAGCGCGATCGTGGACCGCATCGGCGGGTTCCTGAACGAGCAGGCGAAACGGAGCGGCGGAGCGACGTGGGAGGGAGTCGACCTCACCGTCCGTGGGTTCACCCTGTCCGTCCTCGACCGACGAGCCGACAACGCGACCCAGCTGGAGCTGCTCGCGTCACTCGAGGACGAGGGCGTGCCGGGCGGTGAGCTGCAGCTCGCCTCCGCTGGAACCGACGGTGCGCGTGCGTCCTCGCTCTCCCTCGTGGCGCGTCCCGGAGAGGACTTCCTCGACGCCTACGACCTGGCCAGGGCGACCGCCGACGCGACGCCCGCCTACGCCGCCGCGGTCATCTGCGGCCGCAGCGACGACGGTGTCGACCCGGCCGGACCCGACGAGGACGACGCCGACGATGCGGCCCCCGGCTTCACCAACTGGGACGGGGACGCGCGGTTCTCCATCTCCTCAGGCGTCGACGACGACGCGACGGTCAGCGGCGACCCCGGTACGATTCGTGCCGCCTACCTGGCCGTCGCCGGACAGTTCGAGGTCATCGGCGCCACGCTGACCCCGGCCACGATCGACCTCCGCGTCTCGAGCGTCGACGACGTGGCCGCCGCGACCGCGGTGGCGACGGGTGCGGTACCGGCGTACGTCGCAGTGGAGGTCCAGGGCGGCATCGTCACTTGGGATGACGGCGTCCAGTCGGCGGACATGCTGCCGGTCGTCCAGTCGCTCGGCGCGGTGCCCGGCGTGACCGCGATCGCGGCGTCGAGTGACAGCGTCAGGCTCACCGTCGCAGGCCCGGGCGCCGGGCGCACCGCCCTCGACGTCCTCGACGCCCTGCCCGAGGCGTCGGTCGTCGAGTCGCTCGGCATCGACGGCCCCGTCGTGAGCGGTTCTCCTGGAACGTTCTCCGTGCGTGGCGCTCGCGGGGACGCGACCGTGCTGTTCGGCCTGGTCGAGCGGTTGACCGCCATGGGCTCGCTGGCGTCCGTCGAGAGCAGTGTCGGTCGCCTGCAGGTCGAATTCCACGCGGGCGACGACACGACGCTCGGGGCGGCGATCGGCCTGGTCAAGGCGAGCGTCGCTCCGGGAACGTGGACCAGCATCGAGGTCGAGGGTGAGCGGGGGACCTGGTGGTTCGACGCCGCGGACACCATCACCATCGACGCTTCCGAGTACGCCGACGAGTCCCCGGAGGAGACCGCGCTCCGCGAGCGCATCGAGCGCCTCTGGAACGCCGCTTGACGGTCACGACTCCTGCAACGCCCGCCCGGACCGTCGAGGACGCCGGTGTCCGAGCGGCCGGTGCCCACGGGACGGTCCAAGCAGCAGGAGTTACGGACGCGGTTCGCCGGCGGCCCGGGGGCGCGAGACCGTCACCGTGAACTTCTGGTTGCGCGCGAACTGCGTCGTCGGACCGACGAGCCGCTCGAGGGCAGCCCGGTAGCCGAGGTGGGAGTTCCACACGACGGCGAGCGTCCCGCCCGGCTGCAGGACGCGCGCGGCCTCGGCGAACAGGTCGTGGGCGACGCCCGTGTGGACGGTGGTCCCGCTGTGGAAGGGCGGGTTCAGGACGATGAGGTCGGCTGACGCGTCCGGCTGCATCGACAGGCCGTCGTCGCGGAGCACCGTGATGCGCTCGGCCAGCCGGCGGTCGGCGTCGTCGTTGGCGGCGATGGTCGCGGCGGCCGAGGCGACGGCTGCAGCGGACTGGTCGGTCGCGATGACCGCGAGCTCGGGCCGGGCGATGGCGAGCGACACCGCGAGGACGCCGGTGCCGCAGCCGAGGTCGATGGCCGTCCGGGCGACGGGCGCGATCTCCGGCAGCGCCTCCAGCAGGAAGCGGGTGCCGATGTCGAGCTTCGTGCCGGCGAACGCTGCGCCGGCGGCGGCGATGGTCAGGCCGATGTCGGCATGGTGCTCGGTGCGCAGCGCGGTCGAGGCCGTGGTGTCGGCCTCGTCACGCGCTCCCTCGACGGCGGCGGTCACCGGACCGCTCGCACGGAGCACTCGGGACTTCTGCCGGGCGAGGCTCGCGGTGACGGTCGAGAAGCTCCGACCGAGGACCTCGTTCATCGCGGGCGTCAGGTGTTTCACCCGGCCACCCGCCAGGAGACGGACGTCAGCGGCGCTCCAACGGGCCACGGCGGCGGCGATCTCGTGCAGTGCTTCGAGGTGCTTCGGGAGTTGGAGGAGGACGAGTGATGCGCCCGTGAACAGCTCCTCGCCGAGCGGCAGGTTGCGGAAGCCGCCGTCGACGCCGAGCCGTTCGGCGTTGGCCGCGAGGGCGCGTTCCCCGACGGCGGCGTCCTGGTGGACCCGGACGTCGGTCGCCCCCAGAAGCGCGATGGCGCCGAGGGTCAGCGCCCCGTAGGCGTCGCCGACGACGACGATCTCGCCGGGCGTCGGCACCCGCCCGGCCAGGGCCTCGGCCGCTTCGTCGAGCAGGAGCCGGTCGGTCGCGTCGACGGCGAAGAGGTTGGGTGCCTCGTGATCGGGGAACCGGCGCAGCGCGTCGAAGGAGAACTCGGGCATCCCCTCAGCGTAACCGGCCACGCGATACGAGGAACGGCGTCACCGACGGCGCGCGCGCCGAGCCGGCTTCTCCGCCTTCACTGCTCGGAGGACTGCCGGGAAGACGAGGACGCCGAGCCCGGCGGAGACGAGGAGGTTGACGACCGTGGCGATGGCGACGCCCTGGCCGAAGGCGCGGACGGTCTCGAGGCCGCTGGCGTCTTCGGCGCGGACGGACGCGATCGCACCGAACACGATCACGAGGCTGATGACCGCGAAGATGAGCTGCAGCGGAACGGTGGCCCACATGCCCCAGTGCGTGACGGCTCCTGCGCGACGCACGCCGTGACGCCGCAGGATCCGCAGGCTGAGCGCGATGCCACCGAGGAAGGCGAGGACCCCGAGCGCGACGTACCCCCACACCCAGGCGCCGAACGGCGGTGTCAGGAAGAGCAGGATGAAACCGAACACGCGCGAGAAGCCGTCGACCCACTCGGCCTCGCCCGCACCGAGCAGGACGCCGACGAGGATGGGGGCGCCGATCACGACGAGCGTCAGTAGTGGAAGCACGCCCGCGATGACGCCGAAGTACATGAGCGGGTAGGCGGTCAGTCCGGTCAGGCGGGCGCCGCGCCGCCTCCGGGCCGTCGCGGGTGCGGTCTGCGCCGGGTCCGGCTTCGTCACCACGGGCTGCGCGCTCATGCCCCAACCCTACGCGGCCCGCAGACGCGCGAAAGCGCACCCGTGGTCGTCATCCACGCGGGATGACGACCACGAGTGCGCTGTGGTCGGCTACTCGGAGAGCGACGGCCGCCAGACGACGACCTCGGTCCGGCGGCGGGTGCGGGTACCGCTCCGCATCGGGACGACGCTCCCCTCCATGCCGGCGGCGAACACCCGGTTGCCCGGGGTTCGCAGCAGGGCGTTGGCGAGCGCGTGCTCGAGCTCCCGCACCCGGCCCTGGAGCGAGCTGACCTCGTTCTCCAGAGTCAGGATGCGGGAGATGCCCTCGAGGCTGACGCCCTCGGCACTGAGCCTGGACACCTCACGGAGCTGGGCGATGTCGCGCATCGAGTACCTGCGTGACTTCCCCGCGGTCCGCGTCGGCGACACGAGCCCGAGCCGGTCGTACTGCCGAAGGGTCTGCGGGTGCATGCCGGCGAGCTCGGCAGCCATCGCGATCGCGAAGACCGGCGAATGCTCGTCCATGCTCCCTGCCCTTCCGTGTGCTGCTGGCTACTAGCCCCGAGCCCGAGCGATGAGCTCGTCTCGGGGGTTGTCCTTCGGCTCCAGCTCGTGGAACCGTTCGAGTGCTTCCTTGGCCTCGCCGCCGAGATGCGCCGGGACGACGATCTGCACGACGGCCAGGAGGTCGCCGGTGCCCTTCGTCGTCGCGACACCGCGGCCCTTGACGCGGAGGACGCGGCCGCTCGGCGTACCGGGGGCGACGCGCAGCTTGACGGGGTCGCCGCCGAGCGTCGGAACCTCGATCGTGGCGCCGAGCGCGGCCTCCACGAAGGTGACCGGCACGGTGACGCGGAGGTTCAGGCCGTCGCGTTCGAACACGGGATGCTTGCGGACACTCACGGTGACCACGATATCGCCGGGTTCGCCGCCGTCCGGACTCGGCTGCCCCTTGCCGCGCAGGCGGATCTTCTGTCCATCCGACACACCCGCCGGGATCTTCACCTTGATGGTGCGTCCCTCGGAGGTCTGCAGGGAGATGGTGTCGCCCTGCGTGGCCGTGATGAAGTCGATCGTCGTGTGCGCGGTGATGTCGCGGCCCGGCGTGGGTCCGCCGTAGCCGCGGAAGCCACCGGAAGTCTGGCCGAAGCCACCCTGGCCGAACATGCCGCCGAGGATGTCCTCGTATCCGGGAGGAGCCTGCTGGTAGCTGTAGCTCTGGCGACCGCCACCACCACCGCCCCCACCGAACATCGTCCCGAAGACGTCCTCGAAGCCGCCCTGGCCGCCGCCGGCACCCGGGGCGGTGAAGCGTGCTCCACCGCCCATGGCGCGAACGGCGTCGTACTCCTTGCGCTGCTCGGGGTCGCCGAGCACCGAGTGGGCCTCGCTGATCTCCTTGAACTTCGCCTCGGCCTTCGCATCACCCGGGTTGGAGTCCGGGTGGTACTGCCGGGCGAGCTTCCGGTAGACCTTCTTCAGTTCCGCCGGCGTCACGTCCTTCTTGACGCCGAGGACCTTGTAGAAGTCCTTGTCGAACCAGTCCTGACTCGCCATGGCTAGCTCGCCGGGACCGCGACGACCACCTTCGCGGCGCGCAGCAGGGTGGAGCCCAGGTGGTACCCGGTCTCCACGACGTCGAGGACGGTCTCGCCCTCGGCACCCGGCGTGGGCTGCTGGAAGATGGCCTCGTGCACGTTGGGGTCGAAGGTCTCGCCGACCGCTCCGAATGGCTTCAGCCCGAGCTTCTCGGCAGCGCCGCGGAGCTTGGCCGCGATCTGCGTGAAGGGGGCGTCGCCCTCGAGGTCGCCGTGCTTGTCAGCGCGGTCGAGGTCGTCGAGCACCGGCAGCAGGACCTTGGCGACCTCGCCGGTGGTGCGCTCGCGCTCCACCTCGCGGCCGGCTTCGGTGCGCTTCCGGTAGTTCGCGTACTCGGCCGTGACGCGCTGCAGGTCGCCGAGGCGTTCTGCAGCGAGCTGCTCGGCCGGGGAGAGGTTGCCGCCCTGCACGGGCTCCTCGGGAGCCGCGTTGAGGATGTCCTCGACGGTCAGCTCGTCGTCGGCGGCCGGTGCGTCGGCGTCGGCGGATTCGGCAGGTGCGCCCGAGGGGGCCGACGCGTCGGCGTCAGCCCCCTCGGTGCCAGGCTGACGAACCTCGCCGGTCTCCGGGTCGATCCGCCGCTTGTCACGGATGATGGGATCGTCCTGGTTCTGGTTCTGGTTCTCGTCAGTCATGGTTACTTCTTGTCCTTGTCGTCTTCGTCCTCGACGACCTCGGCGTCGACGACGTCCTCGTCGGAGGTCGCCTCCTCAGCCGGGGCCTCGGTTCCTGCGGCGGACTCGGAGGCCTGCGCCTGGGCGTAGATCGCCTCGCCGAGCTTGACCTGGCTCTCGTTGAGCTTGTCGAACGCGGTCTTCACCGCGTCCTCGTCCTCACCGGCGAGCGCGCTCTTCAGGGCGTCGACATCGGCCTGGACGTCGGTCTTGACGTCCTCGGGCAGCTTGTCGTCGTTCTCCTTGATGAGCTTGTCGATCGAGTAGGCGAGCTGCTCGGCGCTGTTGCGGACCTCGGCCTGCTCGCGGCGGGCCTTGTCGTCCGCGGCGTGCTCCTCGGCCTCGCGGACCATGCGCTCGATGTCCTCCTTGCCGAGGGACGAGCCACCGGTGATGGTCATCGACTGCTCCTTGCCGGTGCCCTTGTCCTTGGCGGACACGTGCACGATGCCGTTGGCGTCGATGTCGAAGGTGACCTCGACCTGCGGCACACCGCGCGGAGCCGGCGCGATGCCGGTCAGCTCGAAGGTGCCGAGGTTCTTGTTGTCGCGGGTGAACTCGCGCTCGCCCTGGAAGACCTGGATCGCGACGGACGGCTGGTTGTCGTCGGCCGTGGTGAAGGTCTCGCTCCGCTTGGTGGGGATCGCGGTGTTGCGCTCGATGAGCTTCGTCATGATGCCACCCTTGGTCTCGATACCGAGCGACAGGGGGGTGACGTCGATGAGCAGCACGTCCTTGCGCTCACCCTTCAGCACGCCGGCCTGGAGGGCGGCGCCGACGGCGACGACCTCGTCCGGGTTGACGCCCTTGTTGGGCTCCTGACCACCGGTGAGCTTCTTGACGAGCTCGGCGACGGCGGGCATACGGGTCGATCCACCGACGAGCACGACGTGCGCGATGTCGGAGACCTTCACGCCGGCCTCGGCGATGACGTCGTTGAACGGCTTGCGGGTGCGCTCGAGCAGGTCCTGCGTGAGCTCCTCGAACTTCGCGCGGCTGAGGGTCTCATCGAGGTTCGCCGGGCCGTTCTCCGTGAGGGAGAGGTACGGGAGCTGGATCGAGGTCGACATCGAGGAGCTGAGCTCCTTCTTCGCCTGCTCGGCGGCTTCCTTGAGGCGCTGCTTCGCGATCTTGTCACCCGAGACGTCGACACCGGTCGAGTCCTTGAAGCGCTTGATCAGGTAGTCGACGACGCGCTGGTCCCAGTCGTCTCCACCGAGGCGGTTGTCACCCGAGGTCGAGCGGACCTGGATGGTGGAGAAGTCGTCGTCCTTGCCCACTTCGAGCAGCGAGACGTCGAAGGTACCGCCACCGAGGTCGAAGACGAGGATGAGCTCGTCCTCCTTGCCGCGGTCGAGGCCGTAGGCGAGGGCTGCGGCGGTCGGCTCGTTGATGATGCGGAGCACGTTGAGGCCCGCGACCTCACCGGCCTCCTTCGTGGCCTGACGCTCGGCGTCGTTGAAGTAGGCGGGAACGGTGATGACCGCGTCGGTCACGGTGTCGCCCAGGTACTGCTCGGCGTCGCGCTTCAGCTTCGCGAGGATGCGAGCGGACAGCTCCTGCGGCGTGTACTTCTTGCCGTCGACGTCGAACTTCCAGTCGGTGCCCATGTGGCGCTTGACGCTCGCGATGGTGCGGTCGACGTTGGTGACTGCCTGGCGCTTCGCGGTCTCGCCGACGAGCACCTCGCCGTCCTTGGTGAATGCGACGACGGAGGGGGTGGTGCGGAAGCCCTCGGCGTTGGCGATGACGGTGGGTTCTCCACCTTCGAGGACGGCGACCACCGAGTTGGTGGTACCGAGGTCGATGCCTACTGCACGTGCCATGTGTTGGTTCTCCTTGTGTTGACTGCCGGTTCGGAACTCGTCGACTCGGGCGGCATGCGGATGGCGTCCGGCCGACTCGACGAGCTCGGCACCGAGCTGGTTGATGGGGTGATGCTGGTGTGACGTCGAGACTTGAGCCCCGATGACTCAATGCTACCGAGGCCCGGTTTCGACGTCAAGAAAGTTGAGTCCGCCTGGCTCAACTCCCAGCGGATGGCCAGGGTGACCGCGACCCAGGTGCCCTTCGAAAAGCTCGGGGACCAGGACGGGGAACGGTCCGCGAGTGACGACAGGCCCAGAGTCCGGAACGAATCCCGGTCCCTGAGCCTGTCGAAGGGGTAATGCCTACGCGGCGTCCACCAGCACCGCAGCATGCTCGGTGACGACGATCTTCCCGCCGACCGCGTCGACGTGCACGGTCGAGCCGTCGCCGACCCCGCCGCCCACGACGAGCTCGGCGATGCGGTCGTCGACCTCACGCTGGATCAGGCGACGCAGGGGGCGCGCGCCGTACTCCGGCTCGTAGCCGAGCTCCGCGAGGAGCGCGAGCGCCTCAGGCGTCGTCTCGAGTGATGCACCGCGCGCGGCCAACCGTTCGGTCGTGCGGCCGAGCATCAGTCCGACGATCTCCTGCAGCTGCTGCTGGTCGAGCTTGCGGAAGAGGACGATCTCATCGATGCGGTTGAGGAACTCGGGACGCATCACCTCGCGCAGCTTGCCCATGACCCGGGCCCGGAGCGCCTCTTCGGAACCGAAGCCCGTCGGGTCGTCCGCGCCGCCGGCGACGAAGCCCATCGCACCGGAACGGGATGCGAGGAACTCGGAACCGAGGTTCGAGGTCATGACGACGACCGTGTTGCGGAAGTCGATCGTCCGCCCCTGACCGTCGGTCAGGCGACCGTCGTCGAGCACCTGCAGGAGCAGGTTGAACACGTCGGGGTGCGCCTTCTCGATCTCGTCGAACAGCACGATCGAGTACGGGTTGCGCCGCACGCGCTCGGTGAGCTGGCCCGCCTCGTCGAACCCGACGTACCCGGGAGGGGCGCCGACGAGTCGCGACACCGTGTGGCGTTCGCCGAACTCGCTCATGTCGAAGCGGATCACGGAGTGCTCGTCAGCGAAGAGGGATCCGGCGAGCGCCTTCGCGAGCTCCGTCTTACCGACGCCGGTGGGGCCGAGGAACAGGAAGCTGCCGACCGGTCGGTTCGCATCCCCCATGCCCGTGCGGTTGCGACGGACGGCCTTCGACACCGCGGTCACGGCGTCGTGCTGGCCGACGACGCGAGCGTGCAGTTCGTCCTCGAGACCGGCGAGACGTTCTCGCTCGCCCTCCGTGAGCCGACTGACCGGGATGCCGGTGGCGCGGGACACGACGCCGGCGATCTGGGCCTCGTCGACGACCGCGTCGCGGTCGGCGCGGGCACCGGGTCCGTTGGAGGCGGCGTCGAGCTTCGCCTGCACGGCGGTGATCTCGTCGCGGATGCGCGAGGCCTCCTCGTAGTGCTCGGCCGACACGGCCGCGTTCTTCGATGCCTCGAGTGTCGCGAGCTCCTCGACGAGGGCGCTCACGTCGACCGCCTTCCCGAGCCGCAACCGCAGCCGGGCTCCGGCCTGGTCGACGAGGTCGATGGCCTTGTCGGGCAGGACACGGTCGGGCAGGTAGCGGGCGGAGAGCTCGACGGCTGCGCGGAGGGCGTCGTCGGCGAAGCGGACGTCGTGGTGCTCCTCGTAGGCAGGACGGAGACCGTCGAGGATGAGGACGGCGTCCTCGATCGACGGCTCGCCGACACGCACGGGCTGGAAGCGGCGTTCGAGTGCCGGGTCCTTCTCGATCCCGCGGTACTCACGGAGCGTGGTCGCACCGATGAGGTGCAGCTCACCGCGCGCGAGACGCGGCTTGAGCATGTTCCCAGCGTCCATGCCGCCCTCGCCGGAACCTCCGGCGCCGACGACCGTGTGGACCTCGTCGATGAAGACGATCAGCTCGGAGCGGTTGGCTGCGATCTCGTCGAGCAGGCCGGTGAGGCGCTCCTCGAAGTCGCCGCGGTACCGGGTTCCGGCGACCATGGCCGGCAGGTCGAGCGAGATGACGCGCTTCCCGCGCAGCTGCTCCGGGACGCCGCCGTCGACGATCGCCTGGGCGAGCCCCTCGACGACCGCGGTCTTGCCGACGCCGGCCTCGCCGACGAGCACGGGGTTGTTCTTCGTGCGGCGGGAGAGGATCTCGATGGTCTGCTCGATCTCCTCGGAACGTCCGATGACGGGGTCGAGCGATCCGCCTGCGGCGAGCGCCGTGAGGTCGGTGCCGAAACGGTCGAGCATCGGGGTGTCCGAGTCGAGGTCGTCGGCATCGCGGTCGTCCTGGTCGTCGGTGGCGACACCGGGGTCGCCGACGGTCTGGCGCATGCCCTGGGTCAGCGCCTCCGCCGTGACGCCGGCGCGGGCGAGGACCTCACCGGCAGGCGAGTCCTGGTTGATGACGAGGGCGAAGAAGAGGTGCTCGGGGTCGACGTACGTCGATCCGGCGGCGCGGGCCACCTGGTAGGCGTGGAACAGCGCGCGCTGGGCCGACGGTGTGATGGCCGGGTCCTTGACGCTCGGCGAAGACGCCTGCGGCAGGCGCTGCTCGGCGGCCTTGGCGATGGCCTTCGGGTCGACGCCGAGGCGCGCGACGGCGTCCTTGGCGGGCTCTTCGCTCACGATGACGCGCAGGATGTGCAGCGCGTCGAGCTCGTTCTGGCCGCGCTCGAGCGCGAACCGGCCGGCGCGCTGCAGGATCTCCTGCGTCCGTGCGGTGAGGAAGCGGCTGAGGTCGATGGTCCGCGCCGAACGCGCCCGCTCGCCCTCGAGGTATCGGGCGAGGAAGTCGTCGAACGACGACGATCCGCCGTCTGCTGCTGCGCCGCCCTGGGTGAAGTCTTCGGGCACGTGAACCTCCTGGATTCAAACTTGAGTGTCGTACGCTCAAGTCCAACGCGGGGTGCCCGAAGCTATTCCCGGCGACGATCCGCGTCCCAGCGAACCCCCAGCCATCGCGCTGCGGGACGCGCGCTACCGCCCGTTCACCACGCGGCACTAGCCTCAGTGCATGAGCACGACTCCCCCAGGTGGCACCGACGACACCGGCCGGACAGGCGGGCACGGCGACGAAGCCCCGCGTCTCGGATCCCGGCCCCGCAACTTCCCGCCACCACCGCTCGTCACCCCCGACGCCGCAGCAGCCACCGTCGACCTCGACACCTCGCAGGTCGCCGCCGTGAAAGCGCAGGCGGGTCGTAAGGGTCGCATCTTCGCGTGGAGCCTGTGGGACTGGGGCTCGGCGTCGTTCAACGCCGTCGTCACCACCTTCGTGTTCACCGTCTATCTGACGAGTGACTCGTTCGGCGAGGAGGCCGCGGTGTCGGCATCCCTCGGGTGGGCGCTCGCCGCCGCCGGGCTGCTGATCGCGATCCTCGCGCCGGTCGTCGGCCAGCGGTCGGACTCCGCCGGGCGGCGGAAGTTCTGGCTCGGCTTCAACACCTACGTCGTCGTCGCGATCACCGCGCTCCTCTTCTTCGTCGCCCCCGATCCGAACTTCCTCTGGCTGGGCCTCGTCCTCCTCGCGGTCGGCAACATCGTGTTCGAGTTCGCCGGCGTCAACTACAACGCGATGCTCGCCCAGGTGTCGACGCCCACCTCCATCGGCAAGGTCTCCGGTCTCGGCTGGGGCATGGGGTACATCGGTGGCATCGTGCTGCTGCTCATCGTCTACTTCGGCTTCATCTCCCCCGAGGTCGGACTCTTCGGCGTCACCGGCGAAGACGGCATGGACGTCCGCGTCGCGATGCTCGTGTCTGCGGCGTGGTTCGGGATCTTCGCCCTGCCCGTGCTGTTCGCGGTGCCCGAGTACCACGCACCCCAGGCTGTCGCCCGGCCGCACGTCGGGTTCTTCGCCTCCTACGGCGTCCTTGCCAAGAGCATCGCGGAACTCTGGCGCGACAGCCGACAGACACTCTACTTCCTGCTCGCGAGCGCCGTGTTCCGCGACGGGCTCGCCGGTGTCTTCACCTTCGGTGGCGTCCTGGCCGCGGGGACCTTCGGCTTCTCACCCGGCGAGGTGATCATCTTCGCGATCGCCGCCAACGTCGTCGCCGGGATCGCGACGATCACGATCGGCCTGCTCGACGACAAGGTGGGGCCGAAACCCGTCATCGTCGCGTCGCTCATCGGCCTCGTCGTCGCGGGAAGCGCCGTGTTCTTCCTCCACGAGGGCGGCGCGACGATCTTCTGGATCTTCGGGCTCATGCTGTGCCTGTTCGTCGGCCCTGCACAGTCGGCGAGCCGCTCGTTCCTGGCGCGCATCATCCCCGAGGGCCGCGAGGGTGAGGTCTTCGGCCTCTACGCCACGACCGGCCGCGCCGTGTCCTTCCTCGCACCGACCGCCTTCGCACTGTTCGTCACGCTCGGTGGGGCGCAGTTCTGGGGGATCCTCGGGATCGTGCTCGTGCTGCTCATCGGCCTCGGACTGCTGATCCCGGTGCACGCGAAGCAGGGGCGGCTCAGCTCGCGGGCCTGATGCACGGCTCCACCACTCAGACCGTGGGTCTACCTGCTTGATTTCGTAATTACGACATTTGTACACTTGGGTCATGACGACCATCGACCCCGGGGATCACGAGGCACGTCTCGCGCGTCTCGAAGCCGCCGTGTTCGCCCGACCGGCCGACGACGACACGACCACCGAGCGACCGGACGACGTCGCGTCCGCAGCCGCGACGGGCGATGCCGACGACACCTTCTGGGCGCTCCGCGGGCTCGAACAGCGCACGGCCGAGCTCGAGCACGGGGCGGTCCTCTTCACCGGATCGGTCGTCGCCGGCGGCGGACCCGTGCAGTGGCAGTACGCCAGGGCGACCGACGACCTCCTCGCGCTCGGCGACGACCCCGACGCCGTGGAATCAGCAGGCTCCGGTCCACTCGCGACGGCGGCATCGCGACTCGCAGCCATCGGCTCCCCCGTCCGGCTGCAGCTGCTCCTGGCCGTCGCCAACGGCACCTCCGCACTCGCGGACCTCGGCGAACTCGACGGCATCGGGACGACCGGCCAGGTCTACCACCACGTCCGCGTCCTGACGGCCGCCGGCTGGCTGCAACCAGCCGGCCGCGGACGGGTCGCGGTCCCGCCCATGCGACTCGTCCCGCTGCTCGTCGCCGTCGCCGCCATGGAATGACCACCGACCCCAGGAAGGACCCCGCATGACCGCCACACCACGCAGCACGTCCCGACCCAGACGGGTCTGGGTCATTGCCGCCGTCAGCACCGCTGTCGCCCTCGCGATCGGGCTCGCCTTCCGGCCAGGGCCCTCGACGCTTCCCCCCGAAGCCACCGGCGACGCCGAACTCGCGGCCACCGTCCGCGAGCTCGCCGGCCCCGACCGCAAGGCCCTGCTGGCCGTCGTCGTCACCCCGGACGGCACCCGCACCGCGACGATCGGCGCCCAGCCGAACACCCGGTTCGAGATCGGATCGGTGAGCAAGGCCTTCACCGGACTGTTGCTCGCCGACTCGATCGAGCGCGGCGAGGTCACCCCGGACACCAGGCTCGGTGAGCTCCTCGAGCTGGGCGACGCGCCCGCGGCGGACGTGACCCTCGAGCAGCTCGCCACCCACACCTCCGGCCTGCCCCGGCTGCCGATCGACCTCTGGACGATCCTCTCCTCGACGTGGTTCGCGCTCACGACGGCGAACCCCTACGGCGAGGACGTCGACCAGCTGCTCGAGCAGGCGCGGTCCGCATCCCTCGACACCCCGAAGGGTACCTACTCCAACCTCGGCTTCGAACTCCTCGGTGCCGCCCTCGGCTCGGCCGCCGGCACCAGCTACGCCGACCTCCTCGAGGAACGGATCACCGGTCCGATGGGACTCGACTCGACCAGCCCCGTGAGCGATGCGGCCGACCTCGGCGATCGCGACCTCCTCGGCGAGACCGCCGGCGGACGGACCGCCGCAGCATGGACCGGCACGGCGATCGGGCCCGCTGGCGGCATCCGCTCGGACGCGGAGGATCTCGCGCGCTTCGCGGAGCGACTGGCCGACGGCAGCGCGCCGGGCATCGATGCGCTCGACCCACAAGCGGCGTTCGGCGATCGCGAGATCGGCTGGGCCTGGATCACCGATCGGAAGGCGATCGACGGCGAGGACCTTGTCTGGCACAACGGCGCCACAGGCGGCTTCGCGTCCTTCGTCGGCGTCGTTCCGGCGACCGGCACCACGGTGGTCCTCGTCTCAGCGACCCAGGAATCGGTCGATGCGGCCGGCGTCGCCGTCCTCGAGCAGATCGGAGCAGCACGATGATCGAGATCCTGATCCCCGCCGTCGTCGCCCTCGTCGTCGCGTGGGTCCTCGCCCTCCAGGTCGTCCACGCGTGGAGTACGGGACGCTGGGCGGCGACCGAGCGCTACCGACTGGTGGTCGACGCGGTCGACAGCATCGTGATCCTCGCCCTCGTCCGCGCCCTCGCCGCGCCGGTCGGCGTCTGGTCCTGGGCGTGGGTCCTCGCCGTCGCGATCGTCGGCTTCGGACTCGCAGGCGCAGCACTCCGCTGGAACACACTCCCCTGGCACGCACCCAAGCCGAAGCGGACCCTCGACGAGCACGGGGCGACGGTCGAGACAGCCGTCGAACCCCGCACCCGCGGTCGGCAGGTCCTGTCGGGGATCTACGCCGTCGTCGGTGCCGCGATCGTCGCGCTCTGCTGGTGAGCGACCGCAGCCCGCGGTCGAGTCAGGCGCCCGGGAGCACGAGGCCCTTCCGCAGGGTGACGTTCCCGTACTTCCTGGTCTCGCCCGTGCGGATGATGAGGAACGCCGTGGCGGCCTCGTCGTAGTAGGCGAACCGGTCGACGAAGCGCACGGCGTCCTCGGTCGTGCCGGCGGCGGCGATGAGTTCCCGCTGGACGTCGAGCACCGTACCGTCGGCACTCGTCATGAGGTCGAGCACGGGCTCGTCGTCGAGCGGGATCACCGTGCGCACCGCTCGGAGGACCTCCGGCGTCGACAGCGTCGGCAGCACGACGACGCGTTCGCCGAGCCGGGTGGCGGGGAAGTGCGCGTCGGCGATCACCACCGCGTCCGAATGTCCCATCGCGTCCAGGTGCAGCAGCAGTTCGCCGCTCAGCACCGGGTCGATCCCTGTCAGCATCGTGACCTCCTCGTCATGGTTCCGTGTCCATCCGTCTGCCCGATCATGTCAGTCCGTCGCCGACCGGCCCGCGGGGGTCGAGCCGGTAGACGCGCGTCGCCGTCCCGCCACGCAGTGCATCGCGTTCCGCCGGCGACAACTCGTCGACGAGACCGGACAGCTCGTGCCAGACCGCACCGTACCCGCCGCTCGTGACGGTCATCGGCCAGTCGCCGCCGAGCATCAACCGCTCGGGCCCGAAGCAGGCGAGTGCGGTGTCCCAGGCCCGACGCACGTCGGCCGCCACGAACGGCCGACCGGCTCGATTGAGGCCCGACACCTTGGCGACCACGTTCGGTGACGCCGCCGCCGCGGCCAGCTCGGTCGCCCATCGTTCGAAGGCCTCATCGTCGCGCGGCGGCTTCGCGAGGTGGTCGACGACGATCGTCAGCCCCTCCTCCAGCCGTGCGAGTCCGGTGGCGTCACGGAGCAGCCGAGGGAAGGCGTTCGGGAGGTCGAGCGGAAGCCCCCGGTCCGCGAGGACCGCCGCCAACCGGCGCGCGGGCGCTGCCAGGAGCAGGCCGTCCCGGGGATCGTCGTGCAACAGCTGACGAACGCCGCGGAATCGTGGATGCACTCCCCAACGGTCGAGCAGTTCCTCGGCCCGCTTCGCATCGTCGATCGGTACCCAGCCGACGACGCCGACCACCCAGCTGCAGGTGTCCGATGCGTGGAGCATGGAGATCGTGTCGAGCTCCGTGTCGTCGGCCTGGACGAGGATCGCCGCTTCGACGCCGGCAGCCTGCAGTTCCGCGGCTGCACGCTCCGGCGTGAAGTCCTCGCGAAGTGCCTCGTCGGCCGAAGCGAGCCAGTGATACCCGTCGGCGCGATTCCACAGATGGAGGTGCGCGTCGATCGTCCGCATCAGCCGAGCAGCCCTCTGGTGCGCAGCTCCGTCCAGAAGGTCTCGGGGATCGGCGCCTCGAAGCGCTCCACGTTCTGGATCATCTGCTCCGGCCGCGAGGCGCCGACAGCGACCGTCCGCACGGCGGGGTGGCGGAGCGGGAACTGGAGGGCGGCCGCGGGCAGTTCGACCTCGAACCGACGGCAGATCTCGGCGATGTCGACGGCGCGGTCGAAGACCTCAGGTGGGACGGCACCGTACTCGTATCGTCCGTCACGGTCGGGGACGGCGCGGGCCAGCAGACCGGAGTTGAACACCGAGGCGGCGACCACGCCGACGCCGTGTTCCAGACAGGCGGGCAGCACCTCCTCGCCCGCTGGCTGCTCGGCGAGCGTGTACCGACCGGCGATCATGATGAGGTCGGTCAGGCCCGTGCGCACCGCGGCGAGCAGAGCGGCGACGTCCATCGACCCGATCCCGACCGCCCCGACGAGTCCTTCGTCGCGGAGGGCGGCGAGCGCCGGAATCCCCTCGGAGATCCCGGATTCGGGGTCGTTCCGTTCCGGGTCGTGGAGGTAGAGCACATCGACGTGGTCGAGCCCGAGTCGCTCGAGGGACTCGTCGAGCGAGCGCCGCACGCCCGACTCACTCGCGTCCCACTCGCGCCGCACGGTCGCCGGGACGACGAAGTCGTTGTCCGTGTCGAGCGCACCTTCCCCCGCGGGGTTCGGCACGAGGAGGCGGCCGACCTTGGTGGACAGGACGTACTCGTCGCGAGGCTTCGTCCGGAGGAAGGCGCCGAGCCGGCGCTCGGAGAGACCGAGGCCGTAGTGCGGAGCCGTGTCGTAGAAGCGGACGCCGTGTTCCCAGGCCGCATCGAGGATCGCCCAGGCCTCCTCATCGCCGAGCTCGCGGTAGAGGTTGCCGAGGTTGGCGGCGCCGTACGCGAGCCGCGGGACGAGGAGGTCAGGCACCGGCGCCCCGGAAGGTGAACTCGGCGATCGACGTCGCGAGCATCTCCGAACCGCCGCCGGGGGCGACCGGCGCGCGGTACCGGCCGGCGACGATCTCGACGGGCTCGACGAAGTGCTCGTGCAGGTGGTCGACGAATTCGATCATGCGTCCATCCTCGCTCCCAGACACGGCGATGAAGTCGAACATCGAGAGGTGCTGCACCGCTTCGCACAGCCCGACGCCACCGGCGTGCGGGCAGACCGGGACACCGAACTTCGCAGCCAGGAGGAGGATCGTGATGTTCTCGTTCACGCCGGCGACCCGCGTGGAGTCGATCTGGAGCACCTGGAGGGCGTCGGCCTGCAGGAACTGCTTGAACATGATGCGGTTCGCCATGTGCTCACCGGTCGCGACCGGGATCGGGGCGACGCCGCGCGCGATCGCCGCGTGGCCGAGGATGTCGTCGGGGCTCGTCGGCTCCTCGATCCAGGCGATGTCGTAGGGGGCGAGTCGGGACATCCAGTCGATCGCCTCCGCGACGTCCCACCGCTGATTGGCGTCGACGGCGATCCGGATGTCGGGTCCCACGGCGTTCCGGGCGATGGCGAGGCGACGGACGTCGTCCTCCACATTCCCGCCGACCTTGAGTTTGACCTGCGCGAATCCGTCCGCGACCGCTTCGCGACACAGGCGGTCGAGCTTCTCGTCGGAGTAGCCGAGCCACCCGGGCGTGGTCGTGTAGGCGGGGTACCCGGCGGCGAGCAGGGCCTCGGTCCTGGCCTTCCGTCCCGGTTCGGCGCGTCGGAGGATCGCGAGGGCGTCGTCCGGGGTGAGGACGTCGCTCAGGTAGCGGAAGTCGACGAGCTCGACGAGCTCCTCCGGCGTCATCGTGGCGAGCAGCCGCCAGAGCGGCAGGCCGGCGCGTTTGGCCTTGAGGTCCCAGAGCGCGTTGACGACGGCGCCGATCGCCATGTGCATGACGCCCTTCTCGGGGCCGAGCCACCGGAGCTGGGAGTCGTAGACGAGTTCGCGCCAGAAGGACCCGAGGGCGTCGAGCACGGGCTCGACCTCGCGACCGAGGAGGTGGTCCCGGAGGGCGTGGATGGCTGCGACCTCGACGTCGTTGCCGCGTCCGATCGTGAAGACGAAGCCGTGGCCCTCGTGGCCGTCGTCCGCGTCCGTCACGAGCCGCAGGTAGGCGGCGGAGTAGTCGGGGTCGGGGTTCATGGCATCCGAGCCGTCGAGGGTGGTCGAGGTCGGGAACCGGACGTCGTGCGTCTCGAATCCGATGATGGTACTCACGTCGGCATGCTCCTTCGGGCTGGTGCCACCGAGCTTAGACATCCGATGTCTGGGCTGTCAATGCGCTCAGCGTGGACCAAATCACTTGTTGCAACGGCCGGGTCGGGCGGTAGAGTTCAGACGTTATCGGCTACGGAGCCGGGTCCGCACGCGGGCACCGGCGGAACCGGAAGGACCAGCATGCGCTTCGCCAGACTCGGCCCCGCGGACGGGGAGACCCCCGTCGTGTTCGCGGGAGACACCGCCTACGACCTCCGATCGATCACTCCCGACATCGACGGAGCGTTCCTCGCCGGCGGCGGCGTCGATCAGGTTCGCGCCGCCCTCGAGTCGGGTGCGCTCCCCGTCCTCGACGGCGCCGACGAGCTCCGGATCGGCGCTCCGATCGCCCGGCCGAGTGCGGTCGTCTGCATCGGGATGAACTACGCGGCGCACGCGGCAGAGTCCGGATCCGCTCCGCCCGAGATCCCGATCATGTTCCTGAAGACGCCGAACACGGTCGTCGGCCCGAACGACGACGTCCGCATCCCGCGCGGCAGCACGAAGACCGATTGGGAGGTCGAGCTGGGCGTCGTCATCGGCGAGCGCACCTCCTACCTCGACGGCCCTGAGGACGCCCTCGGCCGCATCGCCGGCTTCGTCACCGCGAACGACGTGTCGGAGCGCGACTTCCAGATGGCGGCGAGTGGCGGGCAGTGGTCGAAGGGCAAGTGCGCTCCGGGCTTCAACCCGACCGGCCCGTGGCTCGTGACGCCCGACGAGGTCGACGCCGGCGCTCTGCGACTCCGCAGCTGGGTCAACGGCGAACCGCGTCAGGACTCGAGCACGGCGGACCTCATCTTCGACGTCGCCACGGTCATCTGGCACCTGAGCCAGTACCTGCAGCTCGAACCCGGCGACCTCGTCCTGACCGGCACACCCGAGGGCGTCGCGCTCTCCGGCCGCTTCCCCTACCTCGCACCGGGCGACGTCTGCGAGGTCGAGATCGAGGGCCTCGGTCGCCAGCGACAGCGGTTCGTCGACCCGGTCCCCGGAATCGCGCCGGCGGCGAAGCCAGCCGAGGCACTCGGAGCCCGCGCATGAGCGCCGAAGACACCGGCGAGTTCGACGGACTCGTCGCGATCGTCACCGGCGGCGCTTCGGGGATCGGCGCCGCGATCGTCGAACGCCTCGCCGCAGCTGGCGCGAGCGTCGCGATCCTCGACCTGAACCCGTCGCCCGACGAGGACTCCGCCACCCGCCTGTCGGTGCGGGCGAATGTCGCCGACGACGCGTCGGTCCGCGCGGCGATCGACGCCGTCGTCGCACGGTTCGGCCGCCTCGACATCATCGTGAACAACGCCGGTATCGGCGCGCAGGGCACCATCGAGTCCAACGACGACGACGAGTGGCACCGCGTCTTCGACATCAACGTGGTCGGCATGGCTCGCGTGACGCGCGCGGCCCTCCCACACCTGCGCGAGTCGCCGTCGGCCGCGATCGTGAACACCGCGTCGATCGCCGCGACGGCGGGGCTCCCCCAGCGCGCGCTCTACACGGCGACGAAGGGGGCCGTGCTGTCCTTGACGCGAGCGATGGCCGCCGACCACCTGCGCGAGGGCATCCGGGTGAACTGCGTCAACCCGGGCACGGCCGACACCCCGTGGGTGGGCCGACTGCTCGACAGCGCGCCAGACCCGGCCGCCGAGCGCGCCGCGCTCGAGGCACGCCAGCCGCATGGCCGACTCGTCGCCGCGACCGAGGTCGCCGGTGCAGTCGCCTACCTGGCGAGCCCGCGATCAGGCTCGACGACCGGCACCTCGATCGCCGTCGACGGCGGGATGCAGGAGCTCCGCCTCCGCCCCGAGTAGCGAGAGCGGGGTCCCGACGCCGCCTCACCGTTCACAAGGCAGGAGCGCCCCGGCGGTTCTCCCGCGAGACGGCCATCCCCAGGCCGACACGCCTGACTCCTCCTGAATTGCGAACGGCATGGACCGGACGGGTCCGATCGTGCAGCACTCAGGCGCACGCCGGCGCGTCCGGCCACCGAGGGGATGATCCGGCTCGACTCACCGGGACGCTCCTGAATTGCGAACCCGGAGTCGAGGATCAGGCGGGCGAGCTACCGGTCGGTGTCGGGGCGCGGCCACGCGGCGACGAAGCGCTCGAGGTACGCGGCGAACTGCGCCGCCTCCTCGGGCGCGAATCCCGAGAGCGCGGTCGTGACCGCGTCGCGTCGGCCCCGGTGCGCCTCCTGCAGGACCGCGCGGCCGGCGGCGCTCAGCTGCACCACGCTGCGTCGACCGTCGTTCGGGTCGACTGCGCGAGCGACCTCGCCGCGCTTCGTCGCTTCGGCCACGAGCCTGCTCGCGCGAGGCTGGTCGACGCCGATCGACTCCGCGAGCGCACTGATCCCCATGCCACCGGCCGCCTCATCACGAGCGAGCGCGTCCAGCATCCGGAACCGAGCAGCCTGTGCGATCGCCTGCTCACGCGGGTGACGGGGGCCGCCGCCGGGAGCCCAGGGCCCGCCGAAGCCGGGTCCGAAGCCGGGACCGCGCCCGCGCCCGCGTTCATCCTCAGCGCCGCCGTCGGCGTCGTGCCGATGACCGCCCCCGTGCTCATCGTGGTGGTGATGGCCGGGCCCGACGCGCCCACCGCGTCCGCCGAAGCGACGGCCTGACTGGTCCCGTCGGATCTGGACGAGGGCCTGCTCGATCATCTCCACCGGGTCGGTTGCTGTGGGTTCGCTGGGCTGCGCTTGACGATCGTCGGACATACATGTCATTATACATTTACATGTAACAGAGCATGCAAATAAGGAGACCACCCATGAACACCCTCACGACTTCCCCAGAGCAGTCCACCACCCAGTCCGCAGCGCGCCCGCTCGGCTTCTGGCTCCGCACCGTCGATCACGCGCTCAAGCACTCGATGCACGAGGTGCTCGCCGAGGACGGCCTCGGCCGCCGCAGCTGGCGCACGCTCGAGCTCATCGCCTCCGGCGCGTCGAGCGTCGAGGAGCTCGACGCCTCGCTCCCGCCACACCGCCACGGACCGCGCGGCTCCGAACGGTTCGGCCGCCGCGGCGGGTTCGGCCTCGGTCGCGGCTTCGGTCGCCCGGAGCGCACCGCCGAGACGACGGCGGACACCGCATCCGCCGAGCGTCCGAGCGGCCACGAGCACGGCCACCCCGCTCACGATCGGGCCTTCGGGCGCGGCCTCGAGTCCGGTGCCGGCTTCGGTCGTGATCACCGTCCCGGCGGCGCACCGTTCGGCCCCGGCCACGGCCACCACCGCGGTCACCGAGGTCCTCGTCGCTCGACCGCGGACATCGTCATGGACTTCGCCGCCCGCGGCTGGGTCATCGTCGACGCCGACGGCATCACCCTGACGGACGCCGGTCGCGAGGCGCACGACGCGCTCCGCACCAAGGTCGACGCGGTCCGCCAGACCGTCGCCGACGCCGTCTCGCCCGAGGACCTCGCGACGACGCTCGCCAGCCTCGAGAGCATCGCCCGAGCCTTCGGCTGGGCCGAGCCTTCGGCGCACGAGCGCGGCCCGCGTGGTCGCTTCGGTCGCGGCCCTCGCAGCGAGCGCTGACCGGCCGCCGGCGTCTTCCGCCCATGCGGACCCCAGCCGAACACCATGCACAGAGCCCCGGGCAGCAACCGCTGCCCGGGGCTCTCTCCGTTCGACCCACCGTCCCGTTCTCAGGACTCCGTGGCGTGTCGCCCTCCCGCGAAGCCCGACACACCGGACTGCTCCTGAGTCAGGGACGAACGGACCACACCCGACCCCGGCGCCCCTATCTCAGGACTCCGTCGCGTGTTGCCACCCACACGAGCCCGACACACCGGACATCTCCTGAGTTGGGCACGACCGGACCACACGCGACCCCGGCGCCCCTATCTCAGGACTCCGTCGCGTGTCGCCACCCACACCAGCCCGACACACCGGACAACTCCTGAGTTGGGGACGGGACCGGGGGCTTCAGCTACTCCGTGAGGCCGTTCGCCTTCGCGACGTTCCCGAGCCACGCGAGGCTCGGCTTCGGCGTGCGCACGAAGGTCTCGCGATCGACGGCGATGAGGCCGAAGGTCGGTCGGAAGCCGCTCGCCCACTCGTAGTTGTCGAGCGCGCTCCAGTGGAGGTACCCCTCGAGCTGGATCCCGTCCTGGATGCAGGCGTGGAGCTCGCGCAGGGCGCCGTCCGTGTAGTCGATCCGACGGGTGTCGTCTGAGGTCGCGATGCCGTTCTCGGTGATCATGATCGGCACCCCGCCCGACAGCTCCCAGGCGCTCCGCACACCTTCGGCGGCGGCCGGAGGGTAGAACTCCCAACCGGTGAGCGTCGTCTCGACGCCGTCCTCGACGGGCAGCGGTCCCTTCGGCCCGATGAACGTGCGCGTGTACGCCTGGACGCCGAGGAAGTCGTCGCCGGCGGACTGCTCGAGGTACCAGTCGTCACGCGGGTAGCCGTACTCGCGCAGCATCTCGTCGGAGCCCGGCTCACCGTTCGACCGGAACGCCTGCGTCGCGATGGTCCAGCCGGACTTCAGGCCGGACACCTGCGAGAGCACCTCGCGCGAACGCTTGTGGGACTCGAGGAGTGCGTCGGCCACGAAGAGGTCCGGGTTCGGCAGGCCGTACGCGACGAGGTTCGCCGCGTCCTCACCACCGGCGAGCATCGCGGCGATGTTCGGCTCGTTGATGGTGCAGACGTGTTCGACGCCCTCGCCGACGATCGGCAGGGTCAGCTCGGTGTACCGCGCGAAGAGGTCGGCGGCGTCCTTCGCCCGCCAGAACCCGTCACGTTCGAACCAGCGCGGCACCGTGAAGTGCATGAGCGTGACGACGGGGTTGAGTCCCAGCTCGTGCGCGGTGTCGACCATGCGACGGTAGTGGTCGACCTCGGCACGCGAGACGATGCCGCGCTCGGGCTCGATCCGCGCCCACTCGATGCTGAACCGGTAGGTGTTCAGCCCGGCGTCGGCGAGCAGCTGCATGTCCTCGCGGTAGCGGTGGTAGCTGTCCATCGCGTCGCCCGAGGGCTCGACGATGTTCGTCCCGGCTTCGTGCTCGTGCACCCACCAGTTGCTGTTGATGTTGTTGCCCTCGATCTGGTGGGCAGCGGTGGCGGCGCCCCAGAGGAAGCCGTCGGGGAAGGTCAGCACGGGTGTTGCTCCTGTTTCATGTAGAGGTGTGGCCCTTCGACAAGCTCAGGGACCGGGAGGAAGACCAGGCCCTTCGACAAGCTCAGGGACCGGGAGGGGTGGGCGCAGGGACCGGGGAAAACGCAGGGACGGGACGGGCGTCAGCGCTTGGCGCGGGCCGGGTTGGGGACGGCGTCGAGCAGCTGGATCGTGTACGGATCCTGCGGGTGCTGCAGGACGTGCGCGGTCTCGCCACGTTCGACGACGCGACCCTGGTTGAGGACCATGATGTTGTCGGTCACGAGTCGCGCCGACAGCAGGTCGTGCGTGATGTAGAGCATCGAGACGCCCCACTGCTCACGCAGGTCCTCGAGCAGCGCGAGCACACCGGCACGCAGCGACACGTCGAGCATCGACACGGGCTCGTCGGCGATGAGCACCTGCGGGTCGCTCGCGAGCGCCCGGGCGATCACGACGCGCTGCCGCTGTCCACCGGAGAGCTGGTGGGGCAGCTTCGCCGCGAACTGCTCGACGGGCGAGAGGCCCACCGTCTCGAGGAGTTCGAGTACGCGCTTGCGCACCGCGTCACCCTTCAGCCCGGTGAAGTTCACCACCGGACGGGTGAGCGTGTACTCGACCGTGTGCAGCGGGTTGAGCGCCGCATACGGGTCCTGGAAGATCATCTGCACGTTCTTGTGCAGGTTCCGGATGCCCTTGCGGTTCAGCTGGGCGACGTCGAGGTCACCGAAGCGGACCGCACCGGAGGTCGGCTTCTCGATTCCCGTGATGAGCTTCGCGATGGTCGACTTGCCGGAGCCCGAGGCCCCCACGAGCGCGAGCGACTGACCGGGTTCGAGCGTGAACGACACGTCGTCGACGGCCGTCACCGCTGACTCACCGCGGCGCGGCGGCGGGTAGACCCTCGAGACGGCGTCGACGATGACCGCCGACTCGGCCGAACGACCGGCGCGCGACGAGGCCTTGCCCGACTCGGAGCTCGCGCTCGTCGCGGTCGGGACGCTCGTCGTGGTGCCGGACACCGGAGCAGTGCCCCGGTTCGCACGCGAGGGGAAGCCAGGCAGCTCGACGACCGCGGCGCGCGGGTCGGCGTAGTGACTGAGCAGCATCCGCGTGTAAGGGTCCTGCGGACGCTCGAGGATGTCGCGACTCGGGGCGTCCTCGACGATGCGACCCTCGTGCATGACGAGCACGCGCTGCGTCGCCTCGAGCACGACGCCGAGGTCGTGGCTGATGAGGATGGCGGTGAACCCCTCGGCCTGCTGCAGCTCGGTGATCGTGTCCATGATCGCGTGCTGCACGAGGACGTCGAGCGCGGTGGTCGGCTCGTCGAACACCATGAGGCGGGGCTCGAGCGACAGGGCCAGTGCGATGGACACGCGCTGACGCATGCCGCCGGACAGCTCGCCGGGGAAGCGCGCGAGCACCTGCGGCGTCAGCCCGACCTTGTCGACCAGCTCGGCCATCCGAGCGTCCCAGCGGTCGCGGGAGACGTGGCCGTGCGCCTTAAAGATGTCCACGAAGTGGTTGCGGATCGTGCGGACCGGGTTGAGCGCGTTCATGCCCGACTGCAGCACCATGGCGAAGCCGCCCTGACGCTGCTCACGGAGCGCCTCGTCGCCGAGCTCGCGGATGTCCTTGCCACCGAAGAGGATCTGCCCGCCGTTGATGCGGGCAGGCGGCTTCTGCAAGCGGGTGGCCGCGAAGCCGAGCGTCGACTTCCCGGAGCCGGACTCGCCGACGAGCCCGATGAACTCACCGGCACCGACGGAGAACGACACGTGGTCGACCGCCTGGACCGGCGCGGCGCCGACGGACTCGTAGACGACGGACAGGTCGCGGACCTCGAGGAGCGCTCCGGTCCCGGCTGCCGGCGCGGATGCGCTCTCGGCCTGGAGGTTGACGGCGTTCATCGTGACTTCCCTTCACGGAGGCGCGGGTTGCTGATCGCGTCGACACCGAAGTTGATGAGGGTGAGGCTCATCGCGAGGAGCGCGATGCAGAGACCGGGGGCGAAGAGGAGGATCCACTGACCGGTGAGCAGGGCGTTGGAGTTCTGCGCCCAGTAGAGGATGGTGCCCCAGCTGACGATCGACGAGTCGCCGAGGCCCAGGAACTCGAGGCCGGCCTCCGCGAGGATCGCACTCGTCGCGGCACCGAAGAAGCCACCGGCGATGAGGGACGTCATGTTGGGCAGGATCTCGTTGAACACGATGCGGAACGGTCGGTCGCCGGAGAAGCGGGCCGCGGTCACGAAGTCACGCGAACGCAGCGACTGCGTCTGGCTGCGGAGCACGCGGGCACCCCACGCCCACCCGGTGATGACGATGACCGCGACGATCATCACGAGCCCACCGTTCTGGAGGTACGCGGCGATGACGATCATGAGCGGCAGGCCGGGCACCACGAGGAACAGGTTGACGATGAAGTTGACGACCTCGGCGCCGAAGCCCTTGATGTAGCCCCAGCTGAGGCCGATCAGGACCGCGACGATCGTCGACAGGATGCCCGCGATGAATCCGACCGTGACGCTGATCTGCGAACCGTAGATGAGCTGACTGAGGACGTCCTCGCCCGCCGCTGTCGTCCCGAACCAGTGCTCGGGACTCGAGTCGGCGTTCCGGGGGAACCCGTCCTGGCTCGCGCCGTACGGTGCGAGCACCGGGGCGAAGATCGCGACGAGGATGAAGAACGCGAGGATGATGAGCCCGAGGCGGGACTTCCAGTTGGCCCAGAGCGTCGCCGCCGATCGACCGATGAAGGCGAACTTCCTCGGCGGACGCACGGCCTGGTCGGACTGCAGTGTCTTGACGTGCTGTGTGGTGGTCATCGGCGGGTCCTTGGGTCGAGTACGCCGTACAGGATGTCGACGAGGAAGTTGGCGATGAGCACGCTCACGGTGATGAGCAGGAAGAGCGCCTGCATGAGCGGGTAGTCCTGTCCGATCACCGCGTTGAACAGGAGGAAGCCGATGCCCGGGTATCCGAAGACCTGCTCCACGAGGATCGAGCCGCCGACCACACCGCCGAGCGCGAGCCCGAAGCCGGTGAGGTTCGGGAGGATCGCGTTGCGGGCCGCGTACTTGATGGCGACCGTGCGACCACGGAGACCGTTCGCCTCGGCGAAGGTCACGTAGTCGTCACCGAGGGTGTTGATCATCGCGTTGCGCATGCCGATGATCCAGCCACCGAGGCTCGTCACGAGGATCGTCAGCGCCGGCAGCACCGCGTGGTACGCGACGTCGACGATGAAGTCCCAGGTGAAGGCAGGCGAAGCCGTCGGGCCGAAGGCACCCGAGGTCGGGAACCAGTGGAGCACGTAGCCGGCGAAGAACAGCAGGAGCAGTGCGGTCCAGAAGTATGGGAACGTGCTGGCGAAGGTGCCACTCAGCGTCGGCAGGGCGTCGAGCCAGGTGTTCCGCCGCCAGGCCGCGAGCACGCCGATGAGGGTGCCGAGGATGAAGGCGACGATCGTCACGATCCCGAGAAGGATGATCGTGTACGGGAACGCCTGCCAGATGAGCTCACCGACCGACTGCGGGAAGAAGGTGTACGAGACCCCGAAGTCGAGCGTGACGACCTGGTGGAGGTACGTGACGTACTGCTCCCAGAGGTTGCCGCCGGGGACACCGAGTTGGGCCTCGATCGCCGCACGCGTGGCCGCGGAGACCGGGCCGTTCTGCGCGAGCTTCGCGATCGCGGCGTCGGTCGGGGAACCGGGCATGAGCCGCGGCAGGAGGAAGTTCAGCGTGACCGCCGCCCACAGGGTGAGGACGAAGAGGCCGAGTTTGCGCACCATGTACACGGTCACTCACCGTCCTTCCGGAGCTTGAGGTGCGTGAACACGAGGAGCGGGGTCTGGTCGTAGGTCTGCAGCGGTGCGTAGGGGTTGTCCGCATCGGGCCAGCCGGTGAACTTCTTGTCGTTGTAGAGGCCCCAGAGTCCGCCGTAGTACATGCCGATGACCGGGAAGTCGCTGTAGACGATCTGCTGCATCTGGTGACTCAGCCCCAGGCGAGTGGCCTCGTCGGTGGTCTCCTTGTACTGGGCGAGCAGCTGGTCCATCTGCGGGTTGCGGTAACGACCGAAGTTGCTGGACGTCGTCTCGCCGATCGGCTTCGCGAACTCGCTGTTGAAGCTGTTGTTGAAGCCCTGGAACATGATGCCGTTGCCCATACCACCCATGGCGACCTCGAAGGCGCCGCTCTGGATCGCCTGCTGGTACCCCGGCGGCTGCGGCTGCTTGATCTGCACGTCGATGCCGAGGGCGCCGAGCTCCTTGCGGACCTCCTGGACCGCGCGGAGCCAGTCCGCGTAGCCGTTGGCGGTCGTGATCGAGAAGCTGAACTGCTTGCCCGCCGCGTCGACGAGCTTGCCGCCCTGCTGGGTGTACCCAGCGGCCGCGAAGGCCTCGAGGGCGCCGGCGGTGTCCTGCGTGATCATGCCCTGGTTCGGCAGGGTCGGGTCGAGTTCTGCCTCCTGGTTGGGGAGCATGAGGCTCGACTGGCCGGCGGCACCGAGGTAGCCCTCGGTCGCTGCGTCGGCGATCTTGTCGCGGTCGAGCGCCAGGGCGATGCCGCGACGGACGTCGACGTTGTCGAACGGGGCGACGTCCATGTTGGGCACGAGCCCGATCACGCCTCCCGGCGGGAACCAGAACTTGTTGTGGTCGTTTGCCGCACCCCAGGTGCCTTCGACGTTCGACAGGAACGAGTACGCCCAGTCGAAGCCCTTGGTCACGATGTCGAGTTCACCGGTGGCCGCGGGGATCACGAGGTGGTTGACCTCGATCTTGTCGGCCTGCCAGTACGTCTCGTTCTTGTCCATCGTGTACTGCTGCGAGGTGTAATTGCCGAGGACGTAGGGGCCGGTGCCGACCGGGTTCGGGTTCCGCCAGGTGTCGGGGCTCTTGACGTCCTTCCAGATGTGCTCCGGGACGATGAGCGTCTGCGAGACGATGTCGGCCGCGGGGGCGTCGTCGTCGAGCAGGTGCATGATGACGTGCTGGCCCTTCACCTCGATCGTGTCGATGTGCTGCCAGGCGCCCTTCTGGTCGAGCGTCGGGTACTGCTTGATGAGGTCGAAGGTGAACTTCACGTCCTCAGGGGTGAAGGCTTCACCGTCGGACCAGGTGGCGCCGTCGCGGATCGTGTAGTCGATCGTGCGGGCGTCCGGGAGGTCGACCTTCTCGGCGAGCCACGGCGTCTCCTTGCCGTCGAGCACGTTGATGATCACGAGCGGCTCGTAGATGTAACTCGAGGCCGAGCGCTTGTTCACGAGGTAGGGGTTGAAGTTCCGCTCGAGCATCGGGGTGCCCTTGTCGGAGGCCAGCAGCATCGTGTCGGCGGGGATCGAGGGATCCGGCTCGCTCTTGATCTGGATGCTGCAGCCGGAGACGAGCAAGGCCGCCGCGGCGATCATCGCCGCTGCTCCGAGTCGTCTGCGCCTGCGGACCTTGGTCCGCTCGTGCGTCGTGTGCGTCATCGCCACCGTCCTTGCTGAAGTCTGTACCGGTTGAGTGTAAGCGCATACATTGCCCGACGCAACCCGTGTCGGTCATCCGACCCTGTTCGCAATTCAGGAGAGCCTCGGCGCGGCGGCCTCGTGGGGGACGGACGCGCCGCGGCACGCCGCGGGCTTCCTGAATGGTGAACGCGAGGGGAGACGATGATCAGGACGTGATCGACTCGGAGCTCTCGCGGAGGACGACCTCGACGGGGAGGCGGACGGACATCGCGGGCAGCTTCGGTTCGGCGAGGCGACGGGCGAGCGCCTGCACGGAGACCCGGCCGAGCGTCTCCATCGGCTGCCGGACCGTCGTGAGCCGCGGAGCCGACAGGCGGCCGGCGTCGATGCCGTCGAATCCGGTGACGATGAGCTCGTCCGGGACCGCGACCCCCGCGATCCTGGCGGCGTCGATCACGCCGAGCGCCATCTGGTCGTTGGCGCACACGACGGCCCGCGGCAGCCCGTCGCGTCGGAACAGCTCCCGACCGACCCGCCGCCCGCCCTCGCGGGTGAAGTCGCCGCGGAGGGTCGGCTCCTCCGGGGCGTCGAGCGACCGGTCGGCGAGAGCCGCGCGGAACCCGCTCCAGCGCTCCGCGTCATCGGGCGATCCGAGGCTTCCCGCCACGTACTCGAGCTCTCGGGCACCGAGGTCGTCGATGAGGTGCGCCGTGAGCGTGCGCATCCCCTCGGCGTTGCTCACCGAGACGTGATCGAGGTCGTCGCCGCGCCGGGGCCCCGCCATCACGACGATCGGGACGTGACGTGACAGGCGCGCGAGCTCCTCCTCGCTCGCGCTCCCGGCCAACACCATGAGGCCGTCCACCCGACCCGCCATGTCGCGCACGGTCTGCGTCGCCGTGGATCCGCGTCCGACGCCGACGAGCAGTGCGAACCCGCTCCGCCAGGACTCCAGCTCGCAGCCGCGCAGCACCTCGTCGAAGTAGAGGTTGAGCGTCCGCGTGTCGGTCCGCTCCGGGATGTCGCGGACGATGCGCGCTCCCCCGGCCGCCGCCTCGTCACCCTCGAGGGCGATGTCCCCGAGGTCGTCCATCGCGTCGAGCCCCTGGAAGAACAGGCCGATGACGCCGGTGCGGCGCGCGGCGAGTCCTCGTGCGGCCCCACTCGGGACGTACCCGAGTTCACCGACCGAGGCGAGCACGCGGTCTCGCGTGGCCGGTTTCACGTCGTCGGGGCGGCTGAGCACCCGCGAGACCGTCGCGATGGAGACGCCGGCGTGGTGCGCGACGTCGTAGACCGTCGGCGGTTTCGTCATGGGAACGCCTTCCTTCGGCCACCAATGATACGCACGGCATCCTGCCCGCCCGGTCCACCGGCGGCGTGGGATGACGCGCGGACCGCCCTCGTCTTGCGTCACGGGAGCGGCCCACACGAGCCGGGAACCGCAGCCAACCCGAACGTTGCCTGAATTCTCGACGCTTGTCGGCCGGGCGGCCGACGTCCGCTGACAGACTGCGGAGATGACCGATCAGCATGCCAAAGCCGTCCTCCTCAACTCCCTCCACGAGCCGGGTTCCCCGCTCATCGTCACCAACGTCTGGGACGCCATCACCGCGAAGGTCGTCTCCGAAGCCCCCGGCGTCGTCGCCCTCGCCTCGGCGAGCCACTCGGTGTCGAACGTCCGCGGGCTCGAAGACGGCGGCGGCCTCGACGTCGACGAGGCGATCGCCGCCGCGAAGATCATCGTGGGCGCCGTCGACCTGCCGGTGACGATCGACTTCGAGAAGGGCTACGCCTCCGACGCGGCCGGGGTTCGCGAGAACGTCCGCCGCCTCATCGTCGAGTCGGGTGCCGTCGGCATCAACCTCGAGGACTCCGTCGGTGCCGCGAAGGCCCCGCAGTTCCCGATCGAGGAGGCCGCGGCCCGCGTCGCCGCCGCTCGGGCCGGAGCCGAGGACGCGGGCATCCCGCTCGTCATCAACGCCCGGGTCGACACGCTCGCCGGCGACCCCGAGGCGTGGGACGAGGCCGTCGCCCGCGCCAACGCCTACCTCAAGGCCGGTGCGGACGTCGTCTTCTTCCTCGGGCTCGGTACGGAGGAGCTCGTCGCCAAGGCGATCGAGCAGGTGCACGGACGCATCTCCGTCATCGGCTACCCCGGCGCGGTTCCGCTCAAGCGCCTCGCCGAACTCGGCGTCTCACGCGTCAGCTTCGGCCCCGGCACGCTCGGCCTGGCCCTCGCCGCCCTCCAGCGCGCGGCGACCGGCCTCACCGAGCTCGGCGAGTACCCCGAGGACCTCGGCTTCTCCTTCGAGCTCTGAGCCTCGACTGACGAACCGTTCTCAGGAGTTCCCGGGCGTAGCGCCAAGTGACCTCGGCGGCGCGCCCGGGAACTCCTGAGACAGGGTCGCGGGTTCCGGTCAGGACGTCAGGAACCAGTACCAGATGATGAGCATCGTGATGAGGAAGCCCGTCAGGAAGTTGAGGCGGAGGAACCGCTTCCACCCCGCGTTGGCCCGCTCGGCGTCCTCCTCGCGGAGGTTCCAGAACGGCAGCACACTCGCGGCGTAGGGCAGCGCGAGCAGGCCGGCCAGCGGGATGGGCCACGGGGTCACGAGCATGAGCGCTCCACCGGCCAGGTAGGCGACGAAGGCGAACCGGACGGTCGCCGCCGCACCGATCACCGTCGCGATCGAGCCGATCCCGCCCTCCCGGTCGGCGATGATGTCCTGCACCGCACCGAAGGCGTGGCTGGCGATCCCCCAGAGGAAGTAGCCGACGAGCAGCGCCCAGAGCGCGGGCGTGAAGACCGCACCGGCGAGGACGAGGCCGTAGACCGCCGGGCTCACGAAGTGCGTGCTCGAGGTGAGCGAGTCGATGAACGGCCGCTCCTTGAACCGCAGGCCGGGTGCGCTGTATGCGATGAGCGCGAACACGCTGATCGCGAGGACGAGCCACGACAGCGGCGACCCGATGACGACGAGGTAGACGAGGAACGGGACGTTCGTCACGATCGCCGCGAAGATCGTCAGCCGGTGCATCCGGCGGTCCAGGACCGCGCCCTCGACGCCGCCCTTGCGCGGGTTCCGCAGGTCGGACTCGTAGTCGAAGACATCGTTGATGCCGTACATCGCGAGGTTGTACGGGATGAGGAAGTACAGCGTCCCGAGCCAGAAGGTGAGGTCGAGCTCGCGCGTGGTCAGCAGGTACGCCGCTGCGAACGGGTACGCGGTGTTGATCCACGACAGCGGTCGGGAGGACAGCACGAGCTGGCCGAGTCGGTTCATGCCGGGTCCTCCTGGGACGGGGATGGGGAGACGGGAGCAGGGGTTCGGCGCTCGAGGAGCACCCAGAGCGACGGGAGCAGGACGGCCGCGGCGATGGCGTAGGCGAAGTCCTCGAGGGGCGCGATGCCGATGAAGGCGCCGGAGATGAGTGCGGGGTCGTAGCCGACGAGCCCGATGCCGATCATGATGTTGTCGAACAGCGCGGTCATGAGCAGGAGGACGACGAGCCCACCGCCCACCGCGAGCAGCCAGGTGCCCGCCGTCAGACCGGTGGATCGCGGTCCGCTTGCACGACGGCGATCGAGCCGCACGACCGCGAGCAGCGCGACGACCGCCACGACGGTGAGGAACCATGCGTTGAGGGCCCAGTAGGTCACTGTCCGCTCACCTCGGCGGCGCCGGTCGTCCGGCGGGACACCCGGCCGAGCGTGTGTCGCGCCGCACCGAACAGGTTCATCGTGAGGTAGCAGAGCAGTGTCAGGAAGAAGACCTCCTCGATCGGCAGCTCGGGCGCGACCTGCAGCCCGGTCATGAACGAGGTCTCACCACGGAAGAAGATGCCGGTGCCGATACCGAGCAGGTCCCACACGAGGAAGAACACGACGCCGATCGGCAGGATGATCGCGGCCCGCCGTCGGTCGGCCCAGAAGAACAGCCGGAACCGCCGGTCGAGCATGACCATCCCGGTGATCGAGACGAGCAGCGCCAGCAGGTACAGCAGACCCATCAGCCGGTCGCCTCGGCGCGCGCGCGCAACGGCTCCGCCATCGGGCCGGTGGTGATGTCGCCGCGCATGCGCTTCACGACGAGCTCCGCGCTGATGAGGCACATCGGCAGACCGATGCCCGGGATGGTGGAGCCACCGGTGTAGAACAGGCCGTCGACCTTCTTGCTGACGTTGCCGCTCCGGAACATCGCGCTCTGCGAGAGGATGTGCGCCGGCCCGAGGGCGGTGCCCTTCCAGACGTTGAGGTCGGTCGCGAAGTCGGCCGGTCCGACGTCGCGACGCACCACGATGCGCTCGGCGAGGTCGGGGACGCCGGCCCACTCGGCGATCTGCGCGATGGCGGCGTCGCCGATCTCCGCGACCCGGGCGTCTCCACCGCCACCGATGGACGGATCGGCCGGGACCGGCACCAGGATGAACAGGTTCTCGTGGCCGTCCGGTGCGACGCCCGCATCGGTCGCGCTCGGACGGCAGACGTACAGCGACGCGGGGTCGGGCACGCTCGTCTCCTCGCCGAAGATGCGGCCGAAGTTGTCGCGCCAGTCGGCCGTGAAGAACAGGCTGTGGTGCAGGAGCTCCGGGAGCTCGCCACGGACGCCGAGCATGACGAGCACGGCTCCGGGACCGGCGGTGCGCTTCTCCCAGTACTCGGCCGGGTAGGTCTGGAGTTGGCGGGGAAGCAGCGTCGTCTCGGTGTGGTGCAGGTCGGCGGCGGACACGACGCGGTCGGCGCGGAGCAGCTGCCGACGACCGTCGGCGTCGAGGTAGTTGACGCCGTCGACCCTGGCTCGGCGGCCGGCGGCCATCGTGGTGATGCCGGTGACCTCGGCGCCCGTGATGATCTCCACACCCTCGGCGCGGGCGAGCTCGGCGATCGTGTCGATGATCCGCGAGAAGCCGCCCTGCGGGTAGAGCACGCCGTCCTCGAGGTCGAGGTAGCTCATGAGGTGGTACATGCTCGGCGCTTCGAAGGGCGAGGAGCCGAGGAACACGGCCGGGTAGCCGAGGATCTGCTGCAACCGGACGTCGGAGACGGTGCGCGCGGCCAGGGTGTCGAGGTCCTCCGTGAGGAGCTTCGCGAGCTTCGGCATCCGGGCGAGGACCTCACGGCTCGCGAGCGTCCGGTACGACTCGAACGTCGTGTACAGGAAGCTCCGGATGGCGATCTCGTACGTCTCCTTCGCGCTGCGGAGGTACTCGTCCATCTTCGCGCCGGCACCGGGCTCCACCGACTCGAACAGGGCGAGGTTGCCGGCCCGGTCGGCGGCGAGGTCGAGGTGCCCGTCGCGGCCCTCCGAGTAGACGCGGTAGGCCGGGTCGAGTCGCCCGAGGTCGAGCTGCTCGGCGGCAGAGGTGCCGAGGAGGCGGTAGAAGTGGTCGAAGACCTCCGGCATGAGGTACCAGCTCGGGCCGGTGTCGAAGGTGAAGCCGTCCTGCTCCCAGGTGCCGGCGCGGCCGCCGAGCACCTCGCGTCGTTCGAGCAGCGTGACCCGCTGGCCGTCGCGGGCGAGGAGGGCTGCGGTGGCGAGACCGCTGATGCCGCCGCCGATGACGACGGTCCGGTTGTGGGAGGTGGTCATGACTGCGAACTCTCGTCGATCGTCGGGATGGAGACGGTGGTACCGGTCGTGGCCGGTGTGCGACCGGCGAGCGCGCCGGCGGCGATGCGGAGCTTGACCGGGTCGGGCACCCGGACACGCGTGCGGACGAGCGCCGAGGCCGGCGTCGTCCGGATGCGTCGGGCGAGTTCCGAGAAGAGCTCCTGGGCGAGGGCGACCGCGCGACGGCTCGACTTCGGCAGCCGCCCGAGGACCGCTGCCGAGCGGTCGAGATCGGCTTCGATGTCGTCGAGCAGGCTGTGCTTCTGCGCTTCGGTGAGCTCGTCGACGGCGACACCCGGGAAGTAGCTGCGGCCGAGCTCGTCGTGATCGGCCGAGAGGTCGCGGAGGAAGTTCACCTTCTGGAAGGCGGCACCGAGACTCCTGGCGCCGACGACGAACGCGGCGCGCTGGGCGTCGTCGACCTCGTGGCCGCGCAGGAAGATCCGCAGGCACATGAGCCCGACGACCTCGGCGGAGCCGTACACGTAGTCGCGGAACGTCTCCGGCGTGTGGACGGTGCGCGAGAGGTCCGCGCGCATGGACGCGAAGAACGGACGGGTGAGGTCGGCCTCGATCCCCGCCGACCGCGCCGAGATGGCGAAGGCGTGGACGACGAGGTTGCTGCTGTACCCCGTCTCCATCGCGTCCTCGGTGTCCTGTTCAAGCGCGTCGAGCATGCGGAGGACCCGCTCGGGGTCGAGCCCGGCCGCCGCGGCCACGCCGTCGACGATCTCGTCGGCGATGCGGACGAGCGCATACACGTTCTCGACGTCCTGGCGGATGTCGCCACCCAGCAGTCTGGCCGCCAGTCCGAAGGACGTGGAGTACCGACGGATGACGATGCTGGCGGTCTCCTGCGCGACCCGGTCGTACAGCTGTCGTGCGTCGCCGACCGCCGAGGCGTCGTCGGCCGGTCGCCCGGTCCCGTCCCCTGCTGCGGTCATCGCGACCGCTCGAGCACGGTGGCGACGATCGGGCGGAGCTCGTCGCGGAGCTGCGCCGGGATGCTCGGCGAGGCCAGCTGCTCCCAGGCGCGGTTGGCGTAGTCGCCGGCCAGCAGCGTCGCGTGCTGGCGGGCGCCCGTCGTCGTGAGGACGTCGCGCAGGACGGCGGCCCCCTCCTCGTCGAGGTCCGGGTCGCCGAAGAGGTGCTCGACGGCGTGCCACTCGGGCTGCTCCGCCGCGAACGCCACCATGACCGTCAGCTTGCCCTCGCGGAGGTCGCCGATCGTCGTCTTACCGGTCGTCTTCGAGTCGCCGAAGACGCCGAGGACGTCGTCGATGATCTGGTAGGCGATACCGATCTGCTGCCCGAACGCTCCGAGCGCGTCGATCGTCGCCTCCGGAGCGCCGGCCAGGACGCCGCCCGACTGCAGGGGCGCCTCGAACGAGTAGTAGGCGGTCTTCAGGCGCTCCATGCGGATGATGTCGTCGACCGTCGGGACGACGCCGCCGACCGTGAAGTCGACGTCGGCCAGCTCGCCGGCCGCCGAGGCGGAGATCGCGTCGTCGAGGATCTCGCGCAGGCGGGTGCGGACCGCGTCGGCGCTCCCGGCCCGGTCGATCAGGCGATAGGACGCGGACAGGGCGAGGTCGCCGGCGATGACGGCGACGGACATGCCGCGGTGCTCGGCGAGCGGCAACGGGATGCCCGCGGTCTGTGCGATGTCGCGGTAGCTGCCGGAGACGTTGGGGCTGCCGCGCCGGACGAAGTCGCGGTCGATCACGTCGTCGTGGACGATCAGCGCGGTGTGCAGGAGTTCGTAGGCGGCGGCGACGTGAGCCGCGGCGACGATGTCCGTTCCACCCAGCGCCTCGTAGGCCGTCATGACCATCCGTGGGCGGAACCGCTTGCCGCCGGCCATGCTGCGCTCGATGGTCTCCCAGAGCCGCAGGTAGCCGGCGCCGCCGAACGACACCGCCTGCGTCTTCGCCAGTTCGAGGAAACGCTCGAGGGCATCCTCGACCTGATGCTGTTGTCGATAGGGCGCGTCGACGACGTGGTGGGTCTCCATATCACGAGGCTACTTCACGGAGCGGCGAGATTAGTACGCTAGCTGTCCATTCGCGTTCACCCCGATCGTCGGGGAGAATGGACGCATGTCGGTACCCGAAGAACTCGTCGTCCTGCTCGCCGAGGACGGCACCCGCATCGGCACCACGCCGAAGGCGACCGTCCACACACTGGAGACGCCGCTCCACCTCGCGTTCTCCTGCCACGTCATCGGGCCCGACGGTCGGATCCTCGTGACCCGGCGCGCTCTCTCGAAGCTCACGTGGCCGGGCGTCTGGACGAACTCGTTCTGCGGACACCCTGGCCCGGACGAGGACAGCGTGGACGCCGTGCTGCGTCGGGCGAGTGCCGAGCTCGGCCTGCCGATCTCCGCGCCGGAACTGGTGCTGCCCGACTTCCGGTATCGCGCCGTCGACGCCTCGGGTGTGGTCGAGTACGAGATCTGCCCGGTCTACGTCGCCTACACGGATGCGACACCCGAGCCGAACCCCGACGAGGTCGTGGAGTGGGCCTGGGCCGAGCCCGAATCACTCCTCGCGTCCGTCGAGCAGGCGCCCTTCGCGTTCAGCCCGTGGCTGACGCTCCAGCTGCCGCTCGTCGTGCCGCTGCTCGCGGAGTCCGCCACCCGCTGAGGCGCCCGGATCTGCACGGATCGAGCCGGCCAAACAGATTCAGGCGACTGATCGAGGTCAGGCGCCGCGGAGCGCTTCCAGGGCCGCGGCGATCCGCTTGTCGCGCGTCGCATCCGTCTTCGCCAACGCGACCGGCTCGGCCAGCGCGCGCTGTCGGCTGAACGACAGGGCTCCGTAGGCGGCGAGCGCCTGCTCGTCTCCCGCGAGCGCCGTCTCGAGCTCGGGCGGCAACGGGAACACGCGCGGTGCGTCGTCGACCTCGAGGTCCACGTCGACCTCGTCGCCTCCTGCGACCCCGGCGGCGGCGCGGTTGGCGGCGCTCAATGCGATCAGGTACCGGCCGCCCATCGGCGTGATGGTGCTGCGGTAGGTGGTCGCACCGACGGTGACGACGACGGGCACGCGCTTGCCACGGTCCAGGCCCTCGACGACGGCGTCGGGGATGAGGATGCCGGTGTTGTTGCCCTGGAGTTCGATGACGGTGCGGAATCTCATGCGCTCAGTATGGCCCGGGGCCGCCTCGCGGTGAAGACCAGGACGAGGGAGCCGGCGACGACCGCGATCCCGAGCACTTGTCCGAGGCTCAGCGCTTCGCCGAGGACCACGAGGCCTGCCAGTACGGCGACGACGGGACTGAGCAGGCCGAGGAAGGACACTGACCCGACGGGCAGCGCGGCGATGCCACGGAACCACAGGGCGTACGCGAGGGCCGTGCCGACGAGGGAGAGGTAGGCGTACCCGCCGATCGCCGCTGCGTCCGGGGCGGCCGACGGAAGTCCCTCGACGACGAGCAGCACCGGCACGAGGACGAGACCGCCGGCGACGAGCTGCCAGGCGGTCAGCGCGAGGCCGGAGACCGGTGCGCCGCTGGCCGCGGTCGGGTCGAGGTCCGGGTTCGTGCGCCGACGCGCGCCGATCCGGCGGCCGACCTCCGGTCTCCCCCACCGCTTGCTCAGCACCGATCCGAGCGACATCGAGACCGCCCCCGCGAGTGCGGCGACGACGCCGACCGCGTCGAGACGCGCGTCGGCCTGCAGCACGATGAGGGCGACGCCCAGCACCCCGGCGAACCCGGCGACGACGCGACGTACGGTCAACGCCTCCCCCACCAGCAGGCTCGCGAGCACGGCGACGAGCACGGGCCCGATCGCCCCCATGGTCGCGGCGACCCCGCCGGGCAGTCGGTAGGCGGCGAGGAAGAGGAATGCGAAGAAGGCGCCGATGTCGAGCGTGCCGAGCACGAGCGACCGCCACCACCAGCCACCGACCGGCAGGATTCGCGTGATCGCGAGGAGCAGGAGGCCCGCGGGCAGCGCCCGGAGCACGGCTGCCAGCAGCGGTCGTCCCGGCGGGAGCAGTTCGCTCGTGACGAGGTAGGTGGTCCCCCAGCTGATCGGGGCGATGGCGGTGACGGCGGCGATGCGGAGTTGATTGCTAAGCACTGAGCAAGAATAGCTCAGCGCTAAGCGAATTGCTACGCTGACTGCATGAGCACGCGCGTCGACGACATCCTGAGCCAGTGGCGGACCGAGCGACCCGATCTCGACGTCTCGCCCATGGCCGTCATCGGACGACTGTCGCGAGCGGCGACGGCGGTCGACGCCCGTCTGTCCTCGACCTTCGCCGAGCACGGTCTCGACAGCGCCTCGTTCGACGTGCTCGCCACCCTGCTCCGCGCCGGCTCACCGCACGAGCTCGCGCCGAAGGACCTCGCCCACTGGTCGATGGTGACGTCGAGCGCGATCGCCCAGCGCGTGAACAAGCTCGTCGAGCGCGGTCTCGTCACGCGCCGTCCGAGCGAGCAGGACGGGCGCGGCACGGTCGTCGCCCTCACCCCGGCCGGCAAGCGCCTCGTCGAAGCGGCCCTGCCCGATCACCTCGCCGCCGAGGAGCGTGTCCTCGACGGCTTCTCCACGGCCGAGCGCGAGCAGCTGGCGTCGTTCCTGGAGCGCCTGGCGCGCACCGACCCCTGAGTGTCGCGGTGGAGACGGATCCGCTCAGGCGATGCGGCGACCCTCGTTGTGCTCCTGCAGCCACCAGGTCACGCCCTCGTCGTCGGACACCCAGCTCTCCCAGGTGTACGAGTCCTCGGTGATGCCGCTGAAGTTCCACCGGATGAGCTTGTCGTCGTTCCGCGTGCCGTCCTGGCGGATGCCGTCGGAGCGGTGCGGCGTCGCGACGAGCTGGCAGAATTCGCCGCGCCGTGGCTCGACGTAGTTCACCCGCCAGGCGCCCATCAACCGGTCGTAGACGCGGAGAGCCGTACTGACCGTCTCCCAGCCCGACGGTTCCGCGTCGTTCGCGACGAGCTGGACGTCCTGCACGGCCCGCCCCTCGAGGATGTACGACACGATCCAGCGGAAGTCGGACTCGACCCACTCGCCACTCTCGTCGTCGAGGCGCTTCGAGTGGACGTCCCAGGACCCGACGAACTGCCCGAACCGGACCATGCGACGCGGGTAGAGCGGCGTCGGCCCGTCGGCGGTGATCGCGCGGGCGAAGTCGGGTCGCTCTGACGTGCTCATGGCGGGGCCTTTCTGCTGGTCCACCTGCCCGCCCGTCGTCGGGACGCCCGCCTCAGTCCTGCGTCAGCGCTGCGTCTCGCCGACGTCGGTCCGGTGGAAGTTCTGGAAGGAACGGGAGGCGGTGGGTCCACGCTGTCCCTGATACCTGGAACTGTACTCGCTCGAACCGTACGGGCGCTCGGCCGGTGACGTGAGCCGGAAGAAGCACATCTGACCGATCTTCATCCCCGGCCAGAGCTTGATCGGCAGCGTGGCGACGTTGCTGAGCTCGAGGGTGACGTGGCCCGTGAAGCCGGGGTCGATGAAGCCGGCGGTGGAGTGCGTGAGGAGCCCGAGACGACCGAGCGAGCTCTTGCCCTCGAGGCGTGCGGCGACGTCGTCCGGGAGGGAGACCCGCTCGTACGTGGACCCGAGGACGAACTCGCCGGGGTGCAGGATGAACGGCTCGTTCGGCAGCGTCTCGATGAGGCGCGTCAGCTCCGGCTGATCCTCCGCGGGATCGATGAAGGGGTACTTGTGGTTGTCGAAGAGCCGGAAGAAGCGATCGAGGCGCACGTCGATGGACGAGGGCTGGATCATCTCCGGCGAGTAGGGGTCGAGCGCGATGCGGGAGGCGTCGAGTTCGGCTTTGATGTCACGGTCCGAGAGCAGCACGGTGACAGTGTATCGGCCGGGAGCCCGATGCCTCGGGCCGGTGACGACGCCCGGATTCGCTACGATGCTCGCACGGCGACGACCTCCGCGACCCGGCGGAGACCGGTCGCGCCGCCCCCGCGACCTGGAGGCCTCCGATGACCAGACCGCACGTCCTCGTCCTGCAGCACGTCCCCTGGGAACGACCGGCGGTGCTCGGCGAGGTGCTGACGGCGTCGGGGATCGACTGGACGCTCGACACGATCGTCGAGCGTCGTGAGCTGCCGCCGGCGCGCGAGATCACCGGGTTCGACGGGCTCGTCCTCCTCGGCGGCCCGATGGGCGCGCTCGACGTGGAGGAGCACCCGGGTCTCGGGCTCGAAGCACAGCTCGTGCGCGATGCGGCGGTGCTCGGCATCCCGGTGTTCGGGGTCTGTCTCGGGCATCAGCTCATCGCGACGGCCCTCGGAGCCACCCTCCACTCGGCGGCCGCGCATGAGGTGGGTGTCGGCGACGTCGAGCTCCTGGCCGAGAGCGAACTCGGCATGCGGGGCGAGCGGCTGCCGGTGCTGCACTGGCATGGCGATGTAGTCGAGGCTCCGTATGGAGCGACGGTCCTCGCGTCGTCGCCGTCGACGCCGAACCAGGCGTTCCGGATCGAGGACCGGGTCTTCGCGACGCAGTTCCACCTCGAGGTCGACCCGCCGATGCTCGACCGGTGGCTCGCGGAACCGCTCATGCTCCGCGACCTGCCGTTCATCGCCGGGACCGCGGAGGAGGCGGCCGACCGCCTGCGGTCCGAGGTCGCCGCGGTGGCGGGTCCGATGCGGGAGGCCGGCGAGCGGTTGTTCGGGGCCTTCGCCGATGCGGTGCTCCGACGGACGAGCGTCGATCCGTCATTGCGGTAGGGCTCAGATCCCGCCCGGACGCACTACCCCGGACACAGCGAAGCGGCCGGCCCCCGGAGGGACCGACCGCTTCGTGGACTCGAATTCGAGTTAGAGCGCCTTACGACCCGTGATCGTCCTGATCAGGAACGCGATGATCGCGATCGCGAGCAGCACGAGGCCGACCCACAGCAGGAAGTTGAGGGACTGGACGAACCCACCGGTGATGGCGAGAACGATGGCAACGACGATGACGATGATGAGCAGGATGTTCATGGTGAAGCTCCTTTCGCAGAACTCCGTCCACCGTATGGGGGCATGACCATTCCGTCCCGGGGGTTGACATCGCTCGAAGTCGTTCCGCTACGCGCGCGGAGCGCCCCCGCGTTGCACGCCTCCACCCTCCTGCGTTTCGGCTTGCGCCAGCGCGGTGCGCTGACGCCAGCGCGGGCCACACGCGTGAGCGCGGGTCTCTGGAGGGCCGCGCCCACGCGCACGGGCCGCGCTGAAGCCTGATCCCGGGGGTTCGGACCAGCGCACCGCGCTGGCGCCGGTTCAGCACACCTCGGTCGGCAGCACCGCGCTGACCAGGGATCCCCGAGCTGAGGACAGCCCCGGGCGAGCCTCGCTAGAGGAGGCCCGGCTGGTCGGCGGGGTCGCCGTCGCCGGGCTCGGAGCCCGGGTCGTCGACCGTCGGCGCCGCCATCGGATCATCGCTCTCGGGAGCGTTGTCGGGCAGCGCTCGGGAGATCGCCTCCTGTGCGTCGCCGATCGGGTCGTCCATCTCGTCTCGTGGGTCGCTCATGCTGATTCCTTTCCTCGTGTCCCGACGGTAACGCGGGACGCCTCACAGCCACACCCCCTGGCAGAACGGCCCGGTTCGTCCTAGGAGCCGAGTGCCAGGGCCCGTCAGACCGGTGTCGATGCCGTCGTCGACGGCGCTTCCGCGAGTCGCTTCGCCGCTGCGAGCACGCGCGCACTCGCGAACGGCTCGACCGTCGGCGCCCCGGCCGCGTCGAACACCTCGATCGCTGAGGCGTCCTGATCGGACCGCGACCAGCCCGGCGACCCGTCTCGGACGAACGCCACGACCGCGCCGTGGATCCGATCAGCGAGCTCCTGCGGCGCGTGCGGGCCCGCCACCCGGGTGACGTCCGGGTCGTCGAGCACGTCGAAGATGAACGGGACGTCGAGGCAGTGCTCCGCGATCCCGCTCACCGTCGAGCGCCACACGAAGTCGGAGACCCACATCTCGGCGTCGTCCCGCAGCGCCAGCCAGCGGATGACGCGCTCACGGAACATGACGTCGCTCACGAAGCGCCCCGCGACGAGTCCCGTGCGTTCGCCGGGCTGGGTCGCGACGTACGCCTCGGCGAGCGGCTCCGGCACGCCCATCAGTTCCAGGGCACGCGTCGGCGCCACGGCGTCGAACTGGTCGAGTCGACCGGTGAAGAACCCGGCGAACTCCTCTCGGGTCGCGCTGACGAGCAACGGCTTGTCCGCGCCTCGTCCCGCGATCATGCCGGCTTCGACGGTGTCGACGACCAGCTCGCCGTCGACGATCGGGCCGAGACCGAGGCGGCCGTTCATCGTCGTCATCCCGCGGAGCACGGACTCCGGGTCGGTCGCGCCGCCGGGGACGACCTCGAAGCCTTGGGCCTCGATCAGCGTGGCCTCCGGGACGCTTGCGAAGCCGGCCAGGGTCGCGGGCGCCCCGAGGTGCTGGGCGAGTCGCCCGGTCAGGGTCTGCGCCTCGTGGAGCGGGACGTCGCCGGGGACGCCGGACACGGAGATCGCCCGCTGGAACAGGTGTTGCGCTGACGGCACCGTGAGCAGGGTCATGACGGACCCGCCGCCGGCGGACTGGCCGGCGATCGTGACCCGCTGCGGGTCGCCGCCGAACGCCGCGATGTTGTCGCGCACCCACTCGAGCGCGAGGATCCAGTCGAGGACCCCGCGGTTGGCCGGGGCGTCGGGCAGCCAGCCGAAGCCGTCGAAGCCGAGGCGGTAGGACAGCGAGACCGTGACGACGCCGTCGCGGTTGAAGGCCCGACCGTCGTACCAGGGGCTCGCGGGCGACCCGGCGATGAAGCCGCCGCCGTGGATCCACACGAGGACGGGCAGACCGGTACGGTCTGCGGCGGGTGTCGGGTCGGGCGTGAAGACGTTGACGTTGAGCGTCGAGTCGCCGGGGATCGACGGTTCCGGGATCGTCGTGATCTCGGCCAGGGCCTTCCGCTGCGGTGTCGCGCCGTAGGCGGTCGCGTCGAGGACGCCGTCCCAGGGCGCTTTGGGCTCGGGGGCCTGGAATCGTCTCGCTCCGGTCGGCGGCTCGGCGAACGGGATGCCGAGGAAGGCGACCGATCCGTCGGCGCGGCGCGTCCCGCGGACCGCTCCCGACGTCGTCTGTGCGATGGGCTGCTCTGGGCTGGAATCGGTCGTCATCGGCGGCTCCTCCGGGTACTCGGCCGCGCGCTCATCCGACGAGCGTCGCGTGGTGATGCGCCCAGTATGCCGCGTCACGCCCGAATCCCGTCCGATGTTCGGGCTTCACCCAGCCGACCCACCCGAGGCGCCAGCGCGGTGCGCTGACCCGAGCGCGCCCCGGAGCCGTGAGCGCGGGTCGCTGGAGACCCTGTCTCTTATACAAATCTCCGAGCCCACGAGACTTAATAC